>NC_010794.1:0-600000 GCF_000019665.1 Methylacidiphilum infernorum V4 | reverse complement strand
AAGGGGTAGATAGTTTTTTCAACCGCTATTTATCTAAAAAATCAGGACCTTCCTCCCTGGATAAACGCCTTTAAAAATGGACTCGGGGTGGAAAAGAATCGGCTGAACCAAGCCCTATACCTTGATCAAGCCATAGGCCTTTTCTTTTTCCCAGTGAACCGTCGTCCCCAAGGCTCGACACAAAGAAACCATTTTCTCTAGGATTTCCCGGGCTTCCCTGCCCTTGGCCTTTTGCGCCCGAAAATTGCTGATCACAACGGGGAAAAGCCGAACAGATACGATCTTTGCTTTCTCTATTCCCAGCAGGAAAACAAAACTCCAATCGTTTCGAAAATAAGGATCAACACTGTAATCATCGATGAAATCGCCACAGGAATAGAGAACTACCTTCCCATGGAAAACTTCTACAGCCCGAAAAACATGGGGGGAATGCCCATAGACTAGATCCGCGCCGTTTTCAATCAACCTGTGGGCGAAATCCAGGTGTTCGGAGGGCACTTCAAAACCCCAATTGGGGCCCCAATGAGCGGAAACGATGAGGAAATCCACCTGGGATTTCGTCTTTTGGACTAGTTTAAAAAGAAACTTTGCCCTCGGATCATTCGGTTCTATGGGAACGTAGTGGATACCCGGCTTGCTTTCCGAAGCTTCCCAGGAAGGTTCATTATCGCTAAAAGCAAGAAAACCGATCTTAAAACCATGGATATGATCAACGGCAGGCCGCCTACATTCCTCTCGATTCATTCCCGCCCCGCTGTGCAGGATCCCTAGAGCATCAAGACCATCCAGCATCTCCGCTAAAGCCTCTGTTCCCCAGTCAAGGACATGATTGTTGGCAAGCGAAACCGCCCTTATGCCCGCCTCTTTAAGCACTTCAATATTTTTCAGCTTTGAGCTGAAACGAAAAATCTTGGGAGGAAGATCTTCGGGTTGGTCAAGATCCGTCATGACACACTCCAAATTACACCCTTTCCAATCCGCACATCGAAAAAGAGGCAGAAGATCACCCCATGGATAAGAAAAGTCCGCCTTTTCTAACCATTCATCAACTTTTCTTCCCAGCATTACATCCCCCACCAGAATAATCCTCATCGGCACCCTTCAAAATATAAGAGCTTTACCATATCAGATCTAGGAAGCTTTCTTTTTTTTCGATATATTTTTAGAACCTAAAAAAAAAACGAAATGATCCCATTACAGAAGACCATGTCTAAATTCCCAAGCCCAACTTTGTTTCACCCATCCGGTGATGGCCCAAAGAGGTGGATTAAAATCTCTCATTTTCTTTCAGCCATTTTGAACAGAACCTTTTCTTACCCATCTAACTTAAAAACCGCTGTAAGCGAGTAGCTTAATCACTAGACCCGCCGAAAAGAATTGCTATGCAGGGGAAAATTAATAATCAATATACGCTATAGATATAGTAGAGAATTAATGAAATTTTACCTCATCGGTTTTGTTATAGCTTTTTTGATTGGACTGACGGGAGTGGGAGGGGGGACTATAACCGTTCCCCTGCTCATCATCCTGGGTATTGAACCGTCAATAGCGGTAGGGATTTCCCTAGGATTTTCGGCCCTGATCAAGATCCCCAGCTCCATAGTCTATTTTTTTAAAGGGCACATCGAAAAAAAAACCTTATTCTACCTTTCTATTGGAGGAATTCCAGGAGTTGTTTTAGGCTCCCTGCTTCTCGGTAACATCTATCGCCACAATCATCTTCGTTCTGTCATCCTTCTAATGATTGGCCTGACCATAGTCGTCTCCTCCTTGATCAATCTCTGGTACACTCTAAAGGATTATCGACCCACAACCAATAAGTACGCCCTTTTATTACCCCTATTTGCTTTTTTAATCGGCTTTGAAGTCGGGACTTTTTCTTCCGGAGCAGGCGCCCTGGGCACCCTGCTCCTCTTGAGCTTAACGACCCTAAGTCCAAGTGACGTGGTGGGAACGGATATCGCCTTTGGACTCATTTTGTCGATTATCGGTGGAGGCATTCATCTTTTCCAAGGGTTAAGCGATACCAATATTATTTTCAAAATGGTTGCCGGGGGAGTGTTTGGGGCGGTAAGCGGGGCTTATGCCTGCATGGTGTTTCCAAAGAAACCCGCCCGTATTTTTCTTCTCTTCTGGCTCATTTTCATCGGTTCGGTGCTCTTCATAAGATCTCTCCGCTAAAGGGGAAAAAACAGGGGGGGGAAGAAAGCCCCTTTTTGTGCTATCTTCAATTGTGGTTGTTATCAACGATCGGATCGATCTTCCCCAAGCGGAAATCCGGGATAAAAATGGCTTGTTTTTTTTCGTGGATCTCGATGCCTTTTATGTATCCGTAGAACGGCTCAGGCATCCCGAATACAGGGAAATGCCCATGGCAGTTTACACCGGAAGCCTAAATGGCAGAGGGGTCATCATGACCGCCTCTTACGAGGCAAGGAAATACGGAGTGAAGAGCGGGATGCCCATAAGGCAAGCGCTTTACCATTGTCCTGGAATCATGCTCGTTGCCGCCCATCCCTCCCTCTACGAAGAGTACTCCAATAGCGTGTACTCTCTTTTAAAAAGGTTTTCAGAAAGGATAGAAAGAGTCTCCATCGATGAAAACTGCCTGGTGGTGCCCTCATCGATCGATCCGGAGACAACGGCCACAGCCATCCAAGCGGCCATCGGGGCAAAGATCGGCCTACCCAGTTCCATCGGGGTAGGCAGCAATAAACTGATTGCCAAAATGGCCTGTGACCTGGCTAAACCCCAAGGCATCCGGGTTATTCCCCCTGGTTATGAAAAGGCTTTCCTAGCCCCTCTGCCTGTAGAAAAAATCCCCGGCGTTGGTCCCGCTACACTCAAGATATTCCATGCCATGGGCATAGTTACCATAGACGATCTATCCAAGGTCGACGAACAAACCCTGAGAGAAAAATTCGGCAAACGGGGCGCTTACTTTTACAACGCCGCGCAGGGCATAGACAAAAGTCCTTTACAGTTGGAAAGAACACCGCGTTCTCTGAGCCGAGAAATCACTTTCGATAGGGACATAAAAAACTTCTCCATCCTTCAAAGAGTGCTGGTCAGCTTGAGCCGGGATCTTGCCGATTCCCTCAGGAAAGAAAAGCTTGTTGCAAAAACGGTGTTTTTAAAACTAAGATACTCGGATTTTTCTACGAATTTAAGGCAATTTTCATTGTCCTCCCCTACGGATGATCCGACAGAGATCGCCACCTGTGGGCTTCTCTTGCTCAAAAGAAACATAAAAAAAGAAAAAGCTTTGAGGCTCATCGGCTTGGGGCTCCGCAACCTCACAGCCAAGACAGGTTAAAGCCCTTGAACGTATCCTCTTCTTTAAGCGGTTTGTCAAATCCTAAAATAAAGGCGATAAGCCCCTAGTCCCCGTTCAAGGTTGCCGCTTACAAAATTTTTGCAATTTTAAGCCCCGTATAGCCCAAGACCATGCTTCATCCTCAAGGGCTTCCTAGCCTTTTTTTGCAATGCATTTGATCAAAGGAACCTTTTATCCGGTCTTTCCACCAGGTTAAAAACTCCAAGGGAAAGAAAAGTCCCATTCCAACGGCTTATTTACCTTCGTTAACTTCTATGGTATTTTTACACAACAATCTAACCTCGAGGTCATTATGAAAAAATGGAAAAAAGCCCTTCTCATAGCCACCGGTGCTTGGGTTTGCGCTTTTTGCACGGCTGCAAAAGCCCAAACAGCACAACCCTCTACTCAAACCCAATCCCCTCAAAATCAGACTCAAGGGGCTATCTCTAGCACCGAGCAAACTAAAAAAGACACGACAAAAACAGCCAAAACGAAGATAAATAGGTCAAAAGCAACCGCCGCACGAGAAACAAAAAAAACAAAGAAAACCGCAAAAAAGGAGAAAAAAAAGTTCGGCCGTGAAGTAGAAAAGTCTTTTAAAGACGTTGGAGGAGAAATGGAAAAGGGATTGACGGGCAAAAGAACGATCAAATAACCCTTTATTTGCTCTATAATCCAAATAAAATCGTTTCCATCCCCGCCCTTTTTTTAAGTTTTTCCAAGAGATGAACTCTTTTATAAGACTGGGATCTTTCGTTTTTTTTATTTTTACTCTTTCTTTCTCCCTCCTTGGAGAAAAGACCGAAGGCAACTATTTCCCTTATGGGTTATCGAGCGGAGATCCTACGGCCGGTAGCGTTATTATTTGGAGCCGAATAGAAAGTTCCCTTCCTTCTGTGGAAGTCGATTACGAAGTCGCCCTTGATCCGGAATTCAAAAAAATAGTCAAAAAGGGCAGCCTTAAAACCTCCCCGGCAACTGACTACACTTTAAAAACGGATGTTCAAGGCCTTGAACCCGCCACCACCTATTATTACCGTTGGTCATGGAATGGGCATGCCAGTCCCACGGGCAGAACGAGAACTTTACCCCTGCAGGCTAAAAATTTTCGAATTGCCCTGGCCAGTTGTCAACACTATGGGGCTGGATTCTATAATGCTTACCGATTTATAGCGCAAGATAATCCCGACTGCATCCTCCACGTTGGCGACTGGATTTATGAATTTCCCGTCTACGGCACTTTCTGTGCAAGACCCGACCCCGTGGGAACGGCCGTTGACCTGGACTCTTACCGGGCAAAACACAGGCTTTACCGGACAGATCCCGATCTCCAGGAAGCCCTCAAAAACATTCCCCTTGTTGCCCTATGGGACGATCACGAGGTACAAAACGATTATGCGGGCAAGGCCCTATCCTTCTACAATCCTGATCGGATGAAAGCAGCCTACACCGCCTATTTTGAATACCTGCCCGTTAGAGAACAAAAAGAATGGAAGCTTTACCGTTCTTTAAAAGTGGGCAATCTTTTCGAACTCTTCCTGACCGACGGAAGGCAATACAGGGATGAAGACATTTGGCATCCTGCTATCCATCCTTCTTTAGAAGCCCTTCTCCAAGCAACGGCCTTGGGCCGATCCATGCTCGGCACCGAGCAAAGGAAATGGCTGATCGATTCATTGAAATCAAGCAACGCCCCTTGGAAATTTATCGCCAGTGGGGATATGATGATGGAAATTAAACGGGAGGGCAAACCCTTGAACTTGGATCAATGGGATGGATTTGACTGGGAAAGAAAGGAAATTCTTAGGTCCATCCGGGAAAACAAAGTTAAAAACGTTATCGTTTTGAGTGGTGACAGCCACATTTTCAGCTTTGGGAAGGTTCTGCTCGAAGGAGAACCGCTCGCTCTAGAAATCGGCACCGCCGGTATTTCTTCTCCTGCAGGAAAGATCGAAGGCAAAGAGGAACTGCTCAAGCAAAATCCCCATGTCCTTTTCACCGATACCGATCACCGCGGCTATGTCTTACTGGATATCGGTCCAGAAGGCATGGATATTTTCTTTTATGGAATGACTACCGTCTTAAGCAGAGAAGCCCAAAGGGTCCTTCTCAAGAAGATTCATATCCCTCGTTCCCTGTAAGGACCCAAGAATGTTTCGATGGGATAAAAAAAAAGAGGTTATGATAAGCTTTTGTTTGTAAAAATCTTGGTCCTTTTTTATTTTGCTCATTCCTATGAATAAATATCTTACGGAATTCATCGGGACTTTGTTTCTCGTTTTAACCATCGGCTGCACGGTGCTGGGCAACGGGGGTCTACCTCCATTAGCCATCGGTTCAGTCCTCATGGTGATGATCTTTGCCGGGGGACACATATCGGGAGGTCATTTCAATCCGGCCGTTACACTGGGGGTCTGGATCCGTGGCCGTTGTCCAACCCAAGATGTTTTACCTTACTTCATTTCTCAATCTACCGGGGCTCTTTGCGGGGCAGAGCTTGTCAAGCTTTTCAGGAAACCACCGCTCTCTCCCCTCTCAATAGATTACCTGCCGGCATTCATGGCCGAGCTTCTTTTTAGCTTTGCCCTGGTGTTTGTAGTCCTCAACGTGGCCACGGCCAAGGGGACGGCAGGGAATTCCTTCTACGGGCTTGCGATCGGTATGACCGTAATGGTGGGAGCTTTCGCCGTGGGAGATATTTCCGGGGCCGTATTTAACCCCGCCGTCGCCCTGGGGATTTCTCTTTTGGGTATCAGCGCTTTTAAAAACATCGGATTATATTTAGTAGCCGACTTCCTTGGTGGGGCCATCGCCGCTTGGGTTTTTAAAATCCTGGATCGGTCCGATCATTAAGCTAAAATCGTCCCTATTCCCGCTAAAAAAAGAGAAATGGCCCAGAGGATATCAAAATTGATCCATTTTCTATACAATAGGCCTAAAAGATCGGCCCGAAAGACCAGGGTGGCAAGGATGGATACCGTAAAAAAATACCCTATTGAATGGATCACCGAGGGATAGAAAAACAGCTTTAACGAATCCCATTGCACAGGCAGGGGAAGAAAAGATTTTCCGCAGAGAGACGATCCTGCCACCAGCATCAGCCCTGCTCCATGAGCGGAAGCCATAAGGAAAGACCAGCCAACCAGCTCAGCTAGGCCGACGTTCATCCCTACCCAACGGGGATGCCTTGCCCGAAAAAGCCAATAACCGCCAAAGCCAAAAAGGGCGGATACACAGAGTCCTTTGACCCAAAGCTGGGGTAGTGTCCTTCCCAACAGGATGAAGACGGCGCAAAGACAAAAGACGGACAAAAAATGGCCTACACCCAGGGCGATCACCGCCCTGCCGATCCAACGCAGGCTATTGTGTTGCAAAGCCAAGGCAACCGCAAAAAGCCAACCCATGGCAGGGTTCAGCCCGTGAAAAAAACCTAATCCCAAGTAATAACTCAAAGCTTCGATACTCATGGGAAACAGAAAGAATCGGTGGAGGAATCTCCTCCTTGGAGGCGGACTTGATGGGCCCTGAGTCCGGGAAACTCGACAAAGAAATCCTTTTCAAATTCAAAACTTGTTGGAGTCGAATGGATTTTCACCATCCAGCCCTCGATGCCGCCGGGATAAAATTGTTCATCCCATGCCCAGTAGAGGGAATTGGTCAGATAAATTCTCTTGCCATCGCGGCTGACTTCCACCATTTGAGGGCCTCCGCTTAAGGCTTTCCGCGGGTTTTTGGGATGAGGGAACCCAGAGACAATGCCTCCGATCTTAAGGCAACCCACAAGCTTGGGATTCCCAGGATCGTCTACCAGGTATTTTCGTAGTTCTCCCGTTCCCCAACAAGACACATAAAGGTAGCGATCGTCCAACGAAAGGTCGATGTCGGTGACCAAGGGAGGCACCTTGCCGAATGGTTGCAAGAGTGGAGGGAGCAGTTCCTTGCTTGCATCCAAGGCGGGAATTTCTATGACTTTTTTGATTTGCCAACCTTGCTTATCCTTGAACCACAACCAGACGGAGGAAGAAAGGTCTTTGCGGGATACGACGACTCCTAAAAATCCATAAGATTTCCTGGGGTCATGCGCAGGTCTGACCTCGAGAGCCATTTGGTAATCCTCACCCAGGTCAAGCTCCTGCAAGTGTCGGCGTTTTTTCAGATCCCATAAATGGAGCCTGTGTCCATACTTGCCCTCCATCAAAAGCGAACCGACGACTCCGTTTTCCACCATGGGAGGCGTTCCCCATTCACTGCTAAGGAGTATATCTTGGTTGATGTGCCACCAGAAGTCATAAGCATAGTACTGCGAACCTCGATCTATTTCCCACATACCCAAGGGATCAAAAGAAAAATGATCCAAAAGGAATATTCCTCCCGGACCTTCACCTTGATCGCTGCCCAAAGCACTCACATAGATCCCCTCGGGGCCGCAGTGAACGGTATGAGGCCGGGAATAGCCGGTGCGTTTTTTCAACACCTCCGGTTCAATAATTTTTACAATCTTCGGGGAGAAGGGATCGGGCTTGGTGTCGATGATGTAGATCCGGGAAGATCTCAATCCGGGAACGACAAGGTATCTCCTTTCCAGGTGGGGATGGGGTGATTGGGGACAAAGGGAACTACTGCAAGCATTCCATCCAAAATGATGCAGTTCATCTCCCGGATGAGGCATTTCCAGCCGGTTGACAACCTGGCCATAAGTTTTTGATTCGGGATCAAGATCGATTACCGCAAGAACATCTCCTCGAGCTCGACCATTTTCTTGTCCAGATAGGGCTAAAGGATTCAAGGCCACGACATAAGCAAGCTTTTCGGGGGGAGATTCCATGGCAATCCGTGCCGAGGGATAAAAAGTAGGATCAATAGTCCATTTCATAGGATATTTTCTTTTTTATTTAACTTTATATGAGCAATTATAGCTAAATATATTCCCCGATAAATAAAAACAGAACAAGTTATTCTCTTTTCTCCTTTTTATATGAGCTTGCTCAAGTTTATGGACAAACTGAAGGTGGCTTAAAAGGTTGAAGGAATCGACAAGACCTTTAGCCTGGATGAAGGAGTTTTGAAACGAAAAAAAACTTGAAGGTAGGAATGGAGAAGCTTTTTTTTAGGTGAGAAGAAAGTTTTATTCTTGCCCTTCAGGTGGGATTTTCGAGATCCTCGGATAGTCCCTATCCCTAGGTGACGATCATCCACCGATGAATCGATCAATCAGCTTCTTGCACTCCCCTTTTAAAACGGGGATCCACTCTCTTTTCTTTTTGTTGATTAGGCATGTCCGTCCGTAAAGAGAGCACGGACCAGCTTTTAATATGCCCACGGAAAATCTTTAGCCAGGGGGGGCCGCCAACCACCCCGCTTTTGAAACTACAGGAGGTCGGGTACAAAAAGAGAACACAGCTCCAAGGAACTTTGGGTAAAAAACTTCTCCTTTTTTGAATAAAGATCAAGGAGCTCTTTTTTCCTTTCTTCGGAAAAAAGCCCGTTTAAGGCATGTTCGATCTTCAGGGGTAAAACCTTTTGAAATTCCGCCCTTCTTCGAGGATGTCCCAAGGGAAAAAGGACCTCTTTTTTATCGGTTGAAGAACCGTCATCGAAAAAGACCTGTACGGCATTGGCGACGGCCATCTTTTCCGGGTCATAATAAGCCGCAGTGTAAGTCTTATCCTCCACCGTAACCATTTTTTTCCTCAGGTAATCAACACGGGGATCGGCGGCTACATCGTTTTCGTAAAGTTCTTGGGTAACTTTTCCAAACAGAAGGGCTAGGGCAACGATATATTCAAGGCAATGATCCCGATCAGCGGGATTATGCAAAGGACCCTGCTTATGAATAATCCGGATAGCCGGCAACTGGGTATGAATTTCTATGCGCTGTATCTTTTCAAGCTTGGGGAGCACTTCCTCTCGAAGCGCTAAAGCAGCCTCTATGGCGCTTTGAGCATGATACTCCGCCGGATAAGCTTTAAAGAGCACATTTTCCATGACATAATCAGAAAGGGGCCTGTCGAGAACAACTTGGGTCCCTCTCAAAAAGGCATCGGGGAAACCCCATTGGGGCTGCGACAGCACGTTGGGATAAGCCATTTCCCCCCTTTTGGCGATAAAAGCAAGCCATACCGCTCTGCGCACGGCGTCGGCCGCTGCCCAAGACTTCCTCCAACCCGTCACCGGGGCATGCCGGTATATCCTTAATGGAGCGCCATCGACAAAACTGTTCGTCAGGGCGCTCATCACCTCTTTTTCTCCTCCTCCAAGAATCGCCGAGGCTACGGCTGCCGACGCCACCCGTACAAAAACAACGTGATCGAGTCCAAACCGATTGAGGGAGTTCTTTAAAGAAAGCACCCCCTGGATCTCGTGGGCTTTAACCATCCACTGAAGAATGTTGAGCCCGCTTACCTTCTCCCCTTCCTTCTTTTCCCTATACTGGGCACAGGCAAGAATAGCGCCCAGGTTATCGGAGGGATGCCCCCATTCCTGGGCAAGCCAAGCATCATTGTAATCGAGCCAGCGCAGTCCGCAACTTATCGCAAAAGCGGCATCCAGCGGATTAGCCCGCAAAGTGCTGCCAGGGATAAGACAGCTAAAACTGTCCGAAGGCTCATCGAATAAAGGTTCCATGCGAAGCCGGCACTCTGCGGATTTCACTCCAAGAAAAAGGCAGGCTAGAGAATCCCAAAAGCAAAGATAAGCATTATCAATGGCATTGAGGCTAAATTCCCTGTTGCGGAGTACATAGCTGCATATTTCACTGAGAACCTCTTCCCCTTCCCTCTCCATACTTATTTATAGCCTATCTTTAAACTTGTTGTTGAAAACTATTTTTTTTTAATCTCGCCCTTTATCCTCGTGGAATGCTACTTCGATGCTTTCCCTAAGCTTGAGAATATTTTCCTTGACTTGTCCTTTAAAGACGGCTGAACCCGCCACCAGCACATCCGCTCCGGCCAGCACAATCTCGGCGGCATTAGAGGGTTTTACACCCCCGTCGATTTCAAGCCATGCCCGGGAATCTACCCGGTCGAGCATCTCCCTGAGCCTGGCCACCTTGTTTGTGCTTGTGGGAATATACTCTTGTCCTCCAAAGCCGGGATTAACGGACATGACCAAGAAAAGATCGGCATAGGGGAGTATTTCCTCAAGGGTCACCAGGGGCGTTGCCGGGTTCAACGTGACCCCTGCTTTAACCCCCAAATCATGGATCAGCTGGACCGTTCGGTGCAGATGAGGGCAGGTTTCGACATGAACCGTGATAATATCTGCCCCGGCCCTTGCAAAATCGGGGATATAACGATCGGGATTTTCAATCATTAAATGCACATCTAGGGTTGTCCCGGTAACTCTCTTCAAGGGATTCAAGGCTTCAACGATCAGGGGTCCTATCGTGATGTTAGGGACAAAATGGCCATCCATAACATCGATATGCAACCAATCCGCTCCCGCCTCCAATGCCTCCTTGGCATGAGCTTCGAGCCTGGCAAAATCAGCAGATAAAATCGAAGGGGCAATTTTAATTTCTTTTCGCATACTTTTCATCTCTTCCTATTATCTTTGTTCTCTGGTTGATCTACCAACCAAAATTTATTCTTTTGTCTCGTTTATGAAGTCCATGCCCTCAAATACGGGGATGGGCATGGAGTCTTCACCCCGAGAACCCTTGCCGCTTTCAACACCCAGTAGGGCTCCCGAAGAAGCTCGCGGGCTAAAAAAACACAATCCGCTTTCTCTTGGGAAACGATCGCTTCGGCCTGCCATGGATCGGTAATCATTCCTACAGCGGCTGTCTTTATAGCCGCCTGCTTTCGAATGGCTTCGGCAAAGGGAACTTGATAGCCGGGGATAGCGGCTATCGGGGCAGCAACCAATCCTCCGCTTGAACAATCGATGAGATCCACCCCGATTTCTTTAAGGCGGCGACAAAAAACGATCGACTGTTCCAGGTCCCATCCTCCCTTGACCCAGTCCGTTGCCGAAATGCGGACTAACAAGGGAAGTTCTTCCGGCCATTGGGATCGTAGGGCTTTGGCTATAATCAGGGGAAATCTCATCCTATTTTCCAGGCTACCCCCGAATTCATCGCTGCGCTTATTCGACAAAGGAGAAAGGAACTCATGGAGCAGGTAGCCGTGAGCCATGTGGATTTCTAAAACCTGGAAACCCGCTTTTAAGGCTCTATGGGCTGCCCGAACAAAATCTTCTTCTACTTTATGGAGCTCTTTACGACTCATCTCCACGGGTTCAGGGGAAAGACCGTCAAAAGGAATAGGACTTGGAGCCAGGGGAATCCACCCTTTTTTTCCGGGAGCCAAGGGAGCTCCACCTAGCCACGGCTTGTCTGTGGAAGCTTTCCTTCCCGCATGCGCCAGTTGAATACCCGCCACAGCACCCCAGCTTGTTACAAAACGGACGATCGGCTCAAAGGCTGCGATATGTTCATCCGACCATATGCCCGAGTCATAGGGGGTAATTCTCCCCTCGGGACTCACGGCGGTAGCTTCAACCATAACCAAGGCTACTCCCCCGACGGCACGGGCTCCCAGGTGGACTAGGTGCCAATCGTTGACAAAACCATTCTCTGCTGAATACATGCACATCGGGGAGAGGAAAATCCGGTGTTTAAATCGCACGGAGCGGAGGGTAAAAGGTTCAAAAAGTTTGCTCATCATTGGGCCTTTCTTTTTATGATTATCCAAGTTAACCCCCCCTTAGTCTCCTCCAATAGGCAGGGGGAGCTGAAAATCCTTCATCGAAATGACTTGGCGGACATGGGTTTGTCCAAGGAGATACTTTAGCCGGTATTCAAGATCGAAAAAAGAAGGCAGGTGTCCGCAAATGCCCTTTTCCTTCCTGGCATGATAATGGACATCGAGCTTATCCACGACGGCGATGAACCAAGCCATGTCCACGGGCTTGGGCAAGCGGCCTTCCACGTAGAGCACAGAATAATCCTCGTTGCTGATCCACAATTTGCCCTGGATAGAATTGATTAATTTTTCTATCTTCGATTGATAAGGTTGGTTAGGCTTGGGCTCGAAGCGAATAACGTAGGAAGAAAGACCATGCCAGTTACCCATTCCCTCGTAACTCAAGGCAAACCGGGGAAGAAGGTTCTTGAGCGAAAGATAGTCGGAAACCATGTTGGCCGCTTGTGCTTTTTGAATTTCCTGGGTACTGAGCTTACGCATGGCCAAGGTCCCGCTCCGAGGATCGGCCGACAAAAGAAAACCCTCCCCAGGTCTCACGAGAAACTCCAGCCTGTCGGTCTTCAAGGGATTGCCCGAATAATCCAGTTTCTGGACCTCTATCTTCTCTTGGTACTGCATTCCCAGCATCGCCTTGGTCATCAGTTCGTTTTGATAGACGGCTCGCTTCAGGATTTCGGATAAAAATCGAGGGGAGTTGTTCTCCCCCAATTCCATGGAGGAAGAGGAGGAATAGGCCGAAGGCGGGCTGAAAAAAACAAAAAGAAGCAACAGCAAGCCAAGGGAAACGAAGAGTTGCTTTTTTTTGCAACTCAGATATGCTGGGGAAATGTCGAAGCACATAAAACTTTTTATTCCAGGTCCTACAGAAGTATCTAAAAAAACTTTAGAAGCTTTTGCAAGTCCAATGATCGGGCACAGAAGCAAAGAGTTCCAAGCTCTTTACCTTGAAGTCCAGCCCGCTCTCCAACAGCTTTTTTACACCCAAAGACCGGTGTTTTTTAGTACCAGCTCGGCTTGGGGAGTCATGGAAGGGGCTCTAAGAAACCTTGCTCAGAAAAAGGTGCTTTGTTGCATGAACGGCGCTTTTTCCGACAAATGGTTTGATGTTGCCGTGCGCTCCGGGAAAGAAGCCGAAAAGCTCCAGTATCCATGGGGAACACCCGTTGATCCGACGGAGTTGAAAAATCGACTCAAAAGCGGGGATTTTGACGCCCTGACCGTCATTCACAACGAGACCTCCACGGGGATGATGAACCCGATATTTGAAATTGCCGAAGTCATGAGAGAGTTCCCGGAAGTCTCCTTTATCGTTGATTGCGTCTCTTCGTTCAGCGTTCTCAAAATACCCTTTGATGAACTCGGGATCGACGTGATGCTTACCGGAACTCAAAAAGCCCTGGCTTTACCCCCTGGAGGAGCTCTCTTTGCCGTCTCCCAGAGGGCGATGGCCAAGGCCGAAAAAACCCCGGCTAGAGGCTATTACTTCGATTTTCTTGAATTTCAAAAAAATCATGAAAAGGCGATGACTCCCAGCACCCCTTCCATCAGTCTTTTCTATGCCCTCAAAAGCAAGCTTGCTGAAATATTGAACGAGGGGGTGGAAAACCGCTACCAGAGGCATCTCACCATGGCCCAGATGACCCGGGAGTGGGCACAGAAAAGAGGCTTTGAGCTCTTTCCCAAAAAGGGATTTGAATCGATTTCCCTAAGCTGCGTGAAAAACAACCTTCAGATCGATATACCCCGCTTGATCCAGCTCCTTAAAAACCGCTTTTCGGTGACGATTGATGGAGGATATGGAAGCATCAAGGGGAAAACTTTCAGGATTTCTCACATGGGGGATGAAACCCCTGAAACGATCGGCAGGTTATTGGAGAATATCGATGAATGCTTAGAAGAAATCCAGAAATCCTAGCTTGAGACCGGGGAAGGATCACTTCCAAGGGGGAACATCCTTAGCCAGCGATACCTCGAGCCGGTATTGCACTTGTGAGTACGTTGGGGACTTTCCAAGAAGGCCTTTTCATTTTATCTTTGGAAAAGCCTTAGGCATGCGGGTTTTAGTTGTTGAAGACGAATTAAAGATCGCTCGGTTCATTTCAAGGGCCCTGGAAGAAGAGGGGTTTACGGTCGATTGTTGCAGTCGTGGAGACGAAGCCTTGCTCATGATGCTTGCTACTCCCTATGATGCAGCGGTCCTGGATATCATGCTTCCCGGTCCCGACGGCATAAGCGTTCTCCGGTCCTTGAGGGAGCGTGGGATCTCTCTTCCCATCCTCCTATTGAGTGCAAGGAGCGAAACCCGCGATAAAATCGAGGGGTTGAATAGCGGGGCGGATGACTACCTTCCCAAGCCCTTTTCTATGGATGAACTGGTAGCCAGGCTTAGGGCGCTCATCCGGAGAACGGCAGGGATAGGACTTTCGGTTTACAAGGTAGGCAATTTAACCCTCAATCTGCTCACCCGGGAGGTTTTTCGTGGCCAAAAGAAAATAGAACTGACGGCCAAAGAATTTTCCATCCTCGAGTTGCTCATGAGGACGCCGGGAAGGGTTTTTACCCGAACCCAAGTATGTGAACGCGTCTGGAACTACCATTTTGACCCCGGGACCAACCTTGTCGACGTCTACATCCAAAAACTACGCAAAAAGATCGATGAAGGAGAAGAACAAAAATTGATTCAAACCGTTAGAGGGGTAGGATACAAGATTGAAGCTCTTTGAAACAAAGTCTTTTTAGGCGGCCTTTTTTAAATGAAAAGCCTCCCTTTACGTTGGAGAATAGCCTTGTGGACGGCCTTTCTTGTTGCCTTGGCCTTGCTCTCTTCCGGGTTGGTCACAGGGCTCGTGCTCTATAGGGAGCTTATTGAAAATACGGACCGGGAACTTAAATCGGACTCTCTTGAGTTTTTCAACCTCTTGGCGGAAAACCAAAACCTTTCTTTAACAGCCCAACAAGGCCTTTCACAAAACTTTGGAAACTTCGAAGAAAGCTCGATCTTGGAGTTTGCCCCGGCAGAGAAAGCCCCTCTTTACAAATCTCTTCTTTTGAAAGACAAAGACCTTTTCGTCGGCCATCCCCTTGAAAGTTTCTTCTACGAAAAGCTTAATCGTAGCCTCTACCGGATCTTTTACACCCAAAAAAACGGGTATCGGCTCGCCCTGGGGAAAAACATGGCTTCCCTTTACGAAATCCTCCTTGAAGCTTCCCATGCCTACTTTCTTTCCGCCCCCTTCGCCCTCCTTCTTGCCACCCTGGGAGGATGGTGGATATCCAGAAAAGCCCTTCTGCCCATTCGCCATCTTGCTTCGATACTCGAACAGCTCAGGGCTTCCGCTTTACACCAGAGAATTTCGATACCCACTCAAGATCCAGACCTCAAAAGGCTACTGAACATTCTCAATGAAATGCTCGCAAGGCTCGAAGAAGCTTTCCAAAGAGAAATCCGGTTGACGGCCGATGCATCCCACGAGCTTAAAACCCCGCTGACCATTCTCAAAAACGAACTCGAATCCGCCCTTCAACGCTCGGATGTAGACCTTCAAACAGAAAAAACATTCCTCAACCTTTACGAACAGGTTCAAACGCTCAGTTCGCTCACCCAAACCCTTCTTTTCCTTTCCAACCTGGATCGGGATAGTTCTTTACTCAAACCGACACAACTGTCCATCGGTCAAGTTCTAATCGAGATTCTTGAAGACGCGGCCATTCTCGCCGCCGAAAAAGAAATTACAATCGAAAAGGACCTAGCCGATGTCGGCTCCCTCTACGCCGACGAGGATCTTATCCGGAGGCTACTCTGGAACATTTTTGATAATGCCATCCAATACAACACTTCCAAGGGGTTCATAGAGGTAAAATTAAGGCTCACCCCTACCGGCCACTGCCTTATCCAAGTATCCAACAGTGGTCCTGTTGTCCCCGCAGAAGAAAGAAAGAATATTTTTGAAAGATTTTACCGGGGACAAAACGCGATCGGCAACGGTATCGCCGGCCATGGACTAGGCTTAAACCTATGCAGGGAAATCGTTAGCGCTCATAAAGGAGAAATCCGGTACGATGTCGATGAAAGGGGCTTAAACCAAATTACCCTTCTGCTACCCCTAAGCCCCAACCCTCCTCGGCCAAAAAAGCCGTAGCGGAATTCAACTGGAGGCCTTGCCCTGGGCAGCCACTCTGTGCTGGGCTTTTTCTATCTCTTCCAAATCTCCAAGGTAGTAGCAAGCAAGCTTGTTGCCCTGCTCATCCAAATCGTAAACCAGGGGGAAGCCGGTAGGGATATTCAGCCCGACGATCTCCTTTTCGCTCATGTTCTCTATGTACTTGATAAGGGCCCGGATGCTGTTCCCATGGGCGGATACCAGCACCTTTTGGCCTGAGAGGATCGCAGGGAAAATCCTTTCTTTCCAGTATGGAACGGTCCTCTCAAGGGTATCCTTCAAACTTTCCGCTGCGGGAAGCTCGTCGGCTGGCAAGGACCGGTAGCGAGGATCAAACCGGGGATGCCTGGGATCATCGTTCTCTAGTCTTGGAGGAACAATATCGTAGCTTCTCCGCCACAAAAGAACCTGTTCTTCTCCATACTTTTTGGCCATTTCCGATTTATTCAACCCCTGGAGGGCACCGTAATGCCTTTCATTAAGCCGCCAACTTTTTTCAACGGGAATCCACATCCGATCCATCTTGTCCAGAACGATCCACAAGGTGCGGATCGCCCGCTTCAACACGGAACAGAAAGCGACGTCAAATTCAAAACCTTCTTCCTTGAGAAGCCTAGCCGCGTTTTCAGCCTCTTCGATGCCGCGGCTGGACAGGTCTACATCGGTCCACCCGGTAAACCGATTCTCTCTATTCCATATACTTTCACCATGACGGAGGAATACGACTTTCATGAGTTTTACTATGTTCTTGAACAGGCAAAAAAGAAAAATGAATTTTTTTTCATCTTAACTATTCTTCTTTCTTTAAGTTGCCGGTTCATGTTTTTCTTCTAAAAGAAATAAAAAGTATTGTTGTTTTCCCCTTGGCTATGAAAAGGTGGCTATTTCTCCAGCTCTTCTTTTGGTTGTTCTTGGGATGGGGCTTGCATCGAATGGAGGGTGCTCAAAACAAGCAAGGGTTGTTAAAAAACCTCCTCGACCGGGGCTTGTCCGCCGACCCCTCCGTCCGCTACTTTTTCATGGAAATCGAAGCGGCTAAAGGCCAACAGATCCAAGCCAGGCTTTTCCCTTTTCCCCAGTTCATCGGTTACATCGGCCCCTGGAGCAGTGGAGGATCTGCGAGCACCCCCTCGGCATTCTCCCCTTACGGCTACCAACTTTATCAACTTTATCAACCTCTTCCCTTTCCCGGCAAACTTAAATCCCGAAAAGAAATCGCTGCCCTCGACCGGGAGATAGCCGAACTGATCTACAAGCGATACAAGCTTTTCTTGGCTTTCAAGATCTATTCCCTTGCCTACAGCATCGGCCTTACCGGGGAAAACCTGAGGGTAACCCAAGAAATCATAGAAAGGATATCCGCCTTGATCGACTTTTTATCCCGAAGACCCAAGATCGGCATCCAAGCCCTTATCGAAATGAGAATCCTCGAAGGGGGGTTAATCGGTTTTCTCCAAAACAAAAGGGAGCTGGAGCAAAATCTCGTTTCTCTAAAATCCCAACTGAATGCCTTTCTCAACTTCTCCCCCTCCAATCCCCTCTCTTTGGACATTCTCCCAGACCAACCTTTGCCCAAGCTCAACTTCGAGGAGTTGAAGCTGTTTTCCCTGGAGCACAACCCCACCCTTCTTATAAACGAACGGTTAATCCGGCGGGCAGAAAAAGAACTGGCGTTAACCAAGCTCAACGCCTACCCGGATTTTACCGTCGGGCCCTTCTGGGAATACAACAAGGGGATCAATACCGATCAGGGCGGAGGGGTGACTTTTACGGTAGGTATCCCTTTCAGCGGCTCAAACGTTCCGGGACAAGCGGGTTTTGCCTGGACGACAAACAAGGGGAACATCATCAGCGCCCAAGCAAAACTCGACCAAAGCCGTTCCCTTTACAAAGCCACCGTGCAGTTAATCTATGGCTTGCTCGGCTCCAGGTTTGCCGTGTACGAAAAAGCCAGGGAACAGCTTCTTGATCTTCCTACAGAAAACATTCTCGGGCAGTTAAGCAAGGCTGCAGCCATGGCCGAAAGGCAGTACCGGTTGGGTGCAATCGATGTTAACCGATTTCTGGCCGTTCAAAGACAATACTTGGCTGTAACTTTTGCAACCCGGGGAGCTCAAATGGATGCGATCAGCTCCCTTTATGAACTTCAAAATATTGCCGGGATAGATCCCAGCCAAACGGCGTTATGAAAATGGTTATGAAAAAACTCTTTATCAGTTCCTTGAAATGGCTTTTTAGCTCGAAAGCTGTTCTTTTCTTTTCCTTCTTTTTGAACCTGGCTTTCTTGAGAGGCCAATCTGAAAATATCCGCTTTCCCCTGGCCATCCAGGGCTTGGTTGAAGAAGCCTACCACAGGAATCCCGAAATCCTCTACTATGAGGCGGCCATAGAAGCGGCTAAAGGTCAATCCATACAGGCCAAAATCCTTCCTTACCCTGAAATCGTAGGTTATGCGGGACCCTGGTTCAGCAGTCCGGGACAGGAAAACGGAGGGGGAGCTACAGGCTTTTACCAGGAATATGAAATCGTTCAACCTTTTTTCTTCCCCGGCAAAATGGATATTCTAAAAGCCATTTCAGACAAAGATGTAGAACTGGCAAAACTCTGGTTGGACCAATTCAAGTTAAGCTTGAGAGCCCAGGTGGCCTCCCTGGCTTACCAGCTCGGTGCTGCGGAAATCAACGTCAAGGCTACACAGGAAGTGGTCAACCAGAGCAAAGAGCTCATAGAATTCTTGGAAAAAAGGCCCAAAATCGGCATTCAAGGCCTTCTCGACCTGAGAATCATCCAGGGAAGTCTTGTTGACTTTCAAAGGATGAATAGGGAACAAGAACAACTCAAGAAAACGGTCATCTCCCAGCTTAACGCCATCCTTGGATACCCTCCGGATCATCCTCTGCCCCTCAACATCACTCCCCCGGTAGAGTGGCCTGCTCCGCCCAATCTCAAGATGCTTTTGGAGGCGGCCAGCCGAAAAAACAATGTCGTCCGAATGCGTGCCGTGGAAATAGAAAAGGCGGGAAAAGCCATTGATGCAGCAAAATTTGTAAACATTCCGGACTTCGGATTGGGTCCCTATTTCATCCAGGAAAAGGGAACTAACAACAACATAGGTCCTGGGGTGATATTCACAAGCGGCCTTCCTTTATGGAACCAGAACCGGGGAAACATCATCAGTTCTGAAGCAAGGAAAGAGCAGGCGATCTCCCTGCTTGCTTCTACTTGGAGGTCAATTCAAAGCGCCATAAATTCCCGGCTCGAGGTTTACAAGCAAGCCACCGCTCTTTTATCCCAAGAACCCTCCTCCTTCCTGGACCGACTGCGTTCCGCGGCATACCTGGCCGAAAGGCAATACCGGCTGGGAGCCATTCCCGTTCAAACCTTCCTTGAAATGCAACGGCAGTACATTTCAAGCGCGATGATTTTAAGAACGGCCCAGATTGATGCGGCAACGGCTTTCTATGACCTGCAAACCCTGACCGGTGGAGGTTGGTAAAACAAGAAGCAGGACGTTGAGCCATGTTTTTCTTTTTCTTGTTGAGCTCTTTCTCTTTGAAATTTCAAGATAGCTTAGCCCTTTTCCCCTTTTTGATCTTTCTTTTTGCCAGTCTTGCCTCCTTAAACTCCTTGTCTCTTTTTGGACAATCCATGGAGAAGGCGAACCCCGGGGTCGTTTTCGAGGAACCACTGGCGGGGCTTGATCCTTCTTCTCCTCCGCGATTCATCCCCGGTAAAGGTCTTTATCTAGGAGCGATCACGGAAAAAGAAATGGGGATTCAAACCGCAGCCGCGGTTGAAAAAGAGATCGCTCCCCTCTATTTAGGCGAAAGTCAAGTCTACAGATCATCCTGGGAAAAAACCTCTTCCTTTAGCGGTCAACAACAAGGTTTTGCCTATTCCACTTCGTTCATCGACGGCAAAGACAGCGAAAAGCTCAATATCGGCCAGCGGGTGCAGCTTAAAGCCAAGCGGTCCGGCCCCGAAGCCCAGTCCTACGAAGGAAAAATCTTTTCTATTGATAAAGAACTCATTGCGATTATCGGTAAAGCCGAGGTCATTTTGCAGATTTTCGATCCCGGCCGCACCCTACAGGTTGGGGATTGGGTCAATTTTGAAACAACGTTGGGATTGGCCGCCACCTGGATCACCATACCTGAAACGGCGATTCTCGATACGGCCAGCGGCTGTTTCTGCTATGTTTTCTTAGGAAAGGGCCATTACCAGAGAAAACCGATCGAGGTCGCCTTCGTCAGCCAAGGAGTGGGAGCCCTGAAAAAGGGGCTTGAAAAAGGAGAAGAGGTAGTCATCCAGGGAGCAAAGCAACTTTGGCTTCTTGAACTTTCCCTTTCTCAATCGGGGGGTCCTTCAACCTATTAAGACGAGGATGAACAAGATTATTTTTTTCTCGATTGAAAGAAAAGAGGTGGTTTTGGGCCTTGCGATAGGCTTGTTCGTCATGGGTCTTTGGTCTTTTTTCCATCTGCCCGTGGATGCCGTTCCCGATCTTTCAAACGTTCAAGTCCAAATCAATACCTACGTTCCCGCTTATGCTCCCGAAGAGGTGGAAAAGCTCATCACCTTTCCCATAGAAATCGAAATGGGAGGCATACCCGGGCTGGAAACCATCCGTTCCTTGAGCAAATTTGGGCTTTCCCAGGTTACCTTGATCTTCAAGGATGGAACGGACCTTTACCGGAGCCGGCAACTGGTGGGAGAAAGGCTGCTTACAGCTACGGCAAAGCTTCCCCCTAACATCACCCCGACCATGGCTCCGATAACCACGGGGCTTGGGGAAATTTTCCACTACATCCTAAAATATAAAGATGGGGCCCAGGACAAGCCTTCTTCTGAACTGCTCCGGCTCATCGAGCTTCGCCTCCTGCAGGAATACACGGTAAGGCCCATGCTCAGGAGAGTTCCCGGCGTAGCCGATGTGAATACCAGCGGAGGCTATCAAAAACTGATCCTCGTGGAACCCGATCCCAACCGCCTGACCAACATCGGTATAACGATAGGAGAACTGGGCCACCTCGTCGGTCAAAACACCGAAATTGCCGGAGGAGGAGTGATCGACAAAGCGGGCGAACAGCTTACGGTAAGATCCCTCGGAAGGGTCAATACCCTTGAAGAAATCGCCCTCATTCCGATTAAATACGCCGCGGGGACCCAGCCTGTCTTGGTTAAGGATGTCGCCCAGGTAGAAGTGGGAGGGAACATCCGCGTAGGAGCGGCCACTTACAACGGATCGGAAACCGTCCTGGGCACCGTAATGATGCTTGTCGGAGAAAACAGCAGGGCTGTATCCCAGCGCGTGGCCAAACAACTTGAACTCATCCAACAAAGAATTCCTTCCTGCTTTGAAATTATCCCTGTCTATAATCGCGCGGATGTGGTGAATGCCACGATCAAGACGGTAACGCACAACCTGGCGGAAGGAGCCCTGCTTGTCACGGCCATTATTTTCGTGTTGCTGGGAAACTGGAGAAGTTCTCTGCTCATCGCCTCGGCCATTCCCTTGTCTTTCCTCTTTGCCGTCACGATCATGTACTGGCTTGGCCTTTCCGGAAACCTGATGAGCTTGGGTGCAATAGATTTTGGATTGATCGTAGATGGAGCCGTGGTCATCACAGAAAATGCCCTACGCAGGCTCTCTCTCAAAGAGGCCCTCCTTTCAAGGCCGATCAGCCTCGAAGAAAAAAAGAAGGAGCTCTATGATTCGACCTTACAAGTCGTCAACTCGGTCTTCTTTGGTATCCTGATTATTACCGTTGTCTATATCCCGGTCCTTACCCTTTCGGGAATCGAAGGCAAGACGTTCAGCCCGATGGCCATAACCGTTATGCTCGTGCTTTCGGGTTCTTTACTCCTCAGCCTTACCTACGTTCCTGCTGCCGCCGTAAACGTGTTGAAAGCCCCAAGAGAACTCAAGGAATCTTTTGTAATCCGCTTTCTGAAGAAGGGCTATCTTTCGGTTCTCAACTGGACACTGGGTTATGGCCGGTGGATCATTCTACCCGCTGCCTTGATCCTTATCGGCTGTTCCTTTTGGGCCTTTAGCCGATTAGGCTCGGAATTTATCCCCCGGCTGGACGAGGGCTCCCTTGCCGCCATGATCTACAGGGCATGGTCCAGTGACCTTCCTTCTTCGGTAGCCATGGAAATAAAAACGGAAAAAATGCTCTTGGAAAAATTTCCCGAAATCCGGTGTGTTTTTTCCCGCATCGGCACCTCTGAAATCGCTACCGATCCCATGCCCCCAAACGAAAACGACATCTACTTGATGCTCAAGCCCAAAGAGCAGTGGAGGAAACAGCAGGGAAAGCCGATCTCCAAGGAAAGGCTGGTGGAGCTTATTTCCGAGGAAATCGCCTATAGGGTGCCCGGACAAAAAGCCCTGTTTTCGCAGCCGATCGAAACGCGCTTTAACGAGATGCTCGAAGGGGTTCGAACGGACCTTTCGATCAAGTGGTTTGGAGAAGACTACGACATCCTGACTGAGCTGGCAAAACAGACCGAGGGCCTCGTTAAAAACATACCCGGAACTCTCGAAACCCAAATCCAAGCCGAAGGGAATGCCCCCTCGTTGGAATTTGTTCCCGACCGCCAGAAAATGATCAAGTTCGATATAGAAGCCAGCGAACTCAACTCCGCCATTTATTCAGCCATGGCGGGTAATCCCGTGGGGTTGATGATCGACGGAGAAAAACGTTACCCGATTACCGTTAGGCTACCCGAGCACCTCCGGGAAAACCCAGGCGAGATCATGAACTTGCCCATAAGATCGATGACGGGGGGGATAATGCCGCTTTCCTCGATTTGCCGGTATCATATTTATAACCGGCCTCGGGCCATTTTCAGGGAAAACGGCATTCGGTACCGAGCCGTGATGGTGAGTTTCGCCAAGAAAGACATCGAAGGCTACGTAGAGGAAATCCGAAAAACCATCGAAAAGCATGTTCATCCCCCTCGAGGATACTTTGTCGAATATGCGGGCCAGTACCAAAACTTGATTAAAGCTAGAAGCCGGCTTCTCTTCATCGTTCCCAGTTGCCTTTCCTTAATCTTCCTCTTGACGCTCATGGCTCTGAAGAACTTGAAACAAAGCCTTTTAGTCATCAGCAGCGTTCCTTTTGCCGCCACCGGGGGAATATTGTCTCTTTATTTCCTAAAGATGCCTTTTAGCATATCGGCAGCGATCGGCATGATCGCTCTGTCGGGGATATCGGTTCTTGCCTCTCTTATCCTTGTCAGTTTTATTAACCATCTAAGGGAAGAAGGTTACAGCCTTAGGGAAGCTATCGAAAGGGGGTGTGACTTAAGATTTAGGCCCATAATCACGACGGCAACCGTTGCCAGCCTTGGCTTTATTCCGATGGCTTTGTCCAGGGGAGCCGGCGCCGAAGTCCAAAAACCCTTGGCCATCGTCGTTATCGGGGGGATTGGAACTTCGACATTCCTGACCTTGCTTCTTCTTCCCCTCCTTTATTTCTATATGGAACAGGGGAAGAAAGAGAAAAAGGAAACTTTGCCGGCATGGAAAGAACAGGAGTTTTTGGAAAGAAAGTAATAGATTTTGGTAAATATAAAAAAGGCCGTCCCGTTGACCGGCTTGAAAAAAGGATTGTCTTTGCTTTTTGGCCTATTTTTTTTCCTTTTTTTCCAAGGCAAACCCTTGGCTATTTCAACTGAAGAAAGAAACGGCAAGGGACTTAACCCTGCCAAGGAGCCCATTGCGGCTTCCGAAATCCTCATCAGCCTCTCTGAACAAAAAATTTATGTCTATGGGACTAACGGAAGGCTCATCGCCTCCTCGATCATCTCTTCCGGCAGGGAAAAATACGCTACGCCAGCCGGTGAATACATGGTCATAGAAAAGGAAAGATTCCATTATTCAAATCTTTACGGCTATTTAGTCGATAAAAAAAACAATGTCGTTCGGCCGGCCACTTCCAAGGAAAAAATCTCCCGCAAGTACCGTTTCAAAGGGGCAGCCATGCCCTATTTCCTGCTATCAAAAACGTGCACAAAGGTGCGCACTGTTCTCTTCCTGCCCCGATTCCTCAACGGAATCGTCTCTGACAGGCGTAACTTTCCCGACTACGGCAGAGACCATCTCTGCCGCAGTGCCGCTGTTACCAGACGGACTCGCCACGGGTAGGGCAGTTGCGGTTGCCAGCCGTTTGAGGTTGAGCGCCGCGTTGAAGTCGCGGTCGTGGTGCGTGCCGCACTCGGGACACGTCCAGCTCCGATCCTTGAGCGTCAGCGCCTCGTTCTTCCACCCGCAAACCGAACACAGGCGACTGCTCGGATACCAGCGATCGGCGATGATGAGCCGCGTCGGCTCGGACACCGCATGGCGCAGGCCGAGAAAATCACGAAGCTGTGATTCGGTGTAAAGCCTTCGGTTGCTGTCGGTCCGCGCCGCAGGAATTAGTCGGCCTTCACGCTCCCATCGCTGCATGGTCTTGACCGAGACCCCCAGCAGCTTGGCCGCCCGGCCCGTGCTCATAGTGCTTTCCATTCCCTACACAATACACCATTACGCACTATTTGCAATACTAAAGTTTAGCTCCGTCTTACCCAAACCGGCATCGGCTTACACGGGGGAACGACCACGGGTCGGCCTCTCTCCCACGGATGCATCCGCCTGCCCCCTGACTTTGCCGCTAAGCTCTTTTCTATTACCCCGCTCCATACCCGGGTCCTCATTCTCGAGTAAGCTTTTTTTGCTAAAAAGCCAAGGAACCCACCAACCTCCCGATGCTTCAAAATAAGAATTTTCTAGGTATTTTTGAGTATCTTGTAAAGGCAACATCTTCTCCATGAAAACCCATAAAGGCAAGCCCAGGATCGAAGGCAAAATGAACCTCTTGTGGATTTATAAAATATTTATGGAATAAAGCTTTCCTTGGCTCCTTACAGGTCCATACTTTAACCCTTCCTTGCAAGGAAGGGAAAGGCCAGTCCTCTTTGAAGCAAAATTGAAACGGGTAGAGGGAAAGATTGGAAATCTAAAATTTTCTTACTTGGAAGATCTCTCTTTGCCCTTGATCAAGCTTGAACCTTTTTGGGATGAAAACTTGCTATTCTTGCGGCGGTTATGTCCCGGTTTTACCCCCGCTTTTTTTAAACCGGTCGGCAACAAGGGTCCTGCTTCGCTTTTCCCCAACCTCCTCCTCCCGGGGTCGAAATCCTTAATATATCCCCTTTCTGGACCGTGAACATTTTTTTTGAAGGAAGGGCAACTTCACCCTCCTTTCCAATAAGGATGTTTTCTCCTCTTTTACCTTCTTCCCCTTCCAGAAGACCGTAAGGAGGGAATTTCCTCCTATCGGAAAGCAGGGAAACGGTCATGGGCTGCAAAAATTCGATTTCACGGATAATCCCATCTCCCCCCCTTTTTTCTCCCTTTCCCCCGGAACCTTCCCTAACCGCGTATCTCCTGACCCGAATAGGCAAGTTATATTCCATCGCTTCAATGGGGGTATTTAAAGAGTTGGTCATATGGGTATGCACGGCACTGTCGCCCTCGCCAAGGGGTCCACCTCCCATCCCTCCCCCGATGGTTTCGTAATAGCTGAAGGGCTCTCCCGTTTCAAGGTTTATGCCGCCAAAACTTAAGTTGTTCATGGTTCCACTGCTTGCCGCGGGAATGGCATCAGGGATGGCTTGATGTAAAGCCTTGAGGAGAACGTCAACGACTCTCTGGGAAGTTTCAACGTTTCCTCCGGCAACAGAAGCGGGATAAACGGCATTAACCACGGATCCCGAAGGGGCGATAACCTGTACAGCAGATAAAATTCCTGCGTTTGCGGGCACCTCTTCAGGCAAAAGGGCACGGAGCACGTAAGCCACGGCGGACAAGGTAATAGAAAAAACAGCATTGACGTTGCCTTCAACCTGGGGAGATGACCCGCTAAAGTCGATTAAAAGGCTACTTCCTTTTTTTTGAATGGCGACTTGGATGGGAATGGGATCGGTCGAAATGCCATCGTCGTCCAGATAATCGATAGCCTTGTAGGTCCCTTCGGGAATCTGTTCAATTCGTTTTTCAACGATCCTGGCCGTATACCCGATCAGCTCTCTCATGGCCAAGGTTATCTTTTCTTTCCCATACTTGGCGACCATTTCAAGAAGCCTTTTTTCTCCCACTCGATTTGCCGCCAATTGCGCCGTCAAATCCCCTTCCCTTTCTGAAGGGGTTCGCACGTTGGCAAGAATAAGACTTAAAAGATCCTTGTTCCATTTTCCTTCTTCGACGAGTTTAACGGCCGGAATCCGCAACCCTTCTTGATAAATTTCTCTGGTCAAGGTCATCGAACCGGGGGCGATCCCTCCGACGTCCGAATGATGGGCGCGTGAAGCCACGTAGAAAAAGGGGGATTCATCGGCATTTTCAACAAATACTCCTGAAATCATCGTAATGTCCGGCAAATGAGTTCCTCCTTCAAAAGGATCATTGAGGATGACTATGTCTCCCCTTTTCATGGGAATGGATCGAACCACCCTCCTGACCGCCATGGGCATGGAACCGAGATGGACGGGCATGTGATCCCCTTGGGCGACAAGAAGCCCTTCGCTATTGTAAAGGGCACAAGAGTAATCTTTCCTTTCCTTGATGTTTGGGGAAAAGGCCGTCCTTCGCAAGGCTATGCCCATTTCTTCAGCGACATAAACAAAAAGAGATTTGAATATTTCCAGCTCAATCGGATCCATGACCTTACCCATTAAAAAAGATTCCAGGGAAGAGTTCAAGCCTCCCCGAAGAGAAAAGATCATCCGTAGCCATAATGTTCGCTTCCAGCTTAATTTCCGCCCGGAAGCATGCTTGTCCTTATCCTCGGGCACCCATCTTTTTTCTTTGATCTTCTCTTCTTCCAAAAACCCGGCTCCTTCCTCCGCTTCCCACCGGATAAAACAAGCTTCTTCCTTCAATCCCGAAGAAAATTATTCGAGGTTGACCCAAAGCCGAAACGGCCTAAGCCAAAAGAAAACGGGCTGTCCAAGAATAAGGATAACCCTAAAGAAAAGCCAAGCAGAAGCCAACTCAAAGGAAACCGGCCAACCTGTGCAACATTCCCTATCCCTCCATGAGCCCTCCCCAAAAAGAGAGCCGTAGAAAAAAAGCTTTCATGGCCGATGAAAAAAAAAGGGCTTTTTTTTGCCAGGTGAAAATCCCGGTTTAAAAAAGGGAGGTTCGATCGGCCTCTTGAAGAAAAGACGGCCGGTTATTCTTTCAATCATTTTTAGAGAGCAAAAGATTACCAAAACTATCCACGCTGGCCTCGTAACCCGGGTTGACGACCGTCGTCGCACTATATTCAACGATAACGGCAGGACCTTTCAATTTATTGCCTCCTTGCAATTTCTCCCGGAGATAAAAAGGGGTAAGCCACTCTTTCTTTTGGAAAAAAACTTTTCTTCTATCCAGGAGAGCCTCCGGAACCGGGGTTTCTTCACCCCTATGAGCCGTCCTTGGAAAGGAGATCTTGTCTAGCATGCCAACAGCTTTCAGCCTGAAAGTGACCGTTTCTACGATCCTCGACCAATCGCTGTAGCCGTATCTTTCCTCGTGTTTACAATGAAATTCCCGGGTTAATTCCGCACTGTAAGGAAGGCTAATCTCAAAAGACTGTCCCTTGTAGCGGAGATCAACGTAGCGGCTGAAAAAGCGTCTTGGGGAAGGAATTCCCTCTTCTTCGAGCTCCTTTTGGGCCACTCTTTCCAGCTTTCCAAAAAGAAGATCGATTTCCGCACTCTCAAAAGTATCCAGGGGCCGAATACAACTCAGGGAATAATCCTTGACGACATCCGACAACAGCACTCCCAAGGAACAAAAAAGTCCTGGGTCCCTTGGAACGACGACAAGCGGAATTCCCAGGGCATCGGCCAGGTCGCAACCGTGCAGCCCCCCTGCCCCTCCAAAAACCATCAGCGTAAATTCCCTTGGATCTTGTCCCTTGGAGACGGTCATGAGCTCGATGGCTTTCGCCATCTGGAGATTGGTTATATCGAGTATCCCCTGGGCAAGGCCGACGACGGCTTTTTCAATCCCGCCCTCCTTCTCCACAAAACCGGGTAGCCTTTCTCGGCAAAATTGCTCAAAAACCATCCTCGTCCTCTGCCTATCCAGTCTCAATTGCCCTCCCATGAAAACCGTGTCCAAGAGTCTTCCCAGGATAAGATGGGCATCCGTCACGGTAATACTTTCTCCCCTGCCGTAACAAATCGGTCCCGGGTCGGAACCCGCACTCAGCGGGCCTACCCGCAAAGCACCCCCCGCATCTACGCGGACAATCGAACCTCCTCCCGCCGCTATCGATTTGATCGAGACGATCGGCGTTCCAAAAGGATAGCCTCCGATCTCCCCTTCCGTTGTCCTTTCGATCTGTCCCTCGATAAAAAAACTCACATCGGTGGATGTCCCCCCCATGTCCACGGTAATCACTCTTTTGAGTCCACAACACTCCGCCAAAGCGGCCCCTGCACATACCCCGCCGGCCGGCCCGGATAAAACCGTCAAAAGCGGGTTTTTTCTGATTCCCCTTGTCGAAACCACTCCTCCATTAGACTGCATGATTCTAAAAAAAGAGTTCTTTTGGAGTTGACGGGCAAAGCGTTCTCCAAACCGGTGAACCGACCAGTCCGTGAGCAATTTTAGGGACTTCTCGACATAATTCGTTACCACCGGGCCGATCTTCGCATTGAGCACTGTCGTGGACGTCCTTTCATACTCCCTGTATTCAGAGAGAATTTCGGAGGACAAGCTCACCTCATAGCCCAGCCGCCTCAAAAAGTAACCCACTTCCTTTTCATGGTCGGGGTTGACAAAAGAAAAAAGAAAACAGACGGCGATGCTTTCAACCTTGTGCTCTTTGAGTTTTTCAAGGGCAGCTTCCACGGCGGAGAGATCGACCCTTTGGAGAATTTCTCCATCCTTTGTTATTCTTTCAGGGACACCAAAGCGCAGAAAACGGGGAACAAGGGAAGGAGGCTTCGAAGGCCCAAGCTTGTAGAGGCAGCGGCGGTTCTGCCTGCCGATTTCCAGGATATCTTCAAATCCTTTTGTAGTGAAAAGAGCCGTTTTAGCTCCCTTCCCTTCAAGGATGGCATTGGTTCCCACGGTCGTTCCGTGGACGATTTCAAAACCGCTGATCCGTTCGAACATTCCCAGGGCAGTTTTTATCCCTTCTACCAATCCTTCTTCCGGCCGATCGCTCGTTGACCTCCGTTTGAGGCGGTGAATAGTCCTTCCATCAAAGATGACGAAATCGGTAAAAGTTCCTCCTATATCGACGCCAATGCGCACATGCATAACCGGTTTATCCTCAGTCTCTATAACAGGCTTTCCTTCTGTTTGCTCCCTGGCTGTTTTCTCTAGTCGGTCGCAGCCTCCCTGAATTTTTATTTTTCCTTTTCATTTTCCTTATATATCCTTTTCCATAGCCTTATGGAGAAAACAACCTCTCAAGTGGTGATGAATCAAAAAGATATATAGCGAAAATGTAAAAAAAACACATATGAATAACCAAAAAAAAACAAACGGCCAGGCTCCCCCTGAGGAACTCCTCGGTTTTTTATCCCAAAAGTCCTCCTATCCTCACCATCCCCGGCACATCCGCTTTATCCAAACTCATGCTTCTTATGTATTTATTGTCCCTCCTTTTGTTTACAAAATAAAAAAACCGGTGAATTTTGGTTTTCTTGATTTCTCCACCCTTGAAAAAAGAAAGTTTTATTGCCAGCGGGAAGTTGAGCTCAACCGCCTTCTCTGCCCTGAAATCTACCTGGGGGTTGTTCCGATTACAAGGAAGGATTCAGGGTTGCTTTCCTTTGATGCAACGGCCGACGTCGTCGAATACGCGGTAAAGATGCGGATGCTTTCACGGCGGTTTTTTTTCAAAAGACTGCTTCAAAGAAACCGGGTGGATTTTTCAGCCGTCGACCGTCTCGTCTTGAAGCTTTGCCAGTTCTACAAGCAGACGGAAAGCGGGGAGGAAATTTCCGCTTGGGGGTCAATCGAAAAGATTAAAATGAACACCGATGAAAATTTCGAGCAAACGCGCTCCGACATCGGCTTGACTTTAGATGAGACCAGCTTTGAGACGATCCGTTATTTTACCGACCGTTTTTACGAGCTTTTCGCCCCGCTTTTCCTGGAGAGGGTCCGCCAAGGTTGGATAAAAAATGGCCATGGGGATCTCCACCTTGAGCACATTTATTTAGAACCGGCTAAAATCTGCATTTTTGACCGGATCGAGTTCAACGAAAGATTCCGGTTTATAGACGTGGCCTGCGACATCGCTTTTTTAGCCATGGATCTTGATTACAACCAAAGGCAGGATCTCTCTTCTTTTTTCTGCCGCCGGATGGCCGAAGCCCTCAACGATTTCAGTTTTTACAAGCTTCTGGATTTTTACAAGTCTTACCGGGCCTATGTCCGGGGAAAAGTCGAAGGAATGACCGCCAAGGATCCGCTCGTAGGGGAAGCCAAAAAAAAGGATCACATTGAAAGGGCCAAGAGGTATTTTCAGCTTTCCTTGCAGTACGCAACGATAGGCTCCCAGCCCACCATGATAGTGGTGATGGGAAGAGTGGCCACCGGTAAAAGCTACCTAGCCGAACATCTTGGGGCCAAGCTGGGATGGAAAGTTTTCTCCTCCGACAGGATTCGCAAGGAGTTCGCGGGCATCGATCCTTACCAGAGAACGGGGCCCGAAGAGCGCCAAAAAATCTATTCAAAAGCAATGAGCCTCAAGACTTACCAAGAGATGGTCACAAGGGGACTAAACGAGCTCGGCGATCAGCGGGGGGTTATCCTCGACGGCACCTTTGGTCAAAAAGAGCAAAGAAATTTCTTGAGGGAAAAATTAAAGGAGCAAGCTTACGGCTGTCTTTTCGTCGAACTTGAAGCGGACAGGCAGACAAGAGAAAAAAGGTTGGAAAAACGAGAACACTCCCCTTCCCTTTCGGATGCCCGCTTGGAAGATCTTCCCCTCTTGGATAAGCTGTATGAAGAACCCCTGGAACTCCCCCAAGAAAACATAATCAAGTTTTCCTCAACAGAACCCTTCGAGACCGCCTTGAAAAACCTTTTCTTTCAACTCTGTGACCGGCATCTCGAACTTCTTTGCAAATCCGAGAAACAGCTCGGCTGAGGATTTTTTAAGCCTGTTTAAAGATTAAGCGAGCTTGAGTCTTCTAGTTTTCAACAAGCCCAAACTAAAGAGGGAAAAAGCCAAGCTGTTTTGCAAAGAAAAATCTATCCTATAACTTAAAGAAAAAAAGTCTAAAAAACCGGGTATATTTTCTGCTTTTCCAAAAAACACAACTTTTCTTTTCATCTCAACTTTAATAATGAAAACCCAGATGTTTTTCGCTTTACTGCTTGCTTTTTCTCCCGTGTTGACAACTCTTAGCCTTCGGGGCAAAGAACCAATCTTTTCCCAGGCACAAAACAAAAGACATGGTCCCCCCTTTAAGGGATTTCATCGAGGATGAGGATAAAAGTTACTCTCTAAAAAGGAGATAAGAAACAGGGAGAAAAAGATCGATCGATTCCCAATGAAAGCCAAATCCTTTCTTTTTTTATTTTTGATTCCCAACAAGAGGCCCTTTTCCCTTCCTTTTCTCCTTTTTTTTGCCAGCTTGACCTCGGTTGTTTTCCTTCCTTTTTTAGCCAAGGCCGACACGGTATTCTGGCCTGGAGAAGAAGTCGCCGCACAGGACCTTATCGAAACGATGAACGGGCAGGACCCGGGCAAAGGCTGGCTGGGTAAATGGCGGAGAATGACCGCCGAAACCCGCGACCGGCAACCCAAGTGGCTTACCCCTCTTGTCACTTCAACGGCACGCTTGGAACAGAGGATTCGCTACGACGTCTATTATGAAACCCTGCCCACGGGCCAAAAAGCTTGGGATTTCGGATCAGGTAAAGGAGTTTCGCTTATTGTCGGTCCTACCTTGCAATTTACCTTTTCGCTGCCCGAGTATCTTTTTTATCCCGGGCAGGGAAGAATGGACGGCTTTGGCGGAGAAACTTTCATCGTAAGAAACCGGATCATGGCTTCCCCGGAAGGGCAAAAAAATTACTGTTTTTCAGTGCAACTCCAGGCCGTCTCCCCCTATTCCCCTTACGGCAATACCGCGCCCAGCCTGCTCAATCACTGGACTTGGGCTCCAACAATTCTCTTTGGGAAAGGCTGGGGGAATTTCACCATTCAACTCAATCTGGGTAGCCGTTGGACAGATGGCAACAACGGCACTTCGGCCCTGCCCTATTTCTACAACGTGGCCTTCGAATACCGTATCGGCTATGTAACTCCGGCTGTAGAGGTAACTTCCCAATCCACTTTTGACCAGCTTTACTTCATTAATGCCCCAGGCCTCTATGTCATTCCCGAGGTGCTCGTGGGCCGCTTTGCTTTCAAGGATGACTGGAAAGTCTACTACGGCTTTGGCTACCAGGTTGGTCTTAACAGTCCGACAATAGAAAAAAAATATTCCAATGCCTTCATCATGAAGTTTCACCTCCTGTTTTAAAGGAAAGTCCCCCTCACAAGGATTTTCTCTTGTTTTCACCCAGGGTCGGCTTGGGCTGCTAGGGAAAAGAGACAACCCCTGCCCCGGGTCCATGAAAAGATCCCTTGAAGCTTGCTTGAAAACGAAAAAAATTTTAGGGTAAAATACCCAGCTCTTCGTAAGCTTCTTTTTGTAAAGGATAGATCTTGTTTTTTGAAGACAGGGCTTCTTCTTTCAACTGTTCTTCCCCTTTATCGGCTAGTTCTTTTTTTGCCCAAAAACTGGCTAAACAGCTTGCCAGCTTGGGGCTTAACCCGAGCTTTGGCAGGTCCCGGTAGAAGTAACAAAAAGAGCAGTAGTGCAAAAACCTTATCTTTCCGTCTTTTCTCGAAAAAAGGAGGACCCCTTTCCTTTCGTTCCCATCCTCGGAAATGAAATAAAATTCCTCTCCTCCCCTGCTAACTTCACCTAGGTAGTCATGGGTGCAATCAAAGGCGAGGTAACTCCGCACGTAAAGCTGTTCTCCTTCCGGCAAAGTCTTAAGCCAATCCAAAAGTCGCGGGACAGCCAGGGGAGTCTTGGCCGCCCTTAAAGCAAAAAGATCATGAAGATAAAAGCCGCTTATACAAAAAGAAAGAAGACCGAAAGCGATGATGAATTTCCTCAGGGTCATGGTTAATCTACTCCATCAAAAAACTTAAAACGGCTTTGCCTTTATTCAAAGAACCGGATAAATACTAAGCTTTTTTTAGCCGGTTGAAAAGCCAACAATCCATTTCTTTTTTATAAGTTTTTTATCCCTTTTTAAACCCAAGCCCGGCACACAACAAGGAAGGACCTTTTTTGCCTTTTGAAGACATTGACTTTCTTTTGAGGATTTTAAGCCTCCTTTTAAGTTTCGATAACCTTCTCGGGCGCTGAATCTTATTCTTATGAAAAGGCTGCTGGAAAAGTGGGGAAAAACAAAAATAAAGCCATCTCTCCAAGACAAAAAAAGATTTGCAAGCTCTTTGGCTCTAGCTTTTCTTGTTCACCTTTGGATCATCTTTTTCTTATCCAATGGGCAGAACTCCAAGCAATATAGCCTTTCTTCGAAAACGGGCTCGACCGAATTTTGGCTCACGTTAGCTCCTGCTGAGCAAAACCTTCCTTCTTTTCCCCAAGAACCGCCCAAAAAAGGCTCTTTTGACTCCCCGCCCCGCTCTTTCCCAATGACCACGGCCAACACCCCTTTTTCTTCTCTCCCGCTTTCCCGGGATGACTCCGCCAAGGGCTCCTCCCCAAGGAAAGGACAAGGGGCACATTGCCCAAAAGCCTTTTCTTCTTCTGCCGGAGTGCAAAACCGGCTATCCTCAAAAAAGGAAGCTCAACAACAGGTCACTTACTCCCGCCCTTTTGCCAGCCTGCCTCCACCCCCCTATCCCTATGAAGCCAGGCTTCTGCGGATGGAAGGATCGGTCATACTCAGGCTTCATGTGCTCAAGGGAAGAATCGTTTTTTCTGAAATCGTCCGCTCCTCCGGCTACAAACTCCTGGATTGCCTCTCAAAATCATGGGCGGAAACCCACTGGCATTTCCCTTCTTCCTTTACGCAAGTGATCCTCGAAAAAATCACCTTTGAACTGGAAGATGCCCAAGCAACATCCCTGGCGATGAACTAAAAAAAGCTAATTCGGGTTAAAACTTATTCACCGCAATCACAAAATAGCCTTTCTTTTCCCTCTTTTTCCCGGTCTTGCCTTGATCTTTTTTTTGTTCCTTTATCTTGTTGTGTTGTCCAGGCCGGCTCGAAACGATTGACCAAAGAGTTTTATTGCCTTAAGATCCTTATTTTTTAAAAGTAAAGGCAAAAAAACTCCATGGACAATATAACTCGTTTTGCTTAAGGAATGATCAAGATTTTTTTTTAAGATTTTCTCTATCATTTTGTTTTGAAAAAATAAATATTTTAATAGAATTAAAAATTACATTTATAGTCTAGAGCTTTTACCCGAGGAATGGATTGTGTAAGAACCTGATGATCCAACTATCCGCAACCCTGTTTTGATTTATAAACCCGATGTTTTCCCCATAAAAAGCTATGAACTTTATCCTGGCAACTACCAATGACCTTTTTATTCAGAGGACCGAAGAAGCTTCAACTATTTTGAAGGGCCAACTGGTCACGGTGGGGCATCTCAGTGAATTTTTCACCCAGCTCTTTTTTAAAAACTATGACCTGGGGATTGTGGATCCAAAGACTCCAAGCAGTTTTCCTTACTTGGAAATAATAGAAAGGTTAAGAAAGGAGGGTATCCAACTGCCTCTTTTTCTTATCGATCACGAATTGAATGCCCAACAAAGAATTCTTTCCCTGCGCAAGGGCATCGATCTTTTCCTTCCCCAAAATTTCATTCCTGAAGAGCTGGCCGAACATGCCTTATCCCTGGTAAGGAAAAAAAATGTGATCGAAGAGCTCCATATATTAAAAATAGGCAGTCTCACCATCGATATCAAAAATTTCAGGGTCTGGAAAGGAAATAAAGAAATCAAGCTTACCCAAAAAGAATTTTCCTTGCTGATGCTATTGGCCACCAGAAAGAACAACATTCTTTCGGCTGAAGAAATCTTTAACCAGCTCTGGGGAGATTACTCGAAGGTCAGTTCCATTAACAACGTGATTCAAGTCCACATGAGCGGGCTAAGGAAAAAATTGGAAGAAAATAGCTTGAAAAACCTTATTACAACCGTTCGCGGAAAAGGCTGGATCATTCTGGATCAAAAAAAGGCAAGCTAAATATTTCTCAAATCTTTCCTTATGTCATCTCCTTTTTTCCATCTCCGCCATCCGGCTTTCCAATTGAGTTAACCTTTGAGAAAGCTGATCGATGGAGCAGGCCAGTTCTTGTAATCCGGTCCATAACCTTTGCTCATCCCTAGCATAGATCAACTTATTTAATAAATTGTAGAGAGTACGCAGATCCCTTCGTCCATTCCATTTCAAGTAATTCATTTTTATTGCTTAAAAAGAGGGTTAAAAAAGCAACCCAAGGTTAAAAAATGTCCATCTTTTAGCAACTATCCATGAGGATAGGGATTATTTCTTAATATTTCTTAATAATAGTATATGTATATATTCAGAACACTTAATAAAATATTTAAGTTGGATTTTATCCCGGAGAAAAGGAATGGCCGAGCCTTTTTCATCCTTGAGTAAGACAGACCTGGTCAAGCTTTTAGAAATCTACGATCTGAGCTTACAAGTCAGGGACCAAAAGGAGTTCAAAACCGTTCTGAAAAAAATCCAGGAGCTCATTCCCTCCTCACTGATCGCCTGTGGACTGGTAAAAATCAATTCCTTGAACGAGGTCAAGAAGATGTTGAAAATCATCAACCATAGCTTCCCCAGCGACCTGATCGCCTTTTACTTGCAGCAAAAGTATCAAAAAGCCGATCCGGTGGTTAAAACAGCCTTAAGACTCAGGGGAAATATCGTTCGCAGAACCGAGATTTTCAGGTATTTCCAGGATAACTTTCGCAGCCAATACCTAAAAGATGCCTCCGACATCAGCCTCCATACGGGGCTGAGTTTCGGCATCGTGGAGGAAAAAACCTACCGGGCAAGCCTCTTTTCCTTTTGTGACAAGGAAATCGAAAAATCCCCTCGACATGAAACAATCCTTAATGGCCTAAAGTATCCCCTCCACCTTGCCCTCCTCAACTGCTCTCACCCTCAAGAAGTTGAAAAACCGGCCAAAGAAAGTCCCCAGGCCCTTACGGCAAGAGAACTGGAAATTTTAAAATGGATCATGGATGGAAAGACCAATTGGGAGATTTCCTGCATCCTCAAGATCAGCGAAGCCACCGTAAAGTTTCACCTTAAAAACATTTTTTTAAAACTAGACGTCCAGAACCGCTGCCAGGCGGTGGCGACGGCTTTTCATAGAAGGCTGTTATCCTTGTAAATCTTTTTTTTCTCTTCAGCCTTTTCAGCCTTTTAAGGAAGAAACGGCTCTTTTTATATTCTTATTGATATAATTCTTGTAATTGTATTGATTCTTTTTATTAATTGAAAAGACTTCTTTAAGTAGAGAAAAAGGCCATGCTCTATTTCGCTTACGGATCGAATATGGATTGGAACCTGATGAGGAGGAAATGTCCCTCGACCAGGTTTTTCTGCCGCGCCCTCCTCGACCGTTACAAACTTGTCGTCGCCCGGCAATCCAGCCTATGGAAATGCGGTGTTTTTGGGGTTATCCCTGAAGAAAAAAGCCAAGTCTGGGGAGTGATCTATGAAATATCCCCCTTTGAGCTGGGGAAGTTGGATGTTTCAGAAGAATACGATCCTTTAAACCCAACTCCCAGTTGCCAACGCAAAGAATGCCTTGTCTACAAGGAAGGGGACAATAATTACCCGCTGACCGTTTTTTCTTACTTCCCCGAGGTTTCCCCCAATCCCCCTCCTCTAAGCATCGAGTACATCAATAAAGTCATTTCCGGGGCCCACTACTGGCATCTCCCCAAAAACTACATAGCAAGTCTCAATAGACTTCTTCCCCAATGCCCGCCTCCATCGCGGGAACAAAAAGGATAAAGACGACTCCCTTGCTTACTCTACCCTATCGTCAAGAACAAAGATGTTTTCGTCAACTCCCAGGAACCGCGAAGCTTTTTTAGCGTAGTCTTCTCGGCTAGGAATGTCTGTAAGCTCTCTGAATACTTTGTGTGCTGCCAAGAAGGCATAATCTTTAAGCACCGCTTTCAATGAAAACCGATTATTTTGTTCGCTAAACAAGTAAAAAGTTCCTTCCTTATCCTTGATTAAAAGATCGTGCTTAAGTCCTTTATCCCCGGCTTGGGGTCGAATCGGGGTAACATCCAGGCTCTCGTAATGGGAAATCAAAAACTGGTAAACGTTTTCTCCGATCGTCTGGCCGATGACAAACGAGTTCAGAAAATTAAACAAAGAGGCTACCGCAAGCCAAAAGAGCATCGTTCTTAGCGTTTTCTTCATTCGCCTCGGTTGCCTACTTTGAACTAACTCAAGAAAACCCCAGGAGTTTCTCTTGGAAACCCATTCTTTTTCTCTTTTTTTCTCCTGGCACGGAAAAAAGAATCGGCATGATTGAAAAACCATGGGAAAAAGGACTTTTAAATGACCAAAGAAAAGGTTGTCAATCCCCACCTCTTCAAACTTTCTTAGAGAAACTCCTCCTTTTCTCTCTCTTCAATCAAAAAAACTCTTTGCCGTCCCCTTTTCTTATTAAAAGGAGTTCTTTCCTTAAGAATTATCCGGATCATTTTTTGCTTCGGCACACAACCACCGGTTATGCTCGGTAGGGCGCTGCTCGGGAACAAACAGCCGCCACCACGCATTTTTTATCACCGAAGGCCTGTAACCAAGCCCGGTAAGAAACTCAAAGCAGGATATTTCCAGTTGGCTGGAATGGGTTTCAACAAGGAGATCGACACGACCTGTAGCAAGAAGGTTTTCGCCGCTTTTTAATACACCCAGCTCTGCTCCATCCACGTCGATTTTAAGAAATCCCCTTTCGGTCCTATCCAAACTCAAGCTATCGAGGGGAAGCTCTCCTCTCAACACGTTGCACCCCAAAAACTGGGTGATAACAAATAAACGACCCTCTATTTCTTTGCCGGAAAGATTATTGTTTGCGTTACGCCGCAAAATGTCCACGCTGTCCTTTTGCGGCTCAATAGCATAAACTTTCTTACACAGCTTTTGCTTTAAGAAATAACTGACCAACTCTCCCGTTCCCGCTCCGACGTCAACCATCCACCTACTTCTTTGAGCGCACTTCCGTATAAATCCATACGTTTCGGTTTCCCATAATCCAAGCAAGACTTGCATCTGGCAACTTAAGTCGAGCTCCAAGTCAAGTCCCTTAAAAAGGCCGGCAATCACTCGACGCTTTGATCTACCTGGAGCAATTATCCCCCTTTTAATCCAAGAGAGGGGACGAAACGGGATTTGGTTTATAGCCATCTTTTTTTCTCCTTAACAGTTTAACCCATGACAAGGAGTTTTTTTCTTTTCCCTTCAGAAAAGAAGAAAATAACCTTCGGATTGATCATGCATTTTGCTGATATATCTCTTTTTTTTCCTTAAGATTGATCAAAGAATATAAGAATAAACCATTCTAATAAACCCAGTTTCTATCTAGATAAAACTCAATTATTAAAAAATATTCTTGATTTTTCCAACAGAATGTTCCAATGTAAGCATCGTCATTTGGGGACATTTTCCTGGGAAAAGAACATCCTTTTTGGGTTGAAATGTGAACCTTGCATGGAATCTTCTGCAAGGTAACGGCGGAAGCTTTTTCTCATAATACTAAGCGAGATTTCCTTTCAAAGAATTGAAGTAGCCTCTCATGTATTATATCTGCTATTATTCCTGAAAGAGGCTGTAAAGTAGTCCCAAGAATTTCTTGGACCCATTTTCTCCGCTCATCGGAATATCCCTGTTTCCTTAAGTCCCATTGAGTACAATTTGGCCTGCTTCCATTGACGATTTTTCAAAACAGAAAGGATTGCACAAGTCCAAGTCAATAGCCCCATGAGAGGATCGATTAAATCAAGAAGAAAACATCACTTAAGTTTACCAATCTTAAAAATTTCTAAGCTCAAAAAAAGAAAGTCTTTCTTATGGTTGGTCTCAATATAAAAAGACTGAATATTAACCCAAACAGATCCCTTTGGCCCTGGAAAGGGAAATGGGCCATTGTCTTTGATTTTCTTTTTTTGCTTGGAGCTTCAGCCTTCGTTTATTGGATGAGATACAGCACGATTTACTGGCCTAAAAATCTCCTTCCCCTCCTCTCCCACAGGCATACCGCCCTGTTTATCCTCTACGGTTTCATCTCCCTTCTCATCCTGCATCAAAAAGGGATCTACGATCCGAGAAATTCCTTAAATACCCTGGAAGAAACAAAAAAGATTTTTTGGGGACTCACCCAGGCGGCGGCATTGCTAGTCGTCATTCTTTTTGCGGGCCAAATCTACATATCCCGAAAGCTCCTTCTTGTCCTTTGGCTCGTCAGCTTGGTGATCCTCCCGGGATGGCGGTATCTCCTTAAAAAATTCTATTCAGGGGATCTCAAGGAAGGTAATCCCTGGATAAGAACCGTTATCGTGGGCGAGGGAGAAATCGTAAAAAAAATAGAAAAATATTATGAAAGCCATCCATTTCTAGGCATCTCTTCTTGGGGAGTGATTTCACCAACCGCCCAAGAACCGGGACATAGAATCGAAGATCTTCCCCAAGTTCTCGATCGGTACTGGATAGATGAGATCGTTATCTGCTGTCCCCTTCCTTTGAACCTAACCGAGTCGATTGTTCTTGAGGCGGTCAAGAGGAAAAAAAGGGTTAAACTGGCCTTTCCTTCCCTCTCTGAAAATCTCCATCCTCACTGGGAAAACATGGAGTTTTGCGATGGCTTTCCCCTGGTCCCTCTCTGCGACAAATCGATTCCTCTTTTTCATCTCCTTGTAAAAAGGCTTATCGACCTTTTGGTTTCCTTTTTTGGTCTTATCGCTTTAAGTCCCCTGTTTCTTCTGCTGGGTATAATGATCAAGCTACAAGACGGAGGACCCATTTTTTACCGTTCGACTCGAATAGGCAGAAAGGGAAGAAGATTTCCTTGCCTTAAATTTAGGACGATGTCGGTAGATGCGGACAAGAAAAAAGAAGAGCTAGCCCCTCTCAACGAAAGAATAGGCCCCATGTTCAAGATCACCAACGATCCCCGGATCACTCCCCTGGGTAAGTTTTTAAGAAAATATAGCCTGGATGAGCTTCCCCAGCTTTTCAACGTGCTTTGGGGACAGATGAGCCTTGTCGGTCCCAGGCCTCCTACGCCAGACGAAGTCGAAAAGTACGAAACCTATTCGCTGAGTTATTACCGCAGACTTGAAGTCAAACCGGGGATAACCAGCCTCTGGGCGGTAGAAGCGCGCAACGACCCTGACTTCCGGAGAGCGATTGAACTCGACTGCAAGTATATCGAGGAATGGACACCTTGGCTCGATTTCAAAATCCTTCTTAAAACTATTCCGGCTGTGCTTCGCGGAGAGGGAAGATAAAGTACATTAAATTAATATTAATTATTCTTAATATTTTTCTTGCCATAGAAAAAGAATTTTTCTACATGGTAAAAGTCATTTTGTATTTGAGTGTTGGCTAGAAAAAATGTAAAAAAATAAAACCAGAGGAAGGATACCCGATGAAAATAAAAAAGAAAATATATAGATCATTGTATGGGTTATTTGTCAGCGGGGTATTGACCGGGATGCCCTTTATGACTCCCGTCATGAGTCCTTTTCAAGGACCAAGAGCATGGGCCGAGACCCTCAGTTCCAAATCTATTGGAATGGCTGTGGGGACGGGGACAATCAGTCAAAACCAGTTGGATATACCCCTTTCTGGGGGAAAATTCCCCCTTTCCGATTGCGCGAGAATTGCAACCGAAGGGGGAAGCATTCGAGTCCTTTTTTCAGGGAAAAACTGGGTTCAGCTTGGGCCTTATGGAGCCATGAGGGTAGCGAAAACTGAAAAAGGCTATCGTATTAAAATAGAGGGAGGAGAAGTGAAGTTTCACTTAAGCCAGGGCGACCTGGTTAGTTTTGAATCCCCTTCTGCCATTATCTTTTCTTCGACGGTTGACCCCAAGGAGGGCTCTTTACTGGTAAGTTCTTCTGACATTACCTCAATAACGATGAAAAAAGGGGAGTACAAGGTAGAAGACCTGGCCAACAAGAAAGAACTTTTTGCCACGACAACCCATCCGGTTGTCCTTGGAGCGGGTTCTTTCGAGCTTTTAAGTGCAACGCCCGATGAAGTCGTTCCTGAAGGAAGCTCTGGACTCCCTTCGGGAGCCACTCCTCTTTTTGGAGCCGATGGGCATTCTGTAGGGTATTTGACAAAAAGTGGAGGATTTGTTTCTTCCCCCGGCATTGTTTCTCCGCTATCCCATCCCGTAAGCCAAGCTTCCTTAAGCAAAGTCCCCAAATTGCCTGCAGGTGCCAAGCCCTTTTTTGACAAGCATGGGAAGTACATGGGTTATGCAAAGGGAGGGCTTTTCGTTTACGATGATCCTCCCGATGACAATGAGGCAGACAAGAAGAAAAAAAGAAGAAGGGCTGCAGCGATTATCCTTGGAACCTTGGCGGCTGGAGTAGTGGGATTTACGGCGGCGGGTATTAGCGGAGCCTTTACCTCCCATCCCGGACCTCCTGTAAAGCCCGTCACCCCGTTCCTTCCCTAGTCTAAAGTACTATAATGACAGGCCTCTATCGAAGAGGATTGAAGAAAAAAGGAATTCTTCTTTTGAGTTCCTTTTTTCTTTTTTTCTTGGGGATGTCTTTTGGAAAATCAAGTAAAGACATCCCCCAAGCCTTGCCCGCTACGGCCGAAGATGCCAACAGCAAGATCAATGAAATCATCCTGATGCAGGCAAGCCAAACAGCCGATAAAGAAGGGGTGCCCCTAGGGGATGGAGACCTCCTTGAGATCCATGTTGCCGATTTACCCGAGCTTTCCAATATCAAGACAAGAATCACCCCTGCGGGCACGATTCTTCTGCCTTTGCTGGGCCAGATCCAGGTTGAGGGGCTGACAGCAGAAGAACTGCATGCTTTTCTCAAGACCAAGCTGGGTGAAAAGTACCTTAGGGATCCCCAAGTATCGGTTTCTGTCGTCGAGATGAAAAGCCACCGGATTTCGGTAATGGGAGCGGTATACAAGCCCGGAGTCTATGAAATGACCAACCAACTGCGGGTGGTGGATGCCCTAGGAATGGCCGGCGGACTAAGAGAGGATGCTTCAACGACGATTTATCTTATCCGTTCGCCCAAGAAAAGAAAAGCGGAGAATAGCCCCCCGAAAGCAGGTAATGAAATGAACGCGGGAGAAGAAAAGAAAGAGCCTAAAGCTGAGGCCCCGGTTGGTCCTCCACCGAAAGTCAAGAAAGAAGAACTGCTTTCGCAGATCAAGCCCTTTATCGTTGAAATCGATCTAAAAGAGATGATCGATGGCAAATCGGAAAGAAGCAACTTCCTTCTCATGCCTGGAGACGTGATCCAGGTTCCTCCCGCGGGATCAGTTTATGTAGGAGGAGAAGTAAAAAATCCAAAGGGAGTGCCTCTTAGAGGGGGAGTAATTACCGCTTACCAAGCCATCATCGAAGCGGGAGGTCCCAACGATAAGGCGGACATGTCTAAAGTTAAAATTTATAGAAAATTGCCTAACGGGCAAAAGAAGGTAATTTTGCTGGATTTAAGCCGTAAAAAAAGAGATTATAACGACTATACCCTTCAAAAAGAGGATGTCGTGGTGGTCGGGACCAACGGGCCGATGGCGGTCCTTGTCGGGATAAGGGACACGATTTTTTCGCGGCTCTTTTTGCCCATGCCTTACTGAGGATTTATGTCCGAGGAACTCCAGAAAAAACCCAAGGATAATTTGACCGTGGGGAACAAGGATGTTTTCCAGACTGAAGTTTTGCTTTCTCCCTACGAGTCTTCCGATTTAGAATGGCTTAAAGAAAAGCTTTGGGACATCTACCGGTTCAGGAAACAGGCTTTGCTCTTTTTTCTTGTTTGTCTTTTTGTCGTCTTTCTTTTTACTTTCAGCCAAAAACCGATCTACCGCGGGGAATCCGTCGTCAAGATCAACTCCACAAAATCCGAGGTAGTCCCCTATAAGCAGGTAAGCAATGACGAGCCAGGGCTTTTCGATTGGGAAACCTTTTTTAAGACCCAATGCGAAATCATCAAAAGCAGGTCCTTGGCTCAAAGGGTCGTTGAAAGACTGGAGCTTGATGAACACCTGGATTGGCTGGGTTTGAAACCAAAAAAGAACGGGCCCCTTCCTTCTTCTGAAAAACTTTCGGAAATCGTTCAAAATAATCTTCACATCCTGCCTGTCCGCGGCACGCGGCTTATCCGGATCTGTTACGATAGCCCCAATAGTTTCGGAGCCATGCAGGTGGCCAATGCCTATGCAGAATCTTTTATTACCTTTGGACTAGATAGGAAACTCGAAGCCAACCGGCATGCCCGCCAATTCCTTGCGGGACAAATCGAACTGATGAAAAAAAAGGTGACCGAATCCGAAGCCAAGCTTGCCCGTTTCATGGAAAAGACGGGTATTGTTAAGCTTCCCGGGGTGAACAGTTCACCTACCGAAAAGGAGCTGGCTCAAGTGAGTGATGCCCTTGCCAAGGCCAGGTTTGAAATGATCCGCAAAGAAGTTTTTTATGAGCGGGCAAAAAACGGGCTTGACATGGGCAAAAGCCTCACCATTCCCGATAACCAATATACCATGGATATCAAGAAAAACCTGCTTAAAGAGCAGGCCAAGTACAGGGAACTGGAAGAAATCTACAAGGAAGATTACCCCAAGATGGTCAGGCTTAAGGCGGGCATTGATGGCTTAAACCAACAACTTGCAGAAGAAAAACAGGCGGTCGTTGAAAAGCTCGAAGCGGAATACGAAGCCGCGAAAAAAAATTTCGAATCCTTGGAAGAAGAATGGAAAAAAACCCTTCTTAAGCTCAAAGACGAAAACAGCCTTCTAGCCAAGTACGCGATGCTCAAGAGGGAGGCGGATGCCAACCAACAGATGTACATGGGCCTGTTAAAAAGGCTCAAAGAAACGGATATCACCTCGGCCCTCAATTCCGGGAACATCGAAGTGGTCGAAACGGCTTCCATCCCTAAAAAACCGGTAAAACCCAAAAAAATGCTTAATCTTTTATTAGGCTTATTTGGAGGTTCGGTTGGAGGTATCGGGTTGGCTCTAGGTTTAGCCCTGCTGGACAACCGGTTTAGGGGTAAAGATGATATCGAAAAATTTTTAAAGATTCCCGTCCTGGGAGTCATCCCTGACATCGAAAAGCTCAAAAAGCACCAACCGGAAACTTACGAAGGGGATATTCCCTATGCGCTCATGACCTATGCCTTACCCGAATCTGAAGTCAGCAACGGCTTTAGAAGCATAAGGACCTTGCTTCACTACACCATTGCCGGTCGCCGTCCCCAGGTCATTACGGTTACGAGTACCCTTGAAAGCGAGGGGAAAAGCGGAACGACCGTTAACCTGGCCACCGTTCTTGGTCAACAAGGAACGGTGTTGGTCATCGATGCGGACTTGAGACGACCTTCGATCCATAAGATTCTTGGGTTAAGGCCCCGGCCCGGTCTTTCAGAAATTCTAACCGGGCAGGCCCAGGTAGAAGAGGCGGTCCAGCCGACAAGCTTGCCCAACGTTTGGGCGATCGTAGGGGGTAGAGCGGCCCTGCATCCTGCCGATCTTTTGGGAGCTGAATCCTTTTCCCAGTTGTGCCGATCTCTAAGAGAATATTTCACCTACATCCTCATCGATACCCCTCCGATGCGGGGGATGCCTGATGCTCCGATCGTGAGCATGCAATCCGAAGGGGTTCTCTACGTGATCGAGGATGGAAGAGATGACCGCAAGGAAGTCCAAAATAACATTGAAGCCTTTTCAAGAATAAATTCTCGAGTCCTGGGCATCATTTTAAACCGGGCCGATCCCCTTTCCCATTCCTCCTACTACTACGCCTACAAGTATAGATCCCAGGCTTCCTCCAATTCCCAAGAGCTCATGAGGAAAGAAGAGGAGGCTTAATGTTTAAAACTACGCTAAGCCGCTTTTTCTTCTCGGGATCGTTTCCCTCCTTCCTTCTCTTCCTCGCTCTTCTTCTCAGTCTTTTGTGGGGGTTATCTTTTAGCCCCCTTTTTGATAACCCTCTTTTACGACCGTTAAATGGCCCGTTTTGGCTAAAAGAAGCCGAAAAAGAGATCGCCCAAGGAGACGAAAGCCGGGCTTTGGCCATTACCCAGTACGTAGAAAGCATTTGTGGACCCGTAAGTCCCCTAAGGCTCAACCTGGCCGAACTTTTCATCGAGCTGAATCAAACCGACAAGGCCATAGGAGAGCTTAAGTTCGTTTTCGAAACGGACGAAAATTTAAGAAAGACGGCTGTGTTTCTTGCCAAAAGCTTGCTTGGAGAAAAGGGAGGATTTGCCCTCGTGGACGAAAAGAAAAGCGGTTCTTTGTCCGCCTACTTAAAGCTGTGCATAGATGAGAAATGGACAGAGGAAGCCAAGATGAGCTGGAATTTGGGAACATCCAAGGGTAAAATTCCTTTCGATCAAGAACTCTCAAAAAAATACGTCAATTTTTTGATCGGCAGCCGAGAGCTAAAAGAAGCCAAGCAGGTATGGAATAGGCTCATGGGTTCCAACAGCCTCGTCTGGAATGGGGATTTTGAAGAGGCCCTGCAAAACTGGGGCTTTGGATGGAGGTTCCATCCCCGGAGTTCTTTTTTAAAAATTAAACAGGATTGCCTGGCCGCTTTTTCCAAAAAAAGTTCCTTATTGATCGAATTCATCGGGATCGATCCCAACCATGACCAGGTGCTGGTAGAACAGCTCCTTTTCATCGAACCCAAAAAAAATTACCTTCTTTCAGCGGCAGCCAAGTATGAAGATATTTCAAGCAGTTCTGGAGTCGTCCTCGATGTTTACGATAAAGACAACGACCGGGTCTTGGGGAGTACCGAACCCCTAGCCATCAACAAAAAGTGGACGGTTGTGGAAGCTAAGATCAAAACCCCAAAAATGATCGGCACTTCTTACCTGAGAATCAAGTGGAAAGAAAGCCCCGAATGGGAAATTCCCCTCTACGGGAAAGTTTGGATAGACAAGGTCCAATTTGAAGAAATTCTTCCCGATGAGAAAGACCCCGCTTCCCCCGAAGACGAAGATTCTGGAGAGGAACAAAAGGATGGAGAAGATCCCTTTGAAGACAATGTTCAAGAACACTCTTCAGAATCTCCTTCTTCCTAAAACCATTCTTTACGGTGTTTTGATCCTTTCTCCTTGGCTTTTCGGTTCCGTTGAGCCCTGGTCAAAACAACTCCTTTTCTTTCTAATCCTCTTGGCCTTTATACTGTGGGTTGCAAAGAAAAAAGAGGAAAAAATCTGGCTTTTTCCCGGGTTTGTGGCTGGTAGCTGTTTTCTTTTTTACCTGCTTTTGCAGGTTATTCCCCTGCCTTCTGAGCTGGTAAGCTTCCTTTCTCCAGGAAGGCTTGAAATAGCTAAAAAAGTTTCTTCTTTCCTTTCCCTTCCTCCCGGAAAGGAATATCCTTCCGTTCTTTGCCTATCCCTCAATCCCAAGGAGACTTACTTTTACCTGCTTGAATGGAGTGGGCTTGCTCTCTACGGTTTTCTCCTTTTTCAACTGCTCTCTTCCCGAAAAGAAATTTCCTCCCTTATTTTGATCATGGTTATAAATGGACTGGCCCTGACCCTTTTTGGAGTCGTCCAAAGGGCTACTTTCAACGGCAAGCTTTACTGGGTAAGAGAACTGACCCAGGGAGGGGATCCTTTTGGACCCTACGTGCTGAGAACGCACATGGGGGGGCTTCTTTTGTTGATCGTTCCTTTGGGTTTAGGCTACCTATTCTGGCAGTATTCTCTTTCCCAAGAAGGTTTTCTTTCTTTAGCCGGACTCAAGGACAAGGATTTTTTTAAAAAACATCTCTATCTTTTTTTTCTCTTGGTCATTTCAACCGGGGTGCTCATGTCCAAGTCCAGGGGAGCGATCGGTAGTTTTTTGCTTTCCCTCTTCTTGCTCATGGGCTTTATCGCCTGGGGAGAAAAGGGTAATAAAAGGCTTAGCCTATTTCTCTTCGCCTTTATCTTTTCAGCCGTTCTTTTTACCCTTTGGCTCGCCTCGGATCTTTTTTTGGGGACGACCGAAAGGTTGATACAAACATCCGTCAATGAAGAAGCCAGGGGGGAAATCTGGAAAGAAGCCATGAAGCTTTGGAAGCTTTTCCCTCTTACCGGTGTTGGGTTCGGTGCTTTTGAAGATGCCTTTGGGATGGTTCGAACCGTTTTTCCCGGTCCACACCGGGTTGCCCACGCCGAAAGCGATTTCATTGAACTGCTCGTCGAGGGAGGAATTTTGGGAGCCTTACCCGTGATCTTTTTCCTCGCCAGGATGATAGGGGTAAATGGGCTCAAGATCCAAGCGATGGATGATCAAGGCCGAAAACTGGCCTTTGGAGCTTTATGTTCTTTTGTCGGCGGCCTTTTTCAAGGGGTAGCCAATTTTAACATGGCCCTCATGGCGAACATGCTTTATTTGCTCACTGCGGCTGTTATCTTATCGAAGGTTGTTGTCCTAGGGCAAAAAAAGGAAGGGTCTTTTGTGGAAAAGAAGTCCTTTCTGGAAAGAAAACTCTCTACTCTTTTCAGGCCATCCCCATGAATTTTTCCGTGAATCTCGCCGTTTGCGGCCGGTTTCATTATCACGGGTACGTCCCTTTTCTAGCCCAAGAAGGCTACTTGCAGATGTTCTACTATTCCCACCGCTTTGACCGGAAAATCCTCAAGGAAAACCCCGAAAAAGAAAGAAACCTTTGGCTTAAAGAATACCTTTGCCGTCTTCACTTAAAGATTTTTGGCTGGAAATACCTAGATAGGCTATTTTATCCCTACCTGTTACTTTGGGAAAAGGGGGTGCTGAAGCATTGGAGAAAAGCGGACCTGTGGCATCTGCTTCTCCATGGGACGGCCCTCAAAGTTCTCCAAAGGGCAAAAAATGAAGGAAGCCTTACCCTAGGGGAGGCGGTGAACGCTCATCCCCAGGTGGTCTCCCGGATTTTAGCCGAAGAGGACGAAAGACTAGCGTTACCCAAGCGCCAACACTTCTGGAAGGCCGCCAAAAGGCTCGTTGAAGAATTAAAAGAAATCGATTTTTTGCTCGTTCCTTCAAAATGGGTGAAAAAGAGTTTTGTCCAGGAGGGTTTCCCTGACGAAAAAATTCAAATTCTCCACTATGGGGTTACCGTTTCCCGGTTTAAACCTTCTCAAAGAAAAGATAACGTATTTCGAGTAATCTGCGTAGCCCAAATCACTCCAAGGAAAGGACAGGTTTACCTCTTGGAAGCCTGGAAAAAACTCAAGCTGCCCCATGCCGAGTTATGCCTTGCGGGAGCGATCGATCCAGCGATGAAACCACTTCTCTCCCGGTATAACGGCCTTTTTCGTTACCTTGGATATAGCAGCCACGAAAAAGTCGCATCTTTCTATCAAAATGCTTCGGTCTATGTTCTTCCCAGTCTTGAGGATGGGTTTGCCGTGAGCTGTCTTGAAGCCATGGCCAGCGGGCTACCCGTTGTGACCACCGATCAAAACGGAGCGTCGGATGTAATCAAGCATGGGGTTAACGGTTTTGTCGTCCCCATCCGCTCTCCAGAAAAAATCGCCTATTACCTTGAACTTTTATATACCCACCCTGGGCTATGCCGGGAAATGGGAGAAAAAGCGGCTTATGATGCCCAGCATTGCTACAATTGGGAAAGCTATGCACGGAAGCTTGTGAAAATCTACGAGGAAATCATAGGAGCTAGGGTATGCCCGTAAAGAATCAAAGTCTTTACGATATAAGCCTGGAAGCCGTGCCTTTCTGCCCCGTGTGCGGAGGAGAAGGAAAAATGACATTTAAAGAAGTAGGTGATCCCCTAGGATCGATTCCCGGCCGGTGGTCTTATAAGAGCTGCCAAAGTTGTTTTTCAATGTGGATGGATCCAAAGCCCATCAAGGAAGATATTCCCAAGCTTTATCCTAGAGATTATTATACCCATGAGAAAGTCGATGAAAGCTATTGGATCGAAAGAAGCAAGAGTTTCATTTCCAAGGCTTGGCAAAAAATCTGGGTAAGCGAACTTTCCGGCATGGGTTACTCCAAGGAATTAGCTTCCCATGGGCTGAAAAGCACACGGCTCGGCCAGCTTTTAGCCCTTTTTCCCCCGATCAAAATGGCGGCACGGGCGGAATGCCGGTTCCTGCCCGCCTCAATGAGGGGCAAAGTGCTGGATGTTGGATGCGGCAACGGCTGTTTTCTTTACTTTATGAAGAAGCTTGGGTGGGAAGTTCAAGGAGTAGAGCCCGACCCAAGAGCGGCCCAAATCTGCAAAGATCTCGGTATAGAAGTATTCCAGGCTCCTATCGAAGAATGTCCCCTTGAGAAGGACCACTACGAGGCCATTACCCTTTCCCACGTCATCGAGCATTTATCCGATCCGAAGGAGGTGCTCCTCAAGCTTTTTTCCTCTTTAAAACCTGGGGGAATGCTCGTCAGCGTCTCTCCTAACCCGGTTGGCCAATGGGCAAGGGCATTCGGTCCTGCCTGGAGAGGGCTTGATCCTCCCCGCCACCTTGTTCTGATCAGTCCCCAGGGCTTTGAGCTCATAGGAAGACAATTAGCTGTCCAATCCTTTGAGTGGTTGACGACCTGGAGAAACGAACACTCCGATGTCGCTCAAAGCAAGGCGATAAGAATGCAGGGTCATTGCAGAAATTTTCAAGTCAGCCTCCCCCAGACAAACTCTACGGTTATCTTGTTGCCCCGTGGCGAACTTTTTTCTTTCCCCGATCTGGGGAAGAAGTGGTCGCTATTTTTACAAAGGGTTAAAAAAGAACCCTCCCCATTATGACAGTTTCACTCAAAAACCGGGTTGGAATCATCGTTGTGACTTACAATAACGAAAGAGACCTTCCTCCCCTGGCCGATTCCTTATCCCGGGCTATCCATAAAGAGTATGTCAAAAAAATCGTCTTTGTCGATCCAGGTTCCCAAGATCAAACCCTGTGTTTGATTAGCTCCCTATTTCCAGAAGCAGCGGTGATCCAATTGGATAACAAGGGATACGGGGCGGCACTAAACACAGGCATTGTTTATTTTAAAAAGGATTTACCTCACTTTTTTTTCTTTCTTAATGCCGACATCGAAATTCCTCCCCACTGTTTCAATAATCTTCTCGATGAATTTATCAAGAACGACCTTCCCTCTTTTCCCATAGGAATAATGGGGCCTCGCATTCTAGCCCCTACACCTCGAGGCTGGGCCCGAAGAAAATTTAAGGAAAAGATCGTTATGGGAGATCCCTCAAGGCAAGCCCAAAAAAGGCTACTTCTACTCCGTTCATTCCATCCACGGAGCTTGCCTGCTCGTAAAGCGCGAAGTGATAGAAAAAGTGGGGAATTTTGATGAAGACTATTTCATGTACTGGGAAGAAGTCGATTACTGTACCCGGGCCAGGAAAAAAGGTTTTAAAATCGTCGTCGTGGGTTCTTTATACATCTATCACCATCCAAGAGAAATTCGAAACAATCAAAACCTTAACTTTATTTTTCACCTTCTATGGAAAAACCAGGTTCTTTTTGCAAAGAAAAATTACGGTTTGTTTAAAGGCACTCTTTTTTGCCTGCTTCGATTCCCTATATTGGTCAAGGAATTCGTTAAAGTGGCTCTAAAAAATGAATAAAGGTGTTTAAAGCGGACCCCGGGACAACCGGATCGCTTTCTTTCAAAACTCCGTAAGTTTTATCCCAATGGCTGACAAGCCCTTTTCTTTTCCCTTGAAGCCCATAAAAGTCCTTCACCTGGTCAGCCATCCTATCCATTACTTCATCCCCTTGTATAAAGAATTATCGAAAAAAAAGGAGATTGAGCTGACTGTGATTTACCAATCTTATCAATCCTCGGGCTGGCTTATCAAAAAGGACTATCTCGTCGATATCGATTGGAACATCTCCTTCTTTGAGGGATACAGGTGGAAGAGACTTCCCTTGAGTGAAAGGTTGGGAATCCCAAAATTTTTCGGGGAAGGCATCCGGTTCGACATCGTCAGGGAAGTAGCTTGCGGGGATTGGGACATCCTCTGGATCCATGGTTATTACCTCATCACCAACTGGCTCTGTGCCCTGGTTCAAAAGCTAAAAGGAAAAACGGTCATGCTGAGGACCGAAGACGTCCTGTTTTACCAAAGAACGAAATTAAAAACAATCCTCAAGTATCTTCCCTTGAGGGTGCTTTGCAGTCTTTGCTGGGGTCTCTACATTGGAAAAGCGAACAAAGAGTACCTCGAATATTACGGCATACCCGACGAAAGGCTAAGGAGAGCTTCCTATTGCGTGGACAACGACTACTTTAAGACCCAAGGATCGCTCCTGCTCAACGAAAGGAAGGAGATCCGGCAAAAATGGGGTATAAGGGATAACAATCCGGTCGTCCTCTTTGTGGGGAGGCTGGTTGAAGAAAAAAAACCCTTGGTGCTTCTTGAAGCTTTCAAAAAAGTAGTCCGGGAAAGAAACGCTTGGCTTCTTTTTGTCGGGGAAGGACCGTTAAAAGAAAGGATTCAAGAGATTTCCCAAAAGGAAGCTATCCCAAACATTGTTACGGCAGGCTTCCTCGATCAAAAGGAACTGCCCAAGGCTTATATCGCAGCGGATATTTTTGTTTTACCTTCCGTGCAGGATACTTGGGGGCTTGTAGTCAACGAGGCGATGAACTTCGGGCTTCCGGTCATCGTGTCAAACCTGGTGGGCTGTGCAAGAGACCTGGTCAGGGAGGGGAAAAACGGCTTTATTTTTCCGGCGGGGGATACATACAGTCTTTCCCTTTGCTTGCGCAAGCTCATCGAAAAGGAAGAGCTAAGAATGGAATTTGGACAGAAAAGCAAGGAAATCATAGAAGAGTTCAGCATTCAGAAATGTGCCGATCTCATGGTTTCCGCCTTTATGGAATCCCAATACGGGACTTTAAGGACAGCTTCCATTCCTGCTTAAAACATGGATTCCAATGAGACCATCCGAAGCCCCAATCCCTCTCTTTGAAAAAGCAAGAGAGCTCTATGCCATAGCCAGGCTAAAATTTAAAACGGCCTACGATAAGACCCAACTGGAGAGCTTTATTCATTCTCTTTTTCAGGATATCGAGGAATATAACCGGTACCTTTTGACCTACAGCCATAAAAGTCTTTACGAATCCAAGGTATTTGAAATCGGGTTTGGACCTCGACCCTATAGACTTTTAGCTTTAATCGGTCTAGGCATAGAGGCTTGGGGTATTGACCTGGATATTCCCGTTTTAGAAGGGACAATAGGGCAATGGCTGGAATTGCTTAAGAAAAACGGGCTTGAAAGATTTTTAAAATCTTTCTTCCGGTTTTATCTTTTCGACCTGAAAGAAAGAAAAGAATTAGAAAAAAGCCTAAAAATGAAAAAGGGCACTTTTACCATCCCCAAGGAAAGGCTTTGGGTTGGGGATGCCGCTGAACTCGAACTGCCCTGTTCTTCTTTTGACCTCATCTTTTCCGAAGATGTTTTTGAACACATTCCCAAGGAAAGGTTGGAAATCCTGGTCGCAAAAATGGGCCTGTGGTTAAAACCGGGAGGACTGGCCCTGATCCGGCCCATGGTGTACACGGGGATTGCGGGCGGTCATCTCGCCGAGTGGTTCCCCGGAAATATTTCTTCCGGACTGATTTCCAAAAAAAGTGAACCCTGGGAACATTTAAGGAAAAACCGGTTTCAACCTAACACCTATTTAAACAAGCTTGGGAGAAAAGATTACCGCTTTTTATTTTCAAAGCATTTCCTCATCCTTGAAGAAAAGGTCAAGTATCCCGCTCTAGGCCAAGAATGGCTCACTGAAGAGATTAAAAAAGAGCTGTCGTGTTACCCGGAAGAAGAACTTTTGAGTAACAACGTGCTTTTTGTCTTGCAAAAGCCAAGAACCGAGTAACCAAAAAGGAAATCCTTCCTTCATTCCCTTATTTTTTTAGTCATCCTTGATCGCTTTTTAGCACTTGAGCCGATCGCTTTCAAATGTCAAACAAGGACTTTTTTATCGTACAATCGTTGCGTTTTGAGCTAACCGGAGAGTTTTTATTTAGGATATTCCACCCTTGAGCTATAAGAGGAAATGTCGATTTTCGCTTTCCGATAAGCTTTAAAGAAAGAAGGTGAAAAATTCCAACCGAACAGAAAAGAAAAAGGCACAGTTTCCCCGTGTTGTGAAGCAGGAAAAAACAATTTGTTTAAAGGATACACTTCTCCTCAATTGGTCAAACGGTTCCGGCCAAGGTAAAAGTGGAAGCTTGGAAAATTTAAAAAAACAAGCAAGGTTCCCTTTGCAAGGATGAAATCTTTATTACCTACTATTCGACCCCCTTTTTCGAAATTGGGGCAGGAAAAGGAAACTAAACTCGATCTTCTTGAAAGGAAAAGACGGCTGATCGCCCAGCTCGTCGTGATTATTTATATCCTTCTTCTTTTCGAAGGGGCGATACGCAAGTGGGTCTTCCCCAATCAAGGAAGGATCCTTTTTTTTATCCGCGATCCTTTTCTGCTCTGGGCTTATTTTTTAGCTTTCCGGTACAAGCTTTGGCCAAGGCCAAACTTCGTTTTTCTCTTGGGTCTATTGCTCGGAGCCATGGGTTTAATACTCGGTTTTTTCCAAATCCTCTTTACGGAACACCCTCTCCTTTTTGTCCTTTACGGGTTAAGAAACTACTTTCTTTATCTACCCCTTCCTTTTTTAATCGAAAGAGTATTAAGCAAGGATACCTTGCAAAAAATGGGCAAGTGGACCCTTTACTCTTTCTTTCCCATGCTTCCCCTCTGTTTTTTGCAGGCCATATCCCCACCTACTTCTCCTATAAACCAAGGTTTTGGGCAAGATCCAGAAACAATCTATAGGAACTTAGGGGTATATGGCGATATCCAAAGGGCCAGCGGAACATTTACTGCGGGCATTCACTTGTATATTGCAAGCGGATTGGCCCTATTTATGGCTTTCTGGATAAAAAAAATCCCAAGTAATCCGATTGAAAAAATCCTCTTGGCTCCAAGCGGCATATCCGTTCTTTTAACCCTTCTAGTTTCAGGGAGCAGGTTTGCTTTCTTTTCCAGTGGAATTGTCCTTGTTTTCTCCCTTGTAGCGGGATTTCTGGCGGGAAGGATGAAGTCGACGACAACCTTTATCTTTTATCTTCTTTTGGCGTGCTCTATTGCAGCTCTTTTGGCCAACACCCTTTTTTCTTCCATCATCGAGGCGATGATCATGAGATGGACAGGGGCTTCAGAGTTAGAAGGTGGAATTTTTGCTATTGAAAGGATCGAAGCTGATCTCGTGAGATTCATCGAAAACATGGATTTCGTCCCTTTCTGGGGTTACGGGATAGGGAGCGGGGGAAATGCCTTCCAAATCCTGGGGAACGAACTTCCTGTTTATGCCGAGGATGATTGGAGCCGGCACATCGTGGATTTTGGTCCTTTTCTTGGACTTCTTTACCTGTTTTACCGCTGGCTCTTGCTTCTATACGTGGGGATGCAATGCTGGTCGGCGACAAGAAAGTTTCATGATCCTCTTCCCCTTTGTCTTTTCGGATTTTTGTGCCCCGTCTTGTTTTACGGCCAAATATCTGGGCAAGGCACGGTAAACGGCTATAACTGGCTTTTTACCGGATTCTGCCTCGTTGCCTCAAAACAATTAAGCCAGCAAAAGCCCAGGCCTTCCTTTTGTTATTCCCCACCAGTCAAGCTATAAAGAAAATCACTACGATATGGATGTCCACGGATTAATCTGCCATAGGGATGTAGCTACAGGGATAATCTGTTACAAGTCGCTGGTTCAGAACTCACAAGAAAAATTGGAATTGATCCTCCACGATGACGGCTCGTTGACCGAGGAAGACGTAGCCATCCTCCAATCTTCTCTGCCGATTAAAAAGGTCTTCTTAAAAAAAGAAGCTGATTCCATTTTAGAAGAAATACTTTCCCGATACCCGGCATGCGCTACCTATAGGAAAAAGCAACCCCCTTGGGGAATTAAAGTATTTGACATTCCCTTGTTGGAAAAAAACGATGTTTTAGCCTACTGTGACAGTGACCTCTTCTTCTTTAAGCCTTTTAAAGGTCTCTTTTCCTTTCCTGGTCCAAAAACCAACATTATTCTTATGTACAATGCCGGGGATGAACCCAGTTGCATAAGACCTTGGCATTTTTTCATGTATCCCAATCTTCATATCATAAGCAATGCTAATGCTGGAATATTGTGTATAAGAAAAAAATGCTTTGATTTTGACCTTTTGGAATGGTTTATGGCCCAAAATTGGCCTTTAGGATTCCTTTTTCTTTACGAACAAACATTTTTTGCTTTGCTAGCCGCAAGAATCGGAGGAGCATTGTATAATCCTGCTCAGATTAAGTTTCCCACTAAAAAAGAGATAATCCATTTGGCTTCCGGGTTATACCCTGAAGCCCTTGCCTTTCATTTTGTAGGAGGAACAAAGGAATACGTGAAGAAGTACTTATCCAATTACGAACCTCAAGTTCAATATCCCATTACCCAAATCCAAACGATGCCCTGTAAGAATTTAAATTTTATTACCCTTACTTGGGCTCAACTCAAAAGGAAAATCAAAAGATCAATAAAACTATAAATATTATCTATGCATATAAATCATTCTTCTGTTTTTCTCTCTTTCGGATATTTTTTTAAAAAACTTCCCCCTAGGCTTATTTTGCCGGAGCTTGATCTAAAATGTATTCTTGAATAAGGTTATCGTTTTATAAAACTTCAGTCAAGATTGTTGAAAACTCAAAAGTGTTCAATTCAAAACCTCGAATAATGGAATACTTGGGTCGGCACATTATAGATTTGGGTTTTTTTGTCCTGTTTTCCCTATTTTATCACTAGAAGTTAATTTTATTCTTTGAATTCAACTGCCAGTCGGCGACAAAAAAATTTTTTGATCATCTTCTCCTGATCTTTTCGGGTTTTATTCCTCCTTTTATTTATCAGTCAAAATTGCGGGCAAGCCACCAAAACGGCTATAACTGGCTTTTTACCAGGTTCTTCTTCGTAGCCTTAAAAAAATTAAGCCTGGCAAAGCTAAGACTTACTCCTTTTTATTTCTCAACAATTAACCTCTAAAGAAAAAATCAACGGTATGGATGTCCACGGGTTAATCTGCCACAAGGATGTAGCAACAGGGATAATCTGCTACAAGTCCCTGGTTAAGAACTCCCAAGAAAAATTGGAATTGATACTCCACGATGACGGCTCTTTGACGGAGGAAGACATCGCAAAACTCCAGTTTTCTTTGCCGATTAAAAAGGTATTCTTAAAAAAAGAAGCCGACGGCCTTTTAGAAGAAATGCTTGCTCGATACCCGAGATGTACCTCCTATAGAAAAAAACATCACTTTGGATTTAAATTATTGGACGTCCCCTTGCTAGAAAAAAACGAGGTCTTAGCTTACTGTGACAGTGACATATTCTTCTTTAAACCTTTTAAAAATCTTTTTTCTTTTCCTAATATACAAACAAATATTCTCCTTATGTCAAATGGTGAGGTCGAGGGTTATTGTCTTAGACCATGGCATTTTTTCATGTATCCAAGTCTTGAATTCGTAAGCAAAGCCAATGCCGGGATAATGTGCTTGAGAAAAAAATACTTCGATCTTGATCTCGTGGAATGGTTTTTGGGTCATAATTGGCCATTAAAATTTCTTTTTCTCTATGAACAAACCTTCTGGGCTTTCCTTGCCGCAAGGATCGGAGGAGCGATCTATATTCCCGATCATATTAAAATTCCTACTAAAAAAGACTTGGCCCATTTAGCGGCAAAACAATCTTCTCAATCCCTTGCTTTTCATTTTATAATAGGAATGAAAGAATACATTAAGAAGTATTTATACAATTACGAACCTCAAGTTCAATATCCCATTACCCAAATCCAAACGATGCCCTGTAAGAAATTAAATTTTAATACCCTTGCTTGGGCTCAACTCAAATGGAAAATAAAAAGATCGATAAAATTATAATAATTTTTATTTTTATTTTTATCTATGAATACCAATCATTCCGTTTCTCAATCCAATAAGTTAACCTATGAAAAGACCCCTCCTCATGCTTATTTAGCAGGGGCTTCGCATATCAAGTGTTCTTGGATAAGATCTTTATTTTGTCAAACCTCTACAAAAATTGTTGAGGACCTAAAATTAGCGGATCCCCAACCACGTATTCTTGATCTTGGAGCCGGGGAAGGACAGGTAAGCAAAATATGGCTCGAACTGGGGGCAAGGCTAACTGCAGTAGATATTTCTGAAAACCGCTTAAAACAGTTGAAGGAGGTTTGTAAAGGATACGAAAATAAACTGGAAACGATTTGTAGCGACGTTTTTGAATTCTTAGAACGAGATCTCAATCAAAGATTTGATCTTGTTTGCGCGGTAGGATTTTTACATCATATTAAGGATTATTTAGCCCTTATCCAAAAAGCGGTTTCTTTAATCAAACCCAAGGGTTATTTCTTTTCTTTCGAGGATCCCCTTTACCACAAGACTCTTGATTTCTATTCTTTTTTCCTTTCTCAATGCCTGTACTACTCTTGGAGGATAACACAAGGCGACATTCTGGGTGGATTGTATAGAAAAATGCGCCGTGTTTTAATCGGATATAAAGATGATGTTTATGATAACACTGAATATCACGCGATTCGTTCCGGAGTCGATCAAGAAAGCATCATTAACCTATTAAAAAACCATGGTTTTTCCTGTTCTATCGGCTATTACTTCAGCAACCAATCCCCTCTGCTTCAATCTTTGGGAAAAAAGTTAAAAATAAAAAATTATTTCTATATCATTGGCAAACGACTGTAGTTTATGTTTGCCTCTACCTAAGTATTTCCTTCAGTAGTCCGAAGCGAAAAAAGCTATCCGTAGCCGATATGCCAGGATGGAGTTGTATCTTTTCATGGTGAAAATCTCTCTTAGAAGTTGGTAAATCTACAAATTGAATGGCAGAACTTTCGGATAAAACCTACTTTTCTTCAATTGAGTCAAAAAGTTTTGTCAACGCTTTTAATAGAGATTCCTTGTCCATCTTACTGAAAACAATTGCTTTTATTTTCACTTGGTTTTTTCATGGTTGGATAATATTCATAGCATAACCTTGAATGTATGAGAAAATTGATCAGGAATTGATCAAGAAAATGAGTGTAGAAAATCAGGGTGGAGAAAAAAAATGGAGTTATAGCACCATTCATGGAATAGGAATATTATGGTTATTTGTTCTTATTTTAAAAAGCCTTACATAATGTAGTATAATGATTTAAGCTTGGTGTCTTTTCCATTTTCACATTCCTTCTTTTTTAAGAAAGGATTAAAAATAAAATCAAAACAAGCTTAATTATACCCGGACTACATGAGCTAAACTCGATAGGTAGAGATTATGAGCCCCTTAAATAACCTGGTTATCGATGATCTTTTGCAGGAATCCCACTGCAATTTCATTGATTGGATAATTTATTTCAATAGATTGATCATACACTTTCATTTGATAAACTTTATTTTGTTTCAAGAGCATGCCTATCTAACATCTTTTTTTTCTCATCGAAGGGAACTGAGATATTACAATACATACACCTGATTTCTTCATAAATTTTAAAATTTAGAGCCTTTCCTGTGGTTAGTCTTTTAATTTTTTTTCCCTTTGACTCCATCTATTTCAGAGCCTTGCCCTCAACGAGATGAAGATCTTGCTCGTTATATCCAGCCTTTCCTTGCGTCATGGAGGTCCTCCCAAAGCCTGCCTTGAAACGGCTGAAGGTTTGCAGGATAGGGGCCATTCCGTGGAAATTTATACGACCGAAGACCTCCAAACAAACGATCTTGCGTTTATATCCAATTTTCAAAATAAAGGCATCCGCATCCATATCTTTCCAATTACCTGGAGTAAATTTTTTCTTACCCGTTACTTTTACTTTTCCCTTTTACTTGCCCATGCTCTAAAAAAAAATATCCGCCAGTTTGACATCGTCTACATCTATTCCCTTTACCGTTTTCCTCCCACGATCGGTTCTTTTTACTCAAGAAAAAACAAAATTCCTTACGTCATCCGCCCTCACGGATCGCTTGATCCTTACTTGTACAAAAAAAACCGGTGGATAAAAACCATCTACGAAAGGCTCATCGAACTTAAAAATTTAAATAACGCTGCAGCGATTCACTTTACTACCCAAGAAGAAAGGGATCTTGTTAGACCCTTGAACTTAAGGACAAAAGCCATCATCATTCCCCTTGGCATCCGGTTAAAAGACTACATTCCCAATCGCAAAATTGCGGAAAAGCTCTTCCCTGAATTTCAGGGGAAAAAAGTGCTTCTTTTCTTTGGCCGGATCAACTTCAAGAAGGGTCTTGATCTCTTGGTTCCCGCCTTTTCCCAAGTGCTGAAAGAAATTCCCGATCTTTGGTTGGTCCTTGCCGGTCCCGATAACGAAGGTTACGGGGAAAAAGTCAGGGGATGGTTAAAAGAGTATAAAATAGAAGATAAGGCGATCTTTACAGGCATGCTCCTCGGGGAAAAAAAAAGGGCTATCCTTTCCCTTGCCGATCTCTTCGTTTTGCCTTCATACACGGAGAACTTTGGAATAGCCGTTGTCGAAGCCATGGCCATGGAACGAGCCGTGGTCATTTCAGACAAGGTCAATATCTGGAGAGAAGTGAAGGAAGCGGGAGCCGGTCTTGTGGTTCCTTGCCGTGTTGACGAGATCGCCCGGGCTTGCGTTAAGCTCCTCAAAGATCCACAACTTGCCTTGGAGATGGGAAGAAGGGGCAGGATACTCGTTGAAGCTCGGTATTCCCTGGAAGCCACGACACGGGAACTCGAAAAAGAATTTCAGAAGATCATGGAAGACCAAAGAGGAGTATCTTAAAATTCTTAATTTACAAGGCAATAAGATCCAAGCTACAAATCCATTGTGAAAGCTACCCCTGCCCTTTTCCCTTTTTCCAAAATCTTCCCTGGCTTTCATCATTTTTCTTCACTAGTTAAAAGACACATCAAGCATCTTTTTCCCCTGTGGGGCGCAGCCTCGTTGACCTCCCTCTCCAACGGGATCGTCTTTTTCTTGCTCGCCGCCTTCATCGATCAAAAAACCTTTGCCTTGTATGCTGTTGGGCAAGCTATAAGCATTTTGGCTAATGCATGGACAGACGGGGGAATCGCTTTTGCTCTTCAAACCTTATCCAGCCAGGAAAAGAACAATAAAAGCCTGTTTGAGTTCTACTACAAGGAGGGAATGCGCTTATCTTTAAAAGTCGGTATTCCACTTTCCCTCTTTCTTGGGATCTTTCTTTTTCTCTTTCACATATACGGCTCCTTTGGCAAGGAACTATCCTGGGAAGTTATTACCCTCTTTTTTTCCTGCGGGCTGCTTCAAAATCGCATAGGTTTTTGCTCTGCTTTCTTATATGCTTTAGGGGACTTTAAAAGCTACGGTTTCGTCCAGGCTTTTAGCCCTGCCTTAAGACTTTTCCTCGTCCTTCTGATTTTCCTCTTCCAGGGAAGTAAGACATCCCTAAGCGTGCTCCTTTCTGTTGATCTTCTCTCTTTTTTTTCAGGATGGAGTCTCTCCGGCTTTTTCCTTCGTCTTAAAAAGAAAAAGCTCCAGTATTTGCCCCTCGACGAAACAGAACAAAAGAAAAGGAAAAGGGAAATAAGCCGATTCATGTGGCCCGCCATTCAAGCTAACGTTTTACTTTCCTCCTCCCATACCGTAGGCACCTTTGCCGGGGCTTTTTTTGGTGGATCTTCCACCGTTGCCCTCTACAGTCTTTTCCAAAGGGTCAATCAGCTTACCATGCTTGCTGTGGGACCCCTCAGCGGCTACCTCTCGAGAAAGTTAATCCTCACCGAGGATGAAAAAGAAAGGTATACAAAGGCTAAGCGTTTTCTCTCCTATAGTTTTCTCTTATCCCTTCTATTCGTCTTCTTCCTTTTGGGGGCGTACCTCGTTGGTGAAAAATTTTCCTCCCATTATGCTTTTCACGACCTCCAGACTTTCCAAATATTTCTTTTGTGTAACTTCTTGGTCTCTATTTATGCCTTTGTTGACAACTTCTTGGTCTCATGGAGGTATTCCGGTCACAGGTTGTTGAGTTCCTGGCTATTTATAGGAAAGTTCATCATTCTATGCCTATGCAAACCTACCACCGCTTTCTCTCTCTTTGCCCTCGATGCGTTTTTTTTATTTTTGATAGATACTTATTACTTCATCCGGTTCCTAAGCTTCGGCCGCAAGGCTACCTATGAACAAGCTTTCAAAACCTAGCCTATTCCTTCTTTTCTTTGTTTTTTCCTCTGGATTTGGCCTTTCCCAAGGCTCTTGGCAGGGATACCCCGTTGCCCCCTCTCCCTTCTTATCCCCTTCAAACCCACAAGTGCTTCCTTTTGACTTGACCGACACGGGAGGAACGGGCGGAGGTTTTGGCTTGGGCAATCCTCACACCCACCTTTGGGACATCGATTGCTGGGATGAACGGATCTGTTGGAGTTGTGGGTTCGGAGGTGTCTTCAAATCGGTTGATGGAGGTTACCACTGGGAAACGATAAAGTCAAAGGGGGGGTGGTATCACGTCCAACTCACGGGCAAAGAAGAAATATGGCTCCTAGAAGGGTTTCACGGTGAAGCCAAGGGAAGGCTTTGGTATTCCAAGGACGACGGTAAAAGCTGGGAAGAAATTTTAGCTGGCCAAGTTAAAGGCTTTGGAGGGCTCATCTGTAAAGGGCCCGTAAGATTCGTTTTGTGTAACGATTTCCCTTCCCTAATGAGTTTGGACCATGGCAAGACCTGGCAATTCCTCCACAGTCTTTTTGGCTCTCTCCAAGTCTCAATTCCGGGAGACGTAAAACAAGAAAAGGGTTTTACGATTTACGCATTAGGCCATAAGCAACAAAAGCCTTACCTCCTCCAGAGCAAGGACAGCGGAAGGAGTTGGAAGGAAATTTCTCTTCCCGAAGGCCTTCCTTACCCCAGGTCCCTTTTTTTTTCTTCAAGCTGGATGGGTTGGATCGGGTTTGACCAGGGGAAAATCCTTGCTACATCAGATGGAGCAGAAAGTTGGCAACTTTACGCGCTTCCTACCCAAAAGGCGGTTACGGCCCTTTGGTTTGACGAGGAAGGAAGGGGGTTTGCCGCTGTAGATAACGGCAATTACGCCAAATTATCCGAGGCCTTGTTCAGGACCGAAGATGGAGGCAAAAGCTGGAAGCTTGCTCTTTCCGGGGCAAAGCAGTTTAATCGGCTTTTGGGATTGGGATTAAAAAGGTTTTGGGCGGTCGGGTTCGTCCCCGGGACTCCTAATGACCTGGTTGCCATCTTGAACTTAGAAAAAGAAAACCTTCCCTCCAACCCATGAGAATCTTGCATTGCCTGCTATTCTTTTTACACTTTGTTTTTGCTTCGCGACTTCTTTTTTCCCAACAAACGGCGAATACGAATCTCCTGGCTCTTCATTGCCCAAGAAAGGTCATTATAGACGGCAACTTGGAAGAATGGAATTATTCTGGTGCCATCCTGAGCTGTTACGATTTGTCCACTCTCAAGGATACCCACTCGGTTCAATCCATGGCGATGTACGATGAAAACTACCTTTACCTTGCTTTTCGATTTAAAGACAAAACCCCCTTGGAAAACCAAGTCGATCCCGTTTTTGATCCCCAGGGAGGTTGGAAAGGGGATGCGGTCCAGGTTAGACTTAAAACCCCTAGTCAAATTCTCCATTTTACCACCTGGTATTATACTCCCAAGTCCCTGCCTTGGATCAGTATCCATGTTGGCTTATGGAATCCAAGCACTCCCCCCTACGAGGACATCCAGGATGGGAAAAAACTGGGGGTAAAAATCGCTTTTAAAAAGGATCCTAGCGGGGAAGCTTACACGGAAGAAGTGGCTATCCCCTGGAGTTTCTTGCAAAAACAAAAGCCTTATCTTCACGAAAAGTTAAGGTGTGGGTTGGAATTTTTTTGGGGGAGAAAAAACGGTAAAGATTGGCCCGAACACCGTTTTGCAGATCTCATCAACCCGGGAAATCCCAAGAGAGAATTTTTCTGGGACAACCCCGAAGCCTGGGGTAAGCTTGAACTTGTCGATTCTTTGCCTGCTGCTCAAAAAAACCCTCCCTTTTTTTCTCAACCTCCTTCCCCTTCTCTTCCTTTCTCCACCCAGGGTCAATACGCTATCCATTATACGCTAGAGGAGGATCAACACATCAGCTTGGTCATTGAAGACGGCTCGGGTAAAAGAATAAGAAACCTCATTGCCGATGTGCCTAGAAAAAAAGGAAAAAACACCGATTTTTGGGACGGCAAGGACGACCAGGGCAACGAGGTTCCTCCAGGAACCTACTCCGTCCGCGGTCTATGCCACCGTCCCTTTCATCTCTCTTACCAATTCGCGTTTGGAAACCCAGGAAACCCCCAGTGGCTTACCCCTGATGGAAAAGGGGGATGGCTTTCCAACCACGAAAATCCTTTCGCTCTAACGGTCGACGACCGCTTCGTTTACGTGGCCGCGGCAACGGCCGAAGGGGCGTGTGCCCTCATGGCCCTCGATCTCGAGGGGAAAAAACAGTGGGGAATTGGAAGAATTAACGGGGGAATGCTTGCTCGACTAGGTCCTTATCTCTACATGGTCGAAGAAGGCTGTCTGTCCAGTTACGGAGTCCCCCCTGGAGAAGTCAGGCTATACCGCTTTAATGCCCAAGAGGGATCACCTGTTTTGTTCTCTGGCAATAGCCCCTATAAACTGATCGGCCGATTTAATGCCCAAGTTCCTCCTCCACCAAGAGATCGGCTAGAAAAAGCCTACGAGGAGGGGAGCCTGGATGCAAGCTGGGCCCAAAGAGAAGTGATGGGTTTTGCCTCTTCCCTTCACTTTCTTTATTGTTCTCTTTACTACGAAGACAAGATCCTCGTCGTTGACGAAGAAGGCCGATTTGTCCGGGAAATTCCCGTTAAAAAGCCTACGGGGTTGGCGGTCAATAAAAAGGGAGAACTTTTTATCCTGGGCGATAAAAAAATTTACAAGGAAGACAACAAACAAGGGTTAATCCCCGTCGTTGAGTCCGGGCTTTCAGCCCCTGTGGGTCTTGCCCTAGATGAAGAAGGCAACCTTTACGTGAGCGAATGGGGCAAGGCGATGCAAGTCAAGGTATTTTCAAGGGAAGGGAAGTTTTTGGGATCTATTGGGAAAGAGGGGGGAAGAAACGCTTCGGGACGATACGATCCGGAAAAGATGTTTTTACCCTGGGGCATCGGTTGCGATCCTTTCGGTCGGCTGTGGGTTGCTGAATGGGACGATGCTCCAAGAAGGATCAGCATCTGGAACAAGGAAGGGAAGCTCGTGAAGGAGTTCTGCGGATCGACCTATTACGGCAGTGAAGGCTGCATGATCGATCCGACCAATCCAAACTTTGGCATCCTCATGGGTAACGGAATAGAACTGGATTGGAAAAAAGGGTTATGGAGGGTCAATAGTGTTTTGCATAGAGAGCTCAAATCCAATGCCCTATTTGGTCCTTTAGCCAGAGGAGTGTCTGGAGAGCAGATGTCCCAAAGAATAATGATCAGCCATTCCAAAAAATGGCTCATCAGCGGAACGCAAAATTACGCCTGTATTTCTGAACTTACTCCTTCCTACACCGCCAAGCCCAAGGCGGCCATGGGAACGGTGCGTTACTTTTTGTTCGGGAACAGCCGACTTCCTCAGCTCATCGAAAAAAATTTATTCCTGGAGGGTTCAGCTTTAGAATGGGCTAAGAAAAGTTTTCCCTCTCTATTCCTCGGAGATGGATGGAGCCATACCCAAATCGGGAACTATTACGGCAGAGGACAAATCTGGAACCTATTCCAATTTGAATCGAGCCAAAAAGGCTATCAACTCAATAACTCTTTTTTGTGGATCGATCGCAATGGAGATGGACTGGTCCAGGAAGAGGAGATTGTTCTTTTTCCGGAAAGCTTTGAAGAACCCCTTTTTAGTGGGGCATGGTGGATGCCCATCGTTGACCGGGATCTTGGTCTCTACTGGCTTGCCTTGAATCAAAAAGGGGATCTGAGCTGTTGGGCATTTCCTTGTTATGGATTTAACGAAGTGGGCTCTCCCTTGTATTTCCTCAACAAAAGAAAAAAAATTTTTAGCTGTTCAATCAAGAGGAGTGGGGATCCTCCCCAAGGGTGGTGCGATTCCAAGGGAAATATCCTCGTTATAGCCGATCCACTCCTGTTTTTTTCTTCGGAAGGCAAACTCTTGTGGCAATATCCCGATCCTTGGCCCGGGGTTCACGGAAGCCACTACGCTGCCCAATCTTCACCCGGAAGGCTGATCGGTCCCCTTTACGTGCTCGGTTCCGCGGAAGGAGAAAACGGGATCGGGGAAATATTCTGCCTGGCGGGAAACCTGGGTGAAAGGTACTTGTTCACCACCGACGGCCTTTTCGTCGGAAGTTTATTCAAAGATTGCCGGAGTGCTCCCGACGTCCTCCCGCAAGTTCCTTACCGAGGCATGCTCCTAGACAATACCACGGCTGGCGGAGAAAGTTTTGGGGGAGAGTTTTTTAAAAACCCGGAGGATGGGGGTTACTACCTGATCGGTTCCGTCGGGGACGGTCGGGAATGCGCCATCGTGGCCAAGGTAGAAGGCCTTGAGTCGGTAAAAAAAATGGTCTTGTCTCCCATTCGAGTCGGCCGGGGAGAAGACCGGAGCGCAAACGACCAGTCCAAGGGAAATCAAAAGCCCCTTTCTCTCAACATCTATCCCTTGAAAGAACCCGCTTGGGGCAATCCTTCAAGCGGGCTATTTGATTGGGGTAATCCCAACTCGATCGCTTCTTTTTCTTTTGATCAAGATCACCACGCCCAAGCAAGCTGGACGTTCGATAAAGATTACCTTTACATCGGTTGGAAAGAAGTTGCCGACGACAGTCCCCTGCTAAACAAGGGATTAGACCCCACCAAGCTTTTCAAAACCGGGGATGCCTTGATCTTTGAAATAAGGTCAGGCGAAGAAGCAGGAAATACCGAAGAGGTTGTCCAAGGCGACATCAGGCTTCTTTTTTCAGTCTTCCACGAGAAATTTATCGCGGTTCTCTATCGTTACAAGGAAGAAGGAACAAAAAACCCGGTCGGCTTTTCTTCCCCCATCGGGACGACATACGTCGATCAAGTTATTCCCATCAATGATGTGAAGATCGTTGTCGAAAGGCATCCCCGTTCCTATTCTCTTTATGCCTCCATTCCCCTTAAGGCATTAAACTTTTATCCCAAGCCCGGAAAAACTTACCGGGGGGATTTCGGGGTCATCTACTCGGACAAAAACGGGCTTAACGACATATTGCGGATGTTTTGGTCAAACAAGGAAACGGGAATGGTGAGCGACCTCTCGATTGAAGCTTCAATCAAACCTTCCGCTTGGGGAAAGTTTTACATCGAGACCCAATAATATTCTATCTTTTCTTCTCTCATGAACGTCTCGGTGATCCTCTTAACCTACAATTCGGCAAAAAGCCTCCATAAAACGCTTACAAGTTTAACCCGACTCTCCGACGACATCCACGCCGTGGATTCCTTTAGCAGCGATGAGACGGTCGAGATTTTAAAGTCTTATAAAGTCAAGGTCGTTCAACATGAATTCGAAAACTACGCCAAGCAAAGAAACTGGGCGATAACAAACCTAAAGACCGCATACGATTGGCAGCTCCACGTGGATTCCGAGGAGTGGTTATCGGAGGAGTTAATTGAAAACATAAAAAAACTGGATGAAAACGACTTAGTCGGAATTAACGGGATCATGATCCAACGGCTTGTGGTGTTTTTAAATAGAAAAATCCTGCACGGGGGGATGACCCCGATCTGGCACTTGAGGTTATTTCGATCCGGTTGTGGAAAATGCGAAGAAAAAAAGTATGACCAGCATTTCATGGTCGAGGGAAAAACGATCAAAATAGAGGGTTACATCCTGGACAACATTTGCACTGACCTAAGCGAGTTTATCCTCAAGCATAACCGCTGGTCGAACTTGGAAGCCGAGGAGTACCTGGAAAATTTAAAATCAAAAAGCGGAACTTCTCCCCGGGTGATCAAAGGAAAGCTTTTTGGCAACAGCATGGAAAGGAAAAGATGGTTTAAAGAAGCCTACTTGAAGCTCCCTCTTTTTATTCGGCCTTACTTGCTGTTTTTTTATCGCTACGTCATAAAAAGGGGGTTCCTGGATGGGATCGAGGGGCTCATTTTTTTTACCCTTCAAACTTTCTGGTTTAGGTTCCTTATCGATGCAAAGATATATGAAAAGACCACTCAAAAGAAGAACCGATCCTTGCAATGAATCTTTTTGAAAAACTAACAAAGTTTTACAAGAACGTGATCAACAAAAATTCTTGGAAAGGGCTGTGCTGTGGGGTCTTTGCAGGTACAGAGCATGAGCCTGTATTAAGAGATCTAAACTGTCTTACCGTCATCGATATTGGAGCCAATAGAGGGCAGTTTTCTCTAGCGGCAAGGCATCTTTTTCCCAAGGCTGCGATCTATGCTTTTGAACCCTTGCCCGTTCCGGCTGCCATTTTTAAGAAAGTCTTTAAAGATGATCCTTTAGTTCAGCTCATCCAGTCCGGGATCGGAAAAACAAGGGAATTAAGAACGATCCACATTTCTTATAAAGACGATTCTTCATCGTTCTTGCCGATCGGGGAAAACCAACTCCGGCTTTTCCCCGGCACGGGGCACAAGGAATCGAAAGAAGTGGAAATCGGCCCCTTAAGCTTGTGGATAACGGCTGAATCCATAAAAAAACCCGCCTTGTTGAAGATCGACGTCCAGGGTTTTGAACTTGAAGTTTTAAAGGGATCGGAAGAGTTGTTAGATCTTTTCGATTACATCTACGTTGAATCCTCTTTTTGTGAACTTTACCATGGGCAAGCCCTTGCGGATGAGATCATCGCCTTTTTATTTTCCCGCCAATTCCGGTTAAAAGGCATTTACAACCTGTTTTACGACAAAAGGGGAAAACCGGTCCAAGGAGACTTCTTTTTTTCGAAATGAAATCTTCCTTGGTTATTTAAGGTTTTGCCAGAATTACAAATTGAACAAAACATCTCATGTATAAATGGTCCTCTTTAGATCCTTATCCATTCACCCCAACTTATTCGAATATGATTTCAAGTTTAAAACTCAGCAATTTAGAATGGATGATCATGCCTAGAATAACTAAACAAAATTACCACTTTAAAATTCATGAAAAACTTTCTTTATAACTTTCATCCTGAAAAGAACATTGACCATTTTACGGCACTAGACGGAACGATCAAGTTTTACTCTTTCGTCAGGGCAATAATGCTCAAAATCGAGGCAAGGGAAATCTTGGATTTTGGGGCAGGCAGTGGTTCTTTTTATAATGAAGAGGTTTCTGTCTATCGAAAGTGGATTCGTGACTTACGTATTAATGGCAAAACAACGGTTACCGCATGCGACATCGATCCGGTCGTCTTAAATCATCCTTGTTCAGACAGGCAAGTCCTTCTAGAAAATAATAAGAAACTTCCCTTTTCAAATGGAATGTTTGATTTAATTGTCAGTGACATGACATTTGAACATATTGAAAATCCAAGTCTTGTTAGCTGTGAACTGGTAAGAGTTCTTAAACCAGGTGGATTTCTCTGCGTAAGAACTCCTAACGGATGGGGGTATATTCGATTGATTTCCAGTATCATTCCCAATAGGTTTCATCATCAAATTTTACGATACGTCCAGCCTCACCGAAAGATTAAAGATATTTTTCCTACCTATTACAGGTTAAATAGCCTATCCCAAATCAAAAAGTACTTTCACGACTGTGAACTTTACTATTTTTATGACAATGCAGAACCAGCCTATTTCTTTGGAAGTGAAATTATTTATCGCCTCTTCTTTTTCCTCCACAAAGTTATGCCAAAAAAATTTTCGGCCATAATCTGTTTCTTTGTAAAAAAAACATCTTGATAAAGTATACGAAGAAATAGAGTCGATTTTTCCCAGGCAATAAGCCAGGATTATTAAAAAAAGAACCTAAAACTCGATATTCAGACTGGAAGATAAATCCGCCTGAATATTTTTATTGAGGATTTTCCATACGTGATAAAAATATCTTTAAAACTCTAAACTCGATTATCTTCCACTCCTAGTAATTCTTACAAAACATAACCGTTCAAGCCCTGTTTTTTCTTTTCGCCGCTTCTTTTCCCACCTCTTCCCACTCTTGCTGGCTGATGAACGGAGCTTGGGCGCGGATCAACCGCGCGGAACCCTTCGGATCGAGGTTGCACAAGAGATCGCCCGCTCCACGTAGGTTTTCGGCTCCCCTCTTATCGAGGATCACCTCCGAAGCCTTCCCGTCAGGCACCGCTAAACATATTCTTCCGGGAAGATTGGTCTTGATCAGGGTTGAAACTACATCTTTTTTGGGATATTGGGTGGCGATCACGAGGTGGATTCCAGCCGCCCTCCCTTTTTGAGCAAGGCGTCGGATGAGGTTTTCAAGCTCCTTTCTTTGCCCTGGATTCGCTCCATCAAGCATGTCAGAATACTCGTCAAAAATAATGATCCATTTAGGGGAATCTTTCCCCGTTTTAAAACGGCTATCCATTTCTTGGACCATTTGATCGAGGAATGAAAGAGTCTGTTCCCGATCATGGACAATCCTAAGCGGGGAAGGATTTGTTTCTTTAAAAACGAAATCTTGTCCTTTAAAATCCGCAACGAAAAGCTCGACTTTTGGCCTCTTTAAGAGGAAATGAGCGATCAACACCTTGAGAAATTGGCTCTTGCCGCTACCCGTCGTCCCGCCGGCAAGGATGTGAGGATATTGGGACTGAGAAAAATCTCCCGTAAGCCACTCTTCTTCTGTATCGAGGGTTTTCCCGATCGGAAAACAAAGTTCGCCGGGTTGATTTGCCATGTACCGGCGAGCATCGGTCCAACTCACCTGTTCGACCTTGTCCCGAGGACAATCGAGCTCCAAGTATTCTCTTCCCTCCGTAATAGTGATTTCTTCTTTCTTATACCCTAGGTAGATGGCGATGTCTCCCCTCCGCCTTATGATTTCACCGCTCCTCGTCGTGAGATCCAAGGAAAGAAGAAACCGACCGAACTGGGGCGCTACTTTTATTTTTGCCATGGCTGCCTTGATCTTGTTCTTTTCAAAGAAAAGCTTTAATCTTTCCTTCTTTTCTTCGAATTCCGGTGGAACCGGCTCGTCTTTTTTCTTTGATTCTTCGAATCCCGGAGAAACCGAAATAAGCCGGTCCAAGAAAGGCTTTATCTTACTATCGAAAATTTCCTTGAGCTTTTCTTTGGAAAAGAGATCGGAGCGGTAACCGGGAGAAAAATATTCCAGCCGGGCAAGATCAGGCTTAAGGCTGTGGCGATCCAAGAGCCAACTGTAGAGAGAAAGCTGCAAAAGGTAGCGCTCGGTATGTGGACCAGTCTCTCCCTGGAGAATCTTGTAATCGACAAGTTCAATTCGCCCAAGCCGATCCTTGCTTAACCTGTCCACGCTCCCCTTAATCTTGATCCTTTGGGAAGCTTGATCACCAGGGTAAAAGGCTTCAAAACCCTGCTCGACCTGCCAAAAAAGCCCTTCAAGCGTCCATCCCGATCTTTTCTTTTCTAAGACGCTTTCCACAAGAAAGGAATCCAGGGCCTTTCTCAGAAAATCTTTCTGGCCTGGTGAAAGAAAACGGATCTTTTCTTTATGGCCTTGGATGATCCGGTTGAAAAGCACTCGTGCCTCAGCTTGTGGATTTTCTTTTAGTTTTTCGGAGAAATCTTTGACTAGCTGGTGAAAAAGCTCTCCCAGGTCCATGTTTGACCGTTTTTCTCCCCTTTCTTGGCCTAGGAGTTGGTCCACAAGCTCCGTGACGCTCATTTCCTTAGGAGGAGGAGTAAATTCGGGAGGAAGAGGAGGAGGAGGAGGAGGAGCCTGATCCCCAGTCACCGCGATCTTGATCATGGGATGGAGCGATTCAAAAAAAGGGCTGAGCTTATCCTTGAGGAAGCTTTGGATCTCGGCTAGCGGATAAGGAATGTCCTCAGAAGCAGATTCCAAGAGGAGCTGGTTTAAAGCATAAAAGCTGAGGGTCCAGTCTTGATCCAGGGAAACGACGAGGAGAGCAGAACTATTTTGGGCTTCTTCTACCGCTTCCCTGACTTTCGTCCACTTTTCCTTGGGAATGTGATCCAGCTTTGGAGTCCGGAAAAAGAGGCTTGTCAAAAAACTTCCCTTGTAGCTTGTCTTAAGCTCGGTCGTTTTTTTGGCTATGGCTTTCCAGACCTGGTAGGAGGAGCTTTCTACAAAGCCAAAGTAGAACTGCATTTGGAGCCGGTCTCTGCTCCAAGAAAAGGAAAAATACTTGGACTTGGGTTCCCTATCGATCCTTCCCGAGGGGATCTGCTCGAAAAACTTTTCGACTACCCGGCTCAGGTTTTCAGGATAAAACTCAAGGTTTTTCGGATCGGTAGCAAGCTTCGATTTGTACTCGTTAAACAACTTTTCTATGGAGATCGAGGAGGGGGGGTTCTTCTTTAGTTCTTGCCTTAGTTCTTGTAAAAACTCCCTTACCCCCATCGACTTCTTTTTCTCAAAGACCCGGCAAACCGCTTCCCTTGCCCTTGTCCGGATCGGTTCTTCTACCCCTTTCTTGTCCATTCTTTGCTCGACTAAAATCATCGCCTGGTTTTTGTTTATGGGGTCAAGCTGGAGTTCTTGGACCGGAGGATAAAGGAAGCGGTCCCGATGGGCCTCTTCAAGGTGAGGAAGAATACTTTTCTCCCAGACGGGAAGGTTGGCGGTCACAAGCGTGAGCTGGTTTGGGCATTGATCCACGAGGGTCGAAACGATCAATCCAAACCTATTGGCTAAATCGGGGTTGGAGCGGTAAATTTCGGTCTGGTCAAAGCAAAAGACAAAGGGCCTGGCAAAAACGGCCAGCTTGCAAAAATCAAAAATCCTATTTTTCATTACCTCCTGGTTGATTTCCTGGACTTCCCTATGAAACAGGGAACCGATCCCGATTTTTTCATATTCTTCCTTGTCATCCAAGAACCCATACTTAAGCCATTTCCAGCACAAGGACCACTCCTCGGAAGATCTTTCCTTCCTGTAGGCTTCGTAAAGAAAGAAAACCCACAAGAGGGCCAAATGAATCAGGGAATCGCTGAGAAAGATCCTTCGCTCATATAGGGCATGCTCACAGCAGGAGGCGATCCCGCTTTTAAAATTCCTCTTCATCCACGATTGCCACTTTTCCTTGGGATCGGCAAAATCGAAATGGCTTGAAATACCTTTCCTGAGCGTTCCTTCTACTTCCCTGGGGTGGGTAAGGCCATGGAGAAGGCCTTCCTTGATCAACTCGCTGGGATCGACCAGGCCCTGCTTGATCACATCGGCCAGGAGGTTGCCAAGGACCCGGTGAATAAAGACGTCGATCTGGGTAATCCTCTTCGCCATCTCCAAGGAAGATCTTTCATTGCCGATCCATTCCTCCTGCCGGAGTTCCAGAAGCATCCGGTTAAAGAGAAATTCCCAACTCCGGTTCGTCTCTTCAAAGGGCTGGATGTAGATGATATTGGCCTTTCCCCTGTTTTTCCTGATGAGCTGGCCGATCAAGAAAGTCTTCCCGTAGCCGGCAGCCGGGGAAGACAAAAAAAGGGCTTTGTTCGGACACCGTCCTTGGCTACAGCCTTCAATCTTTGAAAGCAAGAAATCCAGGGCCTTTTGATTTAACCCCAGGATAGGCTGGTCGCTATCCCGGCGCGGATCATCTACCGTATCTATCCCAAACAATTCTTCTACCCATGTTTCTTCTTCCATTTTTCTCTCCTTCTATTCTTCCAGCCTCACCAGGAGGTATTTTTTCCCCATGATTTCCACAGCTTCAGCTTTTTCCTCTTCCGAGGCCACGCTCAGATCCCCCCGGGATAGGTGGGCTTTCCCTTCCTTGACCTGTTTTAAAATCCATTCCTGTAAAGGCCCTCTTTCCACGCCGGCCCTTTGGCGGAGTGCACACAGGGAAACGTCGATAAACCCCTTTTCTTTGACTAACTGCTTGTATGCCTTTAAAACTTGAGCGGGATCAAAAAGTCGGCTTGCCCGGTCTTGTTGGAAAACAAAAAGGGGAAAGTAATAGCGGGTCTTTCCGGCCTTAAGCTTGAGGAGTTTTCCTTTACCGACCAGCTCCTCGATAACGTCTTCCAGGTAGGCCTGGACATGGGCCAACTCCTTCTTTAGTTTCGATTCCGAAACGAGCTTATAGTCGGGCAGGGTTCGGTTTTCTTCCATCCAATCTTCGAAGTAAGAGAGGAGGACCGACTCGGTCTTCTCGAAGGAAGGAGCGAAAGCCCGGTGGTAATACCTATCGTCGATAGAGAGGATCTTGCCGGATAACACGAGCTCTTCCAGGGCTTTTTGGAAATGGGGATTGCGCCGCGAAGGAAGATTGCTTTGAGGAGAACCCTTTTCTTTAACTTTGGAGAGAAACCCAAGGATTTTTTCTTTTAAGGATGAAACAACCTGTTCTGGGGCCTTTTTTACGGATGGCACACGCCTACCCCTTTCTTTCCGTAATTTTTATAATTTTTTTTATTTTGGTCAAGAAATTTTAAGCAAGGAACGGGCTAAGGGCTCCAGTAAAAAGGAAAGGTTTCTTAAAAAGATCTTAGCTTGATTTTCCTTTTTCCACGGCAAGGGATTTAAGCCCCGGGATTTCCCCGTAGCCGACAAACTTGGTCGAGCCATTTGCCCGATACCGGGGATTGGGAAAGCTCATGAAGTGACCCAAAAACGCTCACCCCCCACCTCCTCTTGCCGTGGTAACCGGTCAATCGGCTTTTTTGATACTCCAAGGCCAGCAAACAAGGACCATGAATTTCATATTTTGATTGTTGTCAACCTACCCAGAAAAAGAAAAAAAAGGCTTAATATCGTAGAAAATTTAGATTCAACTCTTATTCTTTTTTCCAATAAACTCCGGTCCAATCAATTTGCCGTAATGGAGCAAGGATTCCCTTTTCCTTGCGGTATTCATCAACGGCAGCCCTACAACCCTCCATGACATAATCATCAATTATGCAATACCCGCCTATACTTAGCTTATCATAGAGAGCATTCAACGCTGCCTTATAAGCACTATACAGGTCGGCATCAATGCGAAGAATGTCCAGCTTTTCAACAGGGGCATGGATAAGGGTTTCTTCAAAATACCCCTTGATAAAGATCACACGATCGTCCAAAAGGCCGTAACGCCGGAAATTATCCCGAACTTCTTCTTCCGAAACGGCAATATAGGATGATTTATCAAACCCCGATTCGGATGAAAAAATAGAAGGCTTATGAGAAGGAAAACCTGAAAAGGAATCGGCAACAAAGACTTTTCTTTTTGTATCTCCCCACGCCACGAGCATTCCTTTCATGAAAATCGCACAGCCCCCACGCCAAACGCCCGCTTCCAAAAAATCTCCTTCAATGCCATTTTCAAGAACATCCTCGATACATTCCTGAACATTCCGCAACCTCTTTAATCCAACCATGGTCTGAGCATAGAGCGGCCAAAAATTCCCCTCTTCCACGTCTCTTTCCGTTTTACGTCGAGCCAAAACAAGATCCCTCTTGTCTAACTGTTTTACAAAGAATCGAAGTGCCCAACCGATCCAAGGAGGAATTCGCAGAAAATTTAAGATTCCAAGCTGTTCAGGATATAATCGAAATGTAAGACTGTTTTTAAGAAGTTCGATATATAATTCTCTTAAACATGTATCAGTATTATTGTTCATGGATATATACTCACTTTTATTGCTATATCCTGTTATATTTTATTAAAAAAACCTTTATTTTCTATTTATTCTTATTAATTCTTTTTAAAAGTCTTAGCTAATTATTTTATCAGATCTTAACAGTTTTATTGCTATTGAGTATGCTTATATTTGTTATTCAAAGGTATGAATTTCGTAGTGTTAATCCTATACTTAGGTTATTAAAATTATAACATAATGAAGCTTTTTTCAAAGCTAAAATCAAATTAGCTTGCTTCTTTGCTTTTGATATACAAATAATTTTCTTAATTTTTGCATTTTTTACAAATCATTTACTCTTTTTCGATGACAATCGATTGTAGCCCCGGGATTTTCCCGTAGCCGACAAACTTCGTCGAGCCGTTTGCCCGATACCGGGGATTGGGAAAGCTCATGAAGAGATCAAAAACGCTCACCCCCCACCTCCTCTTGCCGTGGTAGGTCCTTCCGTCGCTGGAACCGACCATTACCCGTTCCCCGGTTTGCTTTTCATGTCCAAGGTATATCATCACATGACTGATAGGCGGATCGTTTTGGGTCGGGTAGGTCCCTATCCAAAAAAGAAGGTCCCCGGGTTGAAGCTCGCCCAACTCAAAACTATCCGGGTTGTTGCTCAAGACAGCCTTAAAGAGACCTTCTTTTCGAACCCAGATGTAGAGACCGGAAGAACTTCTCGGAACATCTTTTAAGCCAACATTGACTAAAACGTAATAAACAAAGCCCGAACAATCCATCCCCCCTTCCTTGGGATCGGCCGAACCATACAGGTAAGTCAGGTTTTCCTTGGTCAAGGCTAAGGCTTGGGTAAGGAGCCGTTGGACAGGCTGAGATAAGCGGGGATATTCCACGAGGTCTTCGGGTTCAAGAGAAGCATTGGGGAACACGTCTTTAGGCAAGGAAGCGGAGGAAGGGGCGGGGGAAGGAACTTGAGCAAAGAGAGAAGAAAAAAAGAAAAGAAAGGGCCACAACAACGACAAAAAGGTCATGAAGAAGAAAGGTTTTCTTGCTTTTTTTCTTTTTCTCGAAAGCCGCGAAAGAGCACAAGGGATCTTTCTTTCAATGGATACGCACTCCCTCCCGGGTATTCCTCCGGGGCGGTCTCATCTTTTGCCGTGTCAAAGACTATCGTCCAGGGCTTGTCTTCTCTCCGCTTGGGCAAGGTTAAAGAAACAGGGTTTTCCGAGCCGTTAAAGAAAATCAACATGGAATTTCCTTCGACGGGGTTTCCCTGCTCATCGACGTCTCCAATCATGTCTCCCGCCAAGTAAACTCCAAAGGACTTGATGTATCCGGTATTCCAGCTTTCATCCGTAAGCGGCTCCCCGTTGATATCCAGCCAGCGAATGTCACGAACCTCGCTGCCCCGAATGGCTCGACCGTGAAAAAACTTTCGCCTTTGAAAGACCGGTTCTGTCTTTCTTATCTTGATCAGCTCGCAAATAAACTGGAGAAATTTTTCTTCTTGGGGAGTCAACTTCCAAGAAATCCAGCTCAACTCGTTATCTTGGCAATAGCAGTTGTTATTGCCTTTTTGGCTGTGGCCCATTTCGTCTCCGCTCAGCAGCATGGGAACGCCAATGGAAAGGAAAAGGGTAGATAATAAATTCTTCCTCTGCCTAAGCCGCAACTGGAGGATAGAAGGATCCTCGGTGGGACCTTCCACGCCGCAATTCCAGCTGTAGTTATCGTTTTGCCCATCCCGGTTGTCTTCAAGGTTAGCTTCATTATGTTTCTGGTTGTAGCTGACCAGGTCCATGAGCGTAAAACCGTCATGGCAACAGACAAAGTTGACGCTCGCATAAGGTTTTCGGCCGCTTTGTTCGTAAAGATCGCTCGACCCGGAGATCCGGGTTGCAAATTCCGGTAACATCCCCAGGTCTCCCTTCCAGAATTTTCTTACCGCATCCCTGTATTTCCCATTCCACTCCGCCCATCCCACGGGGAAATTTCCCACCTGGTAGCCTCCCGCCCCGATATCCCAAGGTTCGGCAATCATCTTGACTTGGGAAAGAACCGGGTCTTGCCGAATCACTTCAAAAAAGGTAGAAAGCTTATCCACCTCGTAGAGTTCCCTTGCCAAGGCAGACGCCAAGTCAAACCGAAACCCATCCACGTGCATTTCACAAACCCAGTAGCGCAGGCTATCCATGATCAGTTGAATGACCCGAGGATTACGCATGTTCAAGCTGTTGCCACAACCGCTAAAATCCATGTAATAGCGCGGCTTGTCAGGCACAAGCCTGTAGTAAGAACTATTGTCTATCCCTCGAAAACACAGGGTGGGCCCCAAATGGTTCCCTTCAGCCGTGTGGTTATAGACGACATCCAGGATGACTTCAATCCCCGCGGCATGAAGCGAGCGAACCATGGTTTTAAATTGAGCCAAGGGATCAAGCTTGGTATTTTGGACGGCAAAGCGAAGATCCGGAGCAAAATAACAAAGCGTGTTGTAGCCCCAGTAATTGGTCAACTTTTTTTCGACGAGGTGGGATTCATCGACATGCTGGTGGACGGGCAAGAGCTCAAGGGTGGTTACTCCAAGCCCAAGAAGATGGTTAACGACCGGTTCCGAGGCTAAAGCCAGGTATGTTCCCCTGAGTTCTTCAGGAATGTAGGGCATCAACTGTGTAAGGCCCTTGACGTGGGCTTCGTAAATAATGGTCTTATGCCAGGGGATGGACGGCCGGCGATCTTCGCCCCAAGAAAACGAGGTATCGGCCACCACGCTGAAGGGAACGAAAGCAGCACTGTCCTGTTCGTCAAAGGAGAGATCCTCCTCTGGATCGCCAATCCGGTAGCCAAACAGGGATTTGTCCCAGCGAAAAGGTCTTGAGAGAAGCTTGGCGTAAGGATCGATAAGCAGCTTGTGGGGATTAAACCGATGGCCCTTTTCCGGTTCATAGGGTCCGTACACCCGGTATCCGTAGTATTGGCCCGGAAGAACCCCCTCTAAATAAACATGCCAAATAAAATCCGTTTCTTCCCTCAACACGATCCTCTGCTCGTTTTGGCCGGAGTTATCGAAAAGGCAAAGTTCAACTTGAGCCGCATTTTCCGAAAAAAGGGCAAAATTAACCCCTTTCCCATCCCATGTGGCTCCTAGGGGATAAGGTTTGCCAGGCTTAACGATCATAAGGCATTTTTATGGATCGAGCAGAAAAAGAGGATTTCTCTTTTCGACTTTTTTACTTAGCGTTAAACGAGGCATTTTACAACAAAAAAACCGGAAGATAATTTTCTTTTTCCCTTGCCTAGGCCGGGCTATTTCCCGAATCAAACCTTGATGTTGTGCAGCTCCCTTTTGCATCCTCTTTTTAAGCTTTGCACAGGAAAAAAGGTCAAAGCTCCTAGATCCTGGCCACTTGAACGGATACGCTGAGCTTCTGGCCATGGTATCCTTTAAAAACTCCTCTTAAGGGAGTCACGTCATCGTAATCCCGTCCTACCGCCAACTGCACGTGGCAGTCGGTTTCCAGGGAGTTGTTCGTCGGATCAAAACCTATCCATTTTCCATTGGGGAGATAAACTTCGACCCAGGCATGGGTCGCTCCTTCCACAGCCTGGGACAAGGAAGATTCCTTGGGAAGGGGTTCAACATAACCGCTGACGTAACGGGCGGGAATTCCGGCCGCGCGCAAGATGGCGATCATCAAATGGCTGTAGTCCTGGCAAACTCCTTGTCGTTTTTCAAGAACTTCCCCAAGGGGAGTAGAGATATCGGTCGCCCCCGGAACATAGGAAAGAAAACCATGCACAAACTGGTTCAGCTCAACAAGGGCATCGGTCAACCCTTTTTCTTTCTGGAAGAGTCTTGAGGCTATTTCTTGGATTTCACCTCCCTCTTCAACAAGGGGAATCAACCGGGAAGGAAGGAGAAAATCCAAGAGTTCAAATCTTTTAAAACCGTAAACAACGAGGGCTTCGCTGACCGTCAGCGGCATCTCTCCCAAGGGGTCCGGGAAAGGATGGGTTAAGACTACACTTTTAGTTTCAATCCTTAGCCGGTTGTGTTTAAAGGGGATGCTGAAAAACGAGGTGAGGTTGCCAAAGTAATCGGTATAAAAGTAAAGGGAAACGGAGGGATGAAGGAGTGTTTCATGGCTCAAAACGGTTTGCCTGACGCTATTTTGAGGATGGCACCTTAGTTCAGAAAACGATTCCAAGGCTTCTGCCGTGTACAGGTATTCGGTCTTGTGGACTACGGAAAATTTCATTGTGAATCCTATGCCTTAGCTGGTTCTGCCCCACATTGGAGTGTCGATTGATGGGTAAAATAAGAATCGGTAAGAAGCAGGTGAAAATCAAACAGCTCTTTTTGGATCTGCTCGATCCAGGGCTTGTAAATAAGAAGCTTGTCCTTGTTTGCCGCCTGTGAAGAACCGGTTTCTTTCCATTCATCAGCCCATCGCCCCACCTTGGCTATCATGTAGCGAAGAAAGGATAGTGGCTTCCCGGACATGCCGGGAAACTTTTCAATGAACCCGAGCATCGATTCGATCTGGTTTAAACAAAAAGAGATCGATCGGGGAAATTGGCAATCGAACAGAAAAAGGGCGATGATCTTTTCAGCAGAAAAAGGATAATGATAAAGGCTCCGGTACGCATACAAAGCTGAAGAGAGCTTCAATATTCCTTCCAGTAAAGCTAAGAAGTCGTAACCTTGCGGTTCCTCCCTTTCGATTAGCTTTGAACAAAGCCGGGTTAAAAAAATGCTAAACCGGGCTTTTTCATAAAACCGACCGAGCTGAAAAAACTTCCACAACTCGTTTCGGAGAAGATGTTCATCGATGGCGCAAAGGATCCTATCTATTCCTGAAGAAAAATCGGAAAGCTTTTGATCCTCTTCGGCGCGTTTTCCTTCCGCGATCAACTGGTGAAGTCTAAAATAAAGGGAACTTAAGGCAATCCAAACTTCCGGGGGAAGGCAATCCCTGATTTTAGCGCCGTTTTCAAAGCAGCGGCTAAAGCAATTCATGACGGAATCTTCCCCTTGGGTTCCGACGAAAAACCGATAAAAAAGAGTAGAGCTGTCAGGGAAACTTAAGCTTTTTAGAGAAGGGATTAAAAAAAAGTCGGCCATTTCCTGTAAAAAGAAGGAAAGTCTAGGTTCGTTGCCGGGAGGAAAGCCGTTGTCAAAAGAACGGAAAGAAAGGAGGATATGATTGAGTTGAAGGGCCCTGACCAAGTATCTTCCCAGCCAGTACATCGACTCCGCCACCCGGCTTAAAGGACCGATTCTATTCGTCGGAGCAGAAAGAAAATCCAGGGATAGGGAAGGAAAAAGAGCAGGGCTTTCTTGGAAAAGCCAGACGTCCTTTAAAAGAAGCCTTGTATGTTGATCTTGCAGGACCTGGCCGAAGACCACCGGGAGTAATTCCGGTTGATTTCCCTTGACGATTCCAAGAAAGACCAAGGAACAAGGCTTATGTTCAAGGGAAGAGTTGTAAAAGGAGGGAAACGGTTTAAAAGAAAGTTTTTCTTGGAGGATAAACAAGGAAAGCTCGCTTTTCTTGAGCCTTTTTTTCTTCGCCTCGGAAAGGAGCTGATCGACCTCTTCAAGCCCCAGCCTTCTTCCTTCCCTATCCTTAATGATATAATCCATGGGGGAATCTAAAAAAAGGGCAAAGACATCCGGATCCCAAGCCGGGTAGCTTGGAAGTGTACCCAACAAGGGCTTTTCTCCAAGGTAATAACCGATCATGTTGGAGAGTTGGGATTGAAGCAAGGGATCAGAAGCTATTCCAGAGCCCGCGGCATTAACGAGTTTTAAGCTGCTTTTTCTCAAGCACCAAAAAAGTCCGGCTATGCCTTCTTCTATTGAACAGCGCGTAGCGATGGGATCAAGACGGCCATCCTTTATTCTTCTTAAAAGAATAGCAATGGGTTCGAGCCCGTTTAGGGTTTTAGCATAAAGTTTGCCCTCAAGAACGATAAGATCGGAGGCTAAAAAAAGAGGAACGCCCATCCTTCTAGCCAGCATGGCTGCTTCCCAGTCCCCGGGCTTTTCCGTCACGAGGGCTGCAATCCCTTCCTTGTTGTCCGGCAGTCCATGACTTAAAGCTTCCAGGATCCGTTCCGGGTAGTCAAAGCATTGAACGGGTTCCATTCCCTGGAATAATCCCGGGAGTGTCTTTCGAAGAGCTCTTCTTATTTCTTCGGCAAGCATGATGTTCTGGGGCATTGCAAGCTCCTCTTTCAACACGATCCAGTTCCCGTTCTTTTCTTTTGCCAGCTCGCAGGAAAAGATGGAGATATATTCTCCCCCAAGAGGCTCCAAAAAGACACACTCCCGGCGATACCCAGAAGAAGAAAGAAAGGGTTCAAAGGGAATGATCTTGTCCCTAAAGATCTTTTTTTCGCTATAAAGGTCCTTTAAAAACTTTCCCCATGCCTCCATTCTCTGTTCTACACCCGAGCGAATCGCCATCCAATCATCCCCGCAAAGCAAAATGGGCCAGGGATCAATAGAAAAATCCCCCGGTTTATCCAAGGGATTGGGAAATATGCCCATGAGCTCGAAATGAAGGCTAAGGGCTTTCTGGACCATGTCCAGGTTTTCCTCGGTAAGGGAAGCCGCAAGGTTGTAACAATTTTGCCCAATCATGGTTTTTATCTCTACTTTGAATGGATCCAAAAAACAAAAAAATTCCCCAAAGAAAAAGGCTTATGCCTTCTTAATCCAGGGCCGATAACAGGTACTGGTGGATCTGGTTGCATTCGATTTGAATATCCAAGAATAATTTTTTCGTCGATTCAGCCCCAAACCCCTCTTTTGCCCTTTCAAGCACCTTGGTTAAAAGTTCATTGGTCTTGGCTTGTGCCGTTTCCATGGCCCACTGCCCAGAGAGCAGTTCCATGTAATGGAGGATCTTGTTGAGTTGGGAGGGAAAAGAATACGAATACAGGGAAAGTTCAAACATGTAGGAAGCTATCTTTTCAAAACTGAGTTCATGGAGAGGGATTTTCTTTTTTACAAGATCAAGGAGGAAAAGGGAACTTAAGAAAGCTTCCCATTCTTCAAAAGGGAACGGATCCTTGTTATCGGCGGGATGATAGGCAGAGAAAAAGGCTGCGCCGTTTCCTACTTTTTCAAGGCTTTCTCCGATTTTGAGCCAGGCCCAAAGACAATCCTCTTCCAAGAGATAGTCTTCCCATTGGCGGATGAGCAAAAGCCTTTCCAAAATGTTCCGAAGAAAAGGATAAAGAGAGGAAGGTAAATTCGATGAGCTGGCCGTCGTCGAAGAAATTAAAAAATAAGCGCTGTTGAGTTCTTCCCAAAGAGCTAAAGGAAGCCAATCCCGCAGTACCTTGGCATTTTCCCTTGCAGAAAAAAGGGAAGAAAAAGCGGAGAGGGAGTTGTCGGGATCAAACACGAGAAAGAAAAAGCAACAAGCTATCTTCCCCGAAAAATCGGCCGGGCAACGGGAAATTCTCAACCCTTTTTTTATTCTTTCCCAGCAACTGGACCAGTTTTCTTCTGAAGCTTCCAGGCCATAGCCCAAGTAGTTCTGGGCAACGTTGAGAGTCAAAAGGGCCCTTTCGGCATACCTCGCCATCCAGTACACGTTTTCCAGCCGCTGTCTCTCACCGTTGGTCTTCATCATCAATAACCCAACAATCTTTGCTCCCCCCGCCTTGAGAGGAATTCACGATAAAGGAGTTGTGATCGAGAGCCACCCGGGTTAGTCCGCCTGGAACCACGCGGGGCTCTTTTCCCAAAAGAACAAAGGGGCGCAAATCCACCCTTCTTGCCTCTATTCCTTTATCGACAAGACAGGGGAGCTTGGAAAACGAGATGAGGGGCTGGGCGATGTAGTTTCGGGGATTAGCCCTAATTTTCTCTTTAAATTCTTCCCTCTCGCGGGAAGAACTGAGCGGTCCGATCAGCATTCCCATTCCTCCCGACTGGTTGGCCTCTTTAACGACCAACCGCTCGATATTTTCCAAGACGTAGCTTCTTTCCTTGGGATCAAGACAACAGTAGGTCTCCACGTTGCGAAGAATCGGTTCTTCTCCCAGGTAATAGCGGATGATCTCCGGGACAAACCTGTAAAGGACTTTGTCATCGGCCACGCCACAACCCGGGGCATTCACCAGGTTCAGTTCCCCTTTGCAAAAGAGTTCGAAGATACTGCTTAGGCCGATCAACGAATCGGCCCTAAAAACCGATGGATCCAAGAAGCTTTCCTCGATCCGCCGGTAGAGGACCGAAATTCTCTTTTTTCTTTTCCTCGAGGCGAAGTAAAGTCTCCCCTCCTCGATGAATAGATCCCGAGATTCGACAAGGGGAATTCCCATCTGGTTTGCTAAAAAGGCATGTTCGAAGTAGGCGGAGTTGTATGGCCCCGGGGTCCAAAGGGCCGCCCCCTCTTCTTTGGATCCGGAAGGATGGAGATCCAAAAGGGTTTCTAAAAGGAAAAGAGGATAGGATTGGATCGATAAAGGTCTATGGAAAGAAAAGAAAAAGGGGGAACTTTCTTTTAAAACCTTGCGGGCGACAAGCATGTAGGAAGCCCCGCTGGGTATCCTCAAGTTGTCTTCAAGCACGACGAAATCGCCATCCCCATCTCTTATAAGATCGCATCCACAAACCGCCGCATAGACCTTCGCCGGAACCTCGACTCCAGCCATCTGCTTGATAAAGCCTGGAGAAGTCGACACCAACTCCTCGGGAACAACTCCTTGCTTGAGTATCCGCCGATCGTGATAAACATCCTCGATAAAAAGGTTAAGGGCCCTTAACCTTTGAATGAGCCCTATTTTAATCTTTTCCCATTCTTTTTTAAGGATCAGCCTGGGAATAACATCGAAGGGAAAGATCCTTTCCTTGGCTTTCTCCTTGTCATTTTTTAATAGAAAAGTTACTCCCAGTCGCCTGAACCGATCGCAAGCTCCTTTTTGGGCTAGGATCAACTTGTCAAGGCCTCCCCTGGATAGGATCAACTCCCAAAAGGGAAGGTAGCTTTTTTTGGGATACCCGTTGGAATCCAAGGTCTCGTCCGAGCGATCGGAAAGTTTTTTATAATTATCAAGGAGGGAAAGCCCATAGAGAGGATGATTTTTTCCGTTCGACAAAAAAGGAAAGACAAAAGGCATCTCAAGCTTTTTTAAGCACAAAACATGCCAAGAAAAAGTAGTCCCCTTTTCCCTTTTACTCCCCTGCAGACAAAAAATAATTTACCTGGGCTTGCCCAACCTTTCTAGAACCTCCCAGGGGAAAAGAAAAAGCAAGCCTAAGATCTTCTGTCCCATAAAAGAAGCTCGTTTCTGGAACGAAGAGAGCCATCGATGATCCTTCAAAAGATAAGCTCCCTGGAAGGCACAAGTCCAGGAGAACGGTCCCAGTAAAGCAAGAAAGCCAAAAGGGGTTCCTAGTATTCAACCTCCCTTAGCAGGGAGAACCCGTGGAGCGGCAGGCCTTGACAAGATAAAATTCCCGCTAGCTATTCAATCTTCCTGCCTGGAAATAAAAAGAGTGGTGAAGAGCCGGTAGAGTTTTGCACCGAGAATCGTTTTCTTTCCCTTTATGATTATTTTTGCTCTCATATCGTCCAAGACCAGGGGAATGTCTTTTTTAGGTACGGGAACGAAAGCAAAAAGGTAGGGATTTTTTTCCTGTTGTTCTTTCATGGCCGGAGGAATCAGGGGGACTTTTCCTCCAAAAGGGATAAGGAGGCCGGGAGGAATCTCGGATCGTTCGACCTTTTTTTGACCGACCTGCTTAACGAAAGACTGAAAAGTTCTTCCTGAACCGATCCAAATACCCTTGACTTCGGCACCGGGAGAAACGATCCGGGCTTCGGCCGCCGTTAAAGGAACGAGAAAAGAATAGAGTTCCAAGTTTCTTATTTTTAAAAGGGTTTCTCCGGGACGAAAATACCTTCCTACTAATTTTTCCACTTCGGGACTGACCACAATGCCATCGATCGTTGACCTGAGAACGAGTTCTTCCTTTCTTTTGAGCGCCAGTTCAAATTTCTTTTGCATAGAACGGAATTCTTCGACTTTCATTGCCATGGTTTCCTCCTCCTTAGCCTTTGTCCTTTGGGATAAATGGCCAAGGGAGGAAACTTCTAGGTTTTTCATGGCTAAGTCTAACCGGGCTAACTGCAAATCGGTTTCAACCCGATGATTCTCCAACCTTAACAAAGCCTGCCCCACTCGAACCCGCTGCCCGCTCCAAACCCAAACTTCCTTGACAATTCCTCCCTCAGGGCTCGACACGTTTTGTCCCCATTGAGATTGGGCTACCGCTACAGTAGCCAGTTTTTCTCTACTCGGGAAAAAAAGAAGCCCTCCCAAAAAAAGGAACCCCAAGCCCATCCATTTTAATCGGTCGGTCAAGGTTTTCCGGTTTTCGAAGGCAAAGTGGCGAGAAACCAGGGGAGGTAAGAAAACTTTCATGAACACGGCCCCGACAAAAACCACGGCTATGGCTAGATTTAAAATTTCCCCGATCTTTCCAAGGCCAACCTCTTTAAGGCCACCCTGCAGGGCTTTCCCCAAGGAATGGATCAAGTAAAGCATGTAGCCGATCGCTAAAAAAGAATAAATAAAAAAGATCCAGCCTTGGGTTGGGTTGACTTGCAGTCTTGCTTGCCTGGCGTTTTTATAGCCCAATAGCCAGTCCTGGATTTTCGCCGTGCAATAGGCAAAGGCCTTTTCTCTTAAGTTGGGAATTTCCAGCAGATCGACCAAGGCGTAATAACCGTCAAATTTCATCAAGGGGTTAAAATTAAAAAAAAGGGTCGTGACACTGGCCAAAACCATCATGTTAAAGGCCAAGTTCTTGGCCAATCCCAGGGGAAATAAAATCCAGAGATGGGCGGCAATGGCGGCGATGATGAGCTCGGTATAAACGCCGGCAGCCGCAATAAAGATCCTGGCTTTTTTGTCGGGGATAATCCAACTGTCCGAAGCGTCCACATAACCCACAGGAATGAAAAAGAAAAAACCTACCCCCATTTCATGGATTTCTCCACCGAAACGACGGCAAGTGGCGGCATGACCGAATTCATGCAGGGTTTTATCAATAGCCGTGGCGATGTAGAGAAGCAGGATATTTTGGGGAGAAAGAAACTGGACCTGGTTGGTCAGGAAAGCGGAACGATGCAGGAAAAGAAAAAAAAGAGTCCAGATCCAAAAACAGACCGTGAGGAACACTCCCTGGGGTGACCACAACCACCATAGCCTGCGGACGATCCAATCCAACCAAAGGGAAGGTCGGATCAAAGGAAGCTTAATAAAGAAAATTTTCAGCCCATAACTCCACAGCCTTTTCCAAAGGGGGACCTGTCGAGGAATCCTGGATAAGAAAACCTCTGTGGGAAGGATAACTAAGTTCCGTTTCAGAAGGAGATTTAAAAACTGCAACACCTGCGGAGGGCTAAGGGGTTTTTGGGGAAACCACCGGTTATATTCCCGTGCAATGTCTTCAGCCGTTCTTTTTCCATCGAATAGACCGGCCAGGAAAGCTTCCGCTTCGGGCAGCCGACAGTAAGTCAATGCCAGGGGATCCTTAACCACGAAGTAAGTTTTGTTCTGAAAAAGTTGTTTTTGAAAAAGCAGGTCGGAACGAAGCTTGTAAGGAACAATATCGGCGGTTTTTTGAGCCGACGGCAGCACCTTTCCTGGCATGATCATGGCCGATTACTGGGCTGGAAGTTGTCCTCCTACAGCATACTCCAACTGGGCTAGTGCAGCCTTGTAATTGTAAGTCGCTTCAGCAAAGGCTAACTTGGCCTTAAGCAAGGCCTGGCGGGCGGTTACCGCTTGGACCCAACTCGTTTCCCCGCCCTCAAAAAGCTTTTTTGCCTGGTTAAAGCCCTTTTCGGCATCGTTCACGGCACTTTCTTGGAAGGCTACGGCTTCCTTAGCCTTTTTTATCTGTTGGTAAAGTTCCCGCAGTTGTGCCGGAATGTCGATTTTAAGCTGGTTGACTTTAACCTGGGCAATGTTTTCCAGGGCCTTTTGGGTCTTTATCCTTCCGTTGTTTTCCATGATGTCAAAAAAGTTCCACTGGCCTTGCACACCCGCCGTCCACCCCCACTTGGGATAAAGGATGTAAACATTGCTGATGTTTTCATACTGGAGAACAGCATCCAAGGTTGGATAATAGCTGGATTGGGCGGCAGCCACCGCGGCATGAGCTGCCGAAAGCGAATGCAGCGCGGCATTTAAATCCGTCCGTTTTTGCAAAGCCACTTTGAGTGCTTCTTCATAAGGAACGTCAAAGGCAGGCAGTTCGGCTTGGCCAACAAGATACAAGGGATCATTTTCATTGTTGCTGGGCAGATTAAGCAACATCCGAAGCCCTTCTCTTGACTTTACGTAGGCGGCTTTTGCCTGGGCAAGATCGCCAAGGGCAGTGGAATATTCCGCTTGGGCAACCAACGCCTGGTATTCAGGCACCTCCCCTTCCTTCGCCATTTTCTTGGTATATTCAGCAATCGCATGGCTGGCTTCGGTTAATTCTTCCCTGATTTCCACGACCTCTTGCCTAAAAAGGGTCAAGTAAAAAGCTTCCTTGACTTGCACCACCGTTTTCAACGCTACATCCATCGATAGCCATACCGCCCTTTCCAAGAGCTCCTTCTGCTGTCTTGCCTCTTTAACCGCGCCAATGTTAAGGATCGTTTGCTTGATCTGCACAGCTCCAAGCCAGCTCGTTCGGGTCAGCGGATAAGTTGGAACCGTGGGCAGAAACATTAACAGGGAGCTTTGTTCACGCTGGGCACGGTAAACCAATCCTCCATGAGGATAAAGCTTGGCTTTAAACTGCATTTTAATCCCTTCCTGCTGTTCGATGGCCTTACGGGCAGAGACGACGTCGGGGTTGGCATCCAGGGCTCGCTGGATTACCTCTTCTAACGTCCACTTTTTAGCCGTGCTCACTTGATATTCCCGGGGATAGATCAGCTCAATCGGTTTTTTGACGCTGGAAAAAACGGGAGTCGATTGTTCAGAATTTTGCTGGGCTAAACCGGGCATAAAGGAAAGGAAAGAAAAAGCCAATGAGCAAGAGAATAAAAGGAAAACAGAGTTTTTGTTCATAGCTTTAAGGGCTTTTTTTTACCGCGTTTAATCCGATAACAGTAGGAGAATTCGGTAAATCCTTTTCTTGCTCGGGAATAACCAACTCCGCACTGATCCCGGCAACGACCTTGCTCGAAGAAGGGATATGGAGCTTGATACGGAAGGTGCCACTTGCAGGGTCTAGGAAAGGATCGACGTGGACAACCGTCGCTTCGACTTTTTCACCCGCATAGGGGCCGTCTACAAGCTCTATAAAATACTTGTCCTCCCTACGGATTTGACCGAAATGTTTTGAATCGCAATAAACAACCATCTGGAGCTGGGCGGCATTGATCACCCTGCCTATGGGTTCGAGCCTTTCCACCGATTCCCCGATTGTGCGCAACTTTTTAAAAAAAACCCCGTCGATAGGAGAACGGACGATCTTGGCCTCAAGCCTATTTTTTGCTTCTTCCAAGAAGGCCATGGCTTCCTTGAGCTTACCTTGGGCCATCTGCAATTGGTATTTTGATTCCTCGTATTGCTTGGGGCTGATGACCTGCTCCTTATAAAGGTTTTCAATCCTTTGAAATTCCCTTTGAGACTTTTCTAGCTCCGCCTGGCAGACGCTAAATTGGGCTTCAGCCCGGGCTATTTCCGTTTTTTCTTCCTCCGTGTTCAATTGGGCTATGACATCCCCTTTTTTTACAACCGCCCCTTCTTCAAAAAAGTATTTTTCCAAGATCCCCGAAGCTTTGGCGCTGATCCGAACATCTTCAATAGGAAGCAGAATGGCCCGGTAAGAAGCCGACCTGTCCTCAAGAAAATTTTCAACAGGCCTCTCGGACATGTTCAGGTCGGATAAGTCAACCGAGGCATCCGCAGCCCAAAGAGGCAAGCTAGAAAAAAAGAAAAAGAAAAGGATCCGGGCTAAAACCTTTTTTAAACAAAGCCCTTGAGCGGGGATCCCATACCTAGGCCAAAATTTCATCTCCAGAAAACCGTTCCTTTAGAAATTCTTTTGAAAAAATAAAGAGATAATAAACCCTAAAACCTCTTCTGTTAGAATTTCCTTTTCATTTTCCTCAACGTCGCAGGATTTACCAGAAAAAAACATGAATTTTTAAAAACCGGACAATGTCTCTAAAGAGGATTTCACCTAAAGGCCTTAGCCCTACATAGATCTTGGCTTTTCCACGAAATCCCTTTTTTAAAAGCCTGGGATCTATATTCTTTTCTTCCCACGGGATGAGAAAAGAAAATTCGTATTTGCCTTTTTCAATTTCGACTCCGTGAACGAATTGGGCGGTTGAATCCAAAGCAAGCCTGTAGCTTTTCGTGGGATCGGCCAAAAACCTAAAAGAAATGGGCAGGGCCTTTTTGTTCTTTTCCATGATCTCGGCTAAATACGTCAAATCCTCCTCCTTGAGGAAACCCTTGACTTTCCAGGAATAGGGGTCGGCAAGCTGGACGAGGATTTCCCCGATTTGGGTCAACTCCCCCCTGCGGCTGGCCAGGTTATGTGGACCCATCACCACCCCATCCCTTGGAGCACGGACGAAAGTATATTGATAATCCTTGTACAAGCTCTTGAGCAAGACTTGGGATTTCAGGGCATTAAGCCGGGCAAGTTGCATTGCGGTTTCTTGCTTAAGGTTTTGGGCTAAGTCCGCCTCGGCCATGTTTTTTTTATAATCCTGTTCGATTTCCTTGATCTTAAGCTTAATATTCGTCGAATCCAGCGTCATCAAAAGCTTTCCCTTGCTGACGTAATCACCTACTTGGACGTATATGGCCTCGATCCGGGCGGAAACCATTGCGGGAACGGCAACTTCGTAGGAAGGGAGAAGGACGGCATCGGCCTTGATTTTCATAGGCAACGGAATAAAGGCCACAAGCAGGAGCAAAATCATCAAAAGGGGAATTAAAAAAAGAGGCTTGAGAGCCCGGGATTGATAAAGCCAGGCTTTTTTCTTAAAGTAAGCTTGGGCAAAGCTTTTACCTCCTATAAGGCAGATCCTCTGTAAAAGACTGAATAGTTCAAGGCTGGCCACGACAGGCTCTTTCCCTTCCCAGGTCACAAACCCAAAAACCCTGTTCCCATCGTCCAACAAGGGAAAGGCTGCAATCCAATTCATGGGGATATGCTGAAAATATTCGATAATCTGCCTTGGCCTTTCCTTAGATCCGGCTTCTCGCAAGGCAAAACCGATCCGAAGAGGCTCTTGTGGAGCTTGTTGCCGGTTCTCTATCCGTTCTTTTCGGTTATCCGGTTTGTCTTCTTCAAACAAAAAGGAGAATAAGAAATTGCCGTTTTTTTTCCGGACCTTTTTCTCGAGAAAATGCCGGGGGTTAGCGGCCTTGATCAACGCTATCCCCGCCTCCTTGAGGACCAGGGCTTGATCGGCTTGTTTTTGAACTTGTAAAAGGCTGCTGGCCGTTTTTAATTCAAATAGCCTGGCTTGATCGAAATCCTGCGTGCCTAGAAAGGCAAAGCCCTTGCGGTTCAAAGGAACGCTAAACAAACAGCAGCGATCACTGCAAGCCAGCTCTCTCGAGTAATTGACCAAGAGAAAACCCGTCCTTTCGGCGTCGTTTTTATTGAGCGCCAGCTCCTCGAGGTAGTTGAGGTAAAGGGAAGGAGATTGACTCCAAAGGGGAGGAACCAAGCTCCATTTCCTGGTTCTCATGCCTTCCTCAAGGCCACGGGCCATTGCAGAATGAATGGGGATCAAAAGCTCGTATTGGCGAGTTATAAACTGCTGGTCATTTTCTCCGCTAAACCAGTAATGGATCACTCCGAGGAAACTTTCTTCGGAAAAAAGGGGAAAAAGGAAATGGTGCATGAAAAGAGGAGGTTGGACTTCCAGGGGATGGGACAAAAGCCCGGTGGGACCGTCGGAAAGAGCCCATGAAAAGTAACAAAAGCTTTTCCCTGCGAGGGCCTTGTTGAGATGCTGGGCAAGCATAATTTTCTTTTCATAGTCCCTTTCCCAGGGCAAAGGTCCTTGGGGAAAAGAGCAGGCTCTTTGCCACTGGGCTCCTTCGAGCCTTGCAAGTTGCATTCCCCGGATGGAAAAATTCGTCGAAACGTACTGAAAGACGAGATTAAACAGCTCTTCTAAACGGCCAATGGAAGGCAAAAGGGAAGTTAAAATGGAGGCAAACCTTTCCGGAGAAAGAGAAAAGAGGTTCAAGTCCGCAGCGTTGTTTTTTTCCATCGCTTGGGAAAAACAAAAAATCCGCTCTTTAGTTTTATTGGCAAACCCTTCTTTATTTACCCTGGACCCGGTCTAAATCGGACGGCAGAAGAAGAAGGCCGCTTTCGATCAACTGCTTGACAAACCGGTCGATATCGCTTTGCATTTGCCTTGGATCTCCATCGAAATGCTCCCCTACCCACCTTTTCAAGGCTTCCACGTCCCCTTTCAGGCTGCAAAGCTTTTCCCACAATACCCCTCCATAGCTGTCTAACCTATAGTAGTTCCAGGTCGTCGGATCGAGGAGGATCAGCTCGTTTTCGAACCGTTCGTAACAGATCCAATCCGGGATTTCTACCCTTTTCAATTCAGCTCCTTCCATAAACGACCTCTCTTCGAGTCCTTGGTGTCGCACAACAGCTCTCCTCCCCATCCTTTTCTTGAGCCTTGCGTTTATCCTGATACTTTCTCATCATCCGCATGGCCGTCAGCAGGGCTTTTCCTTCAAGGCTAGAGAAAAAGCTCCTTAATTTTGCAATCAGCTCCTTGTCTTTCAAAACATCAAGGCATATGTCGCATATGCTCGAATAGCATTTCCTTTCCGGGACCGAGACCGCCGGAAAATAATCTTTTAAGATTTTATAAAGTCCGTAAGAACCCGCAAAGGCAATCGTTTCTAGAATCGGATCTTCCCTGCCTTCCTTCAAAATTTCACCTAGAGCCCTCTTCTTGGCATCACCCAAAAAAAGGGGAGAATGCCCGGGGGCAAAATGGGAAGGACCGCAACAGGCAAACACCCTGCCGTCGTATTCCACCACGGGAGCCAAGACGACCCCGCAGGTTCCCATGGGAGGGGAATCCGTCCAAAAAAAATCTTCCTCGGGAAGCAACTCGGCCCGGCCCAGCTTGATCAAGGGGATTTTTTCCAGGGTATAGGCTATTTCCCCCAGCTCCGGAATATCCGGTTCTAACTTGTTGGGACTGATGACGCTGCGGATCACCAAGGGGATGCCCAGCCGACCCGCTGCCCGGGACACCGCCTTCAGTTTCCATTCATTTTTAAAGACTCCGTGGTAGCGGTCCCAACTGATGCACAACCGGTCTAAACCGGCGGCATGGACTTTTTCAACCACTTCAAAAGCCTGCTTTTCCGACCGGACCCAACCGCATCCCGTCACCGCCGTCGCTTTTAAACCCAAGCTCTTGGCCTTGGCCACGCACCGTGTCAACTTTTCGGGATCGACAAAGGCTTCTCCTCCCGTAAAGCTGATTACAGGAGTATAACCCACCGCCTCTTCCAAGAGCGAGAAAACAAAGCTTTCATCCAACTCCCCTTCCGCACCCGGTGAAGAATCCGTAATACAGTGGGCGCACCGTAGCGGGCACTTTTTCCTGAGCATGATTCCCAACACCGAGTAGTGGATCATCTTTTTTCTTACCTTTCGAGAGCCTTGGACAAGATCATTGCGCAAGCTTGGGGTACCGTTTCTCTCTTTCCCTGCGGAAGATACAACCGGTAGGTCTTTATCCGTGTAAGCCACTTCAGAATTTTTTGGGCGTGAACCCTTTCGTCCAACACGAAAGAACTGTTCAAATAAAGGTTCCGGAAAGCCTTGGAGGGCTCGACCTTTTCAATCCAAGGCTCATCTTTGTCCGTCCAACGGAGGAAAAAAATACTCTTAAGAGGGAGGATTTCCCGGGCAAAGAGACTTACGGGCCTGCCGATTTCTTCTGGTTTCCTGTAATTTCTAAGGAAAGGATGGGAAGGAACTATGCAAGGTTCTCCCAATTCCACAACGAACCCGATCCGGTCGTCGGCCACCAAGGGATATCCCTGCTCTTGAAAGGCGGCAAGCAAAGTCGATTTCCCTCCCCCGGAAGCGGCCACAAGGCCGACGGCTTTGGACTGGACTTCAAAAGCTCCCCCGTGAAGGAAAAGGAGCTTGCCCAGGCATTGGCCAAAGAGGGGTAAAACGACTTGGTAAAAATAGTACTTGAATTTCTCCAAGTCGAAGGATCTATAGGCAAAGAAGAGTTGACCGGATTGCAAGCTAAACAAGAACAGGTCTCCTACGAGGATCCTCCGGGGATGACAAAACAGGCTCAACGGCCCCAAGCTAAAAAGAGGCTTTCCCAGCTCCTCCAAGGGGAAAGAATCCACGCAAGAAACATTGAGGGGATAGTTTCCCCAAAGGATGGGCCCGGAAAAAAACCATTCCCTTATGGGACTATTCGATGGATTATATAGGCCAAGCCCATAACCCACTCCTATAGGCTCCGTTTTCAGATCCCGCCATTCCATGAATACCTTAATTCGCCAGCTTTTTCAAAAAAAATCATAATCCAATGGTTATGGCCACGGTTATTGATATAAATTGAGCTCTTGGATCGGGGACCTGGCCCGAAAAAGAACCTATATTTCCCAAGGGAGAAAAACCGGGACTTTTCCACATGAATTTCACCTTTTCTTTTATCTTTTCCTCGATCCACTCCAGGTTGATCAACCTCAAGGCATTTGCTTCTTCCATATTCCTCCTTTCCTAGAAGGTTTTATTTTATTTTTTTAAATAACACTCAGAATTACACCCAAAAGAGGACTAAGCAACCCGTTTGCTACCCCTGTTACTACATTTAACACGCCGTTAACCCCGCTGAGCAGGGGTTGGAGATCTTGGGATAAATTTAATTGCCCAATTTGAAGAGTCCCTTGTGGTCCTCCAAGACCGACATGCACATAAATAGGAGGTTGTCCCGTAAGGGGATTGTTCAATTGAGCCTGGATGTCCAAGGGCAGGTTGGCATTGACGAGATGTTGATTTGTAACCGGATTGTTGAGTTGCAACGAAAGGTCCAAGGGTAGGTTCAAGTTGACCAGGTGATGGGGGACGGCCGCCGCAGCAAAAAGCTGGCGGGATTCAAGCCCCTCTATTTCAAAAAAACCCTCTTCTTCTTTTATAGCCATTCTATTCAAAACCATCACATTTCCTCCTCCAAACCGGGAGGAGCTAGGTAATAACAAGCCCCTCCCTTTTGATGCTTTTAAGATTAAACTGCCGCCAAGACCGAACCCAAGAGCCCTGTGACTGTGCCCAATAGGGGACTGACGATCCCTCCCACAACGCCCGTAACCAAACCCGTTACCGGGGTGGTGATCGAAGAAAGGGTCGAGCCCAACCCGGCCAGGCTGGGTTGATTGACGTGAAGGGAAAGATCGGCAGGAAGATTCAAATTGATAATAGTCTGGCCGTTGGCAGGATTGTTTACTTGCAATGAAAGATCCAAAGGCAAATTCAAGTTAATCAAATGATGGGGAACGGCCGCCGCGGCAAAAAGCTGGCGGGATTCCAATTCTTCAAACTCAAACGAGCTAAAATCGATTTCCGTTTGCATGGGTTCTTACCTCCTTGATTAATTTTATATTTATATTTTCTTAATCTCTGTTAAAGAGTCAGGTTTTATATTAAGAAGATCGAGCTTAAGATTAAGAAAGAAATTGCCTGAAAGAATTTACAAGGTTATGCCTATAGAGGCACGGGGGAAAAGCCATTTTTAAGATGCATTTAAAACCAGAGGAAAAGGCGGTCCTCCTGTTAGGAAGGGATAGCCTCAAAGAAGAACAGACGGATGAAATAAAGAAGAACCTTTCTTTTGGGTCCTTCCATTGGGAGCTTTTTTACAATCTTTGTTTCGTTCACGGCCTTTGGGGTTTCGTGTTGGATAACCTAAACGGAAGGTTCCCCTACCCTGGAGAAATCAAGAAAAAACTCTCCCTCCTTTGCCAAAGCACCGCCAAAAGAAATGACTTGCTTTTTGAAGAACAAAAAAAAATCTTGAACCTCCTGAACCGGGAAGGCATTGCGGCCATTCTGCTCAAGGGAATAGGCTTGAGTCAAATGCTCTACGGGGAAAAATGGAGGTTAAAAAGCACCACCGATATCGATCTTTTGGTTGGCTTGGAAGATGTCCCCAAGACGATCTTCCTCCTTCAAAAAGAACTGGGATACGGCGAATCGACCGGCCGAAAGATAAATTTAAAGACCCTTCTCTATTGGGACAAGGACATTTCGTTGTACAAGAAAAAAAATCCCTTGGATTTCGCTCCTTCCATCCTCGAACTGCATTGGTCTGTAGCTTTCAACTCCAAGATCGACCGCAGGGCTCTGCAGGCAATCTGGAAAGAAAAAACCTTGGGAATGTGGGAAAATATCTCCTTGTGGAGGATGAACAAGGTCAACGAACTGCTCTTTCTCTTGGTCCACGGCAGCAAGCACCGCTGGGAATGCCTGCGTCATCTCCTCGACGTTCACGAGTACGTTTTAAAAAGTAATTTCAAGGAAAAAGAATGGGAAGAGATCACCGACAAGGCGTTTTATTTTGGATGGGAAAGATTTTGCATGCTTGGACTTGCCCTGGCCCAAGCGCTCTACGATACCCCCGTGCCGGCAGAAATCCTGGAAACTCTGGGTAAAAACTGGATCAAAAAAGAGAAGATTTTTTCTTCCCCCTCTTCTTTCCCCTACGTCCGCCACTTTAGCCTTTTTGAACTCTTTTCTTCTAAAAAAGACAAGCTTTTTTTTGCCTTGAAATCCCTCCGCTTCCCCAGTGAAGAAATCGTCAAGCACTATCCCCTTCCCTCCTTTTTGTCTTTCCTCTACATTCCCCTCTCCGCTTCCGTTGCCATTTTCCACTGGCTCCGTAGGAATTTTGCTTCCGTATTCCTCCGCGGGTTGTTGAAAAAAAATAGTGGGCATCTTCCGGGACAACGAAGAGCAGGCTAATTTTAAGCCGGGATTCAGCAGTCAGTCCTTTTTCCTCGCTCTGGGTTCCTAAAGAAAACAACGACCGTTCAACGGTATGCCCGCTTCTACTTAAGAAGAATCGGGTTGTCTTCCCTCCTCATTTCTTCAGAACACAAAGATATTGACCGCAGGACGAAGGGCCGTTATACAAGACTTCCATCTCGAGCATACGGGCATATTCAAGGGCAAGTTCCGGGCTAATATAAATATCCAAAAGAAGGGGTGAAGCATTTTTTTCCATCTGTTCGACCCTTTGTAAAAACATCTCTTTATGATTTTGAGAAAATATATTCAAGTAAGTAAAGAGAAGCTTTCCCTGGGCTTTTAAAACACGCTTGGCTTCCTTAAGCATGATCACCGCTTCTTCCTGGAGAAGATGGGTAAGAACGGAAAAGAAAGAGACTACGTCGAATTGCTCATTTTCAAGGGGCATTTTTAACCGGTCGTTATACAAAAAAATAAAATTGGCTTTTTTACACTTTTCCCTAGCGTAGTCCAAAAGTTCCGGAACGATATCAATCCCCACATACTGGACTTTATCGGATAGTCCGGAGCAAAAAAGCGCATAAGCCAGTCTTCCTGAACCACATCCTACATCCAAGAGTTTCATCCCCTCCGATAATCCTCCCCACAAAACGGTTAACTCAAGAAGGATGTTGCCCATGGACTGAAATTGACCGGCACTCCCAACGGCCAACTCGGCCGCCTTTTCTCTACTATGACTGCTAAAGAGAGCTTTGACAGAACCGGGATAATCCAGCCTTTTATTCCAGCAAAAAGAAGGGGCGGGAAGGCGGCCTTCAAAAATTCCAAATTCAATATAGTGCACCAGCGGATTGATCCCGCTTTTGGCCACGTCAGGATAACTGTTCAGATACCACGAGGAGTTAAAAGAAAGGCTGGGATTTTTCCCTTCTTTCCAGCCGATTTCCAAGTAATGGTCTAAAGGAGAAATACCCCCTTTGCAGGCTTCAGGATAACTCTGGCAATAAAATTTTTCATCAAAAAAACCCAAACGGCCGATCTTTTCTTTTATATTCACCATCGGTTTTCCCTTCATTTCAACATGCCCGTTTGCCGCTTATCCATGGGCTAGAGTACAGGGATCTTTTTAAGCGCAGGGCTAGCCCTCGTTCCTGGCTTACATCATTTTTCTGCCCCTTAAGCTTCCTTTCGCCAGGGGATTCATGGTCCAGTTGGGCAGGTAATCCAAAAGGTTAGGGTTCCAATAAGGATCGCCTTTTTCAAATACTCCCGCCCATCTTTTCAGGAGCAGCTTATAATCGTTTTCTTCGGGAATCCCCGCTCGGCTCATCCCCTCATAATGAATCAGCTTTGCCCGGGCACAAAAGATATTCCTAAGACCTTTACGCCAGGCGCGCAAACAAAAATCCACGTCATTGAAAGCCACGGGGAGGGATTCATCGAAGCCGCCAAGACTTTCAAAAAGGGATTTTTTAATCATCAGGCAGGCTCCTGTAACCGCCGTGCATTCCCTGTCCACTTCTCCCAACCATCTCTCGGCATTTTCTTCATCCCGATATCCCCGCAATATGTGTTCGCCTCCGATCATCGAGGGAGTAAAATAAACGCCCGCATGCTGAATAGACATGTCCGGGTAGTAAAGCTTGGCGCCTACGGCGGCCACGTCTTCTTGCACAGCATGGCTGAGCATGGCTTCAAGCCAACTTGGACTCAGCACTTCAACATCATCGTTAAGAAAAAGAAGGATTTGTCCATGGGCTAGGTCTTTTCCCAAGTTGTTAAGACGAGACCAGTTATAAGGGAAATCCACGGCAATCTTCCTGACGGGCCACCGGTCCAATAGCCTTCTTTTAGGATCGTCATCGGGCAGGTAATAGCGGTTGACGATGGTAAGCAGTTCAAAATGAGGATAGGTCGTCTTTTCAAAAATTGACTTAAAACAGCGTTCCACGACATCTTCCCTTTTTATGATCGTGGGCATGATAATGGAGATGGTCAGGGAAAGATCTTGGGGAAAAGAAACTTCCGCTTCTTCCGCATGCCTTATTTCCCTTCTTTTCCCCGAACAGAGCACAAAGGGAATGTGGGTAACATGAGTAGGATCGCTGACCAACTGCACCATTTTTCTCTGATCTATGTTGAGGGAATAAAGATCCTCGTCTTTAAAAACGGCCCAAAAGCGGTCTTTTCTAGCTATCCATAACTTTCCCAGGTAAGGATAGTGGGACAACAAGGTCGGCGACCAAGAAGGCTTAAAAAAAATTTTCTTTTGGTTGTTGTCGTCTATTCCTTGCTCATCACTGTAAATCAGTTCGTCTTCGGGATGTTCTTGGATGACCTGGGCAAAGGCATGAAGAGCACATGGGTCAAGAACATCCCCTTGGGAAAGGATACCAATCCAATCTCCCTCGCAATGTCGGGGAAGGATTTCTGGAAGTTGCCCCTGTTCTTGACCTGCAAAAAAAAGGGGTTTGATTTTGCAAAAAGACTCTTTGGCTAAGGCTTGCAAAAAGCCTTCTTCAGGCTTATCCCGGGAACAGATCAAGAGCAGCTCCCACCGGCTATAAACCTGGTCTTTGAGGGATAAGAAGCTCTGGGAAAAAAGCTCTTCCTTGTTCCCCGGCGAATGCCTATCCCAGACGTAAAGAAGGGAAATCAACGGCTTTTTTTTCCAGGTTCTTTCCATTTCCAGGAGCCTTCCCCGATCCTGGTCAAGCAACTTGTTGTTCTCAAGCCACAGTTGTGAATCAAGGCCACTAATCAGGATTTTGCGCTCAAGACTGATCTCCTTGTCCTCGGTTTCAATAAAAAACCGAAGGCTATGTTCTCCCTTTTCAAAAAGACGGGTATCAATCTTAATGCAGAAACCACTTTTTGCCGCATCCTTGTAGTCGGGGTGTGCCGCTGCTACATCCGGCCTTGAAAAACCAAAAAGGAAATTTTCGATAGGCCGGTCATCGATTGAACATCTAAACTTTTTTATCCCTTGCCTGGCAATGACCCAGCCCTTTAGAGAAACTAACCCGGTGATAAAAGGAAACTCAGGGCTATGGATAGGGGGACTATCGATATGCAGCTTGACCTTTTCTTGAGCATCCGAAAATAGAAATGTATCCTCGGGTCTAGGAACACCATTTTTTGATTCTACCGCTAAAGAAAAAATCCTCTTTTTGAATCGTCTCAGTTCCTTTTCGATTTTCCGCAGTATAACAAAAATAGAGATTTTTTCTTGCCTATTCATGCCTTCTTATCTTTTGCCGTCGGATTTTTGCCCCCCTCGATCACACTTTGTAAAATGGCATAAAATAAATTGACCGGCACAATTCCCTATCGATTATAAAAAAAACGCAAGGCCCTTTTTTTTTGAGCATAAGCCTTGACTTATAAAAACAAAAACGACCTTCTTGCCCGGCCAGAAATGTTAATACAAATCGACTAATGGCTTATATCTTCTAGGTAAAAAAAAGACAACAAAAAAAATAAAGATCGAAAGCCAGGGAATGGTCCGCCATCAGTTGCCCAACAAATATACCAATCCCCGGAGCAGATCGAGTGGAGTGGGAGGACAGCCATCAATCCTGAGATCAACAGGAATTATAGCTTCCACTCCCTCTTTTACCACCGCGTAACTTTGGCTGAAAACCCCCCGGCCAAGAGCACAATCTCCGGCGGCCACCACCCACTTCGGATGGGGCATGCAATCGTATGTCCTTTTGAGCGCTTCAACCATATTTTTTGTCACCGGACCTGTAACCAGGAGCAGATCCGCATGCCTGGGAGAAGCGACGAAGCGGATACCGAATCTTTCGATATCATAAAAAGGGTTGTTAAGGGCATGGATTTCCAACTCACAACCGTTGCAAGAGCCCGCATCAACTTCCCTTATAGCCAGGCTTCTTCCCAGTTTTCTTTTACATATCCCCTCAAGTTCAGAAGAAAGCCTGGCCATTTCACCCTGTTCATTCCTTTCCCATTTTTCTGTTGCTACCTTAGGAAAGATATTTTTAAAAAAACAGCTTTTCATCGTCTTTTTTTTAAAGATCATGTCCCGAATAAGAACAGTTGAAGGATTTATTGCAAAGAGGGAAATCCGCGATAACGCCACCTACGATCACTTTTTCAAGAAGGGGCCACTGGAACCAGGATGGATCCCTGGGATGGCAGCGGATGATTTTCCCGTTGTAAATTTCAATCCATGTCAGGATATCTCCCCTGAAACTTTCTACCACTGAAAGCCCTTTTCCGCTCCCTTCACCACCGATCCTTTCTGCACAGATCGAGCCGGGAGGCATACCTTCTAAAATCTGCTCAAGGAGCTTGACACTCTGTTCAATCTCCAAGATCCGGATCCAAACCCGGGCATTGACGTCTCCATCTTCAAGGACGGGAACCTCAAAAGAGAGACTATCGTAGGGTTTGTAGGCAAAAGCCTTGCGGCTGTCGAAATTTCTTCCTGAAGCTCTTCCAATGAATCCACCGGCTCCAAATAGCTCCGCCAGGCGGCGGTCCAAAACTCCCGTTCCCACCGTTCTATCCTGCAAAGAGTTCTTGGAATCGTAAAAATCCTTCAAACAAACCACCTCCTCCTTGATTGTTTCGAGCAGTTCCCTTATCCTTGACAGTCCTTCAGCATTCAAATCCTCTTTTACTCCACCGACAACGATCTTATCCCTCATTAGCCTATGCCCAAAACAACTTTGGGCACAACGGAGGATTTTTTCCCTCAATAGAGCGCACCGGCTCAATATCCGGGGAAAAGCCGCATCGTTACAAATAGCCCCAACATCCCCAAAATGGTTCGCCATTCTTTCAAGTTCAGCCATGAGCGCTCTTATCCACTCCGCTCGAGGAGGAGGAGAGATCCCCAGGGCTTCTTCAACGGCAAGAGCATAGCCGTAAGCATAGGCCACCGTCGAATCCCCAGAAATCCTTCCTGCAATCTCCATCCCCTTGTCGATCGAAGCCCCCGAAAAGAGGCTTTCAATGCCTTTGTGCGTATACCCGAGCCGTTCTTCCATCCGGACGACGATTTCTCCCGACATGGTAAACCGAAAATGTCCCGGTTCAATAATCCCCGCATGAACAGGGCCAACAGGGACCTGGTGGAGGCTTTCTCCTCTAGCGGGGAAAAAAGAATAAAGCTTTTCTTCCCCGTCGGGATAAGAATCCCCCATGGGGAAACGAACTCCCCACTTTCCATGATCAAGCCATGGACGGCTATCCAATGATCCTTGAGCCTGCAACCCAAAGAGATCGTAAAGGGCACGTTCAAGCCTGGCCGCCGACGGATAGGCCACCGCAACCGAGGGAAATTTCCCTTCCGGAACCTGCAAGCCAAACAGAGAAATCTTGCTCCCTCCACGGTCAAGGAGCGCCAAGTAAACCGTTTGAGGAGCACCCCAAAGTCCAAAAAGAGAAAACTCGGTTTTTAGTGGCTCTCTCCCGAGGGCTAACCAACGCTTTTCCTCAATTTCTTCAAATGACCAAAATTTCTCTTTTTCCCGAGGTTCAACTCGAGTTAGGAGACCAGAAGAAGGACTGGAAGAGGTCAGTTTTTTCATAAAATCACTTGAGCAGTACCGAGCAGTGTTGGAACCATTCGACGACCCGGGGGGGAATATAGACCCCGGCGGCAAAAACAAGGAGGAAATGGCTGAACATCGGCAGATACAAGGAACGAATGGGTGAAGAATCTCCTCTTGGCTCTCCAAAACTGACTTGAACCAGTTTAAGGATCAACGCTCCCAAGGCCGTAATCAATCCAACAGCAAGGCAGGCAGCAAGCAGGGGAGACCGGGCAAAAGCCGAACTTAACACCAAAAATTCACTCATAAAAACACCCATGGGAGGAAGCCCTGCTATGGCGAGCACTCCAAAGACAAGACCCCAACCGAGAACCGGATGGCTTGATGTCAGCCCGGATAAATCGGCTATTTTCTGCGTCCTTTTTATCTGGGAGATGTAACCGATAGCAAAAAAGATCGCTGACTTGGTCAAGCTGTGCATACTCATGTGCAAAAGCCCCGCAAAGTTGGCAAGGGCACCCCCAATGCCAAAAGCAAAAGAGATAATTCCCATATGTTCAATCGATGAATAGGCAAAGAGCCGTTTAATGTCCCTTCTCTTGTAGAACATAAGCGCTGCAAACAACACGGAAGCAAGCCCCATGGCCGTGAGAAGGGGGCCTGCCTGCAGGGCATGGGGATTGGCTGAAAGGAGAATCTTAAACCGCAGGATCGCATAGAGGGCGACGTTGAGGAGTAATCCAGAAAGAACGGCGGAAATCGGAGTAGGCCCTTCGGCATGGGCATCCGGTAGCCATCCATGAAGGGGGAAAAGACCCACCTTGGTCCCATAACCAATGAGAATGAAGATAAAGCCGATATTAACAAGGGAAGAATCCAGGTAGGCTGCATGCGAAAAGAGGTTAGTCCAAGCCATAGCGGCAAGGCCTTCTCCAATCGTAGGCCGGGCGGAAATATAAAAAAGAAACGTTCCAAAAAGGGCCAACGCTATGCCCACGCCCCCAAGAATAAAGTATTTCCATGAAGCTTCCAAAGATTCCGTCGTCCGGTAAATACCGACCATAAGCACGGTAGAGAGCGTGGCCATTTCTATCGATACCCACATAAGCCCGATATTATTAGAACAAAGGGCCAGGTTCATGCCGAAGAGCAAAGCCTGGTACATGCTGTGATAGAACCTTAAAGAGGGAGGGGAAAGATGGCCGATCTCTATTTCATGGGCGATATAACGCTGACTGAAAAGGGCCGTGGTAAACCCGATGAAATTCGTCAGGAGAATGAAAACGATATTCAGTTCATCTACCAGGAAAAACGAACCTGGAGGGTCTTTTTTGAAAAGCAAAAAAAGGGAACCGACGAAAGAAAGAAAAGAAAAAAGAGTGTTGAGCCAGCTTGAAATCCTATAAGAGGAAATCTGGGAAAGAAGAAGGATGCCGATAAAAGGAAAAAGAATAACCGCTGCGGCACTCATGGCCTTTCTCCTCCTGACTTTTCAAGCCTGCGGATATCGACGATATCGAACCGCTCTCTTATCCGGAAAAGGAATATACCTACGACGATAAGGGCAACCATGACGGAAAAAGCGACGCTGATTTCGACGACAAGGGGCATTCCCTTGGCTCCTACCGCCGCAAGAATAAGGCCATTTTCCATCGACATGAATCCCACCACCTGGCTGATCGCGTTACGCCTGCTGACCATCATCAAAAGACCGATCAAAACCACCGCCAGGGCAAAGGATAGATCTTCCCTCGTCATGGGATCGGTCGACCCACTTGCTTTCATCATCACCGTAATGGAAAGAGCGGTCAGGCCTATTCCCAGGATTACGGAAGGTCCCGTGCCCACTACCGTCTCTATCTTTCGGTGAATGCCCAGCTTAACTACGAGCCATCTTAAAGAGAGAGGTATTCCAATAGCCTTGAACCCCAAGGCGATCAATGCCGTGGCATAGAGATGAGGGGCTTTCTGCATGTAACCCTGCCAGGCTGCGGCCGCCGCCAGCACGAGGGCATGAAGACTAAAGACATTCAGAAGGCTGAACATCCTATCCTGGTACAGAAGGATAAAACTGACAAGAAGCATGGATCCTGCCAGCATGTGAGCGATATCGAAATTAAGGTTGGTGGTCATAAGCTTCGTGAAACAAAAAGTAATAGGGTGGCCAGGAGGGCAAGCATGAAAGCGGCTCCCAGAAAACTGGGTATCCTAAAAAGACGCATCTTTGCCACCAGGCTTTCAAAAAAAGCAAGGATTACGGCTCCCATGGCCATTTTGGCCAGGTAAACCAGGATGGCTACAGGGAGCTGTGCTATCTCATTACCTGGAGAAGTCATCCCGAAGGGAAAGAAGATCGTCATCATCAAGGATAAATAGAGAACGAGTTTGAGCTGGCTTGCCGCTTCCAACAGAGCCAGGTATTTGGCCGAATATTCCAAGATCATGGCTTCGTGAACCATGGTTAATTCCAAGTGTGTCGAGGGATTATCCACCGGAATCCTTCCATTCTCAGCAATAGCAACAAGAACAAAAGAGGCCAGGGCAAGCCATAGGGAAACTCTAAGACCCGCCTGCCCGGACATCATGAAAGAAGAGATGCATGATAGATCAGTCGACTTGGCCACAAGGGCAAGGGTGAAAATGATCATGATCATGGCCGGTTCGGCAAGGGAACTAATGAAAGATTCCCGGCTTGAGCCCAATCCTCCAAAACTCGTTCCCGGATCCAACGCCGCGAGGGAAAGTAAAAACCGTGCCGAGCCCAACAGGGCGATAATGGCGATCAGATCCGCGGCTTTTCCAAACCACAGGCCGGAAGAAAACGTGGGGACAAGACAAGCCGCAAGCCAGCTCATTGCAAAGACCCCGTAAGGAATCGCCCTAAAAAGCCAGGAAGCCGTTTCCGGGAGGGTCACCTCCTTACGTAAAAGTTTTAGCAGGTCGCGGTAGGGTTGAAAGACCGAGGGCCCTTTTTTCATCAGCAACCGAGCCCTCGTCTTAACCGCAATCCCCGTAACCAGGGGAGCGATGCAGAGGACAAGAACTATATCTATAAGCTGATAAAGGAAGTTATTCATTGGAGCATGAGGGCCAAGGATAACAAAAGGACCACCAGGGTCACGAAAACAAGGACCAGGTATCTTCTCACGGTGAGAAACTGCAGGATGTTGATCTTTGCACTCCACCTATCGATTGTCCGAGCCACCGGCAGATAGCCGTATTCCCAGGCTAAATCATGGAGCCTAAGAAATATTCGAGCAGGCTTGGGCAGCCAAGGGCTCAAACATACCACCTTCTCTTTTACCGCAAAAAAAGCGGGACCGAAAACCTTGCGAATCGGTTGGGCATAACTACCGGCCGTATATTGACAAAAGGGACTATTTTCAGGGTATCCACAATCCCACGCGGGTGTTTTCCGGGCATAAGGCGAAGCTTTCCCCAAAACCATGAACAGAATGCATAGGGAAAATCCCCCCAGCAAAAGGATCAAAAAAAGCCCATTATAAGCATTGCGATCGATGTTCAACGATAAAGGCTCATAAAAAGGCTTTCCGGAAAGATTAAAATATTCTCCCCCGGATAGCAAACCTACGGCAGGTCCCAACAAATGAAGGACGGGGGCAGGAAAGACACCCCAAAGAAGGCAGAGAAAAGCAAGAAAATAGAGGGCGAGCAGAGACCACCGATCGGTTTCAGTTGCCGCCATGGCACTCATCGACCTGGGTCGCCCTAAAAAAGTAATCCCATAGACTTTTATAAAACAACTGGCAGCCAAGGCGGCAGACAAAGCAAGGAAAGCCCCAATGGAAGGAACGAGGAATTTTAATCCCCATGAAGGAAGCTGGGGACTCAAAAGGATCGACTGCATGAGCAACCACTCGGAAACGAAACCATTTAACGGGGGAAGGGCGCAAATAGCCATGCTCCCCATCAAAAAAGCAAAGGCGGTGTAGGGCATTTTCGAAACGAGCCCTCCCAGCTTTTCCATGTCCCTGCTGCCCGTTGAAGATTGGATTGAGCCGGCACCAAGAAAAAGCAGATTTTTAAAAAGAGAATGGTTCAGAACGTGGAACAGAGAAGCGCTAAAAGAAAGGGCAGAAGCAGCAACCATACCGTAGGTCTTGAAAGCCATGGCTAAACCGATACCCACAAAAACGATGCCGATGTTTTCTATTGTATGGTAGGCCAACAGCCTTTTTAAGTCATGCTGCATGAGCGCATAAAGAACTCCTGCAATCATCGAGACTCCTGCAATGACAAGGAGAAGATAGCTCCACCATTTTTCCTGGGTTCTCAGCAGATCAAAGACGATCCGTAGAAATCCATAGACGGCTACCTTGGTCATCACCCCGCTCATCAGGGCAGACACATGGCTAGGGGCTGCCGGGTGAGCCCTGGGCAGCCAAGCGTGCAGGGGCACCAGTCCCGCTTTCGATCCTGCTCCAAATAGAGCAAGAGCAAAAACAAGAGAAGCACTCTTTGAGGGCAAGGCAGCCTTGCTCATCCCCTCAAAACTGAAAGTTCCGGAATGGGAAGCAAGCAGGCTCATTGAAAAAAGGAGAGCAAACGTCCCCAGGACGGCCATCAAAAGATAGATAAAACCGGCCCCAGCCGTTTCTTTTTCTTTGTGCGAAGACATCACCAAGGCCCACGAAGAAAGAGACATAAGCTCCCAGAAAAAAAGAAAGCTAAACATATCCGCGGCCAGGAGGACCATGTTCATCGATCCTAAGAAAAGGATATAAAAAGGCAGTATCCTCTGTTGCTCAGCAAAATGCGAACCATACCCAAGGCCATACAAGGAGGCCATAAAAGAAGCGAGGTTGACCACCAAGAGAAAAAATGCACTCAAAGAATCGATTCTAAAATGGGCCCCCGTTCCCGGAAGACCTAAAGGAAATACAGCCGCCTGGCTCGACCCATGAAAGAGAAGAAAAAATAGAGAAAGAAGAAAAGAAATCCCCGCGTAGAACCCGCTGAGAAGATAAACTCCCCTGTAGTTTTTCCTCGCAAGCAAAATCAAGCCAAGGTAAAATACAAAAGATAAAAGCAATCCCTTAAGGAGATAATCTTGCATTTTAATACGAAGAACAAAGTATCAACAAGTTGTGTAGACCTTCAGTAGAGCACGAACCAAGCCCATGGAAGTTGCAAAAAAGAAAGCAGATAAAAGAGGGGCTAACCTTAAACTTCTCATTTAAAAAATTTCTAAAAAGAATAGTGTAGTTATATAAAATTGTCAATATCAAAAACAGCGATAAGTATATAATTGCTAATAATATAATAATAGCATTGATTATATACAGGGAAACATCTCCTGGAATGAACCCTCTTTTTAAGATTGCATATCCTATTCAAAGCCCAATACTTTGTAATAATTTTTGATTAAATAATTATTATTTTTTTCTTTTTTAATTATAGAAAGGGATTAACAAAAAGGACTTGCCCCGTATTTTAGCTATAGGTTTATTTTTTCATGCTCAAAAAAGTGTATTGCTGGGTTCGAGACGAGGACAAAGAACTTTTCAAACGGTTAGGACAATGGGCAGAAAAAGAATTTTTCACCGTCCTTGTCGACGTCCGGGCGGCAAGCTCTAAAGGTTCATTTCCCCTTCCTTTTCCCCCTGAATACGACGGGGTTCTGCTCACCGGTGGAGGAGACATTTCCAGGGAATACCTGGAGAAATACGCCCAACAACCGGTTCATAATCCTGCCCTCATTCAATCCTGCGACCGCTTACGCGACGAGTGGGAATTTAGCATTCTTGAACAGGCCCTCAAAAACGGCAAGCCCATTCTCGGTATTTGCAGGGGAATACAGGTTCTCAATACCTTTCTTGGAGGAAGCCTTCTTCTCGACATACCCGGGCACAACGACCCGGGACAGCACGACCAGAATATCCAAGAACTCGACTTTGAAAATCAACCCTCTTTTTGTTTTGCCAAGGTTAACAGTTCACACCACCAGGCCCTCGATAGGATCGCTACCGGCCTTCGGATAGAAGCCCGGTCAAAAAAAGATGGAATCGTTGAACAGGTAAGATTAAAGGACTATCCTTTTTGCGTGGGAGTCCAGTACCATCCAGAAAGAGATTTACATTATTATAAATCCCTCTTTCATGCCTTTTTCCTTTCTCTTTAGTCCCCTTCCCGCAAGATGCTCCTTGACCAGTTCAAAATCGGTTCATACCCATCCTCTTTAAAAATAGAGGCCGAAAGCTACCTTAGGAAGGGCTAGAATAGGGCTTTAATCTTTTTTCCCAAGCCGCTTACAGCTCTTCTCCGGCAAACTTACCTTGGGGGGGAGTTCAATCCTGGCTGACATCCAGCGTTTTTTTGGCCGACGGAAGGTGTTGGTCCAGTGGAGGATAGTCCGTATACCCTTTTTCCCCGCCCCCATAAAAAGTGGAAGGGTCCGGCTCGTTGAGAGAGGCTCCCCTGCGGAACCTTTCCGGCAAATCGGGGTTAGCGATAAAAAGCCGACCAAAAGCGATCGCATCGGCTATTCCAGAAGCAATTGCCCGTTCCGCCTTCTCAGCGGTATAGCCACTACAAAAAGTCAGGACATGGGGGAAAGTTTTACGGAAAGCAAGCCTTTCTTCATCCCTTAAAGGTTGTCCATTAGCCCAATCCGGTTCAACGATGTGCAGGTAGGCTATATTGCGCTTCCCCAGTTCTGAAGCCACGTAGAGGCAGCTTTCCATGCTTCCTTCTACAGTCATATCCGCAAATATCCCTTTTGGAGAAAGCCTTACCCCAACCCTTTTTTTACCTACCGCTTCACATACCGCGTCGACCACCTCCAAGACGAACCTTGCCCTATTTTCAACACTGCCCCCATATCTATCTTTCCTCTGATTGGCGCGCACATCGAGAAACTGGTTGGGAAGATAACCATTGGCGCTATGGACTTCAACCAGGTCAAAACCCGCTCTCATTGCTCTTTTAGCCGCGGAGGCGTACTCAGCGATGATCCGCTGGATCTCCTCAATAGAAAGCTCCCTGGGCGTATCGGGTTCTACTTGCGCAGCGGTACCATCGGGAAGCACCACAAAACACCAAGTGTTTTGAGCTCTCACCGCAGAAGGAGCAACCGGAGGCTTCCCCTCTTCTTGAAGAAGGTGATGGGACACCCTTCCTACGTGCCAAAGTTGGAGGGCCATTTTGCCTCCCGCTTCATGCACGGCCTTTACCACGCGACGCCAACCTTCCTCCTGGGCATCTGTGTAAATTCCAGGAGTCCAAGCATATCCTTGCCCCTCCCTACTGATTTGAGTAGCTTCACTGATGATCAAGCCCGCTGATGCCCTCTGGGCATAATATTTAGCCATGAGCTCGGTGGGGACATCCCCGGGTTGACCCGCACGACAACGTGTCATGGGAGCCATCCATATTCTATTGGCCGTAGGGACTTCCCCAACGACCAGGGGACTAAACAGGTGTTTTAGTGAAGACATGATCTGCCTCCTTCTTTTAATTGTTCAACACGGCAACAGCAAAAACCAGGGGAAACAAAAGGCTACGTCGATGCGCCTTTCTTGGAGTATTTTTAGATTCAGCTTATCATATCCTCTCATATCGAGCAAAAAATTTTTTCCCTGCTGGCCATACAGCTAATGCATAAAAGATCAGCAAAAGAAACTTCTTCCTTCTTGAGCCCGTTTTATTCATTACCCTGCATGAATATCTTAGAAAATCCCTGGTTTTTCATTTCTTTATGGATGGGCGGCGCCTTTTCGGCAGCACTGCTCGCCATTAAATTCAGGGTTCCCGTAGCGATAGTCGAAATCCTGGTAGGAGCCGCATTAAGCCATTTTTTAGATCTTTCCCAGCCAACCGAATGGATGAATTTCCTCTCCAAGCTCGGCGCCACAATGCTTTGCTTCATTGCCGGAACGGAAATAGAACCGGAGTTTTTCAGCCAATCATGGAAAAAACACCTGTTGTCGGGAAGCTTTTCTTTTCTTGTGCCCTTCATGGCTATTGCACTGTTCACGCACTTTTTCTTTCAGTGGCAACCCGCCCAATCTCTCATTGCAGGGATAGCCCTGGGCACAACCTCCATTGCCATAGTTTATACTTCCCTTCTTGAAAGAGGCATAGAAAATTCTTCGTTGGGGAAAACCCTCCTGGCGAGCTGTTTTATTACCGATTTTGGATCGGTCCTCACTCTAGGTATTTTTTTCACCCATTGGGAGTTATCTTCTATTCTATTCGCCCTTTTTGCCCTCATCCTTTTATGGTTTTTCCCCAAAATACTTCGTTCCCTTCTTCACTTTCTCAAGAAAAGCCCGGTGAGCGAACCCGAAATAAAGTTCGTTTTTTTCATGCTTACCTTCCTTGGGTTTTTAGCTTCCATGGCCAAAACCGAGCCCGTCCTGCCGGCTTTCATTCTGGGAGTACTCGCTGCCAACGCCTTTTCCGAAGATCAACTTTTCCGTCGAAGACTAAGAGCGGTCGCCTATAGCATTCTTACCCCTTTTTTCTTCATGAAAAGCGGATTTCATATCTCTTTTCCCATGCTCGTCATCGGTTTCATTCCCCTGCTGCTTCTCACCCTCCTAAAGACCTGTTTTAAAATCATCGGTGTCCTTCCTTACCTCCTGCTTGAAAAACATCCCTTAAAAGAAAGCCTCTTTGGTTCGCTTTTAACCAGCGGAGGATTGACATTCGGCCTTATTGCCGCCCATTACGGCATCCAGAATAAAATATTAAGCAGGGAAATCTATTCTTTGATTACCCTGGCAACCCTTCTAAGCACCCTTATCCCGGTTTTTCTTGCCGGACTGTTATTACCCAGGGGCGAAGTCCCCAAAGAAAAGAAAGTTGTCGTTAAAAAAGAACTGGGGGAATACGAAGAAGAAGGTTAAGCCAAACAAAGTTGACCTGGATTTTTTTCCGATTGATTGTTCTGGGGTAAAATAACTTCCCTCTGCCGAGATAACCGAAAGCCCTTCATTCCCAGGAAATCTTTCTTTTCTTAAAGCCAAGCTCTAATACCTTGTGGCCCCAGTGCAAAGCTAAAAAAGAGGGTAGTTTTTTTATTTGCTTATTTTGAGTCTTCATCCCCATCCCCTGGCGAGCATTTCTTCCTGCTTCCCTTCTCCTTTCTTATCGCTCTAGGGCTAGGTTTAACTCCTGTCTTTTTCCACAGGCTTACCTGCTCCTGCTTTCCCTTGCGACCGTCTTTTCTTTTCAAATAAACCGGGACGACTTCAAGCTTCCGAAAGAAGAATCTTGGGGAAAAATGACTCTCTTAGCCTCCTCGGCCTTTATGAAAGATCTCGATACCGGGCTCTCTTTCAAAGAGTCGCTTGGACAAACCTCCTTTGGATGGGCAATCCTATCCCCCAGGCAAGCTCCTAACATTTTTTTTCAATGCTATCAAAAAAGAATAAAGAATTGACTTTTGCCAGGAAAGAGTCAATGACTCAAGGGCTAACCAGGGAATGAAAGTTCGCCTAGAGTTCGAGAGTTTTTATCAGTTCATCGGCAATCGCCAGTGATGCCGTTGCTCCCGGGCTTGGGGCGTTGAGAAGATGGAGGATTCCTTCTTCCTTGACAAAAAGAAAGTCATTTACAAGCCTTCCATCTGGGAATAGAGCTTGAGCCCGGATCCCCACGGCTCCCCTGCCCAGGTCTTCTTCTTTGATCGCGGGAACGAGCTTCTGGACTGCACGACAAAAAAGCCTTTTATTGCTTGATTTTTTCCATTCTTCCCAAGCTGCAAGAGGATACCTTTTTAAAAAGTTCCACAATCCTACGTAAGTCAGGGAATCAAAGGCATCTTTCCAATCAAAACTTCCTTTGTTATATCCTTCCCTAGATAAGGATAGAACCGCATTGGGACCAGCCTCGACCTTGCCGTTGATCATTCGCGTCAGGTGAACCCCTAAGAAAGGGAACCGGGGATCGGGGACGGGATAGATCAAATTCTTGACCAGGTAAGTTTTGTCCTGCTTGAGTTCGAAATATTCCCCCCTAAAAGGAACAATCCGGAGGGGACAGCTCCCCATGGCCATCCGGCATATCCTGTCGGAATGCAGACCCGCACAGTTAACCAGGTTCGATGTCAAAAAACTTCGGCCATCAGTTCTTACTTCCCAAAGTTTTCCTTTTTTCTCTATGCCGGTTATTTTCACTTCTTTTAAAATTTTTCCCCTCATGGATTCTATTTTTGCGGCAAGCTCTAGACACACCTGCCGGTAATCAACAATACCTTCCTCAGGGACAAAAATCGCGGCTACGCCCCTTACGTAGGGTTCAATTTTTCTCATTTCTTGAGCATCAAGGATACGCAATCCCACAAGCCCATTTTGCTCTCCCTGCTTTTTGAGTCGATGGAGCTCGGCAACTTCCCGCTCTTCGGTAGCCACAACCAGCTTCCCGCAAATTTCATGGGCTATTTTATTTTCTTTGCAAAAAGATACCATCTGCCTGATCCCCTCGACGGCCAGTTTTGCTTTTAAGCTTCCAGGGGAATAATAAAGCCCCGCATGGAGAACACCGCTATTATGGCTACTTTGGTGCCTGCCTACATCCTTTTCCTTTTCTAAAACGACAACCGAATCCTTCTTTTTGGCGCAAATCCATTTGTAGGCCAAAGCCAGTCCTATGATGCCCCCACCAATAACAACAAGATCCTTTTCTTCCATTTATACTTACCCTGTAGAGAAATACTAAGGGAGGGAACAAAACGACATCTCAGTAATGTTCAAGAGCATAAGCCACGTAATCATCCCAAAACCGATCTTCAGACCAATCCTGGACCTCAAAAATCGCCGGCTCCGTATTCACTCGAACGAGGGGCTCGGCATAGGATTTTTGTTCCTTGAGTTCTACAGGACAACTTAAAGCCGATCTCTTGCTTACCTCCCTGGAGAGTCTTAAAGCAAAAGCCCCCTGGGATTCTACAAAATAACTGGGATTGGACCGATAAAACGGTCCTTTTTGAACAAAAACCTTTTCTACAAACCGGCCGTAACAACCGGCAAGAAGATCACAGGGAATGTTGTCCCGGATGTAATGGGGAGTTTGAACCGCCGGTATGTTCCCTCTTTTCCACTGGGAAATTAAATAAAAAGTAAACCTTTTTTCCTCAAGCATTCCAAAGGGATTGGGAATGACGAATTTCCCCAAGGGAATGTTATAGAGCTGGGCATAATAACGAAATACTTCGAAAGTCAATCCCTTGGAAAGGCCATAAGGAGAAAAAGCTCTTAAAGGGACATTGCCTATCCCCTCGTTTTGTTCAAAGATAGAACCCGTCAGAATGATAGCTCCAAGGCCTTGCTCTTTGGCAAGATGAATAACCTGCTTGATATTCTTGGTGTTTGTCTCCAAGGCATAAAGCCAATCAAATTGCTCGCTTTTATAATCCTTGAGGTAAGCCCCATGATGACAAAGGACATCAAAGGTTCCTTTCTTAAGAAGATCGATCATCTTTTCCGAACCAAAAGGAGACTCTTCGATCAGTTCCATCTCGCAGGAAAGTCTCTCTACTCTCTCTTTGCGGATTCCTTCGTAGTTTTCCCTCTTTTGGGTTAACAACCCTGTAACCTCATGCCCTTTTTCCAGAAGTTGCCTACAAAACCAATAGCCCGTAAAGGAACTCCCACCCGTAAAGAGAATTTTCATTCCACCGCTTTCTCTTTGTTCCAATCGGGATAATTTCTATCCTTTTCGGAAATCACAAGAGGTTCAAAAGGCCAGGTAATGTTCAAAGCCGGATCATTATAGCGGATTCCTCTTTCATGTTCGGGAGAATAGAATTCCCCTACAAGGTAATAGGCTTCGGTATTGTCGGCTAAAGTCAAAAAACCATGGGCGAATCCGCGGGGCACGTAAACCATCCGCCGGTTTTCCTCGTTGAGTTCACAACCGTAATGGCAGAGATAGGTTTTGGATTCGGGACGCAAGTCCACGATCACGTCCCAAAGAGCTCCCCGCAGGCAACGGATGACCTTGGTTTCGGCCTTGGGAAATACTTGGTAATGGAGCCCACGCAAGGTCCCCTTTTTCAGGCTTAAAGAGGTGTTAATCTGGGCAATATCCGGATCGAGCCCATGCGCTTCATATTCCCTTCTGCAAAAAACTCGAGCAAAAAAACCCCGGGGATCTTCTTTTTTTTCCAGGTCAATTAAAAAAGCCCCCGCAAGGGGAAGCGGTGTAAACTTCATGTTTTAAACCCCTATTTCTGTAGCTTTTGTTTTAACCTTCTTAACCTTACAAACTTGTCGGAGAGGAAATCTTCCCTTGAGAATTTTTTTTCTGTCATGAACTTGTAAAGCTCCTCCAGGCCGCTATCCAAGGAGTATTGAAGTTTAAAGTCAGGAAGGAGCTTGGAAAGCTTATCGAACGATACCCGGTAATTTCGAGGATCGGCTCCGACTTCCCCTGTATAAACAACCTTGGCATCCGGCACCAAGCTCTTCACCTTTTCGACGATCTGTTTTACCTGGTAATTCTCTTTATTCCCCCCGATATTGATCGATTGGTTATGAACAAGCTGCCGGGGAGCCTGGATCAAGGCAATAAAAGCCCTAGCTATATCTTTACAATGGACGAGGGGACGCCAGGGGGTTCCGTCGCTCATCACCCTAATCTCTCTGGTGGCGAGGGCACAGGAAAGCAGGTTGTTGGCAACTAGATCTATTCTCAGCATGGGAGAATAACCAAAGGCCGTTGCATTTCTTAAAAAAACGGGGGAAAAGGAAGAACTGGAGAGCTTGGAGATTTCTCTTTCAGCCTCTACCTTGGAACGGGCATAAGCCGAGACGGGATTAAACGGGGCATTTTCATCCAGGTCCAGGGAACCGGCCTTTCCGTAAACTGAACAGCTCCCGGCGAAGAGAAAAAGAGGCACTCCAGCTTTTTTAGCTTTTTGGGCAAGGCTTATCGCTCCATCCCTGTTTACCCGGTAGGTCAGGTTCTCATCCAATTCCCCCATGGGATCGTTGGAGATAGCCGCAAGGTGGCAAATCGCATCAAAACCTTCGAGCTCATTTTCCTTGATCGATAAAAAATCTTTTTTCCACTCCACATCGCTGGGAGGGAAGGAATCCCATTCACAGCCTTCAAAATAGCCGATATCACATCCCGTAACGTGCATTCCGTAAGCTTTACATAGTGCAACCAGGTGCACTCCAATGTAGCCCTGGCTACCCGTCACTAAAATTTTTTTCATCTCTTTACTTTTTAGTCAGCCAAGGAGTATTTCCTTCCTCGATCATTTTAACAAGAGTATCCCTATCTCTCTGCGTATCCATGCAAGCCCAAAATCCTTTATGCTTGTAAACCATCAGTTGACCATCCTTCGCTAAATTAAAAAGCGGGGCTTTTTCGAGAACGCAGCTTTCTTCTTCAGAAAGATAAGAAAGAAATTCTTTTCTAAAGAAAAAATACCCGCCATTGATCCATTCATCTTCAAAATCGGGTTTTTCTCTAAAAGAAACGACCTGGTTTCCTTCCACCTCAAGCTCACCAAACCGAGAGGGTGGATTAACCCCAAGAATAGTGCCGATTTTACGATGTCCGAGGTGGAAATGAAATTCATCGGCAAGGTTGACATCGGTCAAACCATCCCCATAAGTCACTCCAAAATGTTCCGACTCCCCCATGTACTTTTTTGCCGCTTGGGCAATACGGCTGCCCGTCATCGATTTTTCCCCGGTGTAAGCCATCGTTATTTCCCAGTCGATGGGATCTATGCTTTCATGGATTATCGTCCTGTTATTCATCAAGTTGATCGTGCAATCGCTGTTCAAGGAGAAAAAATTGTAAAAGTAGCTCTTGATCATTTCGGACTTGTAGCCCAGGCATAGGACAAATTTTTTAAAGCCGAATCGAGAGTAACTCTGCAAGATATGCCAGAGGATAGGATGTTTGCCAATCGTCACCATCGGCTTGGGCCTAAACTCCGTTTCTTCTCTCAGTCTTGTGCCCATTCCTCCACACAAAACGAAAATGGGGATCCTGCTTAAGTCCATAAGAAAATAATGAAGTTATTTTTCTATCAAAAAAAATCAGGGCCTGCAATCATTCATTTTGCTTTCTTCACTTCTTTCGCTAAATTTCAAAATCGAAAGAAGATTGTCTTCAAACTTCTTGGGATCGCAATCCTCTTTTACCCGATCAAGAGCCTTCTGCCTGATCTTTTTCCATAAGCTCTCCTCCTTGTAAAGCTTAAGACAACACTCGGCAACTTCTTCAGGATCATCGGCAACGAGGAGGTGCTCCCCGGCTACCCACGAAAGCTGTTCGGCAACAAGCGAAGTCGCTACCACGGGAATACCATAGGCAGCGGCTTCATGGACTTTCACGGGCATCCCTGCGGCATATCGAATTGGCGCAATAAATACCCTTGAGCGTTCATAAAGAGGCCGAAGATCTTCTAACTCTCCCAAGAATTTTATTCCCAAAGGATCAAGCTTCTTTACAAAATCCTCTGAAGCTTTTCCCACGGCAAAAACCTCGAAATTGTCTTGGATTTTCTTCTTTAATATCGGAAGCACCTGGTATGCAAACCAATATAGCCCATCGGTGTTAGGGCCTTCCTCTCCCATGTAACCCACGAAGAGAAATCCCTCCCTTTCTTTGAATTCCCTTTCCGTAGGATGGCACTCCAAGGCATGGCCAAGGATAAAAACCTGGCAACCGGCCCCTTCAAAATAACGGGCTTCCCTGCTCGTTACAGCCACTACCCGGTGAGCCAACCTTCCTAAAGAAATTTCCTCTTGCATGAGCCTTGTTTTTTCCTCCTCTGTTTGGTCGATCCCATAAAGGCTGTTTTTTAAAATTTCCCTTTGGACATAAATCGCTTCGGCATCATAAATTACACGGCTGTGAGCGACCAACTCCGGCCTTCTTTTGATCAGCGCACTAAAAGCTTTGAAATTATGAGGTCGGCTGACAAACACCAGATCATAATAACCTTGTCTTTCCTCTAAAAAATTTTCCAGTTTTTCTATTCCCCATTGGAGCATAAGCTCGATTTTTTCAAGCAAAGAGGACTGCCCGTTCGTCAAGGGACACTCTTGGGAAACCAGCGGGTAGAAGGTGAGCAAGTATCCTGATCTTTCGAGAACCCGCAAAATAGACCAGGACCGGCCGAAGCCTCTGCCTAGCCGAGGATGGGGAATGCGATCGTCGATAAACAAAAGCCTGCCCTTAAAGTCGCTCGATAAAGACTGGTTTCTCCTGTCTCTTCCTTTTAAAACGTCAAAATCCGGCCGGTGCTGAGTTTTTAGCCTCTCCTCCCACTTCTGGAAGAATTTTTCTTTGTTTTTTTTCATCATCTCTACGATCGTATCCATTGGCCGGCTCCCGAATTCATAATGGAAAACAAGGGCCGCGGGCTGATAAACGACCTTATAGCCTAAAGACCACAGGCCAAGGCAAAGATCGCTGTCTTCGTAATAGGCGGGGACATACCTCGGGTCATATCCTCCAAGCCTTTCCCACAACTCCCTGCGCACAAGCAAGCAAGCCGCCGAACAGTAATCCACTTCCCTAACAAAAGAATATTCAGGACTCATCGGCTTAGGATCGTTCCTGCCGTAGGCCAGCCCGCTGCCATCGGCCCAGATAATGGACCCTGCTTCTTGCAAAGATCCATCCGGCCTGACTAGCTTGCATCCAACGGCACCGCATCCCGGGTAAGACTCGATCGTCCGGAGTAAATGGTCTATACTCTGAGGGCTTAGGATAATATCGTTGTTCAAAAGAAGCAGGTATTTTCCTTTTGCCATTGAGGCCGCCTTGTTGACGCTCAACAAATATTCAAGATCCTGTTCGTTTTTGAAGGTCTTGATCCCCTCCACCTTGGCTAAGAGTTGGGCTGTGGCATCCGTCGAACAGTTGTCGGCAATAATTAATTCATAAGGAATCGATACATGAGCCAAAATGGATTGCAGGCACTGGTAAAGGAGCTCGGCCCTATTTCTTGTCGACATGACAATGCTTACAAGGGGATCAGGAAAAAAGGGAAATTTCAGCCTTGCAGCCCCGTTAGCTAAAAAAAGCTCAAGGGAAACCTTCAGCCACTGCTCATTCGGAAGGGTAAGACCAGGACGAGGAATAACGGTTTTCGAAGTCGATGCAAGCCGTAGCCCTTCCTTTTGAGCTTCATTCTTTTCCTTTTGTACAATAACCAGGTAGCTGGCCAGTTTAACCCACTTCCCGGAAAGAAGAAGAACCGATATCCTTACATGCTTGACTCCTCTGCTCAGCTCGCAGTGGCAATAAAAACCGCACATCGGGTCAACCGAAATCCCCCTTTCCTCATATTTTTGCTGGATATCTATCCTATTTAGGGGTCGACAGATATATTCATCTTGGTTGCTTTCTACTTTAACCAGTTTTCCAGCCCTTCCCTGGGAATCCAAGAACCACCCACAAACATAAAGCTTGGAATTGTTCAAAATAAGAAAGCCTTTATCGGGTTTCTCCACCGCATAATGATAGGAAGAAGGCTCAAGCCGCATAAAAAAGGGGTTGAAAAATAATGAAACAGTATAAAAAAAACCCCTTTGTCACTCAACTTCTTTATCGGTCCGCATCCCGCACAAAAACTCCCCTCGATCCAGCCGAAGTTAATGCCTATCCGGGATTGCTTGGATGCCCATCTTGGAAAAAAAACATATTTTAATGAACCCAAGACCTTTTGCTTGCGGATCAAAGCGGAGGCAGAAAATTGAGCAGGGAGGTAAAATAAAACCGGGCTAGAGCCGTAAACAGCTCTTCAGCTTTGATGTCAACGCCAATCTCCGCAACCAGTTGAGAAACAGACCGGCTTCCATCCGATCTTCTTAAAAACTCGATTAAATAAGAAGAAAGCTTCAAAGGCAGTTGCCTATAAAGACCGGGAATATCGAAGCTGACATCCAAAACCTGGTTATAAGGAGGTTGCACGGCAGGAATTTTCGTCCTGTCCCACAAGTCGACCAAGGGACGCCAGCGCAAAAATTCTTTTTTATCTGCAGGGGCAAAAGGGGGAACCATCCTCGGTTTCGAGGCAACGATCATGTGGAAAAACGAAGGATTGCAATGATCGATTAACGAATGGAGAGTGGGCAGGTCGAGTTCGGTCAGCAGATCGAAAAACCGGTTATCCTGAAGCTGAAGAAAGCTCATTGAAGTGTACAAAGAATTGATATATTGGAGACCGGCATTATGAATAATTTCAATCCAGGTATGCAAGGGGAACGAATCATGATGCACCCCAAAAACATGATTCTTTAAATAGCTTTCAGGCTGAGCCCCAATTCCCTTGTCAATGGGGATTCCCATCAGGTTATCACAGACGCAAAGGACCTCTCGAGTTCTCTTTACCTGCTCGGGACTGTCCATGCTCAAAGAAAATAGGGATATGGCCGGGGCCAACCTAACCGTCGGATGGAAGGTCCCTTTAACTCCAATGTATAAGCAGCCCTCCGGGGAAAGGCAGCCAGCCAAATGGGCGAGGGCGGCTTGAGGATCATAAACGTAAGCAAGAACTTCATGACAACTTATCCAATCAAAGTTATACCCCAAGCTTTGAGCCAAGTTCGGATTTAACAGGTCTTCTTGCAAGAAATGAACGTTGTTTATCCCTGAAGCTTTCTGCCACTTAAGGGCTATATCAATGGCCCTTGAACTTGCGTCGAAGGCTACGACCTCCAGATTGGGAAAGGCTCTAGCTATGTTAAAAGCCTCGTTGCCGGTCCCACAGCCGGCAACCAAAAATCTCCCGCGATCATAAAAAGGTTTTCCCGGCCTTCCCACCGCGTTAAACCAATGAGGAGGAACGATTTTCCAAGATTGGTCGGAAAGCACTTTTTCATCTTCAAAAGGGAATGGGCAAGTTTCAAACTGGCTCTTGACCGCTTTAGAAAAGGAAACAAAATCTAGATGACTTTCTGAATCGGAGCTATTTAGAGTGTTCATAAAGAAGGTCAACCATCATCTCTTATTTTTTGAACGAAAAAAAGAGAAAAACATTCGAATATCGGCCTTTTCTTAAAGCTATACCGGATTAACCTTTTTTTGTCCAGCAGATCAATGGAGAAAGAAACTTTTCCTGCCCCGGGAGGGATTCGAACCCCCGACCCAGTGATTAAGAGTCACCTGCTCTGACCAACTGAGCTACCGAGGCTTGCCTATGAATAAACTATGAAAATAACGAAGGAAAATATCAATCCCAGAATTTAATCTCCATGGTTAATATACCGGTTCGGCGAGATCTACCAATGAAAGAGCCCTGTGTTCAGGGTTAAGGAGCTTCCCCCAATAAGAATCACAAGGATGAACCATGCTCACCTTTTTTTCTCCCTTATACAAAGCCCTTCCCTCATTGGCCCACTTGAAAATGGAACCCTCAAGATAACACACCTGCCAGTATCCCGCTTGCTGGAGTCGTCGGGCAAAGGATGCCGCCCTGAACCCTACAGAGTCATAAACCACGATGGGTTGCTCCCTTTTCAACCCCCTATAGCCCAATCGCACCTTGTCGTTGGGAGAGACTCTCCAAGCATGGTAAAGATGGCTGACTTCATACTCATCGACTGTTCGGACGTCCAGCAGCACGGGAGCATATTCTTCTCCCACGGCAATCCACCTTTCTAACTTATCGGTAGAAATAGAGGCCACGTCCGGAAACTTTTCCCGAATAGCATACAAAACCTTATCCCATGTCAACTCTGGAGGTAGAGAATTGGCACAGCCAAAAACCAATAGCCCCAGCAGGAGGACGGATAGCAGCCTTTTGAACGGGCAACTCCTTTTGCTCATAAACCCTTCATTCACCGATAATCTTGACCAAAACTCGTTTCCTTCTCATTCCATCAAATTCACCATAAAATATTTGCTCCCATGGACCCAGGTCCAGTTTACCTCCCGTTATGGCTACGACTACTTCTCTTCCCATGATCGTTCTTTTTAAATGAGCATCCGCGTTGTCTTCGCCTACATTATGCTTGTATTGGGAATGAGGCTTTTCCGGAGCAAGCTTTTCTAACCATCTTTCGAAATCCTCGTGCAATCCCGGCTCATTATCATTAATAAAAACACTTGCCGTAATGTGCATGGCATTACAGAGAAGAAGGCCCTCTTTAATTCCGCTTTTTTTAACACACTCCTCCAGTTTCGGAGTCAGCAAAACAAAGGCTCGACGAGAAGGAATATTGAACCAGATTTCTTCCCTGAAGCTTTTCATGATTGAAAAAGGACAAAAAAACAAGGGCTAAGTAGACACAAGGGTTAATTGAACATAATCTAACCGCAGAAGTCAAAAAGAAAAGCTCAAAATAACTCCTCTTGGGCAGAAGGCAAAACGGCTTTTAACTTTTCGTAGGCTCGAGCCGTAACCACCCTGCCTTGAGGAGTTCTTTTCAAGTAGCCTTCTAAAATGAGGTAAGGTTCGTGAACTTCTTCGAGTGTTCCCGGATCCTCACCCACCGCCACCGCAAGAGACTGGAGTCCCACAGGTCCTCCTTCAAATTTGTAGATGATCGTTTCCAGTATCTTTTTATCCATCTCATCCAATCCATCCTCGTCAATCTCGATCATTTCCAAAGCCTTGTTGACCACATCCAGGGATACCTTTTGATAACCCTTGGCATAAGCATAGTCCCTTATCCACCTCAAAAGATGGTTGACCGTTCTAGGTGTTCCCCGGCAGCGCTTGGCCACCTCTTTTGCCGCCTGCTCGTTAACTTCTATCTCCAAGATGCGGGCCGAGCGCTGAACAATGCGTACCAGATCTTCTACCTTGTAATACTCGAGCCGATTAATCAGCCCAAAGCGACTCCTCAGGGGTTCGGTCAGCAGTCCCACCCTGGTTGTTGCCCCGACAAGAGTAAATTTGGGAAGATTGAGCCGAATGCTTCGAGCGTTTGGTCCTTGATCGATTAAAATATCCATCCGAAAGTCCTCCATCGCCGGATAAAGATATTCTTCGACGGGTCTGCTCAACCGGTGGATCTCGTCAATGAAAAGAACATCAAAGGACTCAAGAGAAGTTAATATCCCGGCGAGGTTGGCCGCTTTATCGAGAGCCGGACCAGAAGTAATCTTAAGAGAAGCGTTCATTTCCTTGGACAGGATATGGGCTAAGGTCGTCTTCCCAAGACCTGGAGGACCGCTGAAGAGAAGATGGGGAAGCGGTTCATTTTTAATCTTTGCCGCTTGAACCAGGATATAAAGCCGTTCCCTAATTTTTTCCTGCCCTAAAAACTCGTCCAGTTTTTGAGGTCTTAAACTTTCCTCAAAAAATTTATCGGCCGAATCCGCACCGAGGGCTTCAATCTTGGATTTCATTTGTATCAACCTTCTCCGCTGGCTAGCTTCAAGCATTCCTTTATAATCCCTTCAAGATCCATTTGGGGATGTTTTTCCCTTACCCTTCGCAGCCGTTTCAATGCCTCGGGTTCTTTATATCCTAAAGCAACCAAAGCTCTCAAGGCATCTTCAAAAACTCGATCTCCGACAATCGCCGTCCCGGAAGAAGATGAAGCTTCAGCGGTAGCCCAACTGTCTTTTAATTCAACAACCAGTCTATGAGCGGTCTTTTCTCCTATTCCTTTTATCTTTGAAAGCAGCCGAAAATCAGCCCTGCCGACGGCCGCTTTCAGTTCGCTTGGAGGAAGCACATTGAGAATGGAAAGAGCCGTCCTAGGGCCCACTCCGTGCACTTTTTCTACGAGCAACCGGAAAGTAAGCTGTTCTTCAAGATCCTTAAATCCAAAAAGCTCCAGGCGATTTTCTGAAACCTCTAAGTGGGTGTAAAGAGTGAGCTCTGAATAAAGGGGGGGAAGGTTGCGGAAAAGGGAGAGGGAGCAAAACACCTCAAAGCCGATACCCCGCACCTCCACGATAATATGAGGGAATAAGCTATAAATTAATGTTCCCTTAAGGTAAGAAATCATAAACTTTAGGCAACTGCCAAAAATGATGAACATGGGTTAAAGCCACCGCAAGGGCGTCAGCCGCATCCAGGGGAGGTAAACTATCCATAGCCAATAGTGCCCTGATCATAAAGGAAACCTGTTCTTTACGTGCAGAGCCTTTACCGGTAGCCGCCATTTTAATTTTCCTCGGACTATATTCAAAAACAGGGAGCTCTTTTAATGAGAACAACAAAAGGGCTACTCCACGCGCTGCCCCCATGTCGATAGCCGTTTTCCTGTTTTGGACGAAAATTATCGATTCCATAGCCACGTGCTCCGGGGAATACTCCTGGATTATAGAAAGCAGCCTCTCATAAATAGACCTTAGTTTCCTAGCTTGATCGGCATGTTCAGTCACAATGACTCCAAAATCGATTAAGCGGGTAGACGTCCCATTGGACTCGATGATTCCATAGCCCGTTTTCCGAAGGGCAGGATCGATCCCAAGGATTCTGAGCGGCTTGTTCATCAAAGCTCTTAAAAATTACCGTTTCGTAGCGGCAAAAAAATAGGGATTGTTCTTATTTAAGAGGGGTTTTTAGACGTTGACAAGATAAAAATGTCTTAGGGTTTAAAGTGTTGAACGTGGAGGGCCTTTTCATGCATTGAGAAGCATTCCTGGGATAGGCATTTTGAGCGCTCCCCCGTGGCAAATTCCACCGGAGTTCCTGCACGGGTACGCCAAGGATAAACTGAAGTATTATACACCATCCGCATTAATGTATAAGGGAACTTTGAAAAGCATGGTGAGCACAGGCAAGGCTGATAACGCTCAAGGACCGGGAATGGACCCGCCCGCAATGCGGGCACATTACGGCCGTGAGCTGGACTTGGTGTGCTGCCTCAAAGCGGCCGGCAACCGCAACTGCCCTGCCCGCGGCGAGCCTTTAGCAAGCAATTGCAGTGCCGCATCCGGAATTGCTCCGGCTGGAGCCGGGAAAGGCAGGCCAGCCAGCTACTAAGGTGGTCGGCAAGATACCCCATGGCAAAAAGAAAACCGTCCGTAAACTTGCCCCTGTTTTTAACAGCCGATGGTCCCGGCGAAGGACCTGGGGAAAGAAAACCGGCCTTGGTAAAGCTGAAAATCAGTTTTGTCTTTGCTTATGGAGCCAACTCTTACGGGAACAGTTGTATAGGGAGAAAAACTGTTTATAATTTGCTTATGAAAATTCTTTGTCCTGTGGATCAAATTTCTTGTTTGAGGCAGGGTATCGATTGCAACGGGGATAACATAGAGTTGGATGTGAACCCCCAAGAACTGTCCGCCGAAGAAAGAGAATGGCTGGCTTCTGTTCTCCAAAGAAAAGAAAGCGGGGGGCACGCCGTTCTTTACTTTCCCTTTCCCATAACTCCTCCTTCCCTGGAGGGATTCAAACAAAAAATGAAGCAACAGATGGCTACAGGCAACGATAGCCGCCCCGAGGAGATGCTTCACTGGGATCCCTCTTTTTCATCAACAAAAGGAGAGCAGGCTAAAACCCCTCCTCCTGCTCCTCAAAAGGGTGCTGATTTAAAAGAGGCGGCTAAAGCCGCAGGATTGATGGGGCTAGGAGCCCTGGGGCTAGCGGCCCTTGAAAACTTGCTTGGATTCGGCCGTCCCCAACAAAATATCAACATCGTCGTTCCTCCAGAATCCTCGTCTGAGCCTGAGGCCTCCGGAGAAGACCGGGATAAATTGCTGACCGATGACTCTGCCGGCGATGCCGAAGAAAATCTTGACGATGCCACTATTGTCGACGATGACATAGACGACGACCCCGGTTTTAGCGATGATTCTTGGACCATCTAAGGGAGCGGTCCTAGAAGCTTCAACCGGGTTCTCTAGAGGTCATACCCTTGGCCGGTTGGAGTTTATCCCCAGAATTGAAGAAAAAAGTTTTCTTAATTTTGAACATTGTTTTTTAGTTCAGAAACTTTTCTTTGGCAGCTTTGAAGCATGGGAATGGCCATAATCTGGAGCAAAAAGGAGCAAACGGCGACGTAGAGGGTGGAGTGATCATAAAGGAAACCAAGAACAAAGCTTCCCAAAAACCAAAAGAGACCAAAGACAAAGTAATAGATACCGAAAGCTCTACCTCGAATCGGCGGGGGAACAAGGCTCGCAAGAGCCGCCCTGACCACGGATTCCTGTACACCCAGGCCTATACCCCAAAAAATCATTCCAACAAGGGCTAGGGTTTGCAGGGGAAATACAAATATCAAGGGTGAAGCCAAAGAGCCCATAATGATGGGCCAGATCATCGAACTGATCCCGCTTTTGTCAAACAGCTTGCCCGCTACCAATGCCACTACGGCATCGATGCCCATGGCCAGCGTGTAAAGCAGGGGAAGCTCATATTCGTTAAAAAGACCCCGTTTGCCCAAATGGTAAGCAATAAGAGGGAAATCAACGTAGCCCATCGCTATAAAACCTAGAGCGGTTATGTAGATCCAGAACTCTTTACCCAATCCTGCCTTTGTTGTCGAGGGGCTATCTTCCCGCTCGAGCTCTTCTTGAGAGTCGGTTATGGCATGTATCGCTTTTTTGTACCTATTGTGGGTAATGAAAAGAAACAACAAGGAAAAAAAAGCGGGAATAAACAAAAAACCAAGGGCCGTCCGGTAATTTTTCCAATAAATCATCGCCAAGGAAACGAGCAAAGGACCGATCATCGCCCCAAGTTGGTCGAGCGCTTCATGGATACCAAAACCGATTCCCTTACCCATCCCTTCCGTAGCCGTGGAAAGCAGGGCATCACGGGAGGGGGAACGGATCCCCTTGCCCAGCCTTTCTAAAACAACCAGGCAAGCAACCTGTGGCCAACTTCGGGCAAGAGCGAGGAGGGGCACGGCAATTTGATTTATAAAATAGCCGAGATAAACAAAAGCCCAGTGGCCTTTTGTTTTATCCCCTATGCTCCCTGCAAAGATGCGGACGACATATCCGGTCAATTCTCCCAGGCCGGCAATAAATCCGATGGCGCTGCCCGTGGCCCCAACCGTGCTGAGAAAGGGACCTAAAATGGAGCGGGCTCCCTCATAGGTCATGTCCGCTGTAAGGCTGACAAAGCCAAAGAGCAGGACCAGTTGCAATGAAGCAGAATAAGAAGCTGAAGCTTTAATCTTTGACAAAAAAGGCTTTTGAGAATGTTCAGGACCCAAGACTCCTCCTTAAAGCCGATTTTTACTTTTAAACGGCAAAGCTTTTACCACACGAGCAATGAGAAAGCGCATTGGGATTTTTGACGACAAAACCCTCATTTTGCAGCTCTTCAGAATAATCAAGAATAGAACCGCTTATAAAGAGGGCACTTTTAGGATCAATGACGAGCTTGACTCCCCTGCTTTCAATAAGGATATCTTTTTCTTCCGGACCATCGACCAGGTCCATTTCATACTGGAGCCCGGCACATCCCCCACCCACTACTGAAATTTTCAGGGCTCCCTCTTTTCTGCTGCTTTGCGAAAGGAGCTCTTTCAACTTTTCCGCCGCTTTTTCAGAAATGGCGCAAAGCTTTTCGGAACCCTTTGTATAAGTAACAGTGCTTTTCATACCCATATTTGTCGTTTTAAATTACCGCTGGAAAAAGAAATTACCAATCTTTTAAGCCCTTTAAAGTTTCATTTTATTCAAAAAGACCGCCTGTACTGTCCTTTTCTTTTGTTCCCGAAAGTTTTCTCACCTCCTGGGCCAACTTTTTAAACTCGAATTTTTCAAAGAGTTTCTCCTGGGCTTCGTAATCTGGAACTATGCGGAGTTCCTCGATGGGCAAGGGAAGCTCAATGTTGTCTTTTAATTCCAGCATCTTCCAATTGATCATAATCCGTTCTTTGTTTTCTTCAAGGAGCTTGGCGAAACGCCTGTCCGGAATGTCTCGAGCTTGAAGGAGAGAAAATAAAGAACCATATTGAATTATCCACTTCGTGGCCGTTTTCTTTCCAATGCCCTCCACTCCCGGTATATTATCAACGCTGTCGCCGATCAATGCAAGAACATCGGGAATCTGGCTGGGCTTAACAGACCATTTTTCCTCGATTTCGCGCTGCCCCAGAAGCTTAAATCTTTTCTTTTCTACCGTGTACACACGCACGTGTTCCCCTACCAGGCTCATCAAATCCTTGTCGCTTGTCGCAAGAACGACATCTATGCCTTTTTCAACCGCTTTCTTTGTATAACTGGCTATAACATCGTCGGCTTCTTGCCCTTCTACTTCAATGGGGCAAAGGCCCAAGGCCTTGACAAGTTTCTTGATCCAAGGAAGCTGGCTTTTTAAGGCACTGGGAATCTCGGGCCTGTTGGCCTTGTAATCAGCTCTCAGCGCCAGTCTTTCGGCAGGCAACCCCCCGTCAAATACAACCGCCCCCAGCTCGGGCTTCAAATCGGAAAGCAGGCGACGAAGCACCATGGTCAAACCGTAGAGAGCATTGGTCGGTTCTCCCGACCGGGTTGCAAGAGAAGGCATAGCATAAAAAGAACGAAAAGCATAATAGTTTCCGTCAACCAAAACAAGGCGCATTGCTAAAAAATCATCGGAAAAAAAATCTTTGTCGAGATCCTTTTACAAAAGAAGAAGAGAAATATCTAAGAAAAATCCCGGTTTTTATCTCAATATTTTCATAGGCAACGAGATAAGAATTTGGGCTTGTTTTCGTTCCCTTTTTTTCTTTAATTATTAATTAAAATAATCGATCTTATTATTTATGGATGGAAACCCCTCCCGCGAAATTCCTTTTGTAGGATTGCCTGAACGCACGAAAGGGGAAGTAGAAATCCAAAGACCCCCATTGCTTCCTTCACACATAAGCCTATCCTCGATCAGCGCCATCGTCTTTCATATTCTTTCCACTCCCATGGGCAGGTGGTGGAAATGGACCATTACAATCACCGGCTCTCTTGCCGCCCTAGCCTTTGTAATGATCGTCTATGTAATTTCGACAGGAATCGGGGTTTGGGGAAACCAATCTCCCGTCGTCTGGGGTTGGCCCATCGTTGACTTCGTGTTTTGGATCGGCATCGGTCATGCGGGGACTCTTATATCCGCCATTTTACTCTTATCCCGACAAAAATGGAGGAATGCCGTCAACAGGGCCGCAGAAGCTTCGGCAATTTTCGCCGTAGCCAGTGGAGCCATCTTCCCTGCCATTCATATCGGAAGGCAGTGGATGGGTTGGTATCTCTTTCCTGTTCCCTGGTCGGCGGGCATTTGGCAAAACTTGAGAGCAGCCCTCATGTGGGACGTATTTGCCGTGCTGACTTACCTCACCGTCTCTTTGCTTTACTGGTACTTAGGCATGATTCCCGATTTCGCCACGTTAAGAGAAAAAGAAGAAAATCCTTTTAAAAAAAGGCTGTGGGCTATTCTTTCCTTGGGTTGGCTTGGTTCGGCCAGCCAGTGGATCCACTATGAAATGGGCTATCTTTGCCTTGCAGGCATACTCACCCCCTTGGTTCTCTCCGTGCATTCCTTTGTTTCCTGTGATTTCGCTTCAACGATTCTTCCCGGCTGGCATGCTACGATTTTCCCCCCCTATTTCGGCGTCGGAGCGATTTTTGGCGGATTTGCGATGATCTTGGTTTTGCTTATCCCCAGCCGAGCCCTTATCCCCAAGCTCAAAGAATTGATCCTGGACGAACATATCAACCAGATGGGTAAGTGGCTTTTAGCCACGGGCTCGATGGTCGGCTATGTTTACCTGATCGAACTTTTCACCGCCTGGTATAGTGCTAATCCTTATGAACGTTATGCCTTCTTGAACCGTATAAAAGGGCCCTATTTCTGGGCTTTCTGGTCCATGCTTTTCTGCAACAGTATTGCCCCCCAATTTCTTTGGATAAGGTCGTTCCGGACTAATCCCCTTAGTCTATTTTTTGTCGCTTTTTTAGCCAACATAGGTATGTGGCTTGAACGTTTTGTCATCATCATCATTTCTCTCCATAGGGATTTTTTGCCTTCTTCCTGGAGAATTTTTGTACCTACCCTCTGCGATGTATTGCTTTACGTCGGTTCCATAGGTCTTTTTTTAACTCTTTTTCTTCTTTTTTTACGTTTTCTTCCCTCGGTAGCGATGTTTGAAGTCAAAACCCTTGTCCATGGTTCATTACAGCATGGGCAGGAGCCTTATTTCTCCTCCGAAGAGGAAAATAAATGGCAAGAAGAGTTAGCCTTGGAAAACGCTCTTTCGATTTCGGCCCAACAACCGGTTGCCCCGCAGGATTTAAAGAACCAAAAGCCCCTTTACGGCATAGGGGCGGAATTTCCTTCTCCAGGGCTTCTCTGCAAGGCAGCAAAGAGGCTCAAGCATTTAGGCTTTAGGCATTTTGAACTTTTCAGTCCTTATCCCTTTCACGAACTTTCGGAAGCGGGCATGCTCAGAAAATCCTGGGTTTCACGCATAGTCTTATGTGGAGGGATTATCGGCTTTTTTTTGGCCTTGTTTCTTGTCTGTACCCTCTCCTTGCCTCGTCCCGATTTTTTAAAATCCCTGCCCAGCAGCTCCATTTTAAGCCTTTTTTATCCTCTAGTCGTCCAGGGCAAACCCTACTTTAGCTTGCCTACTTTCATCCCCATATTTTTCGAACTTACCGCCCTTTTCGCTTCTTTTGGCGCCTTTTTTGGGATTTTGTTCTGTGGAAGATTATTCAAGTTCTATCATCCTCTTTTCTCTTGGAAAAGGTACAACGAGCGAGGCATGGACGACGGCTTTTTTCTTGTCGTCAAAAAAACAGATCCCCTCTTTTCTTCGACGCTTTATTCTTTGCTTTCTCGGCTTGGAGCAACAGCAGTGGACCCCATACCCGAATAAGTTCTTTTAAGCTTGAGGATTTAAACCTAACCAGAGCCTTACGGCGACGAGGGGGGAAAAAAGGGTTTAACGGAAGGAGGCATCCCCTGTCCCGAAGGAAAGGGAAGAACAGGCAGCATTCTCTCTCCTACTTTTTCGTTGTTGACCAGGACAACCACACTATAGTTGCCCTGTTGAAAGACAAGAAAGGGACTGATGGGGATAACAATATCGTGGATTTCTCTTTCATCGAATGGGGGTCTATCCTCCGGAAAGCCGATCTTTCCCGAAGAACTGGCCAGGACATGACCGGAACTTGGATCTTCGACCCTTGCCGTCAGATCCAAGGAGGCAATTTTACCGCGCAAATGGGTCAGCAAAAGGGAAAGGAAAAAAGGAGGTGTCAGGAAAGGAAACTGAGGGGAAAAAAGCCTATTGAAAGAGTTGATTATCGAAAGTTTATCGCTTCCCTTCTCTCTGATGACAAATTCAGAAAAAAGGATGGCCTGGCAAAGAGCGGGTTCTTGTTCCACAAAAAAATTCTTAGAGCTTCTTTCCTTTGAACACAACCATAGATTTAAAAATATTTAAAGAGAACCCGGTTGGCCTTAGTTGGTCTTGCTGCGTGCTTGCATCGGCTTCGAAGAATCCAAGGAAGGGGAAGAAAACTCTTTTTGCAGTTCTTCTTCCAACTCTTTGGCTAATTCTTTTCTTCGTGCCTCCGTTTCCTGGATAAATCTCTTTTCTATTTCTAACCTCTTGGTCCAAAATTTCCTTTCAAAGGCGTTGAGTTGGTCTTCATTCAAGGACAATCCCATTTGCCTTGCTTTTGCCCTGGCCAACTCCTTTTGCTTGTTGCGCATGATCGCTATGCGCTGGAGAAACCATCCTTTTTCCTCGAGATTCATTTGATTAAACTTGGGCCATTTGAAAAGTTCCTTGATCAGCTCTTCATCAGGAAGGTAGAGAACTTCAAAAATCTTTTCCCTCATTTCTGCATCTTGGGCCCATAAAGGCATCAAGGAGTCGGTGCCCCTGTGCACCTGGCCGTGGGCAATATTTCCTAGCCTGAAGGACAAAAAACCTGAAGTAAACAAAACTATCAAAAAGAAGATAATTCTTCCGACCATAGCTCCTCAAGACTTTCGCTCACAGAAGAGATAGGTTTTTCCAAGGCAAGAAGCTCGGTTCCATCGCTGGCGGCATTTTCGATCATTGTCTCTAATAAATTCATTGCTTCATTTCTCATCCAGGACTGCATGCATCTTTGCCCGATACCCAAAAGACTGGCCGTGAAAACAAGAACCGAACAGAAGACGGCCAGGGACTTGAAGGCTTGCCTTCTTTTCTTGGCTTGAATCTTCTCGTAATGAAGCCTAGCCCTGAACCTATCCATAAAATGAGGATCCGGTTCTGGATAAGGACTCCCTTTTCTTATCTTTTCCCAAATCTCTTCGAAATCATCCATATTTTCCCATATAAAGGGGTTTGAAACGATTATGTAGCGAACAATCTTACTCTAAAAAATCATTTCTAGTTTTTCTTACCATAGAAAAACATATATTGCAAACAACTATGCTTTAGAAAAATTTTATCTTCTCTTGCCCTGCGTTTCAGAAAGCCTCGATTATAATTCCCCCTGCATTTAAAAAAATGCAAAAGCCATGCAAAAGGATAAAGAAAAACCCATTCTTTTTATCTGTTAATCGGTCTTAAAACGGTAACCCTCGTTACAAAACCACTTGATAAAACGGCCTATACCCTCTTCAAGCGAAGTCTGAGGGCTGTAACCGATTTCCTTTTCAAGAGTCGTCGTATCCGCATAAGTACATTCAACATCTCCCGGAGGCATGGGCAAGAACTTTATGCGAGCCTTCTTGTCCAAGTATTTTTCAATTAAATGGACTAATTTGAGAATATTTTCCGGCTGCTTGTTGCCTACGTTATGAATCCGAAAAGGAGCCGTGCTGACCGAAGGATCCAGGCAGTCTTCTAATTGTCCTTCTCCCCGGTTGGGTTGGGGAGGAGAATCGATAAGTCGAATAACCGCTTCCACGACGTCATCCACGTAAGTATAATCCCTCTTGAGTTTACCTTCAGCATAAACTTCTATAGGCCGATCCCGATAAATAGAGCTGGCAAACTTGTAGTAAGCCATGTCAGGACGGCCCCACGGCCCATAGACCGTGAAAAAGCGTAGGCAACTAACGGGAATGGCGAAAAGATGGCTATAGCTGTGGGCTATAAGTTCGGCAGCCTTTTTTGTCGCGGCATAAATACTGAGCGGGTGATCGGCAGGATGATTAACTTTAAAGGGAATAAGTCGGTTCATGCCGTAGACCGAACTTGAGCTTGCCAAAAGAAAATGGCCTATTCCTTTTTTTCGGCAACATTCCAGGATGGGAACAACTCCAGAGACATTGGATTGAGCATAGGCATAAGGATCGACCAGGCTATACCTTACCCCGGCCTGTGCCGCATAATGAATAACGCAGTCGGGTTCAAAGTCAAAAAAAAGAGCCTCAACTGCTTTTTTATCCAGCAGGTCGACTTTCCCAAAAATAAACTCGCTATAACCTTGGAGAATCTTGAGTCGGGCTTCTTTAAGTTCGACCGAATAATAGGGATTGAGATTATCTATTCCGGCCACTTTATAACCTAGTTCAAGCAGCCGCCTGGCCGTAGAATATCCAAGGAAGCCCGCCGCTCCACTTATAAAGATCTTCTTCATCGCGTTTTTTGCCCCCATGTTCTTGGAAATTTTTCTTCAACTTTTTGAATAATCTCTTTAGGCATGGCAATTTTTTCCGGCCATTGCCTTTTGTATCCTTCAGAGGGGAACTTTTTTGTCGCATCAATGCCCACGTGAGATCCGATATTGGGCAAGGATTGGGCATGATCCAAGCTGTCGGTGGGAGCCCGGGTAAACAAAAAATCTCTTTGCGGATCGACGTTGGCACAAAGATGAAAAAGCACCTCAGAGGTGTTTTGCACATCGACATCCTCATCGACAACAACAATCATTTTTGTAAACATCATCTGTCCCATTCCCCATAATCCATGCATGACCTTGTAAGCCTGGTAAGGATATTGCTTTTTTATCGAAACAAAAAGAAGGTTGTGGAACACTCCCTCGGGAGGCAGGGCAATGTCCACGATCTCGGGAAAATTCATTTTTAACAGGGGCATGAAAAGCTTCAGGCTGGTCGTTCCCAAGTAATAGTCTTCCATGGGGGGAATGCCTACAATCGTTGCTGGGAAAACCGCCTTGCGACGAAAAGTAATGGCCTTGGCATGAAAAACAGGATAAAAATCCACGGGGGTATAAAAACCGGTATGATCGCCGAAAGGTCCTTCCGCCCTAAGATCAAGAGGATCCACGATCCCTTCGATGACGATATCCGCTTCCGCCGGCACTTCCAAGTCAACGGTTTTACACCTGACCATGGGTATGCCTTCCTTTCTTAAAAAGCCTGCAAATACGACCTCATCCATCCCATCTGGAAGTGGAGCCGTAGCGGCAAAAGTAAGCAAGGGATCACCACCCAGGCAAATGGCCACCGGCATGAGAATTTTTTCCTTGGCATATTCCTGGCTGTGCCTTGCCCCCACCTTGTGGACCTGCCAATGCATCGCCGCTGTCTTTTGATCGAAAACTTGCACCCTGTACATCCCGACATTTCTCTTGGCCGTAGAGGGGTCAATCGAAAAAACTTGGGGTAGGGTAATATAGCCTCCTCCATCCTTAGGCCAACACTTTAAAACGGGCAGATCGAGCAACCCAAAAGAAGGATTTTCCTGATCAAGAATAACGACTTCTTCTTGACAGGGCGCTGAACCTACAATTCGGGGTTTGGATTTGAAAAAGTCAATACCCTTTCGTATAACCTTCAAGCCTTCGAAAAATCCCTGGGGAGCTTCAGCTTTTAACAAGCCTTGGATCTCTTCAACCAGCTCATCAATTTTCCTCCCTAAGACGATCTCCATTCTTTTCCAAGATCCAAAGGCATTAATGAGAAGGGGAAAATGAGAAATTTTCCCTTTCAACAAGATCGGCTTTTCAAAAAAAAGGGCGTAACCCCCTCCCGGACTCTTCATTTCTCGATCGGCAAGGGCGGTAATTTCAAGCTCGGTATGTACCGGTTCTTTGATGCGGATAAGCTCTTCTTCCTCCTCAAGCTTTTGTACAAACTGTTCAAAACTATGAATAGGCATAAAAAGAAAGGTTAAAGATTTTATGACCTTTTCTGTCCAATAACAGAAAATAAGTTTATCAGGAATTTCTTTTTAGCGGACAGTTTTTCCTTGATCACAAAGTTCTTAATATTTAAAAAAAAAAATGTTCTCATTGCTAATATATAAATCAAAAATCACCGAGGAGGAAAACATTATGAAACTTTTCGATGGAGAAACGAAAGGAAGCTTAAAAGTAAGCCTGTTTTTGTTGCTCAGTCTTTTCTTTTTGAGTACCCCGGCTTGGGCTTCATGGGATTTTCAGCGGACAATCGATCATTCCACGGAGGTCATAAAAGAATTTAAAAAAGATCCCAAGAATGGAATTCCCCAATCCGTGTTCGATAAAGCTAAAGGGGTAGCGGTGATAAGGGTATCCGAAGCCGGGTTCATCTTCAGCGGAGAAAGCGGTCATGGACTGGTGGTAGCAAGAAAAGGCCAGAGCTGGACCGCCCCGTCGGCCATTTCGGTTTCAGGCATGGGTTTTGGTCTTCAAGTGGGAGGAGAAACCACCCATTATGTCCTTATCCTCAATACAAAACAAGCCGTAGATAATTTCGCCCGCGGCGGAAAATTGAAGCTTAAAGGTGAAATGGAAGGCGTGGCCGGGCCAACGACAGAAACCGAGCGTAAGCCTAAATCCCATATTTATGTTTATAAAAGAAGCAAGGGATTTTTTGGAGGACTCGCTTTAACGGGCCTGGACATAGCTGAATCCAAGGATACCAACAAAAGATATTACCACAAAGAGGTAAGCTCGAAAGAAATTCTCAGCGGTAAAGTCGCAGTCCCCAAGGGAGCTCAAAAACTTATCCATGCTTTGAACGCTCCATACGGCTCCAAGAAAGGATAGATCTTCCCCTAAAATATAAAGCCCTTGGCGTTATCCGAAGGCAGTCGGCACCACTTCTTGGAAGCCATCCGCCCAGGGGTTGTTGATTAGGGATCGGCTCGAAAAGGTTAGGCCGGGAACGGGCAAAGGGAATTTCCCTCCTCTTCGCCGCCGTCGGAGAAGAAAATCGTAAGCTTGCAATTCTTTTTCGAGCCGATTCAAAGCCCTGTCATGCCAGGGCAAGCAGGATCAGGGAGAAGAAAATGACTTCTTCCATTGACCTCTTCGGGTTTAACCAAACTTGTAGAGAATCCCAAATCCTCCTCGAGGGTATTCCCAGAGTATGTTTCTATGCTCCAAGCAAATAACCTGGCAGGTGCCACATTCCAAGCAGCCGTCTGTAACCAGGGAAACGGTATTCCCTTCGCCCCTTTGGTAACAGCCCGCAGGACAAAGAACGGTGCAACTTTTGTCGTGGCACAACGAACAGATATGCTGGTCTTTGATCTTGATATGAGGTCTGCCTTCATCCACGCGGTAACGGTTTTGATAAAGTTTTTCTGCAATCTGTATCATCGGGTAGCCCTCCATAGCTGAATTGCGTCTTGAAAAATACCCCTAAGGGACCTTTTTTTCAGGATGTTCTTCCAAATCTCCCTTTCCTTGGTTTTCTTGTCTGTGCCATCGACCTTGAGAAGAGAAAAGAAAGAAGAATTGAGAAGCCGAGGATAGGTCGTTAGGAAATGGGGATTGGCCCTAAATACGGAATGAAATTGCCTATACTTTTTAAGATCTTTAAGAACGAAGCTGTTTTCCAGCTTATTCCTATAAAGGGCTAACTGTTCTTTATTGAAAGGGCCACCTTTCTTTTTAATCTCTATAACGGTTTCGGCGGCCAGCCTCCCTGTTTCCATCGCCAAATTCGATCCTTCCCTGTGGATAGAATTGACAAACATGGCTGCATCTCCGACGATCATCCATCCATCCCCATAAATTTGAGGAATGCCATGGTATCCTCCCTCCGGGATCAAGTGGGCCGAGTACTCTTTGGTTTCCCCCCCGTGGATGAGGGGTTTTACGGCCGGATGATTTTTCAAGGACTCCAGGAGCTCAAAAGGGGGAATTTTTTCTTTTTTGAGATCGGCTAAAAGACAACCGACCCCTATGGAAACGGACTCTTTGTTGGTATAAAGAAAAGCGGTTCCAAGCATCCCTTGGGTAATCGTTCCCACCATTTCGATGGCTATTCCCTGGCTGTCTGAAAGTCCAAAACGTTCTTCCAATGCTTCCTGGGACATAAAAATCGTTTCTTTCACTCCCAAGGCCACTTCATGAGGAAAAATTTCCTTCCTGAATCCCGCTTTTCGTGCCAAAAGCGAGTTGACTCCATCAGCTAGAATCACCACATCTGCATAGAGGTCTCCATCTTCCCTATCCGTTTTTACTCCGACAACCCGGTTCTTTTCCTTGATCAAATCCGTTACCGTTGTTTCACAAATCAACAAGACTCCAGCCTCTTGAGCTTTTCTTGAAAACCACTTATCAAACGAAGCACGCAATATGGTATAGCGATCGGCTGTTTCCCAATCCAAGGCATGAGTCCTATGGGTAGTTCCCACGTAAGAGTCCCCATCGACAACCCAAATGCGTTGTTCAGCCACAAAACGCTCAAGAGGAGCATCTTTACGAAAACCGGGAATCAACTTTTCAAGGGAATGGGCATACAACACCGCTCCCTGGACGTTCTTTGAACCCGGGTATTCTCCACGTTCTAATTGTATTACATTAAGACCATGCTTTGCCAGTGTATATGCCGCTGCCGTCCCTCCAGGACCGGCACCGACGACAATGCAATCAAATTTTTCTTTCATTTGATCTCGATCCCTATGGTTCTTCCTGTATTGGATAAGCCGTTTTTCGCAGCTCTCTTCTTCTTGAGTACCCGAATCAAAGCAGGAATAATTTCAAGGAAATCTCCAACTATGCCGAGGTCTGCATAATCAAAAATAGGGGCGTTAGGATCATTATTAATGGCAACAATCATTCCCGCTTTTTCGATACCCACTCTATGCTGGATTGCACCCGATATCCCCACGGCAATATAGACTTTAGGCCTTATAGTTTTTCCCGTCTGACCAATTTGTCTTTCTGTATCAAGCCAACCAGCTTGGACTACGGGTCGTGTTCCCCCCACTTCCCCACCTAGAAGATCGGCAAGTTCTCTCAAAAGAGAAAAATGACCCGGCTGTTTTAACCCTCTTCCTCCGCCCACGACGATTTCTGCCGTGGAAAGTCTTTCCGCAGCATTGCAGGGATCAGGAATAAAGCCTAATACCTTGGTTATTAATTTTTCTTCATCAATCCGCATAGGTTCTCGGATTATGATTCCCTTCCTGTCGGGTCCAGGAAGGGGTATAGGCAACACCCCGGGTCTTGCGGTAGCCATTTGAGGCCTGTAATTAAGAGTCAATATCGTGCAAAGTAAGCTTCCCCCGAATGTAGGACGCGTTGCTTCCAGGCTTCGATTTTCAATATCGATTGTGAGTTCGGTACAGTCAGCGGTCAATCCCGTCTCGAGGATGGTTGCCACACTACTGGCCAGATCCCGACTCAAGGAAGTGGCTCCAAGCAAAAGAATCTCCGGTTTGTATTTCTTGACAAGGTTCACCAGGCAATCGGTGTAGGGATCACTCCGGTAATCGCAAAGGGCCGGATCAACCACTTGGTAGACCTTCTCCGCTCCGTAGCTCATCGCCTGCCCGGTGATTTTGTCCACGGTTTCGTCGTTTGCCCCAAGCACGACCGCAGCAACTTCAACTCCCAGGGAAGTTGCCAAAATTCGAGCCCTTCCGAGTAACTCCCAGCTCACCGGGTGGACAACTCCCTCCTCCTGTTCTACAAACACCCAAACTCCCCTGTAATCCGCCAGTTTTGGATCTATTACCGGCTTTTTTCTTTTCGCATTTTTTGCTTTATCCACATTTTCAGCCATAGAATGCTCTTTTCTTTATTAATGGAGATTTTCATCCCAGTTTTTTTTCTACTTCCGGAAACCTCTCGAAGATTTTCTCAACCAATAGGGAGCAGATTTCTTCCGGACTCCTCCCCTCCAGCCTCTCTGCAGGTCCCCTGGAATTTTGAGGGGCAAACACTTTACCGACAACCGTTGGAGATCCCTTAAGACCGATCTTGGACAATTCCTCTATACCCGCATCCACCCTGTTCCATATTTTTACAGGCGCCCTTGCCGCTCTAATCATGTTGGGTAGAGAAGCGTAACGGATAGGCTTTTTCCCTTCAAAAACGGTAATAAGGCAAGGAATTTTCGAAGCTACAATCTGGATGCCTCTCTCGCTCTTCCTATGGACCAAGATCGTCTTTTTCTCAAAATCGATATGCTTGATTTCCAATACGTAGGTAAGGAGTTGAAAGCCTAGACGTCGTGCCACCCCGGGTCCTACTTGTCCCGTATCGCCATCTATAGTTTGTTTGCCCGTAAACACGATATCTATTTTCCTGTAAGAATCGATCTTTCTTAGAGCCGCCGCCAGGGCATAGGAGGTAGCCAAGGTGTCGGATCCGGCAAAGGATCTATCCGACAAAAGAAAAGCTTCATCCACTCCATAAGAAAGGGCTTTTCTTAAGGCATTTTCCGCTTGTAACGGCCCCATGGAAAGAGCGGTCAAGAACGCTCCGTACTTATCCTTGAGCTGCAAAGCCTCTTCCAGGGCATACACATCGTAGGGGTTTAAAATAGCCGGGACTCCCTGGCGCATAATCGTTCCTGTTTGTGGATGTACCCTAATCTGGCTTGAATCCGGTACTTGTTTCACAAGAATGACAGCATGCATGGTTCCTTTTTAAAGGGTTTTGCTTTTGAGTTTCGAACCCCCTATCAATGAATCCAAAGAAACAAATCGAACTTCTGTCCGAGGAGAGGCGGGTTGCTGCTCTTTAAAAACTTTAAAAACCTTTTCCTCCTGGGCAGTAGAATGAACAAAATCCCGGTAAGCCTTCTCCAGTAAAGAGCCGTAGTACTGCTTGAGCTGTTCTTCGGTTTGCGTGCCCACATCCCTGGATCCAGCCGAGATGTAATCGTGGAACCTTTGGAGGATATGAAGCCTGTAAACCCTAAGAACTTTTATATCGTAGGGGATCTCAAGCAATTTGAAGAAATCTTCGGCGGCCTCCAATTTTTCCATTTTTTTTAAAAAAGAATCAGCCATAGTCCTTGTTTTGTTTCCAGCAAGTTACATGCCAATTTTTTTATTTTTTAATCCCTGATCAGGATTAACCCTGCTCCGGCTGATCCCGGCGAACAAAAGGGGGTGTGTCTTTTCTGTTGTTTTTCTTACATTGTCGCTTTTTTCCCAACGGTAAGGGACTATAAAGGGAAAGCCGGATAAAAATGCAATAGCTTTCGGGAAAAGTCTTCCAGGGATAAATCAAGCTGTTTAATATGAGCCTCGGAAAGAAACCGCTCTTCGTTTTTTGTAAGAGGAGTTGAAATGACAGCCCAATGGGAAGAGGATGACCGCTTTAGAATCTGCCTAGCCCACGTTCTCTCAATTTGACTCTGGAAACGGCACCCTATAAAGAGGAAACTTCTTCCCTGCCTCAACCTCTTTACAAGGTCAGGTATAGGAGTTTGAATGTCGATTTCGGTCAACACCTCCACGTAGTCCGAATCGGATATGATAAAATTTTTTTGGGGCCTTACCGAACCCAAAGGTTTATATAGGACCGTTTGCCAGCCCTCCGCCTCTCCCAGTTCTACTTCTTTACCTTCTCGGTCATAGGCTTTAACCCATCTTCCCGGATATTCGGCTTGGCTCACTCCCTGGATCTGTCCCCATGACGGCCTTTCTTTCAAAGCAAGGCTCAATGAACAATCATACCACACATCTACAACCAGGGGTAGCTTGGGAATTCGGGCAAGCCACTTCTGCAAGTCATTGGGTTCTGCTTGTTCATCAAATATCTGGCTTAAAAGGGCTTTGAGTGTTTTTCTATGCCTGTAATTTTCGATATATTGGCTGGTGCTCCAAAGGTTTTTCCTTATTCTCGAGGGAACGGCAACCAAAGAAGCCAACCTCTCGGAAAGCATTTCCGGATTTGTAGGAAAGGAAAAGGATTCTTTGCTGAGTTCTAACACCCCAGGTCCAAGAAAGGGGACAAGCTGTCCTGATTCCAGGGATTTTAAAATATCTTCGAGATCACTTTCAACCGTCGTTTTGTCCATGGCTCGATGTTTCCTTTTTTATTTCTTCCCAAAATTCTCCTGAAAGCCTAAAAATGCCTCTCCCCCCGGACAAGGCTTGGAACTTATCCCCCGCTTTTCCCCAAAGAAAGCTAAACCACTGCTGGGCAGACATATGCTTGGGTCTTTCGGCAATTTCCATCACCTGCCCGTCCGAACCAAACCGCACATGCAGTATAACAGGTCGGCTGTGCATAACCCTCCTTTGCTTGGCATTTCAGTAAATAGCCGCTCCCGCTCCAACGTTAAGGGAGGCTTCTTTAAGGTTTTTGACGATAAATTCCACTTCTTCGAAACTCAACTGACCATGGAAGGGTAAGGCGATTGTCCTGTCGGCAACCCTCTCGGTTATCGGCAACATGCCCCTGCGCATTCCTCTTTCTATAGCCCATCCCGTCATATGCAGCGGATGACAATAGGGATAAGCCTCGATATTCTCTCTTCTCAAATCTTCTATGATGGCATCCCTACTGGACTTTGAAAATCTCGTTCCCAGGTGAACGACATAAGAAAACCAATGGACTTCCGTTGCCTGCGGGGAAACATAAGGGTCTTTTATGCCTTCGAATCCACAAAGAAAATGGGAGTAAAATTCTTCCACCGCTTTTCTTTTTTGCAAGATTTCATCTATCCTTTGCAACTGGGCTACCCCCAGCGCTGCTTCCAGGCCGCTCATTGAACAGCCTAAATAAGGCTGCCTCGATTTTACTACAGACTGCCTTTCTTCTGCGGATCGATCCCTGAGTATCCTCAGCAAAGAAGCCAGCCCTTCACAATCCGTTACGATCATCGCCCCCCTGCCTGTAACGAGAGCCGAAGGCTGCGAAAAATCAAAAAGGGAACAAATTCCAAAAGAACCTACCCGCCTCCCTTTAAAAGAACAACCAATGGCTTCTGTCGAGTCCTCTATCAAAAAAAGGGAATGGTCCTTGGCGATCTTCTCGAGTTGCTGCCAATCGGCAGGATGCCCATTGGGATTCGATCCGATGATGGCTTTTACCTCGGGGGTGATCTCTTTTTCTATCTTCGAGGGCTCTATGGCCATAGACCAATAGTCGATATCCACAAACCTAGGGACAATTTCTGCCCAAGCTAATACCTGTCCTGTTTCTCTCCATGAGCAAGCCGAAAGGATCACTGTATCCCCTTTCCCCAATCCAAGGGCCTTCAAACAAAGATAAAAAGCGACTTTTGCCCCGGAAAAACTCACCCCGTATTTCCTACCCACGTAACGGGCAAAATCCCTTTCAAAAGCCTCGATTTCAGCCCCGCCACTGAAATCGCTCGATCCAAGAACCCGATAGACCCCTTCTAGTTCTCTACTTGTCATATCAGGATCTGAAAACTTGATCAACTTTCCATTCATTATTTTGCCGCGATTCAATCCAGGGGTCATCCCTCGATCTTTCTTGCTTCTAGAGTCAGGGGTAACTTCGTTCCAGGAGGAACTTCCGGTAAAAGAAATTTCATTCCATTAGCCAGGGTCACCACGCCCCCAAATAACCCTTCTTTGTCCGCGCTGACGATCGGCTCTTCAAGGTCTTTTTTGGCGATGTAAATCGTTATCTCTCCTGCTTCTTTCTTTCTTACCATGATTTTCATAAGGCTGTTCTCAAGGATTCATCCTCTAGATTCTTTTTATTAAGCAAGGGAAATGCCAAGCCCAATGCCGGTAAAACAATAATTCTTCCCCTTGGCTTTTAGAGCGAGGCTTAAAAACGATCCCGGGCTTTCTCTTCCTTTTTCGTCCGCTTTCCAGCGGGCAATCATTATTGTCAAAAAACTGACAATTTTGTTTTTGGCTATCTGGACAGGCTAAAACTTTCCCCACAGCCACAGCTTCCGGTAGCATTAGGATTATTGAAAACAAACCTTTCTCTAAAAGGATCCTTAACGTAATCAAGAACCAAGCCATCAACCATTTTTAGAGAATCCTTGTCTACAACCAATTGTCCCCCCGCAAAGGCGTAGACAAAATCACCCGATTCCACTTCCCGGACATAATCCATTTGGTAGGTAAAACCCGCGCATCCCGCTCGTAATACCGCAAGCCTTAAACCTACAAACTCCTTTTTTCCAAGCAACGATTTGGCCAGTTTCTCTTGTGCTCTTGGTGTTATCGTAATAGCCATGGCAGTTGCCTCCTTTATACTCCTTGGGAGCAGTTTGCAGAAAATGAAGAACCACAGCTACAGGTTGATCCTGCGTTGGGGTTGTGGATGACGAAACGAGCTCCTTCAAGATTTTCCTCGTAATCTATGACCGATCCTTTCAGGTACATGTGGCTTTGGGGATCAATGACCAGCCAAACCCCGCCCTTTTCATAAAGGATATCTCCTTCCTCTATCTGTTTATCAAAGGCAAAATTGTACTGGAAACCCGAACAGCCCCCTCCAGTTATGAAAATGCGCAGTTTAAGCTCCGTATCCTTTTCTTCTTCAATCAAGGACCTAATTTTTTGCACGGCCGATCCGGATAATTCAACCCCGTGGTTTCCGTTGATTTCATCCCCCAGTTGATGTTCCTTCTCTCTATCTTTTACTGTTTGGTTCATACATCCTCCTTTTCTTTTTAATGAGCATCTCCCATGCCAAAAAAAGGTCCAAAGATTAAGGGTTTCTTACAGATCCATAAAAAAGAAAAGGGAAGGACTCCTTTTTTGCGTTCTCGAAACTCCATGAATAGGTTAGCTATCCTTAATCGAACAATAATGGCATTTAAAATGGCACAGCCTGTGCTTTTATTTTTTTAAGGCCCATGAAAAAAAACGGAGAATTTGTTGCCATTTATGAAATCAGCAAGATCCTTACCTCTTCTCAACCCCTTCTTTTTCAATCATTCCGAGAATCATTAAAAATTTTAAATATTCATTTAAAATTACAGAAATCTTTAATTTTCATCCGCAAAGGCCAAGATCCTATCCTTCTGGCCGGTTGTGGCAACGATCAAGCCGACAACCATTTCTCTTTTTACTATTTTTTTATTGAACAGGTTTTAAAAAACGGATTTCCCATCGTCGTTCCCGACATTCACAAAGAACCCTACTTCAGTTCGGATATTTCTCATGAAGAGGACGGCACAGAAGAGCCCATTTCCCTTTTTTGTTTGCCGATTCGATACGAAAGAGAATGCATAGGGGTTCTCGTCTGTGAAAAGAAAAGGGAATCCGCCCTTGAGCCGTTATCTGAAACTACGCTGACTCTCAGCCTGGCAACGAATCTTTTCGGACAAAAAATAAAACTCAGCATGGACAATTTCAAACCGATCCCCTTTCCCCAAAGCCTGGAACTGCCACCTCCCCCTCGGAAAAACGGCGACATCCAGCTAAAAAACAACGGTGGGGTCATTGGACAAAGCAAGCAGATGCAAGCGGTCATGGATCTTGTTTACCACGTGGCTCCTTCGCGCTCTACGGTTCTGCTCCGCGGAGAAAGCGGCACGGGAAAAGAAGTTATCGCGCGTACCATACATTACCTTAGCCCGAGGAAAGAGGGACCTTTTATAAAAGTCAACTGTTCAGCCTTGCCGGAAACTATTCTTGAATCCGAACTTTTTGGACATGAAAAAGGGGCCTTTACCGGGGCGCTTTTTGAAAGGAAAGGCCGGTTTGAATTGGCTCACGGCGGTACTCTCTTCCTGGATGAAATCGGAGATATCTCTCCCGCTGTCCAGGTGAAACTGCTCCGGGTTCTGCAAGAAAGGGAGTTTGAAAGGGTGGGGGGCAATAAAACTATTCGGGTAGATGTAAGGGTCATTACGGCTACGAATAAAAATCTTGAAGAGGCGGTCTTGAAGGGTGAGTTTCGTGCCGACCTTTACTTCCGGATCAACGTCGTATCCATCTCCTTGCCCCCTTTGCGAGAGAGAAAAGAGGATATTCCGCTTCTTGCCGATCATATTTTAAACAAGATCGGGAAAGAATTGAACCGAAAATTAAGAATCACCCCGGAAGCCCTTAAGTTGTTGATCAATTGTCATTGGCCGGGAAATGTCAGAGAACTGGAAAATTGCCTGGAAAGGGCCGCGACAAATTCCCGGAACAACTGGATAGACGAGATCGATGTCGCTTGCCGAAGGAATCAATGCTCTTCTCCCATGCTGTGGAAAAAAGAGCTGCAGGTAATCTCCACACCCGTTGTCTCTTCTGAAGAAGCCAAATCCAGGGAAGAAACCCCAAGATCTTCCTTCTTTAGCCCCCTCATCTCCGATGATCCCAAGGAAAAAATTATTCAAGCTATGGAAAAGTGCGGCTGGGTCCAAGCCAAGGCTGCCCGCCTGCTGAACATCACCCCAAGGCAGCTCGGTTATGCCTTAAAAAAATATGGCATAGAAATAAAAAAGTTCTAAAAGAGACCACCGTTTTTCAAAGGGTTCAGGACCCAGCGAATTTTTGTCTTTGCCCCTAGCCTCGGACAATTCCTTTTTAGGCGTCTTTGAAGTATTCCCTGCGAAATAAACGCAACAGGGAACCGCTCCTGCTCCTGCCCGGGAACAGGCTTTTAACCCTCCCCAGCAAAATAAACTCCTTCAGGGTAACAAAAGAATAGGGATTTAGCGCTCAATCGGTGCAGCAACCTTGTTTCCCCATTCGGTCCACGACCCGTCATAATTTTTGACCTTTTTATGACCAAGCAGATACTTCAAAACAAACCAGGTATGACTTGAACGCTCGCCTATCCGGCAATAAACAATCGTTTCTTTTTCGGGATCTAGCCCCGCCTGTTTTTCATAAATTTCCTGCAGTTCGGCAAAAGACTTAAATGTGCCGTCTTCATTTACCGCCGTTTTCCAGGGCACACTTTTAGCCCCTGGAATATGGCCTCCCCGCAACACTCCTTCTTGAGGATACTCGGGCATGTGAAGGAGTTCCCCGGAAAATTCTCCGGGACTGCGCACGTCGATCAGGGGACCCCTTGTTTTCAAAAAAGAAAGCACCTCGTCATAAAAAACGCGGATTTCCCCATCTTTTCTTTGCGGCGGCACGGGATAGAAGGTTTTTTCATAGGTAGGTTTTTCCTTGGTTATAGGCAGACCCAATTTGATCCACTTGTCCCTTCCCCCGTTGAGAATTTTCGCCTTTGTGTGTCCAAACAATTCGAATGCCCACAGGGCATAACAAGCCCACCAATTGGACTTATCCCCATAGAAAATACAGGTAGTATCAATAGTAATGCCGTTTCGAGAACAAAGCTGGGCGAATTTTTCCGTAGAGATGTAATCCCGGATTAAGGGGTCTTGGAGGTCTTTCCGCCAATCGATATGAACAGCTCCCGGGATATGACCCGTGTCATAAACTAACACATCTTCGTTACTTTCCACGATCCGGATATCTGGACCAAGGGCATTCAAATTCTCGGCGAGCCATTCCACTTCGACTAATTTTTCGGCAAAAGCATAACCTGCATTCATCTTCTTCCTCCTTTTTTATTATTCCGGGCCAAAGCATATTGGCCTATCCGAACAATCCTTACAATTAGGGGCTTTGCATACAAAGATCCCCTCCTCTTCACATAATTTCCTATAGAAAAATCTCTTCCAACGCATGTCTTGTTTATTGGCACTAAAGAGAGGAAAAAATAGGGAGCGTAAAAGAAAACCGAGCTCAGCCCTATTTTGAAGACCCATGTCTTGCCAAAGATGGTTTTCACCTAGCGAAGCCGTTGCTAAAAGGTGGGATACCCATAAAGAAATCTCCCCGTCCCGGTTCCGATAACGAAGGAAAAACTCTACCAGCATCTTGTGCTCTTCCAAGCATCCCAGATAAGCCCCTAGGTTCCCTCTTTGAGGGGAATCCAGGGTCAAATCGAAAAAAGAGGCGAGCTTTCCCACCTCTTCGCTGGACATGCCAAGAAAAGGGATAAAGGGTTCACTTTCCCTATTTCCAAACCTCTGGAGGACGTAAGTAAAACTCTTTTTAAGAATGGATAAAAGAGAAAATGAAAGCTCACAGCTCTCTTGGCTTTCATCTCCTATTTGTAAGCAAAATTCCATCATGGCGGTTTGTTTCAAGCTCAGCAATAATCATGCCAAATCCTTCAAGAAAGCATTTCCGGCAGTCTCCTTCCCCGTCTCTTTTGGCTCATGCCCAGGGTCCAAATCAGCCCGATTTTTTTTAAACGAAAAAAGAACGTCCAAGAAGCCTTCTATTTCTTTCGCTGTGGTGGCGTATCCAAAAGAAATTCTTAGCGCCGAAGAAGCCTCTTGGGAGTCGTATCCCATCGCCATGAGAACGTGGGATGGTTCCTGGCTGCCCCTTGTACACGCCGATCCAGTTGAAACAGCAATTCCGTTCAGATCAAGAAAATTCAGCAGTTCCTCGGCGTCTATTCCCGGAAAAATGATGTTCGAAGTATTACAAATGCGGGTATTCCTTTCCCCGACGATTACTGCTCCTGGCCATTGCTTTTTAATCCGCTCTTCCATCCCATCCCTCAATTTTTGAAGCCTCAAGCTCTCCCCTTTCATCTTCATTTCGACCACTTCACAAGCTTTTGCCATCCCCACCACGGCTGCAACGTTTTCTGTGCCTCCCCTTAAACCCCTTTCTTGATGACCCGGGACCAGGGGTGCCAGCTCTACCCCCTTTTTCTTGTAAAGAACTCCAATTCCCTTGGGGCCATAAAACTTGTGCGCTGAAAGGGAAAAGAGATCGATGGGAAGAGCTGAAAGATCGATAGGGATTTTGCCTGCTACTTGAGCCCCATCCACGTGAAAAAGGATTCCTTGAGCTTTAGCGAAACGGCCGATTTCTTGGATAGGGAAAAGCACCCCCGTTTCGTTGTTTGCCCACAGAAAACTGAGCAGGATAACGGAGGGATCTAAAGCCTTTTGAAGTTCTTCTAGCCTGATAGCTCCATCCCTGTCCACCCCCACAACGCCAATTTTTACGTTTTCTTTCTCAAGTTGCTTGAGCAAACTAAAGACTACGGGATGTTCAACCGCCGAAACGACAATCTTATTTTTCCCTTCGGGAGCGGCGCCCAAAACTCCCTTGAAAGCCAAAGCTATGCTTTCCGAACAACCACTTGTAAAAATAATTTCTTCGGGCTTTGCCCCCAGAAAGCGGGCAATTTGCTTGCGGGAAAGAAACAAAGCTTCTTTAGCTTCTTTCCCTTCACGATGACTACTCGAGGGATTGCCAAATCTTGGACCGAGCCAAGGGAGCATGGCTTCGAAAACCTCTTCTAAAAGAGGGGTCGTAGCGTTGTAATCCAAGTACAGCCTTTCTCTCATTGTCCCTTTTCTTCTTCTTCGGCGGGTTCTAACTCTTCGGATTTCATCCCTACGAGATAGCCCCTTTCCACGAAATCTACCCCGTAGATGTAAAATTTTTGAAGAAAAGTTCCGATACTGGTGACATAACCGATCTCTCCTTTTTTAACCAGGATCTCACCGATTTCCTTCCCGGGAAATGTCCCGTCATTGCGTATGTTTTTTTTGCTTCTTACTCGCTGGCCATATTCAAAAGCGGGAGGACCGTCAAGTTCGTTAACATCCTTTTCTCTCATCGTTACTCTTTTTTTCCCATTCTTTTGTGGAACCATTCGATGAGGCCGAACCCCACTGCTCTTCCATTCGAATCTTGGCAAATTCTCTTACAAAAGAATCCTGGTCTTGACAAAAGAGACCAAGATATTTCGGATTGATTCTTCGAACCACTTCAAACCTTACCTTCCAGCTCGGATCGTTTATAAACCGGTTTAACTCCTTCGTATCCAATCGAGATACGACCGTCAGCCGGACCTCTTCGTCCAGGTCATTGGCAAGCATGATCAATCCCTCATCTCCTACCCTTTTAGCTACCTCTATGCGCACGGCCGGCTCGGGATCAGATACCATGAAGATCAACCACTCCAAGGGGATTTTTCTTGCCACGAGGATTCTAACGTAGTAATCGGGATCGATCAGCATGGGGACAAGATCCAACCCTTCAAGCAAACCTGCCGCTCTTATCCGCACTTCACGACTTTCATCAAAGCGCATCCGCAAAAGAAATTTCCGAGGGACATAATAAGCCGCGCTCATCCGGACCGTTTCATCGGGATCCATGGAAAGACGAATCTGGTGATGACCGTCAACATACCTCAATGCAATAGCACGGATCTCAAAATAAGGATGGGTGATATAGTTGATCGCAAGGGTGGGATTGCATTCGAAAAACCTTTCTATTCTTTTTGCATACCTATCCTGCACACAAGCTTCTCCCATGCGACATTTCCCTTTGAGTTCCAACTCCTTGTGGGGACAGCTTGCACAGTTAACCGGCAGGCCCTCCCAATCCAAGCATTCTTTTGAAAGATCTTTCATGAGTTTTCCTCCGCCATCAATATTCCTACCAGTCTCTCGGCACCAAGTTGCTTTGACTCATCGATTTGGCAGAGCAACTCCAGCATTTTCAAAGCTTCCTCTTTTTTTCCTAAACGGCCCAGCAGATAGGCAACGGCATGAAAAGCCCTAAGATAGAGGTCGACAAGCGGACTTTCTTCCTTTCTTAATCTATTGCGATGTTCTTCGGTCAATTTTTCCCAGTTTTCGCTGATACCCAATTTTTTTGCCGCCTGGGCAACACACCGCTTTCCCCAGTAAAGGGATTTCTGAAGATCGCTCTGATAGAAGTAAAACCGATACATCCCAATAAGGACGGTCATATGTGCTCCCGCTTTCTCAAAGGCCCTGCTTAAATGGTAAAGAACTTTTCTTTTATCGGGATAAGATAAAGAGGCTTTTTTAAGTTCTTCTTCCGCTTCTGGATCCAAAGCTCCCCAATAATCTTCTGGAATCCCATAGGTATCTATCTCGTTGGACATTGTCCTATTCATATCCGAGCAATCGTTTTTATCCTGTTTGTGGAGAAGAAGAACAGCCACAGGAGTTTTGTGCTCTTTTCCCAGATAAAACAATAAGGCGCGTTTCCATGGGAGTTTCCACAAAATGGATAATGGCATCATCAAAATAAGGAGCACATTCTTGAGGAATAAAGAGCTTAATCCCATCCTCCCACACCAGGTCCCCTTCCCACGGTTTTTCTTCGACGCTGAATTCCGTATTTAACCCCGAACAACCTCCTTCTCCTACGGTTAACCTCATCCCCGCATTTTTACTCCCCCCACACATCCGAATCATCCGGCTAATAAAACCTTTGGCATTAGGTGTAATAGCAATTTTCATGGTTAATTTTTAGCTTTATACCGGGGTCGGCTTTTATCGATTATGCAGGTGTTATCCACCGGACAGACGGATACACATTGGGGTTCATCGTAAAAGCCGATACATTCCGTGCATTTATCCGGATTGATGGCAAAGATACCATCCTTTTCATATATTGCCCCATTGGGGCACTCGGGTTCACATGCCGAACACCCCGTGCATTGGGATGCCACAATTTTATAAGCCATAGAGTTTTCTCCTTTTCATGCTGTTCTCTTTGTCTTTTCTCTATCCATTCTGAGCAATCAAAGCTCCTTGGCGAATCAAGGCGTCTCCCTTTTTCGTTGGATCGACCAACCCTTCACTCACCCTCCGAAGATAATCCTTGAAATAGCTCAAGGCGGCTTTCTCAATGTATTCGAAAGCAAATTGATCAATGGGTTCGATTCCGGCTTTCTCTAATGCTTCTTTGGGGCAGGCCCCTATTTTTGCCACGAATACGGCTACGCAATCTCTTATAGCCCGAATGACGGTCTCAAGAGCATCGTCTTCTCCATACCCTCCCTGGCAATAGAGATCGACTCGACGGTGTCCAATAAATTTCGACCCTTTTGTACTCACCTCGTAGACCTGGAATTCCTTGGCATGGCCAAAATGCTCGTTGATTTTCCCTCCACCCTTCGTCGCTACAGCAACCAAAATTTTCAAATCGCTGTTTTCTTTGGCTACTTCTTGTAACTGCCGCTGCCTTTCAGCCAGCCTCTTCTGTCTTTCAAGCTCGACTTGACTCTTGTAAGCATTCCTGGCCTCCAGGTTATAGTTCAACTCGATTGCAGAAAGTTTTTCCTTGGTAAATTCACTACTTCGATCTTCTCCAAGCAACCCGACCGCATCAGCACGACACTGCCTACAATGTCTCATCATATTCATCTGCCCTTCGCACTTATCCTGTAAGGCTTTCAACTCCTGGGCGGTCGGGCCTCTTTGCCCTGTTAATCCAAAATAAGTCCCATGTTCCGGTGCAGAAATCAGCGGCATGATATTGTGCAGGAAAGCCCCCCTTGACTTTACAGCCTTGTTGACTTCTACAAGATGCTCATCGTTTATTCCCGGAATCATTACAGAATTGATCTTGCAAAGAATCTTCTCGGAGGTCAGCATTTCCAAGCCTTCAAGTTGTCTTTCGGAGAGAATTCTTGCCGCCTCTTTGCCCTTGTACCTTTTATGCTTGTAAAAAACCCAGGGATAGATCTTTTCTCCCACCTCGGGCTCTATCATGTTGATGGTAATCGTCACATGATCGACGTTAAACTCTTTGATGCGCTTGACATAATCAGGAAGAGCCAGTCCATTGGTAGAAAGGCATAGTTTTATGTCCGGAGCTTTCTTGGCTACAAGTTCAAAGGTCTTAAATGTTTTGTCCGGATTAGCCAGGGGATCGCCCGGACCGGCTATTCCAAGGACGGTCATCTGGGGTATAAGAGAGGCCACGGCTAAAACCTTGTTTGCTGCTTCTTCCGGGGTAAGCCTTTCACTTACAACTCCAGGTCTGCTCTCGTTCGCACAGTCGTACTTCCTGTTACAATAATTACACTGGATATTGCAAGCTGGGGCCACCGCTACATGCATACGGGCATAATAATGGTGGGCTTCTTCACTATAACAGGGATGATTTTTGACTTTTTCCCATATTTCTTCGGGTAGATCTCCAGCGCCTGCTCCCGATCCACAACTGGATTTTCCGCTGCCTCCTTTTGAACCGCATCCTTGATGCTGAACCAAGGAAGTCACGGATAAGCCAAGGGTTTTTAAACGCTGAAAATTTTTCGGTTTTGCAACCTCGGTCAAAGCAGCGGTCATCGACTACCTCCTTGTTGTGATTTTCTGGATAAGTTTGAGCAAAAGATATGCCAACAGGGCATTGTCCTTGTGGAAGGCTTTCATTCCTCCATTTTGAGCCGTGTCACGATCTGGAATAAAGCTTGCCCCGGGGAAATATTCTTGTCGGAATCGATACAAAACCTCTTGTGAAGGTTGTGATAAAACTCACACAGGAAGTTTTTTTTTCACAGCCTTTCCCGGGATAATCGGCTCAATAAAGAGGTTGACCCTGTAGCATGGTCAAGGCTTTAGATTAATCTAAAAAAGGAAAACCAAGCCTGGCAACGAGGAAAAGATATGAGCAAACGTATTATAGTACAGATTGAAGGAATGCATTGTGCTGATTGTGCACGCCGTCTCAAAGAAGCCTTGGGGAACATAGAGGGAGTGGAAGAAGTGGATATTCCCGATTGGCGCACAAAGAAAGGAACCCTAGTCATCGATGAGAATTTGAATATAGATGACATTCTCAAAGGGATTGAACGGTCCGGTTACCGTGGAACCGTCACCGGACAAGAACCCTTCGAATCCATAAAAGAGAGAGAAAAAAAAGATTATGATCTTTTGATCATTGGAGGAGGATCGGCCGCTTTTGCCGCCGCTATAAAAGCTGCCGAGCTCGGTGCAAACATTGGGATCGTGGAAGAATCAACCATCGGGGGAACATGTGTCAATGTAGGGTGTATCCCCTCCAAGTTCTTGATTCGAGCCGCAGAAATCTATCACTGGGCATCCCATCCCCGGTTCGCTGGCTTGAAAGCCGCCCCCCTATCCTTGAACTGGAAAGAGCTCGTTGATCAAAAAGAAAAGCTCGTCAACTCCTTGCGCCAATCTAAATACATCCATCTTCTGGATGTCTATCCTCAAATTTCCCTCATCCGGGGTAAAGCAAGACTGGCACAAGGGAACCGGGTAATCGTCGGTGATAAATCTTACAGTTCAAGGAAGATTCTCATCGCCACGGGTTCTTCACCCTCCATACCCCCGGTTCCCGGTCTCAAGGAGACAGGCTGCCTGGATAGTACAACTGCCCTAGACTTAAAAACCCTTCCCGCTTCCCTTGCTGTAATCGGTGCTGGAGCCATTGGACTTGAACTTGGACAGATGTTCAGTCGATTTGGAGTCAAGGTTGTCCTGCTTGAAGCTTTACCCGCCATAGCTATGGCAGAAGAGCCGGAGATCCGGGATAGCCTGCATCGTTACCTTGAAGAGGAGGGGATTGAAATTTTTACCCACACTCAAATCCTCCAGGTCGAAAAAAAGGGAAGCAAGCATAAGCGGCTCTCCGTTCAAAAAGAGGGTAAAGTCATCGAGATGGAGGTCGAGCAGATTCTTGCGGCGACGGGTCGAGTCGCCAACACAAATGGCCTTGGACTTGAGGAAGTGGGCGTAAAAGTCACAAACCGGGGAGCAATCCTCGTTGATGAGTTCCTAAGGACGACAAATCCGGAGATTTATGCTGCCGGAGATTGCGCAAGCCTGCCCCAGTTCGTCTACGTATCCGCTTATACAGGGGGAGTTGCCGCAGAAAACGCTATTAGCGGAAAGAATCGGGCTATCGATCTTTCTTCTCTTCCCCGCGTGACCTTCACCGATCCCCAAATCGCCAGCGTGGGGCTGACCGAAGATCAAGCAAAAGAAGCGGGATATTCCACCATTGTCGCCCTATTGCCTATTCAAGAAGTACCCAAGGCGATCGTCTCCCTGGATAGCCGAGGCTTAGTCAAACTCGTCGCCGAGGAGAAAACAGGCAGGCTCATAGGAGCACACGTATTGGCCGCGGCAGCGGGTGATGTTATCGAGGAAGCCGTATTAGCCCTCCGGCATGGTTTAACCTACCAGGATATTATCGAAGCTTTGCATCCCTACTTGACCATGGCTGAAGCCTTCAAGCTTGCCGCGCTAACCTTCAAAAAAGACGTTGGAAGGCTTTCCTGTTGTGCCACCTGACCGCTTGTTCTTGAAAATGAGTTTCTAGTGGGCATCTACAGGTTGCTTGAAGAGTCGAGGGCTGCCCGGTTCATAACCGCTTTCGCGAATCGCAGAAAGGATCCTGGCCATCTCTACCTCTTTTGGATCGTAAATCACCGTAGCCTCCTTGGAAGGAAAGCTCACCTTCACCCATTTTATTCCCTTGATCTTTTTAAGGGAGTGGCTTATTTCCAACTCGCAGCTGGCGCAACTCATCCCTCCGATGGGGATTTTAGCCACCAGGCTGCCCTGAGAGAGCGCCGCTGCAGGCAGGCTTTGTTCCGATCCTTTCAGGTCAAAAACGTAAGGGAAAACGTTCATGGCAAGAAAGAAGAGGAAAAACACCGTAGAGAGTTGGAGGGTGATGAGCTGGGACCGATGAGTTTCCTCTTTCTTGGTCTCACATTTACAACTCTTTTGCTCAAACCAATACCGCTTCCATGCCCAAAGGAGCAACACGGCTCCCCCTATCAAAAAAACCCAGTGAAATTTGCCGAAAAAAGCTGAGCCTGCCCCCAGTCCTAGTGCTGCCAAAAGAAGAGGGCCTGCACAACAACTCGAAGCCAGAATAAGGGAGAGAATCCCAAGCCTCGTGCTTTTCATAGGTCATTCTCCATTAAAGTCATAAGAAGAGGACAATCTTCTCCTTGCCTGTTCCCTTTGCAGTAGGTAGCCAGTTGCTTGAGCATCCGTTTTATCCTCTGCAGGTCACAGATCTTGTTATCCAGTTCTTCGATCTTCGCCCGAATTTTCAAGTTTATCTTTTCACAGCCCCTTTCCTTGGGTAAATAAAGAAGTTCCTTGATCTCCCGCAGGGACCATCCCAAGGCTTGGGCCCGCTTAATAAAATTTATCGTTATGACCGCCTTATGATCGTAAAGGCGATACCCGGAGGGGGAGCGCATGGGCTTGTGAAGAAGTCCCCTGCGTTCATAAAACCGAATAGTTTCAACCCCGACAGCCGACAGCCGAGCAACCTGCCCGATTGTCAAAGGTTTATTGTTGGTCTTTTCTCCCACAAAGAAAATATAAACCCTAAACTAAAGTACAGGGTCAAAAAAAATCATTCCTTGCTTTTCAAATATTAATCAAAGAGAGAGGAGTGCTGTTGTCTCCACCGGTTATATCTCTCCAGGGACTCCTCGATAACGGGAAGAGCTTCCTTGGAAGGGAGGAAATCTTCAACAACGACTTTTTTATGCTCAAGGGCCTTGTAATCTTCAAAAAACCTACGTATCACCCGAAGCTTATGGATGGGAAGCTCATGAATGTCATTGAGTTGGCTGTACTCGGGATCGCTCATGAGTACGCACACGACCTTGTGATCGAGCTGTCCCTGATCTTCCATGACCATCAGTCCAATGGCTCTTGCATGAACCAAGGTCATCGGCAGGACGGGCTCATCTCCCAGCACTAAAACATCAAGGGGATCGTTATCTTCGGCCAGGGTTCGGGGAATAAACCCGTAATTTGCCGGATAGTAAACCGCTGAATAAAGAACGCGGTCCAACCGCAAAAGGCCTGTTTCTTTATCCAATTCGTACTTGTTTGAGCTTCCCCTGGAGACTTCGATCACGGCATGGAATTGAGAGGGCAGTTCTTTCACTCCCGGAGAGACGTCGTGCCAGGGATGAAAAACACCCTTCCTCAGGTTAGAAAAAGGAGTGGTCATGGCTAAAAACTATAGAAAACTTTGACAGATCATCAGAAGAAATCAACAAAAAGCTCAAAAGCGATTGCCCCCTCTTGCCGACTGATCTCTTTGAGATTGGGGTAGAGAACGAAACTAAAATCCTTTTTGAAGTTTGGAAAAAGGAAATCCTATGAAGGAATTTCTACAAAAAAAACCTGTTTTTTTCTCTTTACTTTTTTACAAAACAGCCCTGCAAGTTTTTTGAAATTCTTCCGCGGTTCAACAAAGCCTTTCCCAACCCAAAGACAGATTACGGCCCGTTTTTTGTAAATGAGCCAGGAACTCTATTTCGATTACTCTTTCAGATTCATAGAAAGAAGAAACTCCACGTTATTTTTTGTTTTCTTCAATCTTTCGAGTAGAAGTTCCATGGCTTCGATGGGGGGAACCGAGGACAACGCCCGACGAAGTACATGAATGCGTATCAGCTCGTCGGGATGATAGAGAAGCTCTTCTCGGCGGGTCCCGGATTTGGGAATATTAATGGCCGGATAAATTCTCTTATCCACAAGCGCCCGGTCAAGGTGCAATTCCATGTTCCCCGTCCCCTTGAACTCTTCAAAGATCACGTCATCCATTTTTGAGCCCGTATCGATCAACGCCGTGGCAATTATGGTTACACTGCCCCCTTCTTCAAGATTCCTGGCCGTTGCAAAAAACCTTCTCGGCTTCTGCAGGGCATTGGCATCGACACCGCCGGTCAAGATCTTGCCGCTATGCGGTTGGAGCGTATTGTAAGCCCGGGCCAGCCTCGTCAAAGAATCCAATAAAATGACCACGTCAATCTTGTTTTCGGCCATTCTCTTTGCTCTCTCTATGACCATTTCGGCAACTTGGACATGCCTTTCTGGAGTTTCATCAAAGGTCGAACTGATCACCTCTCCTCTCACCGATCTTTCCATGTCGGTCACTTCTTCGGGTCTCTCGTCAACGAGAAGTATGATCAGGTGAGCATCAGGATGATTTTCGGTAATCGCATTGGCAATTTTTTGGATTAAAACGGTTTTACCCGTTCTTGGAGGGGCAACAATCAATCCCCTCTGCCCAAATCCAATGGGAGTGACCAGATCCATTACCCGCATGGAAAGATCCCCGGACTTCCCCTCAAGAAAAATCCGGCGGTTAGGAAAGATAGGGGTTAAGTTATCGAAAATGATCCTCCCCCGAATTTTTTCAGGTTCCTCGTTCTCTATTTTTTCAACTTGGAGAAGGGAAAAATACCTTTCCTTTTCTTTAGGCGGACGGATAGGACCGGATACCAAATTGCCTTTTTTGAGCCCAAATTTTCTTATTAAGGCGGGAGAAACGTAAACATCTTCCTGGCATGGAAAATAGTTATAGGCCTCGGACCTTAAAAAACCATAACCTTCGGGCAATATCTCGAGAACCCCTCCTCCATAAATCGCCCCGTTTCTCTGGGCATTCCTGCGCAAAATTTCAAAGATCACTTCATGTTTTCTCATCAATCCAGGATTCTCAATCTGGTACTCGGCGGCTTTAACCTGGAGATCGGAGAAAGACAACTGTTGAAGCTTGCTTAAGTCCAAGACGGGTCCCATTGCCAAGGGTTCATCTACACCATTATTTTTTGATTGCAGTTCCCCCTCTTGGACAGATTTTCTCATTTCCATATTTTCTTCTTTTTGTTCAGGTTCAGGATATTCACGACTATTCTTTACCCCTTCATTTTCGGATTTCATTGAAGAGGGCAAATTATTTTCAGAATCAGAAGCTTCTTGCGATTTCATCGCAACTCCCTCTAAATGATTTTTTTTTGATGATCTCATTTTCAAATTATTGTAATTACACTAAAAAGAACAACTTAAAGGTTCATCTCCTTGATGGTTAATTTTGGTATTCGATTCCCTCAACTCTCCAAATCCAGCCCTTTTTCCAACCTAAAAATTATGAGCCCGTTTCAAATGACCTAAGCCTGGCTAAAAAAACACGGCCCTGTTCATAGAGCAGTTGAATTGATCCATCATTCCAAAACGCAAAATCGCTTAATTCCATCTTTCTCTCTAAAGGCCACTGGCTTTCAATTCTCATTTTAATTTCTTGCGGAATCAGCCCCCTATCTAACAGTCTTTTGTATTGCACAGGGGGAGAACAGCCGATACACAGAATTTTATCAAAATCTTTTTCGAGTTTTTCTTCGAATAAAAGAGGAATAACAACTACTATACGTGTTCTTGGATTCTTTTCCTTTGTTTCAGAAACTTTTCTCTTCCACTGTCGGCGTATCGAAGGATGAGTTATTTTATTTAATTTATCCAACAATTCAGGGTTCTGAAAAACAAGCTGACCTAATAATTTACGATTTATAGTGCTATCTTTATTTAAGATTTCTTTTCCAAACTCGTCAACCACTTTTTTCCAATTTTCTTTTCCCGGTTGAAGAAGCTCTTGGCTAATCAGATCGGTGTCTATGACCTCAAATCCCTCTGTCATAAAAAAGCCCGACAAAGTGGTTTTCCCACAGCCTATTCCTCCTGTTAGGCCAAAAACATTCATACGCTAAAATTGGAAATCTATTTTACGATTATTGATTTTTATTCAACTATAAAATTAACAGCTCCTTGGAATAAAGTATCGTTGATCCGGCAAAAAACTGTTGTGAGAAAGTTTAATTTTGTTTTTAAAAGGAATAAGGGATTCTTTTCATGAACATTGCACAAGCTTACTTGTACTGCAAAAAGATCGCATCCCATTATGAAAATTTCCCCGTTGGCTTGCTGGTTGGCAAAGAGCTCGCCCCCCATGTCCATGCCATATATGCCTTTGCTCGGGTTGCGGATGATTTTGCCGATGAAGGTTATTTTTTAAAAGAAAATGAAAGAGAAAATGAACAAAAAAGAAAGGAAAGACTCGACAAGCTTGACCGGTGGCAATCTTATCTTTTTGATCCCTCCCGTAGCGATGAAAATCCCCTCTTTGTTGCCCTTCACGATACTATTCAAAAATTTGATCTTCCTTTAAAACTTTTTACAGATCTCCTCGATGCCTTTCGACAGGATGTTTTAAAAAACAGGTATGAGAATTTTGAAGAAGTATTAGACTACTGTAAAAAAAGCGCCAATCCCATTGGAAGATTAGTCCTCCACCTTCATCGCCAAACCTCTGATTTCCAGTTTTCCTGTTCGGATTGTATATGTACCGCTCTCCAACTGGCTAACTTTTGGCAAGACATCTCTATAGACCTGAAAAAAAATAGAATTTATCTGCCAAGACAGGAAATGGAACAGTTTAAAGTTTCCGAAACCGATCTTTTCAAAAGAAAATTCAGTCCTAGTTTTAGAGATCTTCTTTCTTTCCAAGTACAAAGAACCGCCGATCTTTTCGAAAAAGGCAAAGCTTTGATCGGTACCCTATCTTTCCCCTTAAAGCTTGAAATCGCATTAACCTGGCATGGAGGCAAAAGAATACTCGAAAAAATAGTAAAAGGGGGATATAACACTCTAGAGTCCAGGCCAAAAATCAACTACAAGGATGCTCCCCTTCTCTTTAGCCGGGCTCTAAGGACCTGTCTTTCTCAAAAAAAAAGAAACCAACAGGATAGACCCCTTTTCCTGAAAGCTTGATCTTGTTTTGTTTTAAAGCGCCAAGGGGAGTCTCGAATGATTTCTAAAAACAACCAATTCCTTAACCCCCAGCTTGCGAAGAAGGTCGATAACCTGGGGAAAACCCTTGGCCACCTCTGCCCAGGAATGCGCATCCGAACCAATGGAAAAAGGAATTTTTAATTCAACCGCCTTAAAAAGAATCTCTTCCGAAGGATACTGCTCTTTTACCGGTTTTCTCAAGCCTGCCGCATTGATCTCTAAACAGAGATCTTTTTCTTTTATTTTTTCTAAAACGGGCAAGAAATAATCGAGAATTTTCCCTTTTGGCTTATAATTAAATATCTTAACGAGATCCAAATGGGCGAGGGAATCAATAAAACCTTCATCAATCAACCGGCACAAGTTAGCGGTGTAATCCCGATAAATCTCTTCAATCGGTCTTTTTAAAAACCCTTCTTCATAGCCGGCCCTATCGAAAGGCCAATCCCCGATAAAATGGACGGAACCGAGAACAAAATCGAGGTTTTCCCAGTTTTCCCTTACCCAGACTAATCCAGACCGCCCCGTCAGAGGATCGTTATCTCTTTCAATGCCTATACCGATATTTAAATTTGGATATTTTTGCTTCCACTCTCGAAAAAGGCTAAAATTTACTCCTTCTCTATACCGGTCATGATCCGTAAAACAGAAATAGACAATTCCCTTTTGCATGCAAGATTCAGCCCAAGGATCAAGCAGTGCATGCGTGTAAGGTTGGAGTTTATGTCCTTGGGGATGCATATGAAAATCAGCAATTAATTTCATAAAAATTTCAATTAGCCGTTAACAAAGCCAGGAGTTGATCCCAAGACATGTTCAAGGGATGAAGCTGATCACCGGCCGAAATCTTATGCCTGTCAAACCATCCTTCGTTGACTTCCAATGCAAATCTGACTGCTGAAGAACGACTCGGGACCGGAGTTAAATCAAAGGGTTTCATTGAATAAATTTCCAGGATCCTGCCTTCCTTGTTCATAAAAGCGATAGATAAAGGTATACGGGTATTTTTCATCCAGAAAACAGCTTTTTGTTCATAAGGCAAAACAAAAAGCATCCCGTTTTCTTCCGGCAACCTTTCTCTATACATTAAACCTCGCCTCAGGTCCTCGTTTTTCCATACCACTTCAGCCGTGAGATGTTGAGTAGGCAGTTTCCCTACAAGAATTACCGTATCGACTTTTCCTTCACCCTTGATTTTCAAGGGAGGAAAGAAAAGAATGGAGATCATCCACAAAATACAACTATCTGCCCATCCTCTTTTCTTTTTTCCCATGCGCATATCAAAAACATCCTTACTTTTTTTAAAAGAGAAGCTTAAACCAAAAATATAAAGAAATGATTAAAATCCTTACTTTTATACTGACCGTGTCAAGACAAAGTTCGAGATACCAACAATTCCTGGAAAAATTATTTTTCTACCACAATCAAGGTTATCAGATATATATCTTTTGCCTCGATGAAGGGGTCAAGGAAATTGAATCCTTGGCGACCCTTGCAGAGGGCGTGCATGTCCTTGGCTGTGCTTACGCCAATCAAGCCAGAAGCCTGCCCGTCATCGAAAAAGCCACGTACGGAGGTCTTGGACTTCTGGCTGATTTGATTTTCGGCAGCGATTTGATTATGGCTTTTTAATCAGGGACAAAAACGAAGATTTTTGTCCAACGCCTGGGAGTAAAATCTTTCAACCGCGGTCCAGTTCACAACATTCCAGAAGGCTTTAAGCCACTCTCCTCGACGAAATTGATATTTCAAGTAATAAGCATGTTCCCACACATCGCATCCAAAAAAGGGCTGAAGTCCTTCGGACAGGGGATTATCTTGATTAGGGGTAGAAACAACCTCAAGTTTCCCTTCTTTGTTCACAACCAACCAAACCCAACCACTCCCGAAACGAGCAAGACCTGCAGCTTCAAACTTTTCTTGAAAAGATTCAAAACTCCCAAATTGAGATAGGATGTCCTCGTAGAGTTTACCCGTAGGTTTTCCGCCGGCGGCAGGGGCCATGATCTGCCAAAAAAAAGAATGGTTGACGTGTCCCCCACCGTTATTTCTTACGGCAGTTCTGATAGACTCGGGAATGGCAGGGAGAGAAATGAGCAACTCCTCTGGAGTTTTTTGCTGAAGATCGGGATAATTAGCCAAGGCTTTATTTAAATTTTGGACATAGGCTTTATGATGTCCGTTATAATGACAATCCATTGTTGCCGTATTGATGTAAGGTTCCAAAGCATCAAAAGAATAAGGTAATGGGGGAATTTGATATGCCATTATCAACCTCCTTTTTAAATTGAAGAATTTTCCCCAATTTTTTATAAGTAAAAAACCACATGGGGACCGAGTTTTTAACTATTAAAAAAAGCAGAGCCTTCGACAAGAATAAAATGGAAATTCTTTTTTTTTATTTTTTTGCTATTGTAAAAGTGAACACGGTTAACTGTTTTCGTTCTTGATCTCAAAATTGGCAATATGTTTACTGATCGCAACTCTCTCCTTTTCGAACTCTTCAGCATTACCTGTTTTGGACTGGCCTTTTTGCTTATTCTCAGTCTTTCTTCTTTCCATTATACCGATGTTCCCTTCAATCAATGGCCGCCTAAAGCAGTAACTTCAAACGCTGTGGGGCCTCTAGGAGCTTATACCGCTTATTTTCTTTTTACTTTCTTTGGTTTTGGTGCCTATGGCGTCCCCGTTCTTTTAATTACTGCAGGAATAGCCGTAGGTCTTCACGCTAGAATATGTTGGTGGGGGAAACTCCTTTTGAGTGTTTTTTTCCTTGTATCCTTGGCCGCTCTTTTGGAATTGCCACCCTCTCTCAATCTACTCGCCAAGCATAATCAAGAAGTTTTTACTCCTGGAGGAATCATCGGTGATATCCTGAATCGCTATTTATTTGTTCGCTTTTTAGGGCAAACAGGCAGTTTCTTTTTACTTATAACCTTATTGATTCTTTTTTTTGTTCTTATATATGAAACCGAGCCCATCAGGAGTCTCATCAGGCTGGCTCTCTATATTAAAAATAAATGGGAAGCCCATCACGAAGAAAAGCTCTTGCAACAAAAAGGACTCCTGGGAAAGCTCGAAATCGCCCAAAAGAAATTGACAAAAGAAGAAAAAGAAATTCAGAAAGTTTTAAAAAAACAGGCTGTCAGTTCTTTGCGATCGGAAGATCTTTTGCACAAAAAAACGGGATCTCTTGGGGCTTTTGCCCTTAAAAACTTAAAAGAACCCGGTTATGACCTTTCCCCTGGAACCAAGCCTTCCCTTCTTGAAAAATTAAACTTGCTCAATTATGGAAAAAAAGAAAAGGAAAGCAAAAAACCGTTACCCGAACCCCCTGTTGCAAACTCCAAGAGCCCTTCTCTCGATGGAATTTCCGGGGCTTTAACCACTTCTCCGCCGAAAGAAAAAGAATCGGTTTCTATCCAGTCTCTAGCTAATACTTTCCATGGGGAACCGAAGCCCGATAAACCCTCCTCTATTGCCGGTTCCGGCGGATACACCCCGCCTGCTCTTCATCTTCTTCAAAAAAATCCGTTTCTTGACAAGGTTATTGTTCCAGAAGCCGATTTGCGCAACCAGGCTAAACTCCTTATAGATACTTTGTCCAGTTTTGGTATAGAAGTCAGTCCCGGTTCAATCACCTATGGTCCCACGATTACCCGGTTTGAACTGTATCCGGCGCCGGGCGTTAGAGTTGATAGGATCAAAAACCTGCAAAGAGACATAGCTCGAGCCATGCGTGCCGAAAGAGTAAACATTTTGGCTCCCATTCCCGGGAAAGACAGCGTCGGAGTAGAACTCCCCAATGCCAAGAAAATTCCCGTCTTTCTTAGAGACATACTAGAACATTCTCCATGGAATAGTTCCAAGGCTAAGATTCCCTTGGCATTAGGTAAAGATGTCTATGGGGAGCCTCTTATTGCCGACCTTTTTGAAATGCCCCATCTGCTCATCGCCGGTGCAACAGGTTCCGGGAAATCGGTCTGTATTAATGCGATACTCTTGAGCTTGCTTTACAACTTTGGCCCCGATCAATTAAAGATGATCTTGGTTGATCCTAAGCAAGTTGAACTCCAAGCTTATAATGGAATTGCCCACCTGATCGTCCCGGTGATCGTAGATCCTAAAAAAGTGATCAATGGGTTGAAATGGGTGGTCCAAGAAATGGAAAGACGTTACAGTTTGCTTGCAGAATCGGGTAGCCGCAACATCATAGCGTACAATTCGAAGTTAGAACTTCAGAATTCTTCTTCGAACCAGGGAGCAAACAGGGAAACTAAAGACAAACTCCCATGGATTGTAGTCGTTATCGATGAGCTTGCCGATTTGATGCAAACTACTCCTGCAGAAGTTGAAGTCGCCATCGCCAGGCTTTCTGCAAAAGCCAGGGCTGCGGGAATACATTTGATCGTTGCCACCCAAACCCCGCGTAGAGAAGTCATTACCGGAGTCATCAAGGCCAATATTCCTTCCCGAATTGCTTTTCAGGTTGCCAGTTCTCTTGATTCCCGTGTCATTCTAGACGAAAACGGTGCAGAAAATCTCGTCGGTAAAGGGGATTTTCTTTTTCTTCCCCCTGCTACCTCCAAGCTAATACGCGGTCAGGGGGCTTATGTATCCGAAGAAGAGGTTTGTAAAGTCGTCGAATATATTAAAGAAGCGTATCCCGCTTCTATTATGCCCCAGGTGCAAGAGGCTATAGAAAATGAAGACCAACAATTAAAGATTTCCGAAAGCGATCGAGAGCTGGTCCAAAAATGCCTTGAAATCATTTGGCAAGAAAAAAGAGCGAGCACATCTCTTCTTCAAAGAAGACTGAGATTGGGATATAACAGGGCCGCTTGGGTAATGGATCTTCTTGAAGAAAAAGGTATTGTAGGACCAGAGAATGGAGCGAAACCACGAGAAATCCTGGTCGATCTCAATGGACCTATTCCCCATATTTAATGAGGAGGAGAAAAATTATGGAACAGGGAATGAAACAAACGATAGGCCAAAGGCTTCAGGCAGCACGGGAAGCCCAAGGCCTATCTTTGCAAACCGTATCAAAAATAACCAAAATTCTTCCCGAACAGCTTGCTGCATTAGAACAAGATCAATACGAAAAAATTCCCGCCTCAACCCAGGTGAGGGGTTTTGTAAGAATTTATGCCCGGACCCTGGGGATGGATGAAAAACCGCTCTTGGATGAACTGGATAACATTTTCGGTTTTAGAGAAGAAGACAACCACCTGTTAATCACCCTCCCCGTAAAATATGTTGACCCAACGGTAGAAAAAGAGCCTTTTTTTACTCCACAAAAGATAGCCTTTTTCTTTGCCTTTCTCCTTTTTGTTCTCATGTGTTCCATCGGCTTATATAGGATATACCAAGTCACTTCTTTCCGCCACGGCCCCGGGAAAATGGCTTCTCATGAAGAACAGATAAGAAAAAGTCCCGAGCTTAAACCTTCGATTTTGGAGCCTCTGACCAAAGAACAGCCAACAGAAGGAAGCCAAGGGAACCTTTTTCAAGTTGAAAATATACCCGTCAAAAGGGCAACACCCCTCCACCCCATAAAGCCAGAAGAAAAACCTCAAGAACAGTCCCTCTCTTCTTCCCCTTCTTCTTCTCCTCCTCCTTCATCCGCTAACGCAGAGGCTTCAAATACGGAAAACGTCAAGATCATGAGGGCGTTGCCCGTAACCCCAGAACCCGTTCCTAATCTCGAAGATCATCCCAGGACAAAGGACGGGGAAATTGAATCCGATGCCGATTCAGCAGATGAAAACAACACGGATGAACCGGCTGTTTCTTTTGCAGAAAAAAACTACAAGCTTGTCGTACAGGCCAGGAAAGATTCCTGGATTTTTATTCAAGTCATAGAGGGAGGTAAGGCCAAGCAGGTATTTTCTGGAGTTCTCCATGGAGGGGAACATAAAGAATTTATCGGTCCCCGATTCCAAATCCGCGCTTCCAATGTTTCGCAAGTGGAATTCATTTTAGATGGCAAAAGCATTTCTGTAGCTTCAGCGGGGGAATCGCCACAGGATATTATTTTGCCGGCAACTCCATGAGGTATAAACTTTTGTTAACATTTTGGCCCTCCGTTTTAATCGTTTAAGAATAAGATAGGTGTTTTTATGGAAACTTCTCTTTCAGGCATTCGCGTAGGCATGATTTCCTTGGGGTGCTCTAAAAATCTCGTTGATTCTGAAATCATGCTTGGGAAACTGCTCGAAGCGGGTGCGGTTTTAACCGCCTCCCCTCACCAGGCTGACATCCTGTTAATCAATACTTGTGGTTTTATACTCCCTGCAAAAAAGGAATCTATCGATACCATTCTTGCCGCCATCCACAGGAGAACAACGACCTCTAAAAAGCAAAAAATAGTGGTGAGCGGTTGCCTCTATCAACGTTACGGCAAGGAGCTTTCGGCTTTACTTCCTGAAGTCGACCTATTTCTAGGCCTTGATGACATTCCCAAGATCGATCTCTACGTAAAACAGCTAATTGATACCCCTCCCTCTTCCAAAGAGATGCCTGCATTGAATTTTTCTCCAAGGTTTATTCCTGATTTTGAGCATCCAAGACTCAAACTCACTCCTTCCCACTTTGGCTACTTAAAGATCGCCGAAGGATGCAATCATCCTTGCACCTTTTGCATTATTCCCAGGATAAGGGGCAGGTATCGAAGCCGCACCATACAGAATGTGGTCGCCGAAGCAGAAGCGATGATACGACGGGGAACAAAAGAAATCATCCTTGTTTCTCAAGATACTACCTTCTACGGCCGTGATCTCTCCAACGGGCAATCTTCCTTGCTCGTAGACCTATTGGATAGCTTGGAAACCCTGGAAGGAGATTTCTGGATCCGGCTCCTTTATACCCATCCCGCCCATTGGAATGCATCCTTGATTGAGAAATTCAGCACTTCAAAAAAAATCGCCAAGTATATCGATATTCCCATCCAACATATTTCCAATCCTGTTCTTGAGAGAATGCAGAGAAAAACTGAAGAATCCTACATTAGAGAGCTTCTTGCGGAAATGAGAACAAAAATTAAAAACGCGGCTATCCGAACGACGCTCATCGTGGGATTCCCTGGAGAATCGGAAGAAGATTTTCAGAAACTCTGTTCATTTGTAAGTTCATTCAAGTTTGACAGGCTTGGTGTATTCCCTTACTCTGCTGAAGAAGGAACAAAAGCTGAAAAAATGAACGGCCAAGTTCCTGAAATCGTTAAAAAGAGACGGGCAAAAAAAATCATGGAACTCCAAAAAGAGATAGCGAAGGAAAAAAACAAGGAGCTGGTGGGAAAAACTCTAAAAGTTCTCGTGGATTATCCCGGTGTAGCCCGAACCGAATGGGACTGCCCGGATGTCGATGCTCTTGTTCATGTTCCCTATCATCTTCCCCCCGGTCATTTCACAGAAGTTAAAATTGTAGATTTCAAAGAATACGATTTGATCGCCCGATAAAGGCCAGGAACGGTGAAAAAAAAGCAGAAAACTGCAATCGAAGCGTCCTCTCCGGCTCACGGTCCGGCAAGCTTGGATGAAAAGGAAAGAATAGCAAAGATCCTGGCCATCCTTGAAAAAACTTACCCCAATTCAAAGCCCGCCCTTTTTTTCAGGAATCCCTTGGAATTACTCATCGCTACCATTCTCTCTGCACGATGTACCGACGAGCAGGTAAACTTGGTTACCGCGAAGCTGTTTGAAAAATATAAAACTGCGGAGGATTATGCTTCGGCTTCCATAGAAGAACTAGAACGCATGATTCATAGTCTTGGCTTTTATAAAACAAAAGCCAGGAATATAAAGAATACCTGCAGGCTGATTGCTACAAAATTTAACGGGCAGGTTCCTCCCCAAATGGATAAACTGGTCGAATTACCCGGAGTGGGGCGTAAAACAGCCAATGTCGTTTTAGGAAATGCCTATGGCATAAACGAAGGAATCGTCGTAGATACCCATGTCAGCCGAGTGGCTTATAGGCTTGGATTGACTAAAGAAAAACAACCCGAAAAAATAGAGCTTGATTTGATGCGATGCATTCCTCAAGAATCATGGACAACATTTAGCAACCTGCTGATCTGGCATGGAAGAAAAAGGTGTAAAGCTAGAAATCCCGACTGCCTCCACTGTGAACTCAACCTCCTTTGCCCCAAGATAGGAGTCAACAATTAATTTCTTTTCGATTAGATTTGACCAAAAAATTCTGTCGTCTATTTTTTTCATCTATCATGCGGATCGGATTATTGTTTTGCGGACAAGGAGCACAAAAGATAGGGATGGGTAAAGATTTTTTCGAACATTACCCTTTAGCCAAGGATCTTTACTTGGAAGCGGATAAACATCTCCATTCACCCTTAAGCCAATTATCTTTTCATGGTCCACAAGATGAGTTAGCTCAAACTCTAAACTGCCAGCCTTCCCTCTTCGTATTTGGATACACGGTGTTTAGGATTTTACACCAAGAAATAAAAGGAATAGATATCTTGGGGATGGGAGGATTGTCCCTTGGTGAACTCACCGCTTATGCGGCGGCCGGCAGCTTTGATTTCTTTACCGGACTTGAACTTGTCAAGCAAAGAGCCCGACTCATTCACGAAGCTTCGGAAAAGAATCCCGGTAAAATGGTCGCCTTAATCGGTTCTTCGAGAAAACAAGCTGAATCCATTGCTGCCCGGTCGAGTTGCGAGGTGGCTAATTACAACTCCCCCGATCAACAGGTTCTGAGCGGTTCAGCCGCCTCCATTACAAAGGCCGTTAAACTTGCCCATGCAGAAGGCATTAAAAAGGTAATCCCCCTTGAAGTTTCCGGTCCCTTCCACAGTTCCTTTATGGAAGAGCCGTCAAGGAGCTTTTATGATCTTCTCAAGGAAGTAGACCTTAAAATGCCCTCTGTGCCCGTTGTGACTAATCTCAGGGCATCGCCAGCTCGAGATGTTGATGAAATCCGTTATACTTTGAGCAAACAGATTTGCAAGGCTGTCCTTTGGGAAGAGAGTTTGCATTTTATGCTTGATTGGGGCATAGAACTGTTTATTGAAGTTTCTCCAAGGAAAATTTTTGGAAATTTTTTAAAAAAAATAGCTCCTCATATTCGTTGTTTAACACTATCGAATGTAGAATCTATCAATGCATTAAAAAATGAGCTTTAAAGATAAAGTCGCTTTAATTACCGGGGCCAGCCGGGGAATTGGGAGAGCCATAGCCATGGAACTGGCCATGCTGGGCACATCCATTGCTTTCATAAGCAAAAATCCTGCAAAGGTAGAGGAAACAGAACGAACATTAAAAGGTTTAGGGATCCGGGCCAAGGGTTATGCCCTTGACATTTCCGAAATTTCCCAGTTGAAAAAAACTATTGATGAAGTCTTGAAAGAATTTGGACAAATAGATTTCTTGGTTAATAATGCGGGCAAGACTGAAGATAGATTACTCTTGCGTATGAGTGAAGCGGACTGGGATAGCGTGTTAAATACCAACTTGAAGGCTTCCTTTTTCTTGATTAAATGGGTTGGAAAGCATTTTCTTTCTAGAGGATTTGGAAGAATCTTAAACATCAGTTCTATTTCAGCTTTGATAGGCATTCCTGGACAAGCCAATTATTCCGCATCGAAGGCAGGACTCATCGGCTTGACTCGAACAGTAGCAAAGGAACTTGGCCCCAAGGGCATAACCTGCAACGCTCTTTGTCCAGGTTTTATAGAGACCGATATGACTCATAATATTCCTCTCGAAAGAAAAGAAAAGATTCTTAAAGAAATTCCTTTAGGAAGATTTGGGAAAGCCGAAGAAGTAGCCAAGCTCGCTGTTTTTTTATTAGGCCCAGGAGGGGACTATATAACGGGACAAATTTTTGTCATCGATGGAGGGTTGCTAGCCTGATTTTACTGATAAATTTTGAAAAAAAAATTTTTACATTGCTAAGAAGAATATCTCATAAATTGGAGGAAAATCTTCATATTGGAGGAAAATATGGCAGAAAAAAAATCGATCGAAGAAAGAGTAAAAAACATTATTGTTGAGCAGTTAGGGGTAAATCCTGAACAGGTTACTCCAAAAGCACGGTTTATTGAGGATTTAGGCGCTGATTCTCTCGATACCGTAGAACTCGTCATGGCTTTTGAAGAAGAATTTAACGTCGAGGTCCCGGACGAAGAAGCAGAAAAGTTGCAAACCGTTGGGGATGTGATTCGATATATTGAAGAAAACCTCGAAGAAGAAAGTTAAGGGATTGGGCATAAGCCAACAAAGCGGTCGATGAGTTTATGAGCAAAAGGCGAGTGGTCATCAGTGGGATGGGGTTAGTGAGTCCCAACGGGAATAATGTCCAGCAATTTTGGAACAGTCTCGTCAACGGGGAAAGTGGGATTGGAGAAATTACCGCTTTTGATACACGTGACTTCGACTGCAAGTTTGGAGGGGAGGTTCGAAATTTCAATCCGGCGAAATACTTCAAAAATCCCAAGGATGCCCGCAGGGCAGACCGCTTTGTTCAATTCGCCATGGCTGCCAGTAAAGAGGCTATTGAAAGCAGCGGTTTAGATTTCGATAGAGAAGATAGCTCTAGGCTGGGGGTAATTGTCAGTTCAGGAATCGGCGGTTTAAAGACCTTGGAGGATCAACATACCATTCTTCTGACCAAAGGGCCCTCTCGGTGCAGCCCTCTCATGATTCCCATGATGATTTCCAACATGGCATCTGGGATGATCGCCATTGAGTATAATTTAAAAGGGCCTAATTTTGCGATCGTCACCGCTTGCGCTTCTGCAGCCCATTCTATTGGTGAAGCCTACCGCATGATTCAAGATGGGGATGCCGACGTCATCATCGCCGGCGGCTCTGAAGCATCCATTGTTCCTTTAGGACTTGCCGGATTTTCCAACATGAAAGCTTTAAGTCTCAGGAATAATGATCCTCAAAGAGCTTCTCGCCCTTTTGACAAGAATCGTGACGGTTTTGTCTTGAGTGAAGGGGCCGGGATCGTTGTCCTGGAAGAGCTGGAGCATGCTAAAAAGAGAAATGGACCAATCCATGCGGAAATAATCGGATATGGCCTTTCGGCCGATGCTCATCATATTACCGCTCCGGATCCTTCCGGAGAAGGTGCAACCCGCGCAATGGTCATGGCCATAAAAAAAGCCCAAATTAATCCCGAAGAAATTAACTATATTAATGCCCACGCCACGAGCACTATTCCAGGAGATGTATGCGAAACCATGGCCATTAAGCAAGCGCTGGGTAAACATGCCTATCGCATACCGATAAGTTCAACAAAGTCGATGACCGGTCATCTTTTGGGGGCGGCGGGGGCGGTGGAACTGATAGCCTGTATAAAAACCATAGAAGAAGGAATCATTCCTCCAACGATCAACTTGGAAGAACCCGATCCGCAGTGTGATCTCGATTATGTTCCTAATGTAGCTCGTGAACAAAAAGTCAAGATAGCCATGAACAATTCCTTTGGTTTTGGAGGGCATAATGCCTGTATAATTATAAAAAGATTTGAATGATCAGAAAATATAGCTATATTGTCTAACCCATAATGAAAAAGGATATTCATCCCAATTATCAAGAAACAACAATCAGTTGTGCTTGTGGTGCCGTTTATACGACAAAATCAACAAAGCCATCCATTCGAATTGGCATATGCGCTTCCTGCCATCCTTTGTTTACGGGACAGCAAAAATTCGTCGATACGGCGGGTAGGGTCGAGAAATTTGCTCGACGCTTCGGTAAGATTTCTTTCATCGGAGAATCGTCCAATAAAAAGAAGAAGACAAAGTAAATTCTTCTTTTAGTTCTTTTCTTTTTGTCTCTTCCTCGATTGATTTTCTTTCCAACTTAGATTCATGCAATTAGACCGGTATATTGAGAAAATCCAAAAGAAGTTCGACAAGCTTCAAACCGAACTTTCTAAAGAAGAGCTTTATACCGATCCGTCCAAAACCATCGAAATAGCCAAAGAGCATACCCGGCTCAAGGAAACCCTTGATCTCTATGGGGAATTGAAACAAATCGAGAATGCCAAGTCCTCCGTAGAAAGCTTAGCAAAGGAGACAGTGGACCCCGAGATCCAAGAGCTCGCCCAGCAAGAAATAACCAGGCTCAGCAATAAAATACAAGAACTGACCATGGCCATTCTAGGGTCACTTTTCCCTCCCGAAGAAAACAAAAGTTCAAAAAACGTAATCATCGAAATACGGGCAGGGACTGGGGGAGAAGAAGCCGCTCTTTTTGCGGCGGATTTATATAGGATGTATAGTAAGTATGCCGAAAAAAAGGGATGGAAACAGGAATTGCTTCATTTCAATCCGAGTGAGCTGGGAGGATTAAAAGAAGTGATCTTTACCGTTCAAGGCAAGGAGGCTTTCAGAAAAATGAAATTTGAAAGTGGGGTTCATAGGGTACAAAGGGTTCCAGCCACGGAATCCCAAGGAAGAATCCATACTTCGACGGCAACGGTGGCCGTTCTCCTGGAGACAGAAGAAGTGGAACTGGATATTAAAGCCGAAGACTTAAGGATAGAAGTATGCCGGGCCAGTGGACCAGGCGGTCAAGGAGTCAATACTACCGATTCCGCCGTTCAGGTTTTCCATATCCCCTCTGGAATCATGGTAAGATGTCAAGATGAAAGATCACAAATAAAAAACAAAGAAAAGGCCCTCAAAATCCTTAAGGCGAGGCTCCTTGCCAGGAAACAGGAAGAAGAAGCTCAAAAACGGGCTCAAGAAAGAAAGAGCATGATCGGGAGTGGAGAACGAACGGAAAAAATTAGGACCTACAACTTTCCCCAGGGACGGGTTACCGATCATAGAATACCGATTACTCTCTATAACTTGCAGTCTTTTATGGATGGGGACATCGATCCCATCGTCGATCAGCTTATGCAGAAGGAAATGGAATTGCGGATAGCACGCGAGCTTGCCGAGGAAGATTGCCAGCTCAAGCCGGTGAAAGATGGTGGAAAGCCGCTTATTGTTTAAAAAAGCTTTAAAATACCTGCAAGAGAAAAATATTGAATCTCCCAGGAGCTCTTGTGAACTGATCTTTTCAGCGACCCTCAATGTGGACAGGCTTTCTTTATATATCCTGCCTTCCCTTTTGATCGAGGCAGAGGTTGCCGATCTCCTATGGAAAAGGATTGAAAGAAGGGCTACAGGAGAGCCTCTCGATTATATCCTTGGCTTTAGCCCCTTTTATGGGGGAAAAATCCTGGTCAGCCCGGCAGTCCTTATTCCCAGGCCGGAAACGGAATACGTCGTTGAAGCGGCTATAAATTTACTTTCTAGAATCCCAGGTCCAATTCTCGATGTAGGGACTGGAAGTGGAGCCATAGTCGTTACGCTGGCAAAATTGTTTCCCGATCGGTCCTTTTATGGATCTGACATCAGTGAGGAAGCCCTTGAAGTGGCGAGGAAAAACGGGAAAGATTTAGCCAATCTTTACTTTTATAAGGATGATTTGTTAAACGATCCTCCTTTAGATTTTTTTGAACTCATTGTGGCTAATCTTCCTTACATCCCCTCTGAAACTCTCCCTCGACTCTCTGCTGAAATACAATTTGAACCGGCTATAGCTTTGGACGGCGGGAAAGAAGGATTAGAGCTCATTAAAAAATTCATAGGACAGGCAAAGAACCGATGTCGTTACTGCATCCTTGAAATTGGAGACGGGCAGTTTTCAAAAGTGAGTCAATTTTTGCATGAACAGGGCTTTTCGATCATCGAAGTAAAAAAAGATCTTTCCCAAATGGAGAGAGTTATAGTAGGAAGAAACTGTGGAAAAATTCATTATTAAAGGGGGCAATCCTTTAGAAGGAAAGATTACCATTAGCGGCTCAAAAAATTCAGCCTTGCCTATCCTGGCTGCAACCTTGTTGACGCCCGAAGAATGCGTAATTCATCGCGTTCCCAATCTCAGCGACATTCGCTACATGCTTGAAATTCTCAAGTTTCTTGGAGCTCAAGTTCATTATGAAAAAGGGACGGTAAGGATAAAAAGCAAGATTGTTCACTCAACCGCCCCTTATGACTTGGTTCGGAAAATGAGGGCTTCCATCTGCATTCTTGGTCCGCTGATCGCTCGTTGCGGGCAAGCCAGGGTCTCTTTACCCGGAGGATGTGTGATCGGAGACAGGCCCATTGATCTGCATATCACCGGGCTTCAAAAGCTTGGCGCCGACATAGAAATTATCAAGGGAGATGTCGTGGCCCATGGGGGGATTCTCCGGGGAACTTCGATCAATTTGAAAGGCAAATATGGTTCGACCGTTCTTGGAACGGATAATGTCATGATGGCGGCCTGCCAGGCAGAAGGCACGACAATAATTGAAGGAGCTGCTTGCGAACCCGAGGTAGAAGATTTAGCTCATTTTCTCTCTTCAATGGGGGCTAAAATCAGCGGAATGGGCACCCAACAATTAATTATCGAAGGGGTAAAAGAACTTCATGGTTGTGAATATACGATTATTACCGATAGAATAGAGGCGGGAACATTTGCCGTTGCGGCGGCGATGACAAAGGGCAATTTATTGCTTGAACATGCCCCTGTTGAGCACATGGGAAGCGTGCTCGAAAAGCTTAAAGACTGCGGAGCAAGCATCGAAATAGAAAGCCAGGGCATAAGGGTGTCCCGATCCGGTCCCCTGAGGGCTTTTGAAATTGTAACAGCGGCTTACCCGGGTTTCCCAACCGACATGCAGGCTCAATTTTGTGCCATGGCCACTGTCGCCGAAGGAACAAGCAAAATCGTCGAAAATATATTTCCTAACAGATTCATGCATATCAGTGAACTGAAGCGGTTGGGAGCAATGATCGAGCTTTCACAAAACCAAGCCCTCATACACGGAACAGAACGGTTAAGTGGGGCCCCCGTTATGGCCTCTGATCTTAGAGCTTCTGCGGCACTCGTCCTTGCAGGCCTGGTAGCTGAAAACACCACAGAAGTTCATCGCGTCTATCATATAGACAGGGGATACGAAAAAATTGATGAAAAATTGTCCTCTGTAGGAGCCAACATTACCAGGGTTTATTCAAAAATATGAAAAGAGTTCTTTATCCGGGAACCTTCGACCCAATTACTCTGGGACATGTAGATGTCATTTCTAAGGCGGCACGCCTCTTTGACGAAGTCGTCGTCGGGGTAGCCGCTCAAACCCCAAAAGAAACCTTGTTTGAGCTGGAAGAAAGAATGGAGCTGGTAGAAAGAACATTAAAACACTTCTCCTTTTCTAATGCCATCGCCCTTCCCTATACCGGCCTTACGGTTGATTTTGCAAAGGAGCTGAACTGCTGCGCTATTATTCGAGGTTTACGCGCCGTATCGGACTTCGAGACTGAATTTCAGCTCGCCTTAATGAACAGGAGACTGAAACCTGAAATCGAGACGCTTTTTCTCATGCCCGAAGACAACCATATTTACCTGAGTTCCTCTCTGGTCAAAGAAATAAGTCGATTGGGAGGAGAAATATCCGCCTTCGTTCCTACAGTGGTCATGGAGGCCCTAAAGCAAAAAATCGGCAAAAGAAATTCTAATCCCGTTGCCATTTCCAGGCCGCGATAACAAGCCTATTTACTGATTAAGTCCTCGAGAGAATCATCCACCCTGATATCAATGAGTTTCCATACCTTATCGGGTTTATAATAGACAAATCTCCAGCGCAGCGGTTGCAATTCAAGATTTAACAAATAAGTAATCACGTAAAGACGGCTCCCATAGGATTTTGAATCGTAGATTTCAAAAGAATCCGCTTTCCCATAGTAAGACATCGCCTGGCTTGTTTTATCGATGAGCATGTTGATGTTTTCGTGGCGGGAAGCCAGCCGGCTATTAACCAAAAGTTCCTGGAATGCTCTCTGGATATCCCCTTGGAGCATTTGATTAAAAAATTTTTCTATCGGAACCTTCAGTTCAGGTATAGGTTGAGCCGGGGGAGATTCCCTGGACAGGTGAAAAGGAGGCAAATCTTTTACTTGAGGAATAGGTGCAGTTTGAGAGAACAGAACAATCGGGGAAAGCACAACAACAGTGGGAAGCAAATACCTCCCATGGGCTTTTAGTAAAAAAGAAAATAGAAAGTTCTTGCTTTTTAGGTTTACGTTCTTTTTTCTGGAGGCGAAAAACAACGTTGTTTTTGGTTGTGCAGTCATAACTCACAACTAACCGATAACCTATCCTATTTTTCTTTCTGAATTTATCGATTTTAGCATTGAGGATATCTCTACTTTCCAACAAAAGAAAATAACCAACCTATCCGGATTATTTACCAAGAAAACGATGGCTTTGACAATCCTCTTGGTAGAATCGGGAAAGTTGCCGGAAATGCCCCAGGGAAGAAGAGCATTTTCTATGGAAGACAACAAAAAGAGTGTTTTACAAAATAGCCATGGCCTTTCTCCTGTGATCCTTTAGAGAAGGGATGTGCCTACGACTTCCTTTTCCTTCCGAAAAAGCGGCCTTGTTAAGGCGGTTGTCGACGGAAACGAAGAAAACCTGTATACCGAAATGCTCCTTTAGGCCAAGGGCCGAGGCAAGGCGAATCGAGTCGAGCATCCTTGCAACATTCCTTTCAACAACAGCTCCGGCCAGGCAGGCAACTTTAGAAGTTAGCTCTCCTCCCGTAAAAATGGGCCCATTTCAATCCCTTTCAAAGTTATCAATGGCTTTTGTTGTACAATTCCCCTGGTTTTTCACCGAGCGTAAGCTATTTTGCAAGCGCAGCGGCCGTCTCCGGGTAGGTCAAGATGGAAGCTGCAAGCAAGAGAAAGATGCACCGGAATCGCAAAGAAGGGTTGATTTGCTCGCGGGGGTGATGGAAGAACATGACAACGGTTTTTTTAAGCCCCTAACCTTTTGGCAAGAAATCTTTATTTGAAGCTGTCCAAGCACATTGTTCTTTTAGCCAGGTTTTTTATCCCATCTTTCGGTTTCATAAATAGAAAAGATAAGGCATGATAGATTTGAAGGATTGAACCTCCCACGGGCAAGAGAAGATGAAAAAAATCACCCGATCGGCTGGATTGATCATTTATAAGGAAATAAACAACCAGCCCTTCTACCTTATTCTAAGAGCTTACAGAAATTGGGATTTTCCCAAGGGTACGGTCCAAAACGGGGAGACCGACTTAGAGACCGCACTTCGAGAAACTAGGGAAGAAACGAATTTGCAAAAAGTTGAATTTCCTTTCGGCCCTATCTCAAAAGAAACAGAGATCTATTCGAAAGGGAAAATAGGCAAATTTTTCATCGCCCAATTAAAAGAAGGAGAGCCTACCCTTCTCCCAAGCCCTGAATTGGGAAAACCTGAACATCACGAATGGCGCTGGGCAAATTACGAAGAAGCCAAAAAACTGCTCCCTCCTCATCTCATCCCTATACTCGAATGGGCCCATTCGTTGATCTCCCCCTCATTGGACAGAGAGAAATACAAAAAGGGTTAAAAGGAAGGCAAAACCACGGAAAGGTTAATCTTCAGGATCATCCTCCAGCCTTTCTTCCCCGGGAACCCTGTTAGTCCATTTGTCTTCGACGGCCAAGCTAAATTGTACTTTTTGAGAATAGGACATCTTCTCGTAAAGCTCTTTCCATTGCTGATCTTCCTCTTCAAACAATTCCAGGGCTCTATTAAACTCTTCTTGGGAAATCATGGGTATAATTTAACGGACCCTTTGGTTCACGAGCAACACTCGAGTTCCACTTTTTTCAATGGGAACGAGGGTAGAGGGATCCATTTTAAAAAGGCGAGCCCAATAAGACAAGGACACCTCTTCGGTAATCAAGAAAACCTTTTTGCTACTTTTCCAGTAATTTTCAACATCGCTCTCGGTTATATAATATTCCTTTCCCTGGTTGAGAATTCTTTGGGCGAATTCAGCCTTGGAGTTTGCATGAACCCAAAGAATAGGAGAATGGTTTAAATAAAAAAATAATCCCGAAGCAAAATTAGGCTCGCTGTCGGAAATCACGATGTCATCCTTTGCCACGAAGCCATTGATCTTTTGAGCTAACTTCATTGAAGAAAAATAATCGCTTAAGAGGCTAAACCCTTGTCCGGCCTGGTGCAGCGGATAGATCATGGTAAGGGCTAAGAAGACCCCGGCCAGGAACCTCTCTTTTCTTGAAAAAAATAGGTAGGCTACAATCCCACCGACGAAAAAACTCAAAGAGGCCCGATACAACAAAGGAACAAAATTTTTCCAAGTACTAAAAGAAAACCCGAAAATGGCAGACAAAAAGGTATCTCTCTTCTCTAAGGGTTTTGCCCAAATGGGGTGAAATTCCGCGCTGTGATCAATGAGTAGAGCAATCAAAATGCCGCTTAAGCCTAGAAAAACAATAACAACAGAGGGAAGGGTAAAATAAAGAGGTGTTCTTTTCCCTTTGTCCTCGATACAAAAGGGCATTGCAAGAATCAAGGCAATCGCCCCCCAGCAACTCATCGCATAGTAGTCTTGAAGGGAAGAAAAGGTTACAGACAAAAAAGTGGTGATGATCCAACTGAAAAGCAATGCATTTTGCCAATTCAGCGAGGCTTTATCTTTCAGCTCCCATAGGGTTCCAAGGAACAAGGTCCAAGGAAGCAGAAAAATGAGATGCTCAAAATAAAACTGCGCTATAGGGACAGTTCCCGCATCCGGCGGATTCCTGTGGTTAAGAGCATGGCCCCATTGTTCATTCAAAAAATGTTCGTGAAGAAAACCGGGAAGCCGCCACTCGATAATCACATACCAGGGAATCAAAACCAGTAAAAAAAGAATAATTCCAGGCCACCAAAACAACTTTATCCATCTTTTCCTCGTCCTTGGGAAAAACAAAACGGCCAATCCGCTACTTAAAAGAGGATATAAAGTAGCGTGGAGCCCCTTAGCCAGGGACCCTAAGGCCATCACGAGCCAAGCTAAAAGAAAATAGCTCCTCTTATCCTCCCTTAATCCTAAATAGATAAAAAGAAGGGCGTAGGTTACAGCAGCGGAAAAGAAGGGTTCAGGCATTAAAATGTGGGTAAAAATATAAAAACCAAATGCCGTTCCCAGCATCAAGCTGGCTAAAAGACCGATCTTTTCCCCTCCCATCGCGCATCCAAGAAAATAGACACCCATTATCCAGAGAACCGTGGCCAGGGCTTCGGGAAGCCGGGCTGCAAATTCGTTAATGCCGAAGATCTTGTAGGATATAAGAATGCACCAATAAACCAAAGGGGGTTTTTGGAGACGAGGAATTCCGTTTACAGTGGGCAAAATCCAATCATTTTTCTGCAGCATTTCTCTAGCCGCGCCCGCATATAATCCTTCGTTGTCATCGAAAATGACCGGGCCACGGCTTTCTTCAATATAAAAAAAAGTAAGAACCAATAGGAAAAAGAGAGAGGCTAAAGGAAATGAAGGAAAAGCGGATAATTTTAAAAGGGATAAAGAACTTTGTTCTATTTCTTCTTCGTTGACCTTATTAAACCGAAAAAACCACATTATCTTTTTGCTCCATTTTAAACAGCACCCCTTATCCTGTCTTTCACCCCAAATCTAAATTTCGATTATGTCATTGTAGGAACGGCTCAATACAATGAAAAATTTCATAAAGAATTGCAATACTCATTTGCTCCGTCTAAAGAATAAAAATCCCTCGACCGGCAAGAAAGCAAAACCAGGGTTTCTCCCTTTGCTTTAAAGAGAATAATCGCAAGCATTCCTCCCTTTTTTTGATTTTTTAGAACCGGCTATGCATCCTTTCTAAGTTTATGGGAAAGAGAATTCAAGAGAAATGACCACGCTTAAGAGAAAAAGACTCGGCTTCCTTATCTACTGCTCTTTCTTTTTGAGCTTACGGATCAAGCCAACAAGCAGCCCTGCTCCAAAACCGATAAGCAATAGGGCCAAAGACCAGAAAACATCCAAGCGAAACTTTCTTACTTCGACCGTGGGTACCACTGAAAAACCCGGACCCACGATTTCCTCTTTATTGAGAGGCTCATCAAACAAGATCTTAACGGGGACTCTTTGGACGACTTTTACATAATTACCCGTTGCATTTTCTGGAGGCAAAAGACTAAATTGCGCCCCACTTCCCCTCTGTATGCTGTCAATATGACCCTTGTATCGGCGGTGAGGATAGGCATCTATGCGAATTGTTACGGGTTGACCCGGCCTCATATACGTGATCTGGGTTTCTTTATAATTGGCAACAACCCAGAGTTCGGGCGGAACAATATCAAAAAGGGTTTGACCTACTTCAACATACTGCCCCTTTTCAACGGTTCTCATTGTTATTCTTCCATCTTCTGGAGCATAAATCCGGGTATATCCCAACTGGAGCTCGTTTAGCCGCAGATAAGCTTCGGTGGACAACTTGATAGCCCAGGCCGCATCAACCTGAAGCTGGGAAACGGCTGAAGACCTAAGGATTTCTTTCATTCTTTTCCATTCCGTTTCAGCCAAGTCCCTATTGGCTTGGGCTAGAGCAACCCGGGATTGATAATCCCTGGGGTCAATCTCAATTAAAAGCTGACCCTTCTTCACGTCCATGTTGTCATCGATGTAATAACCTACGACATGCCCGGCAACCTTGGGAGAAATCCGAATGATGTGTCCGGCAATAAAAGCATCATCGGTGGTTTCGTAGGAGGAAAAGTAAGTATAAACAAAATAAAGCAGGAAAAAAATTAACGCCCCAATCAAGCCAAACAAAAACGAAGATAGCATCCCCAAGCCGGTTTGCGATCCCCCTGTCTTGGCATGAACCGATTCGATTCTTTCGCCCTCTTTCTTTTCCTGTTCCTCGGTCAGGGTAGCGGTGAGGCCTTTATAGGCTGGGCTTTTCAACCTGTTTAAGAGTCTATAGTCCATTATTTTCTTTTCGAATCGAGCTTTTTAAATTATTTTAAATAAATGTTTGACCGAAATCAGTATGTGATTACTTACTTATCTGAATAAACTTGTCAATGGATAACGTTCGAGAATTCCCCATAGGAAAACAAAAGATATTAACGGCTGCAAAAAAGCTTTTTGCCCAGAATGGTTTTGAGGGAACGACCACCCGAATGATAGCCCAATACGCCCACGTTAATGAGGCGTTAATCTACCGGTATTATCCAACAAAAAAAGATCTCTACTTAGAGATCATAAGATTAAAAATAGAAGAGTTAAGTTCCTTGACTGAAAATCTGGCTAATCCCGAGCACGATCCCGAAAGTATCCCTCAATTTTTAAAAAATATCGCCCTACAGCTTTTCAGCTCTGTTAAAAACGACCCCGATTTTCTTCGACTCCTTTACTACAGTGCTCTCGAACATCACGAATTATCGAAAATGTTCTGCGACTGCTTTGTCTTGGAAATTCGCAAGAAACTCGAGGGTTACGTCTCCCAGTTGATCGAAAGAAATATTTTCAAGAGATTAAATCCTTACCTCATCTCCATTGCTTTCATTGGAATAATTTCGCATTACCTCGTCACCAACACCCTTTTCGAATTGGATGACCGCCAGGTCGACGAAACCGCGGTCATTGATAATTTCATTGAAATATTTCTTAACGGTGTAGTCCAAGGGGAAAATTAAAATATTGCTTTTTTTTCTCTATAGGGTTAACCTTTGTCTCTTCCCTACCCACCCTGGTTGCTATAAGCTATTTAATATGGAAAAATCTTCTCAGACTATTCCAGAGCAACAAATTAAAAAAAAGAATTTTTTTTCCTTCGTTACCCATCATTTCGAGAAAAGCCATAGGGCTCTTCGAAAATTGCCCGTTTCGGCCCATTCCATTGCTTTGGGTTTTGCGATAGGCGTCTTTTATGGATTTACCCCCTTTTGGGGATTTAAAACTATCTTGGCCATCTTATCAGCTTGGCTCACACGTGTCAGCAAAGTAGCTGCAGCCATAGGGGTTGCCGCTCACGACATCATTTTACCTTTTGTTCCGGGTCTCATGTGGCTGGAGTATAAAATCGGTTTAATACTCCTTGGAACAGATGCCCACCAGTTCAAAAAGATTTTACCCAAACTTCAACATCTTGAACTAAGACAATTAATAAGTTGGCAAGAACTCTATCATATAGGATGGCCGATGTTCATCGGCTCTTTGGTGATCGGGTTGCCTGCTGCATTGGTCTCCTATTTCGTAATCTTTAAAAGCATAAAAAAATACCAAGACAAACAGAAAATTGAAGAAGAACTCAACCAGGATCTAACGCCAACAAACTCAAAATCTTGAAGTTATCTCAAGGCTTGAGGCTTTGCTTCCTGTAAAGTGCTCGGATTTTTTTGCGGCGAGGTAAGGACTCTAAAAATGGACTCCTCCAACTCAAAGGCTAAAGGATTTCCCTCTATCAAGGCCATTCTTCCTCCCGAAGGCAAAGAAGGTCCAATAAGAAGAATATAATTTTTCTTGGCATGAACGGTTATTTTTACCTGGGGTTTTGATAACTCCGTTCCCTGGGGACCGATCCATCTTACCGCTTTGAGATGGGACAGGTATTCAAGACCGTCTTTTAGCTTTTCTTCGTCCGTATCGGCCATCCCCGTAGCTATCAATTTGCCCTCTTTTCTTTTGACGGAAAAGGATTGCAAGGCTGAGGAGACATCCCATTGAGTAATTTCTTGGGGATCTAATTGCATAACCGATAAATCTTTCCAATCCCAAGGCGTCTTCGGGAGACTTTTCGTAAATTCTTCTTTAAGAGTATAGACGAAGGGTTCGATGGAATTCTTGGCATAAATGAGCCCATTTTCAACTTTTCCCAGGTAAAGCTCAACTTTTTGCCCCTTATCCATGGTTATCCCGGGATTGAACTCGATTTCTATTTTCTCTTCAGGATTGTCTAATCCATAGACTTTGATCTCCATCTGCTCTTGCTTGATTTCTTGAGATTCCAGGTTGCGCAATGTTTCTATAAAATCTTTAATCTTAGTTTTGTTAGCCAATCCCTTTTCTGTTTCCTCGCTCTGCCAATCGCCGCCTTTTTTAATATAAAACAATTTCAAGTTCTTACCCTGGAACCCTATTTTATCAACCTGCTCTTCACTAAACGCAGGGAATACGTGCCTATCCCTTATATCTAAAAAATTTTGGACAAGCCGATTGATCATATCCGTTTCAAGGATGAAAACAGAATTGTTTGCCGCCATTTTTGCATAGACCTGTTTTGAATTCGAAGAAAGGCTATTTCCAACTAAAAGTTTATCTTCATCTTTTTTCCCCGACTGCCCCACCCATATCTGGTACCTTGGACTGTCTAAGCCGTATTGATTAAGATTCGATCCGTCATCCGAAACAAACTTATCGATGCGCAAAGAAAGAAGGTCGTTGAACCACTGTTCTAATTTTGTGCTATCCGCCCTGGCCAAAACCGGTTTTTGAATCTCCCACTGTTTGCCTTTCTTCAACACGGCATAATCCGAAAAGGATGGACCGCTCATCTGCCTGATTCCACACTTTTCTACAGAAAACGGATTGAAATGAAAAACCACACGGCTCCGTAAATCATCCAATCCCTTCTTTAAAGAATCCGCAATACTAGAACTGATCAAATAAACCGGTGCATTCGATCCGAGAGAAGTCCTAGCATAAACCAACTCGCTAACGGCGGTCTTTCTCCCAACGATTAAATCATATTTTCCCTTGGAAGTCTTAAAACTGATCTCAAGGGAGGGATTAGAGAACCCCCATTGTTTTAGAATATCCTCCTTGGGAAGCTCCGTTTGAGGAATTTCTCTCCGTATTTCCAGGTACTGAAGATCAACTAAATAGCGATCAATTGTTCGTTCATCGGCATCCACGTGTATCGGAGAGGTAATTTTCCACTGGTTATCCTTTTTCTCCAGTACCACCGTTTCCGATTGCGACTTGATTTGCAGCCAATTGATGTCGCTTGCTTCCACGTGAAAAAGTTCATTCTCGGTTCTCTGTCTTTCCTCCGTTGACTTTATTTTCTTATCAAACAAGGAGATATAGCCGATAAGCAAAGCGGCAATAATAAAAAGAACCAGGGTAGAGCGAAAATTTTTCATTTTTTCTAGAGGTTTGGATCATCTTCTCCTTGAAAAATACATTCCAACACCAAGTATTAAAAAAGCAAAGGGAACTGTAACCAGACAGATCATGGCAACTGTTTGTCTTTGTGAGGCAGGGACACTCAATCCGAAATCTTGAATCGATTTCGGTGCAATGCCCAATGCCATCTCTTTTTGAAGCATCCAATTGAGCAAGTTGATGAAAAAGTCAACGCCGTCTGGCTTGATATATTGATTGGCCAGGAATGCCGAGGAACCCACCGCGGCAATCCTTGTACCATAAACATGAATCCCCTCCTTTCCGGGCACCTCACCGCCATCATATACAGCCGCAAGGATTAAAGGCCCTGCAATGTCTACTCCGGGATCGTATTTAGGTTTTTCTTCCTGCTTCCAATTTGTTTCTCCCCAAAACCCTTCCGGGGTCTTCACAAGAGCCGTAACTTTTTTAACATTAGGGTTGGATGCTTCGCTTGCCAAACTGATTGAGCGGCAATCGGGGAGTTGCAAAGTATATCCGATCATCGCTTTTACCGCGGGGTGATCGGCAAAATGCGTCCCCGCAGCTTTATCGATGATCATTTCTCCTCCGATTCCTCCGATGAGTCTGCCGATGGCAACGACTTTATCATTTTGAAAAACTATGCCATAATTCGAAAGAACGGACTCCAATCCCGAATTTGAATTAGCTCCTTCAAGAACAATCAGTTTCCCCTTGGCGTCCAAGAACCGGTTTATAGCTTGAATTTCAGGAGAAGAAAGGGGATTTTTGGGACCCGCAATAACAAGAACCGAAGCATCATCAGGTATAGAACCACTCTCAAGTATGTTGAGGTTGAGAGGCTCCATGTTTTCCTTTCTAATCTGGTTTGCGATAATTCCATAACCCCCAGGCTGAGTATAGTTATCGATGCTTCGCTCACCATGACCAGTAAGAAAATAGACCTTTGCAGGTTTGCCCTCCACTACGGACAATATGGCTGCAGTAAACTGTTGTTCTCCTTTAAAAGCCTTAATTGGAGGAGATTGCCCTAACATAGCCACCGAATTATCATATTCTACAAGTTGACTATCACTGACAAACTTATGAAAATTCTTGTATTCAAAAATCACCACATTTTCTTGAAGATCAAATTTTAACCTCTTGGCCAAGGCCTCCGCTTTCTCAAGGTTTAATGCAGGATCTATGTGTTCTATAATTATTTTATTGCCTCCATAGTATTTATATTCTTTCAGTAGGGTATCGATATCTGATTGTAGTTTTGAATTGGTTAAACTTACGATTATTTTTACAGGTTCCGGAAGAGACTTCAAAACATTAATTGTTTTGGATGAAAGAGTATACAATCCTCCCTTTGAAAAATCTTTGCGATAGTAATACTTGTATCCCAAGTAATTCACCATCCATACAATCGCAAACATTAATAGGATAGTAAGTATATTATTGATTCTAAGTTGAAATCTTAAAGGATGAGAAACTCTTACTCCCTTCATAGGCGCCTTCTCATGTCCACGAGCCGTTCCTTTCTTTGAATTACTCTCTCAACCGTCTCCATTCCAAGATCCTCTCGGTTAGAAACAAGAATAAGAATGTGGCTGAAAGCAACAATACCACGGGTCTGGAGTCGAAAATACCACGGGAAAAGGTATCCATTTGGTCTAAAAAAGAGAGGTATGAGATCATCTCCCGTGTTTGCCCTCCAACTCCAAGATAGATTAAGAAACTTAACGAAAAAATAAGAAAAATCAAAGCAAAGGAAAGAATGGCCGCAACAATCTGGTTTTTTGTAAGCGAAGAGATAAAAATACCAATAGATATAAAAAACATTCCGATAAGAAATAACATTAAAAAGGGCATGACGATCATACCTACACTCATTCCCAAGGAATGCCCGTAAACTATACGGAGAACTCCCAGGTATAAAATCATCGGTAACCAAAGAACGGCAAAAAAACAGAACGATCCAAAAAACTTCGACAACACCAATTCCCACTCTCTTACCGGAGCCGTCAGGATCATCTCGATAGTTCCTAACTTGTATTCTTCTGAAAAAGACCTCATCGTTAAAACGGGAACCTGAACTAGGAGCAAAAACCAGAAAAAAAAGGCATTCAAACAAGCCTGCAAGAGGGTAAATTCCTTGATATTATTGATGGTTATATAATTGAGCCAGAATACAAAGCTGGCTCCATTAATCAAAGAACAAGAAAAGAGAAGAATATAGGCTATAGGTGATACAAAAAAACTTTTAATTTCCCTTTGAAACAAAGTCATAAAAGCCATAGCCATTCCTCAATCATAAACTAGATCTTCAAAAAAGTTATTTTAAACAAAATATCTAATAGTAAAGAACAGAAAATTTTTAATCCTGTGTCAACTCCACAAAGATATCTTCCAAGGTTGCCTTTACTCTCGACATCTCTCTGAGTCGCCATCCCTTTTTCTGTACCACATCGAAAATCCTATCCCGGATATCGTTACCCGGTTTTGGCCAAATCTGAATGACCGTCCAGCCACCCGGGTATTCTTCTAAAACTTCCGCTTCCTCCACTTCCTCAATAAGTTCAAATGCTTCTTTAGCTATTGAAGGCTTACAGGAGAGCTCCAAGCGTATCGCTCCAACGCTGCCGCCTCGAACAAGTTTAGAAAGGTTTTCTGGAGTATCCGCCGCCTCGATCTTCCCTTTGTTTATAATTAAAACACGGCTGCATACGGCTTCAACCTCGCTTAAAATATGGGATGAAAGAATAATCGTGTGGCGTTGGCCTAAATTGCGAATCAATTCTCTAACAGAGCGAATCTGGTTAGGGTCTAGGCCTATCGTGGGTTCATCTAAAATTAAAAGATCGGGATCATGGATCAGGGCATCGGCTAGCCCTACTCTCTGCCGATACCCTTTGGACAAATTTCCTATGATGCTTGAAGAGACCTCTTCAATATGACAAAGCTTGAGGACCGATTGAACTCTTTCTTTAACCTGCCCTCCTCTTATTCCTTTAAGTTTAGCCCTGTATTTTAAATATTCGCTGACCCTTAAATCCGTGTAAAGGGGGACGTTTTCGGGCATATATCCCACCCTTTTTTTGATTTCAATTGGTTTTTGAAGAACATCGAAACCGGCAACTTCAACTTTTCCACTTGTGGGAGGGAGATAACAGGACAGGATACGCATCGTCGTCGTTTTCCCAGCCCCATTAGGGCCCAGGAATCCCACGATTTCCCCTTTTTTAACTTCAAAACTTATCCCATTGAGGGCTGTATAACCCGAATAAGTTTTAACAAGATTATCTACCTTTATCATGAAAAAGAGATTTTAATATTAAAACATTACAAAAAATGTCAAGTCTCTCCACGGTTCTACTTTAATCCTCAACAGCAGGAAAGGGGAGAGCGAAAATATTGGACTTTTATTTTAACTCAAAATGATCAAAATGTTAATTTAGTTTTCTTTATTTAGGGTCAAATACCCCTTACCCATGAAATTTATTTCGATTGCAAACCAGAAGGGCGGAGTGGGGAAAACCACAACGGCGATCAATCTTTCCGCCTGTCTTGCTGAAAAAGGATTTTCAACTCTCCTCGTTGATGTAGATCCACAATCCAATGCGACCAGTGGCGTTGGCTTTTCAATCGATTCAGGTAAGAGCCTTTATCCTGTTTTAACAGGAGAAAAAAAGCTACAAGAGCAAATTATCTCTACTCCCTACATGAACTTGGAACTGATTCCGTCGAATTTGGAACTTGCGAATTGGGAAAATGAAACTTCAGAAGGGCCGGATTCGTTCTCCCTTTTTAGAAAACTCTTCAGACACTCCCTGGCGAACACTTCCTATCAGTATGTCATTCTTGATTGTCCTCCCGCTCTTGGTTTGCTCATGGTCAATTCGATGGTTGCGGCGGATTGGCTCATTATTCCAATCCAATGCGAGTATTATGCCTTGGAAGGACTGGCCAAGATGTTTAGGCTCCTAGAGAATCTTAAAAAATTCGTCCCTTTTCCCCCAAGCATCCTAGGCATTCTTTTGACTATGTATGATAGCCGGACGAACTTATGCCAACAGGTAGTCGAAGACGTCCGCAAGCATATTCCCGATCTTGTTTTCAATACCATTATTCCAAGAACGGTGCGGTTGGCAGAGGCACCAAGCTACGGTAAGCCCATTACCCTTTACGATCCCTCCAGCACGGGGTGTGTCAGTTATAGAAAATTTACATTGGAATTCCTCGAAAAGCTAAAATGATGTTTCTATCCTCCAAGCGGAGTTTTTTTGAAGTTCGCTGGGTGTTGCCGTTTTCCTCTTCAATACTAAACGGCACTCCAAGGAAGCCTTTCGGAAGGCCGAACTGTACCGTGGCTAGAGTTCAATTCAGCTCAAAGGTAAGCTCATGCCAACCGGCCACTTTCGGTCCCGGCTTTAGAAACCCACAAGCTTCCCCAAGAAGGGAAAACAAAAGAGCTCTTCTTTCCGCGCTGCCGCCGTCCTTTCTTGCTGCCCAAAAAGAGGGTAATCCACTTTGCTGTTGAGCAGGTAAATGATAAAAGAAAAAGGATTTTTCTTTTGTTTTATCTTAATTTCATTACATGTTAACTATGATCATAAGTCAAAAAATCGTTCCCTTTTTATACAAACAGATCGGCAGTGAATTTCAAGCCTTTGTATTGTACCTGGCCATCGGTTCTTATTTCGAAATAGAAGCTCTGCCAGAACTTGCCGCCTTTTTTTTCAACCAAGCCGATGAAGAAAGACAACACGGCCTGAAATTCATCCGTTTTTTGGTTGATAACGATGTAGCGGTGAGTATTCCCCCCATTCCTCCAGCCGATTCTTCTTTCAAAGACCCTGAGTCGGCCATCAAGTTGTCTCTCGAAAGAGAAATCAATGTAACCAAGGAAATTCATGATCTAGTCAGGCTGGCAAAAGAAGAAAGGGATTTTACCTCCGATAACTTTTTGCAATGGTTTGTCAAGGAACAACTTGAAGAGGTTACACTCATGGACCAGCTTTTAAAAATGGTCCAACGTGCAGGAAAAGAGCAGATTATGCTTGTAGAAGATTACTTGGCCCGAAAAGGCCTTTCCAAAAACAAAGAATTTCCCAAAGAGCTTTCCATGGGTGAAAGCAGTGACTGATCCCTTTTTGCTTTTTTTATCTCGTCCTCATTGCTTCAATCCCATCTAAAACTGCATCCGTAGCTCAACTGGACAGAGCGTCGGCCTCCGGAGCCGAAGGTTTTGGGTTCAAGTCCCAACGGATGCATGGTCTGAATACCGCCATCCCCCCCTGTCGATGATCCCAAGTAGCGACTCAAGGACGGGGCGAGCAAAGGAACTCTGCATAAACCTGGGCAGTTTTCACAAGATCATCTATAGAAACCCTTTCTTCAATGGCATGGATATCTTCGCCATCCACGCCATACCCAACGGCTTGGCATTTTTGCCCCTTGACGAAAAAATGCATATCCGTGGCCCCTCTGCTTATGGTAAAGACCGCCTTTTTCCCCTTTATTTTTTCTACGGCTTGTTTGAAAGCCCTTGTAAAGTCAGAATCGCAACCAATGGCACAGGGTTCTGTCCTGTGAATAACTTCTATCCTCACCTTTGTTCTTCTCTTTTTCGACCATTTTTCAATCGCTTCCCTGATCTCTTCCTCCACTTCCTGCAGATTCTCCGAGGGAGTCAGTCTCCTGTCGATGGTAAAAGAAGTTTCCGAGGAAACAATGTTGATTTTCGCTCCAGGGCCAGAGGAAACCACTCCCCCGATATTGACGATGGGTTTGAGTTTTTCCCTGGATGGAGAAACAAATACCCTTTTTGCTTCTCCCATCGTCTTTTTAAAAAATCCCTCCAGAAAGCTAACCAGGTTGACCGCTTCTAGAAAAGAGTTTAAGGCTTTATCCTGGTAAGCCGTGTGAGACGCTCGGCCTATAACGGTGACATTCAGCTGGATTATTCCATTATGCCCTACGCCTATCTTTTTCCCTAAGCCTCCCTCACAAACGATAACGAAATCTGGGTTAACAAGCTTATTTTTAACGATATAACCCGAACCCAACTCCCCTCCGATTTCTTCATCCGCAACAAGGGCATATTCCACGTTAAAAACGGGATCGATTTTTAATTCTTTGATGGCTTGCAAGGCAAAAATGCTGGCTGCCAGGGGGCCTTTCATATCCACAGAGCCTCTACCGTATATCCACTTTTCATCTCGTTGCCCTCCGAAGGGATCATGCTTCCATTTTCCGGATACGGGCACTACATCAAAATGAGAATTAAACAAAACAGTTTTTTCAGCTCGAAGGTTCCACCGGGCAATAAAATTATACCGGGGATAAGAAGCCGATCCCAACTGCTTTTTGACCGTCTCCTCGGGTACTTGGATAATCTGCGTTTCCAATCCCAAGCGCCGGAACTCCGCATCCAAAAACTCCACTATCTCTAAATATTTTTCTCCGGGAGGGTTGATGGTCGGAATACGAACAAGACTTTCGAGAAGGGAAAACAACTTTTCCCGGTTTTTTGAAATCCATTCAGTAGAACCCTTGGGCATAAAAATTAAATTATAGATTGCTCATGGGATGCAAACAAGCAAGATCTTTGCCCGTAACCAATTTTCATTTGAAAATCCTCTTTAATTGTGCTTTTATAGGCTAAAGCTCAATTGAACTGCGATCGAAGAAATTTTATTAAAAGACTTGTAGGGAGTTTATTTACTTTAAAAATGTCCTCTGTATTCCCTGCTCCCCTTTTACCCGAGTTCTGGGAAAGAGAGCAGAGTAAAAGGTTGGCCGCGGTTATTGCCGAAAATGCGCTGCATACGGCTAGGCTCTATGGCTGTCAATTCTGCGATATCCGGATAAACTGGGTTCAAAAGGAAAGGATCTTGGCCAGGGAACATAGGATCGAGGAATTAGCCGGGAGCTTTGAATCCGGCATGGGCATAAGGGTCCTTTTCAATGGAACATGGGGCTTTGCTTCTTCAAATGTTCTTGATCCCAAGGAGGCTGCCGAAAAAACAAGACAAGCCATTGAATTAGCCAAACATTGCCTTAAGTTCAATCCCAGGAGGGTAGAGCTGGAAAATATTCCCTCGATACAAGGATCTTGGCATCAAAAAGTCCTTGTTGATCCATTCCAGTTACCTGTTGAAGAAAAATCCTCTCTTTTACTTGAAATCAATGATCAAGCATTAAAAGCGGGTGCTCATTTCTGCCGATCTTACCTGTTGTTTCATAAAGAATTAAAAATTTATGCTTCCTCCTTGGGTTCCTGGATAGAACAAACATTTTTAAGAACCTATCCGAAGTTTATCGTTACGGTGGTGGATAAAAAAGAAGGGAGATTCGAATCCCGGGCAAGTTTGGAAGCTCCGAAATCCGGGGGCATGGAAGTCATCGATAAAAAAGCTTTTTTAACAGAGGTTGAGGAAGCCACAAGTCAAGCAAAAGAAAAACTGCTGGCTAAACCCGTCAGTCCCGGTAAAAAAGATCTTGTTATCCACCCAACCAACCTTTGGTTGACCATTCATGAAACCATAGGCCATTCCACAGAGCTGGATAGAATTATGGGACTTGAAGCCAACTACGCCGGAACCTCGTTTCTAAAACCTGATCAATTGGATAAGTTTGATTTCGCAAGCCCCATTGTTTCGATAAGAGCCGACCGCTCTCAACCCGGAGGATTGGCGACCGTTGGATACGACGATGACGGCCTACCATCAAGCTGGGCGGATTTCTTTATCATCGAAAAGGGGATACTTAAAAACTTCCAGATGTCCATAGGACAAGCTCATTGGATTGGAAAAGAGAGATCCAATGGGTGTAGTTATGCTCAAAGCTATAATTATTTCCCCATCCAACGCATGCCCAATATTTCTCTTGTTCCAAGCGATAGCAATGAGCGGTTGGAAGATCTTATCTCTGGTGTGGAGGAGGGTATCTATATTATCGGGGATGGGAGCTGGAGCATTGACCAGCAAAGATACAATTTCCAATTTGGAGGACAACTTTTTTACGAGATAAAAAAAGGTAAAATTGGGCAAATGCTTCGAGACGTGGTGTATCAAGGAAATACCCTTTCTTTTTGGAAATCCTGCGATGGCCTTTGCGGCAAGGACGAATATAGGCTTTGCGGAACCCTTTTTTGCGGCAAAGGAGAACCTTCCCAATCAGCCCCGGTTTCGCATGGTGCTGTCCCTGCCAGGTTTAGAAATATCAATGTCCTGAATATTCATTTGCTTTCATGATTCTTTCCGAGCCCGAATCAAAAGATCTTTTAGGTGCGATCCTTTCTCTATCGAAAGCGGAAAGCTTGTTTGTGGAAATAAGGGGTGCAGAGGCCACAAATATCCGCATAAGCAAAAATTGCCTAAACACCAATGGGACGGAAAAATCTTTGAAATTAACGCTAAACTCGGCATTTGGGAACAGAACCGCCAGCTATACATTAAATCAACTTGGGCAAAAGGAGATCGAGCAAGGGTTAAGGCATTGCGAAATGCTTGCAAAAGTTGCTCCTCCTGATCCTGAATTCCTTCCCCCTCTTGGACCACAAACCTATCTTCAGAGCTGTTCTTACTCTGAAGCCATGGGGAATCTCTCCCTGGAAGACCTGGGCAGGATTCTTTCCCGCACTTTCGATGTCCTTTCCCAAGAAAAATCCTCCCGTATAGACATAAGCTGTTATGCAAAATGGCAAAAATATTTTACAGCTATTGCCGATTCCAACGGTCTTTTTGGCTATCAAAAAGTAGCCAATCTTCAACTCACCCTTACGGCAAGAACCGATGATGGTCAAGGTTCGGGGTGGGCGGGAGCAATTGGCTTCCAGCTTTCGGATATCCATCCTGAGCAACTCCTCGAGTCTGCCCTAAATAAGGCCATTTTGAGCAGGGAAAAAGCTACCCTCAGTCCGGCCCCGTATACCGTTCTCCTTGAACCTTCGGCAGTCGCCGATCTTGTCGGTCTCATGTTGTTCTCTATGGACGGCCGTGCAGCGGATGAGGGAAGGAGTGTTTTTTCCAAGCCGGGTGGAGGAAATCGCATCGGCGAACTTTTATTTTCTCGAAATGTAACCCTCATTTCTAATCCTTCTGATCCAAGGGTCCCGGGAGCAATATTTTCTTCAGAAGGTGTTCCCTGTTTCAATACTCCATGGGTGCAGAACGGGGTTCTTACCAATCTCATTTACTCCAGGTTTTGGGCAAAAAAGAAAAACAAACAACCCCTTGCTGAACCTTCCAACATCATCATGGGGGGAAGCTCGGCTTCCCTTGAAGAAATGATCCGGGATATAGATAAAGCCGTTTTGATTACAAGGCTTTGGTACATCAGAGAGGCTGACCCTCAATCCCTTATTTTCACAGGTCTTACTCGAGACGGAACGTTTTTAATCGAAAAAGGGAAAATCAGTAGGGCGGTAAACAATTTTCGATTCAACCAAAGTCCTGTAAAAATGCTCCAAAATGTTATCGCTATGGGCAAGCCTCTTTCGGCGGTAGGAAGCGAAATAGACGAAATACCCGCCCTTGTCCCTCCCCTGTTAGTCAAAGACTTTAATTTTTCCTCTCTCTCAGAAGCCGTCTAAAAAGCCCGATCAATCGTCTACCATCCAACTTATTCTCTGGGTTCAAAAACAAAATTGAGAAGCTTGTTAGGGATATAAACGATCTTGGAAAACGCCCTGTTTTCCAGCCACTTAGCAATAGAAGAATGTTCTCTTGCCCTATTTATCAATTCCTGCTTATCGGTATCTTTTTTTACCGACAACCGTCCCCGAACTTTCCCATTAATTTGGACGATGATCTCTACCCATTGTTCTTCCAATAACTTCGGGTCATATTCAGGCCAAGGCACATATGCAAGAGAGTCTGCATGACCTAGGTTGTGCCACAACTCCTCGCAGAGATGGGGGGCAAAAGGCGATAAAAGTAAAAGAAGAACCTCTAGAACGCTTTTCCATCTCGTTTTTTCTTTCGTTAACTCATTGACGAAAGTCATAAGCTTGGCTATGGCGGTGTGAAACTGGAAATTCTCGATATCTTGTGTTACTTCGGCCACGGTCTTGTGCTGAAGTTTTTGAATAGGCAGCGGGGGCTGCTCATCAACGATATCGGTTCTCAAGACCCACATTCCTTCGCCGTCTTCATCCATGAATAATCTCCATACCCTGGCTAAAAATCGATGGGGCCCTTCAAGACCCTTAGAAGACCAAGGTTTGCTCTGTTGCAAGGGACCTAAAAACATTTCGAAAAGGCGCAAAGTATCCGCCCCATATTCCTGGATAATCGCGTCGGGGTTAACGATATTTCCCCGGGATTTCGACATTTTTTGATTGTCCTCGCCCAGGATAACCCCTTGATTTACTAACCTGTAGAAAGGTTCAGGAGTTGATACCAAGCCTATATCGTAGAGAACCTTGTGCCAAAACCTTGCATAAAGTAAATGTAAAACAGCATGCTCAGCCCCGCCGATATACAAATCGACTCCCTGGGGACTCATCCAGTATTTTTCTTTTTCAGCAGAAAAGGGTAATTTCTCATTATGGGGATCACAATATCTTAAATAATACCAGCAGGAACCCGCCCATTGTGGCATAGTATTAATTTCTCTTCTCGTCCCATCAGGCAGTTCAACCCACTCCTTTTTCCGCGACAAAGGGGCTATGCCCTCATCGGTTGGTGTAAAATCATCAAGGTCAGGTAACAAAACAGGCAGGTCTGCATCAGAAACGGCTATAGCCTTGCCTTCTTTCCATACTATGGGGAAGGGCTCTCCCCAATACCTTTGGCGAGAAAAAAGCCAATCCCTTAATTTGTATTGTATAGTTTTTTTTCCCAGTTTTCTTTCTTCAAGCCATTCGACGATTCTCTTCTTTGCCTCCGCCGTCTTAAGCCCGGAAATAAATTCCGAATCGACAGAGATACCCTCCCCGGTAAAACAACCCGTTTCATATTGTTCTCCATCCTTTTCCGGTACCACTACTTTTCTTATGGGAAGGTTAAAAGTTTTAGCAAATTCGTAATCTCTATGGTCATGAGCCGGAACGGCCATTATAGCTCCCGTTCCATAGGTCATGAGAACATAGTCGGATACCCAGATAGGCAATCTTTCTCCTGTTACAGGATGGAGAGCATATCCCCCCGTCCAGACCCCTGTTTTACTTTTGGCCAGCTCGGTTCTTTCTAAATCCGATTTCAAAAAAGCGGCAGCACGGTAGTTCTCTACCTCGGCCTTGTTTTCAAGAGTGGTAACTTCTTCTACAAGTGGATGTTCGGGAGCCAAAACCAAGAATGTAGTCCCAAATAATGTATCAGGCCGGGTTGTAAATACTTCTATTTTGCACTCTTTTCCTTCTACAGGAAATCGGATCAATGCTCCCTCGCTCTTGCCAATCCAATGGCGTTGCATCTCCTTGATGGATTCCGGCCATTGAACTTTTTCCAATCCTTCCAATAACTTTTCAGCATAAGCGGTTATCTTGAGAAACCACTGCCTAAAAGGTTTTCTTATGACCGGATGGTTCCCTCTTTCGGATCGAGGACCGTCTGGGGTATGGATTATCTCTTCGTTAGCAAGAACCGTCTTGAGATTTGGGCAATACCACACGGGAGCTTCGGCGACATAAGCCAATCCCTTCTCGAACAACCTTAAAAAAATCCACTGTGTCCATTTGTAGTAAGCGGGATCCGTGGTGTTGATTTCCCTACTCCAATCATAAGAAAAGCCCATGGCCTGTATCTGGCGCTTAAAATTGGCAATATTTTGCCTTGTTGTAAGGGCAGGATGGGTTCCGGTTAAAATCGCGTGTTGTTCTGCCGGAAGCCCAAAAGCATCCCAACCCATGGGATGAAGAACATTAAATCCTTTCATTCTCTTGTAGCGGGCGATGATATCCGAGGCGGTATATCCTTCAAGATGACCTACATGAAGGCCGCTCCCCGAGGGATAAGGGAACATGTCCAAAACGTAAAACTTAGGCTTGCTTGAACCCTCTTCTCCTGGATCTGCTGAACGGAAAAGTCCTTTTTCAAGCCAATACCTCTGCCACTTCGGTTCAATAACTCCAAAGGGATAGGCTTTTCTGGCAGACATAAAAAAAAGAATAGATCAAATCTATTTAATTGCAGATAAAAAAGATCGCGGCCCTCACGGCTGGAATGAAGAGCCACAGCCGCACGTCGATTTAGCTTGAGGATTTATGACTCTAAAACCTCCTTGTGTTAAACTATCCTTGTAATCGAGAGTCGTTCCCGATAAAAGGGGAGAGCTGGCCGGATCAACAGCAATCCTCACATCTTCAACTTGGATCAGGATATCTTCTTTTTTAGGCAAGGTGATTTCCAACTGGTATTCATAACCGGCACATCCTCCTCGACTAACCGATAGCCTCAAAACATGACCAGGACGAGAACAGGTTAACTGCCTAACCTTTACAATGGCCTGGGGACTGAGTTGGACATGCAAATTGGCATCTTTTCTATCGCTCATAAGGAAATTCCTTAAATCTCTAAGTCATAAATAAGCATAAGAATGGTCTTGGTCAACCTTCTCCGTACTTGGGGCAATGCTTGAACAAAACGAAAAAAGGGGACGGCTTCCTCCGGATGGACAAGAAGGTAGCGGAGAAGGGCAAAAGGCCTTGATTTCCCTCTTTCGGAATCCCATGAAGAAAGCATTGCCCCCACAGGCAGCTTCTCTCCGAATTCATCACTAATAACGCGAATAGAGCAAAAGGGGATTTGATGGGCTTTGACTGTATTGTAAACGGCCTCGGTTTCCATGTCCACAATTTGAGCAGAACTAACGTGAGCTAATTTCGTTCTATTTTCCGGATCGGCAACGATGACATCGGAACAGACCGTTTTGTAAAGAGGCAAGCCTTGCCCAATAAGAATGGGACGCAACTGTTCTGAAAGAAAATTTTCTACTCCGCAGACTTCTCCCTTGCGAATTCCCGGAATTAAGGCACCGGAATAACCTGCAAGAATAAAAAGGGAAGGTGAAAAATTTCTAACCAGGATTTCTGCGCTCCTTGCAGACCTTGTTTTCCCCATCCCCAGTACGGCGGCACAAATCTCTTTGCGAGCGTATTGCCCCAGATAACAACATTGTCCTTCAATCTCTTTTTTCTCCCTAAGAACACGACCTAATAGCTCTTTGCCTTCGTGTTCGATAGCAAATCCAAGAGCTATCATATCTCAGGGAGCCTTTCCTTCTTTACCTTACGCCCAATGGTCCCGTCAACCCAGTAGGATACCTGTTCCTTTGCTTTCAAGTATTGTCTATGGTACTCGCCGATCACCAAAAGCGGCCAAGCATTTCTATACATATCGTATTTTAAGTAAAATACGCCCGGGAATCCTGTGCCTGTCAAAAATTCCTCAGCCCAGGACCCATCGGAAAGCTGCCTATCACACAAGTACTTGATTCCTCGGCTAACGCTGGGACGGAATATATCTCCACAGGCCATGATACCGCTTACAGCCCATGCCGTTTGAGAAGCAGTACTCGGTCCTTTGCCTTTAAGTTGGGGGTTGTCGTATGAAGCAGGAGTTTCCCCCCACCCTCCATCTTCATTCTGGCAAGATTCAAGCCAGTCCCTCGCTCTCAGGATCCATTCCTGGTTCATGTTTTCTCCAATAGCCTGCAACCCCCGCAATGCTTGCCATGTCCCATAGATATAATTCACTCCCCATCTGCCCATCCATGATCCGTCATTTTCCTGGGTTTCTTTGAGATAAGCGATAGCCTTTTGGACAAACCTCTCTGTTTTTTTGATTCCCATCTTTCCAAAGAGTTCGAGGGCTCTAGCCGTAATATCTGAGCATGGAGGATCAAGAATAGCGTTATGGTCGGCAAAGGGAATATCTTCGAGCCATTTTTTATAGACATCTTTGTCAAAAGCCGCCCATCCCCCGTTTTTACACTGAAAACTAATAACCCATCTTAATGCCCTCTGCATAACTTCTTCCTTCCTTATTTTATCTTCAATATCGATCAATCGAAGAGCCAAGAGGACCATGAGGGTGTCATCCACGTCCGGATAATAAACATTATTGTATTCAAACGCCCATCCACTCGGTTCAGGATGGGGATTTCTTACATGCCAATCTCCTTTGATTTTTATTTCTCGATCCAAAAGCCAGTAGGCAGCTCTTTTTAATTCCTTTGCATTTCTCGCCACCCCGGATTCCGCCAGTGCGACAAGACCCACTGCGGTATCCCATACAGGGGATAAACAGGGTTGTATTCTCAAATCGTCATTCTTTTTGTCGTCGACTTCCAAGCCTTCAAAATCAGCAATCGCTTTTTTGAGAATGGGATTGTCCTCGGTATATCCCATGGCGATCAAGGCCATGATCGCATAATGCATTGCAGGAAATATGGCTCCAAGCCCATCTGAGCCTGCAGATATTCTTTCTAAAAGCCATTTTTCGGCTTTCTTTAACGCCATTTTTCTAAATGGTTTCAGAGAGGTTTTATCCCAATATTGCAAAAACTTGTCGCAAGCCAGGAAAAGCCCTTGCTTAGATAAATACCTTGCTCCCTTTTTCAACCAGGAAAATTTTCCATGTTCGGTGCCATAGGGAAAGAGCTCGTGAAGCTGGTATTTTTCGGGGAGATTCCTTGTCGGTTTAAAGTGATGGATAACCGAAAGAGGCACAAGCATTGCTCGGCTCCATGCCGAAATTTCATAGATATTGAAAGGGAACCAATTCGGAAAGAGAATGATCTCGGGGGGGATCACAGGTAAACGATCCCAAGGATAAACTCCTAGAAGGGCTAACCCCAGCTTTGTATAGGTCATGCATTTGGGAATTCCTCCTAGTCTGAGAATGGTCGACCGGGCCTTGGCCATCAAGGGATCATCGGGGGAAAAACCAGCCAATTTCAGAGCAAAATAAGCTTTAACCGTCGCGTTGACTTCGCTGGGACCACCAGGATAAATATTCCATCCCCCATCTGGGAGTTGTCTATCCACTATGTGCTTGACCAACCTAAGCTGTTTTTTATAATCTATCTTCCCCCTCCAATGCATGAGGTGAATACAATCGCAAGCCAGGGTAACATCGACAAACAATTCCCCAACCCAATGACCGTCTTCTTTTTGTATTGAAAGGAGATACCTTTGGGCTTTTTTTATCGTCTCTTCAACTTTTTTGGGAAGATTTAAACTCTCTTCAACCAAAATCAGAGGCGAAGAATGAAAAGTAGCTCTATTTTCTTCTCGATTTTCCTTTTCCAAAAAAACCCTTCCTGAATGCATGGGATTGTGGATAGCGATTCTTTTGGTTTAGGTCAATACGAAAAATTAAAACTCGGGGATAAAATCGACTGCTTCTCGCTCATGGCAGGGAAGAAAGACTCTAAAAGTTTTATTCTACTTTCAGTACTTCTATATCAAAGATTAAAGTAGCATTCGGAGGGATCACATCTTCCACTCCTTCAGTGCCATATCCTAAACTGGGTGGAATAATCAGTCTTCTTTTCCCTCCCTCTTTCATTGAAGAAACCCCTTCTTCCCATCCTTTAATCATTCGGCTTACACCCAGGACAAAACTAAAGGGTTTCCCTCGGGCAAGAGAACTATCAAAAATCTTCCCATCTTCCAATTTGCCCACGTAATTGAGGGTAATTCTTTTGCCTGGAGAAACCGCGCTTCCTGATCCCACCACATAATCGATATATTTCAGTCCTGAAGGCGTGGTCACTATTTTTTCGCTATCCGTCTCCTTAAAGGGTTGTGCGGAAAAAAAATCATCCTGGGCTTGAATCCCTGCAACTAAAAGGGAAAAAAAGGCCAACAGAAGCCACACCGGACAAAACCTTTTTCGAAAGAAGATGAGATGTGTAGAATTCATGTCTCATTCTAACTCTCTTTGGAAAAAGCATTCAAGTTTGTTTTCCGCTTGGCCAATCAATCCCCCGTCCCTTTCATAACCTTAAACAACAGCCTATTTTTCCCTTGTCAGCAAAAAATTGGCCAGATCGGAGAGCAGTCTTCCTTTTTCTCCAAGCTTAGAAGCATAACGAAGAGCTTTTTGAGTATAGTATGCTGCAGCTTCTTTAGAATATTCCAGCCCCATGATTCTTGGATAGGTCGCTTTCTTAGCCTTCTGATCCTTTCCCGCACTTTTCCCCAAGATCTCGGTCGTTTGCGTTACATCAAGAATATCGTCTATAATCTGGAAAGCCAGGCCCAGCGCTCTTCCATATCGAGTAATGAGATCTAAAGTTTTCTTGTCAGCATCTGCAGCCATCGCTCCCAAGCGCAAAGAGGTCGTGATCAAGGCCGCCGTCTTTCGACAATGAATATAACGAAGCTGGGTTAATCCAATTTCTTTACCTTCGGCTTCCAAGTCAGCGACTTGTCCGGCAACCAAGGCCCGGCTTCCCGCCGTCCTTGCCAACTCCCAAATCATTTGAGACACCGGGTAAGTTCTACCTAATGGTGAACACAAGCTGGCAACTTCAAAGGCCAGGGCAAGCAAAGCATCGCCGGTGAGTATGGCCAGCGCCTCTCCATATATTTTATGCAGGGATGGTTTCCCTCTTCTGAAGTCATCGTTATCCATGCTTGGAAGATCATCATGAACCAACGAATAAGTATGGATACACTCCACAGCACAGGCCATAGGAAGAGCGCAATCGCTGTTCCGACAGACCGCATGGGCTCCGGCCAGGCAAAGAATCGGTCTTAATCTCTTTCCCCCCGAAAATAGGCAATAGTCGATTGCTTCGTGAAGAATCCGAGGTTTTTTTGCCTTTCCCGTGACGAACTTTCTAAGAGCTGATTCTACAACCTGCTGTTGTTCAAAGATGTAATTTTCGATTTCCATAGGCTTATGCACTATCAAACTGAATTAGACAGTCAAAATGTTCCTCTTGGGGCTTTGCAGAGAAGATTCGACATCCATTTTCTTTTAAATCCGACCATGCTCCATCAATAATATCTGAATCGACCCACCTGGAGAATGCTTTCTCATCCAAGAACCTTAACAGGGGTTCTTTCAAAACAAGGCTCACGCGAAGGTAGGGATGCATGCTCAACCCGGCTGCAACCCTCAAAGCTTCGGCAAAACGAGGACTTCTCTCTGGATCAGCCTCAACAACAATAAGTACGCTTTTTTTTCCAGGGGTCGGCTTCTCCTTTATATCTTGTGCAGTCATGAACTCCTTTTATCCCAATTTGAGGATTTATTCTTTTCTTCTCCATTTTCTCGTAAACAATAACTAAGCTTATTTCCAATAAAAAAATTGGAATAAAATGGAATAGGTTCGGCTAAAGAATTTTGCCGGGAGAGCAGTTGGGTTTTATGCCCAAAAGCTCAAAGTCGATTCCAATTTTTATTTGGATTTCAAACCAAACAGGACAATAATAACAGCGGTTCATCATTGTCGATGTTTCTTTAAGCTATTCCTAGGGGATAAGACAAAACAAAATGAAATCCCCAAAGGGGATAAATAAGATGCCATTTTTTCAAAAACTTTCTCTCTTTTTAGGGGTTTTAATGCTTCCCTATATGCTGTTGATGACCGGACTATTAAGCTTTCGAAACAATATCGTCCTGAACGGTGCCGGAGGCAGCTTCCCCTATCCCCTCTATTCAAAATGGTTCTTTGAATATACAAAAATTGATCCCTCCGTCCATTTTAATTACCAACCCATTGGTTCGGGGGGAGGGATACAACAACTTATTAGCCAAACGATCGATTTTGCCGGATCGGATAGTCCCCTGCCCGATACCTTGATTTCAGGAAAAGAAAAGAAAATCATTCATATTCCCACCGTGGCCGGTGCCGTGGTTATCGCCTTTAATTTACCTCGCATCCCTACTCTCTGTTTAGACAAGGATATCCTAGGGGCTATTTTTCTTGGAGAAATTTCCCGGTGGAATGATCCCCGCATAGCCGCCTTAAATCCCAATATAGCCCTGCCCAATCTCCCTATCGTTGTTATCCATCGGTCAGACGGCAGCGGTACAACGTACATTTTTACCGAGTATCTATCCAAAATAAGCCCGAGTTGGGCAAGGACTTCCGGGAAAGGAACATCCGTCTACTGGCAGAGGGGTATTGGAGCAAAAGGGAATGCGGGAGTTGCCGCAACCCTTAAAACGATACCGGGATCCATTGGATATCTTGAACTGGCTTATGCCCTGCAAAACAAATTCCCAATGGCCGCCGTAAAGAACCAAGCCGGAGAATACGTGTTGCCTTCTCTCCAAAGCGTTGCACAATCATTCCCAACGGATTTAAACAGGGATGATTTTCGGATTTCCCTGACCGACTCTCCACGAGCAGGAGCTTATCCCATCGCGGGATTAACATGGATCCTCTTAAATACTCAAACGACCAACAGGACGACCATGGAATATCTTAGCCAATTCCTCTCTTGGGCACTGACAGAAGGCCAATCCTTTGCCCTCCCTTTGGATTATGCTCCTCTTCCCTTTGCTCTGAGGCAAAAAGTCTTAACCGTTCTTGAGACATTAAAAAGAAAAAATCCCCTTTCGATGTATTCCTGGGAATGGAGACTTTTTAGTCTTCTAAGCGGGAATGAAAAGAATTTACAATATGCCGACTATTTTAAAAATAGATAAAGAAAGGAGAGGAATCCCTTTTTTTTTACCGCCATAATAATCCAAAAAACCCTATTGAGGATTCTATGGGAAAATTAAGCCAAAAATTCAATGACCATCTCTTCACCCTACTGGCATACCTCTGTGCCCTTTCTCTTCCCTTCCTCCTTGTCTTTGCAGCTTTAGAATTATTGAAGAATTGCTTGCCCTCGGCCGCTCAATTTGGTATTTATTTCATATTCAATCGTGATTGGAATCCCGTTGCCGGTCGTTTCGGGGCTTTACCCTTCTTGTATGGCACAGCCATGTCATCGGGCATTTCGCTGGTCCTTGCTTCTTTCTTGGGGCTTGGCACAGCTCTTTTCCTCACCGAATTTTCCCCTCAATGGATTCAAAAGCCGCTCATCATGCTGCTGCAGATCATGTCCGCGGTCCCGAGCGTGGTGTGGGGGCTATGGGCGATGTTCGAACTTATTCCCTGGTTGCAAAAATATGTAGTACCCTTTCTTAAGCAAAATTTGGGGTTTTTGCCTTTTTTCCAGGGAGATTTTTATGGAGTGAGCATGTTTTCTGGTTGCCTCATTATCACTATCATGATTCTGCCCATCATGATATCTATTGCAATCGAAATGATCAGGTCGGTTCCCTCGTTATACAAGGAAGCGGTATTTGCCCTGGGATCAACCCCATGGGAATCAGTCAAGATCGGTATTCTGCCCTTCATCAAAAAGGGTCTTTTTGGAGCCGCCATACTAGGCCTTGGCAGGGCGATCGGTGAAGCCATGGCGGTAACCATGGTTATAGGGAACAAGCCGGAGATTTCCCTTTCCTTGTTCTCTCCTGCTTATACTTTATCCAGCGTTCTTGCAAACGAGTTTGCCGAATCAACATCCAAGCTTCATGTGAGTGCACTCTACGAAATTGCCCTCCTGCTCGGAGGAATAACGATCGTCGTCAATATCTTGGCCCAAATTCTCATTCATGGATTAGAACCGTTGGATTTCACTAAACTCTTTGGTAAAGAAAGGACAAAAGAAAATTCAACTTAGTCTCGATATGGCCTATTCTTATATATTGAGAAAACTTGCGGATAAACTCGTCAAGTTGCTCTGCCTGGGTGCAGCATTAAGCGTTATCCTGCCTTTTCTCATTATCCTTCTTTTTCTTTTCCAGTCAGGAGCCTCATCCCTCGATCTTCATTTTTTCACTCAACTGCCCAAGCCCATAGGAGAAAAAGAGGGAGGAGTAGCCAATGCCATCGTCGGCACGCTGATCCTTATGGGACTTACTTTTCTTATTGGCACTCCAATTGGAGTCCTTGGAGGTGTATTCCTCTCCGAATACGGCAACAATAATCTGAAAAAAATTGTCCGATTTTCCGCAGATATTTTAAACAGTACCCCCTCGATCGTTATTGGTATTTTGGTATATAGCTGGATAGTTATTCCCATGCATGGATTTTCAGCGATAGCAGCGGCGGTGGCCTTAAGTCTCATATTTGTTCCCGTGGTCTGCAGGACGACGGAAGAATCACTCCTCCTCGTTCCTAAGGAACTTCGCGATGCCGCCCTAGCCTTGGGGATAAGAAAATGGAAAGTTATCTGCTACGTCATGATCGAAACGGCAAAACAGGGCATTTTATCGGGTGTACTCGTAGCTCTTGCGCGAATCGCAGGAGAAACAGCCCCCTTGCTTTTCACGGCTTTCGGGAACCAATATTGGACTTATAGGTTGAACGAGCCGGTATCGGCACTTCCCCTACTCATTTTTGAATATGCCATCTCGCCCTATGAACAATGGCATAAGGCAGCTTGGGCCAGTGCATTGATACTCCTTTTATTAATCTTTGTCCTTCATTTCACCGTCCGCATGCTCTTAAGGAAAACAGTTCAACAATGACAGTCAAGGGCAGCTATTCTTATCCTTTTTCTTTTTCAAACCCCGATCCTAATCCCGGCGGCCCGTTCGCCTTTGAAATTCGCGACTTGAACGTTTGGTTTGGGAAAAAACAATCCCTCTTTCATGTCTCTATGAAGATTGCCCTGCACCAGGTCCTTGCCATCATTGGACCCAGCGGTTGTGGTAAATCCACTTTTTTGCGTTGTTTAAACCGCATGCATGAATTGAACCCGGGGGTAAAAGTCGAGGGCTCGGTTAAACTCATGGGGAAAGAAATCTACGCACCCGACGTTGATCCCACGTTGATTAGAAGAAGAGTAGGCATGGTCTTTCAAAAATCAACCCCCTTTCCCACCATGTCCATCGAGGAAAATGTCTTGATCGGATTGAAACTAGCTGGAATACGCAACAGGTCCTTTTTAGAGGAAAGACTTGAACAATCACTGAGAATGGCCGCGTTATGGGATGAAGTTAAAGATAGACTCCAGGCTCCGGGTACAAGCTTGTCAGGAGGACAGCAACAACGCTTGTGCATAGCACGGGCTATTGCCGTTCAACCCGAAGTATTGCTCATGGATGAACCCTGCTCTGCCCTTGATCCCATAGCTACAGGACAGATCGAAGAGTTAATCATTAGCTTGAAAAAAAATTATACCATTGTCCTGGTCACCCACAATCTCCAAGAAGCGGGGAGAACTTCCGATTATACGGCCTTTTTTTTGGAGGGGAAATTGATCGAGATGGATTCTACAAAAAAACTGTTTACCAATCCCCGTCACAAGTCTACCGAAGATTATATCACAGGAAGGTTCAACTAAGGATCCCTTTGAGGAAAGAACCCTTGGAAAGACCCATAAATAGAAACCTTTTCTTTATTTCCTCGATTATACTTCAAAAAAAAATCCATTGAGATGAGTATAGGCGGTTTCTTCGACTGGATACATAAAAGGTTCTTTTTCTGTCTTATTCTTTCCTACTTGTCAGCCGCTTTATTCCCTCAAATAGGGCTTTTTTTGAGAAGCATTTCTTTTTTCCAACTCGATTTTTTAGGCATTAAAGAACATGTCAGTTTCCCGTTATTGCAGCTTTTTATTCTCCTCTTCAACGGAGGATTCGGAGTAAAATTTATCGAATTAAAAGAGCAGCTCTCAAAGCCTTTTCCCCTCATTTTAGGGATCGCCCTTAATCTTGTTCTTCCTTTAAGTTTGATCACTCTTTATTGGTGGTTATCTTCCCCGTGGCACAATCCCCTGGAAAGATCCAACTTGTACGCCGGAATTGTGCTTATTATAGCCATGCCCATCGCCGGCTCCACGGTAGCCTGGGTGCAAAACTCCAATGCCAATCTCTCCCTATGCCTGGGGATGGTTATTCTATCAACCCTCTTCAGTCCGGTTCTTACCCCGGTGATTTTTCACATGAGCAGGTATATCTCCGGAGAATCCCTGGATTCGATGCTGGGCAGCCTTGGCTCGCAAATCGACAGCCGCTCTCTCCTCCTGGACATCGTTATTCCCTCCAGCCTAGGCATGTTGGCAAGGCTCCTTGTTGGCGACTCCCTTTACAAGAAATCCCTTCCCCTGATCAAGCCCTTAAATGAAATCAACTTGCTCATTTTAATTTATTCTAATGCCACAACATCTCTTCCTAACGCTATCCGCAGGCCCGATGCCGATTTTTTTCTCCTTATCGTTTTTGTTACTTTCCTTATATGCCTTTTGAGATTTGTCTCGGGCTTGTGGATAGGCAAACTCTTCGGTTTTGAAGAACCTATACAACGCACCTTGACCTACAGCCTGGGAATGAACAACAACGGCATGGGGTTGGTCCTGGCAAACATGGCTTACGGTAATCAACCTGCCGTAATTTTACCCGTTATTCTTTATAACCTTTTTCAACAAATCCTTGCCGCTTTTTTCTATTCTTTGTGGACAAAAAAAGAGAGATTGAGGGACTAAACCGACCTCCTCCGTAGCTGCTCCTTTGAAAATAATCATCCTCCATCCCCAATGGGGAAAAATGCTAATCAATCCAGCCGAGTTTCCTTTGCAAGACGCTGATCAAGTATTCTCGGTGCATTCTTGAGATGACTTCTACTGATATAGCTTTAGGGCAGACCGCTTCGCAGGCTTTTGTAAAACTACAAGCTCCAAATCCTTCCTTGTCTGCCTGCTCCACCATTTGAAGCACCCTTCTCCTTCTTTCAGGTTGTCCTTGCGGCAACAAGGAAAGATGGGTTATTTTGGCCCCAACGAATAGAGAAGCCGAGCCATTTTTACATGCGGCAACACAGGCTCCACATCCTATGCAATGAGCCGCATCAAAAGCCTTTTCTGCAATAGGATGAGGAATAGGGATCGAATTGGCTTCAGGAGCCTGTCCGGCGGAAACAGAAATATATCCCCCTGCCTGCATGATCCTGTCAAAGGCGGAACGATCCACAACAAGATCCTTGATGACCGGGAAAGCCCGGCTTCTGAAAGGTTCAACAATAATTTCCTCATTATCTTTAAAGCGCCTCATGTAAAGTTGACAGGTCGTAATTCCATAACCCGGTCCATGAGGTTTGCCGTTGATCATCAGCGAGCAACTTCCGCAAATGCCCTCTCTACAATCCGAATCAAACGCTACCGGTTCTTCTCCCTTAAGGACCAGTTGATCGTTCAATAGATCGAGCATTTCCAGAAAAGACATGTCGGGATTAACCGCTTCAAGGGAATAATGAGCAAAGGCCCCTTGAAGGTTATTTCCAAGGGGTTGACGCCATATCTTGAGTCGTACTTTCATTTATAACTTCGAGCTGCAAAGTGGATTTCTTCGTATACAAGAGGTTCTTTAACCAATAAAGGATTGTTTGTTTTCCCTCTGTAAAACCATAGGGCAACGTGGGCATAGTCTTTATCGTTACGTATTCCCTCTCCATCTGGGGTCTGGTATTCTTCTCTAAAATGACACCCGCAAGATTCCTCTCTGGCTAAAGCATCCCTGCACATCAACTCCGCCAGTTCAAAATAATCGGCAACCCTCAAAGCATATTCCAGGGATTGATTGATTCCCTCTTCGGCTCCCCCTACAATAATCTCTTTGTCGAACTGCTCTTTTAATTCTAAAATTTGGGCAAGGGCCTCTCTAAGCCCAGGACCATTTCTAACCATCCCGCACTTGTCCCAAAGAATTTGTCCTAACTGCTTATGGAAATGACTTGCCGTTTTTTTCCCCTTTCTTTCCAAAAGATTCTTACACCTCTTCATGACTTCTTTTTCCAGGGACTTAAATTCGGTTCGATCCGGAGATATTTTCCAAGGACCAACTTTAGCCAAATAGTCACAAATCGTATTAGGCAAAATAAAGAATCCATCGGCAAGCCCTTGCATCAGGGCGCTAGCCCCAAGCCTATTGGCTCCATGATCAGAAAAATTCGCCTCTCCAATAACAAACAACCCCGGGATCGTGGACATCAAGTGATAATCCACCCAAAGCCCTCCCATCACGTAATGCACCGCCGGATAGATTCTCATCGGAGTAATGTAAGCATTTTCTCCCGTTATCTCTTTATAGATGTCAAAAAGATTCCCATAGCGTTCTCTAAGATAGTCGATGCCCTTTTTCCGAATCGTATCAGAAAAATCAAGATAGACCCCCAACCCTCCAGGACCTACACCATAACCTTCATCACAAATTCTTTTTATCGCTCTTGAAGCAATGTCGCGGGGAACAAGATTACCATAAGCAGGGTAAAGCCTTTCGAGAAAATAGTCTCGATCAACCTCCGGGATACCGGACGGAGATCTCTGCTCTCCTTTCTTTGAAGGAACCCAGATCCGCCCGTCATTGCGCAGGGACTCCGACATCAACGTCAGCTTAGATTGGTAATCTCCAGAAACGGGGATACAAGTGGGATGAATTTGAGTAAAACAGGGATTGGCAAAAGCGGCTCCTCTTTTATATGCCCTCCATATGGCTGTTGCATTAGAACCCCGACCATTCGTGGACAAGTAATAGATATTTCCATAGCCCCCCGTTGCCAGGACAACGGCATCAGCACTATAAGAGGAAATTTCTCCACTGGCAAGATCCCTTGCAATGACCCCCTTGGCATGGCCTTCTATAATGACGATATCCAATATTTCGGTCCGGGGATGGATTGAAACCGTCCCCAAGGCTAGTTGCCTGTTGAGGGCACTGTAAGCCGCCAAAAGAAGCTGTTGGCCCGTGGCTCCCCGGGCATAAAAAGTCCTTGAAACCTGGACTCCCCCAAAAGACCGGTTCGCGAGCATTCCCCCATATTCCCTGGCAAAGGGCACACCCAATGCCACGCAATGATCGATGATGCTTGTGCTGATTTCTGCAAGCCTGTATACATTAGCCTCTCTTGCCCTAAAATCTCCTCCCTTTATTGTTTCGTAAAAAAGCCTATAAACGCTGTCGCAATCGTTTCGATAATTTTTGGCTGCGTTGATCCCTCCTTGGGCGGCTACACTATGGGCTCGCCTTGGACTATCTTGAATACAGAATGATTCTACCTGATATCCTAATTCTCCAAGAGTTGCTGCCGCAGCCGCTCCGGCCAGGCCTGTCCCCACGACGATAACCTTGTATTTTTGCCTATTACCGGGAGAAACGAGCGCAACGGTATTTTTATGTTTCTGCCATTTCCCACTCAAAGGACCAGAAGGAATTCTCGCATCGGGTAGGGAAATCCTTTCATCATGATCAGGCTTTATAGACATTGGTATTAAAAATTTTTCAATGAACTAACTTAAAAAATATAGCCAAAGGCACAACAACAAAGCCCCCATACAAGACCAAAGCAAAGGCATGAGCAACGATTTTTTCCCACGGAAGAGAGCGACTATTGACAAAGCCTAATGAATTCAGAAAACTCTCCAGGGCATGCCTGAGATGTAAAAACAAGAGGGTTAAGGAGAAAACATAAAAGAAAGTCACCCATGGATTTTGGAATCCGGCGATGACCATCGCCCGAACATCGGGGATCGATTCTTTGGATTTTTCAAAAACATAGAGAAAATTTTTAAAATACCCGAATGGAGGAGCTTTAAAGCTAAAGTGATAAAGATGAAACAAGATAAAAAGTAATATAACAAAGCCGGAAAAGATCATGGTTCGCGATTCAAAACTCGCTTGATTAGGGAGCATGAGAGCATAAGGAAAGGGTCTAGCATTGCGGTTGATTCTCCACAGCCTTATCGCCGTGTAGACATGAACAACCAGGGTCAGAAGAAGAAACAGCCGAATAGTCCACAGCAAGAGGGGTTTCGATTTTAAAAAATAAGCATAAGTGTTCATGTAGTAAGGAGGAAGAAACACCTGCCAATTACCGAGCATGTGCACAACAAGAAAAAGAAATAAGATAAGACCGCTCAGGCCCATGACAATTTTCAATCCAATTGTTGAATAAGATCGAGACGGTAATTGCATAATCGATTTTTATAATAATTAAATAATTTTTTTTATCAATTAATTTGTCTAAAAAAAATTTAATCGATCCCGTAACGCTGTAATTGGTACAAGAAATCAAAAAGGTTTTTTTCCGGTCTTTTTAAAAGATAAACATAAATCCCCGGATAAAAAGGAGGTTGCATCTGGGGATCATCTTCCACGAAAAACAAAGATTCCCAATAGCTGTTTGTTCTTAAAAGTATGCTTTCATAAAACAGGGCCATGGGCTTTGATACCCCTAATTCAGCCGATAAATAGATGCCTGCAAAAAAGTGGGCCATTCCCCACTGTCGAAGCACTGTTTTAGCACGATTATCCCAGTTGGACGCTACAAAGAGGGGAAATTGCAGCTCAGAGATTCTTTGAAGGGCATTGAAAACCTCTGGATAGGGAAGCCACGCTTCTTTTCTAGCATAATAAGAATAAAGTTTTTCAAAATAAGAAGCAAAAGAAAAGCTGTCCGTGTTTATTCCACTTTTCTCAAGGACGGTTCGGACCAGTTTCATCCAAAAATCTTTATCCTGTCCGTCCTTGGGGATTGTCCCCTTGGGCCTAATTTTTGTGGCATTAAAAACTTCGTTAAAGTGTTTTTGGAGCACCCGAGGATCACTTTCTATCCCAAATTCATTGAGAATTCCACAATAGACTTCACCGACAGGTTGAGCCACATCCAAGAGTGTGCCTACCAGATCGAAAAATATGGCCGGTCTTTTCTTTTTAGCTTTGTGTTTAAGGAAAAAGCTCATAGAAGCTATCCATCAAGGAGTTCATTCCACCTGTATTCTTCTTTTCCTCCGCATTCTTCCACCAAAACGTGTCCAATCAAGTAAAGTGAACCCGTTACCAGAATAGGGAGAGAAGTCCTATCCAGGGAAAGCTTAAAATCACTCCAACAAGAACATACTCGGAGTTTAACGTCGCCAAAAAAAGGAAACAGCTTTTGGGGTTCTAAACCTCTTACAGTAGGCGGCTTGATCAAAGTTACCTCTTGGGCTTTTCTTTTGAGAACGTCAGCCATGAGGGCAAAGTTTTTATCTTTCAATACTCCGAAAACTAAATGATAAGGTTCATCTCCAAAAATTTTTTCCCAATTCGCTACAAGTTGAACAACAGCTCCGACGTTATGCGCACCATCAACAATACAAAGAGGCTTTTCCCAAAGAAGTTGAAACCGACCCGGCCAATCAACCGCCCGGAAACCCTGCTGAATGCTTTTTATATCTAAAGGGTCTTCTTTGGAAAACAGAAGCTTAAGGGAGACAAAAGCACAAGCGGCATTTTCAAGCTGGTGATAGCCTGTCAAACCCAAACAAAAGGGAAAACCTGCAATTTCAACCCAATGCTCCTTGTAATCTAATTTTATGGACTTCAGGGAAACGGATCGAAAGACTTCGACCACCGGTGCCCCTACCCTAGCCGCACATTTTTTGACCACTTCCAACGCTCCATGACTTAAATTTCCAACGACTACGGGTACACCCTCCTTGATAATCCCGGCTTTTTCAGCAGCTATCTCTTCCAGGGTTTCTCCCAGGAACTGGGTATGGTCATAATCAATATTGGTGATGACCGAAAGCCTTGGAATGACAAAATTGGTAGCGTCTAACCGGCCTCCTAATCCTGTTTCCCAAACTACCCAATCGACTTTACTTCTTGAAAATTCAAGAATAGCCGCTATGGCCATGATCTCAAAAAATGTACAGGTAAAATCCTCTTTAAGCTGCCTGATCTTTTGAATCTTTCCTTGAATTTCCAATACCCAACGACTAAATTGTATCTTGGTGATGGGTTTTCCATTAACCTGTATTCTTTCCCTTATGGTAACGAGATGAGGAGAACTAAAAAGACCTGTTTTTAGCCCGCTGGCTTGTAATGCAGACGCAATGAAAGCGGCTGTGGAGCCTTTACCGTTTGTCCCGGCGATATGAATAAAATTCAAGTTTTCATGGGGATTGCCCATTTCCATGGCAAGCCTTTGAACGTTTTGCAAGCCCAGTTTCATTCCTACTTTTCTTGCTTGTCCAAGAAAGTTCAGAGCTTGGCGGTACAGGTTCTCTTCAGCAAAAGAATCATTCATTATCAAAAGCCTCTTTTCTCTATTGAAGATTTAGTCTTTGGGACATGAACGACGGCTATGCATGGAAAAAAGATAGCAGAGTTGATGATATATTTTCGTAAAAAACAACTCATAAATCCTATAAATCCCCATAAAAGAGCCAAGCAACCTTTACATCTGGTAGTTTCTCCTCTTTTATCCCTTATCCAAGCCAGGAGCAAAAAAAATGAAAATCCATGCCGTTTTTACCCCTTTTTAAAAAAAGAACTCCTTAAGCTTCGTATCCTTAATTAAAAAATTCTTATCCTACTCATGCACGATTGGCTCGAAATAAGTTGGAAACCCTTGCTCATCGTTTTCCTCATTCTTGCTAACGGGTTTTTCGTTGCTGCGGAATTCGCCATTGTAAAAGTAAGAATAACCGAACTCAAACTCCTTTTAAAATCAAAAGATTGGCGTCTTCCCCTCGCTTTGAAAATCGTTCAAAACCCTCCCCTTTTTCTATCCGCTACCCAATTGGGCATTACCCTTTCAAGTTTGGGTCTAGGATGGATTGCCGAACCTACCGTTGCAGGATGGATCAAAGTGCTCTTTTTAAAGATCGGCTTATCCCACCCCCTCACTCTCAATTCCCTTTCCTACTTTTTAGCTCTTTGTTTAATCACTTTCTTTTCCATAGCCCTAGGAGAACTCGCTCCAAAATTCCTGGCCCTTCAATATGCCCGAAGGATCATTCTTTTCTCAAGCCCCATTCTTTCCTTGATATTTCTCTTGTTTTACCCGGCAATAGCCATTCTCAACGGTTCTGCCAACTTGGCCCTCAAACTTCTCGGTTTTGAACTTCCCGAGTCTTCAGCTCGCTTTGGCCAGGGTGTTTCAATGGAAGAACTCCAGCAGATCATCCTGCATTCCTCCCATGCCCATCCCTTTGATGAGCTGATCAACAGCATCATGATCAAAGCCTTACGTTTGAAAAAAACAACGGCTGAGCAAGTGATGATCCCTAAAGAAAGGGTTGTCGTTCTCTGGCTAAACGAATCCATCCAAGAAAATCTCAAGATTGCCCAAAAATCGGGATATAGCCGTTTCCCTGTCTGTGACAGGGAGATCGACAATCTTGTTGGAATGGTTCTTCTTCAAGAACTTCTATGGCAATATATAGCTTTAGGAGACCAGACAAAACTTTCCGCTCTCCTCCGGCCCGCCCTTATTTTTACTCCCTCCACGCCTCTTCCTGTAATGCTCGAAAAATTTCGCAAGGCCAGGACGCACCTGGCCATTGTTAAGGACAAAAATGAAAAGGTGATCGGAGTGGTTAGTTTTGAAGATGTACTCGAAGAATTAGTCGGCGATATTCGCGACGAATTCGACATCGAAAAAGGCCCTATTTATGAACTTTCAAAGGACTACGCCATCGTCGATGGAGATCTTCCTGTGAGAGACCTGGCCAACGAGACAAACTGGCCTCTGCCTACAGACACCACACAAACCGTTTCGGAGTGGTGTTTCGAAAAGATAAAAAGGCAACCCAAGAAAGCAGAACTTTTCACAATAGACGGATTTCAAATCGTTGTCGAAGATGTCAGCCCCCAAAAGATAAGAAGAGTAAAGCTGATCAGGATACACAAGCCCGCCGAAGAGGAAATCTTCTTTGAAGGCCATCCCTAACCATAGTAATCGTTCCTTGCCTATATTTTATTTCCTATGCCTAAAAAAATTTAAAAAATTGTTTTCCCATCCAAAAAATAATATTTTGTTAGTTTCTTCCTATGCCTTCAATGTCCTTAGCCTCTTCCATGATAACTGAAGCAAGAAAATGGATGCGAGGAAGTTTTTCTCCGGCGGTGGCAACAGCGTTCATTCGGGGCTGGGCCTACACGCTTTCTTACGAACTTCACGACCCCTGGAAAATCGTCCATTCGCCTCCTGCAACCCCCCTTATCTTCTCTTTTTGGCATAACCGTATTCTTCTTATGCCCTATTTGTATAGAAAGTATTTTCCAAAAAGAAAGCTGATTGCTCTTGTGAGCAGGAGCAACGACGGCAAATTTCTCAGTCGTGTTCTCGGTCAATTCAACCTCATTCCCGCCGAAGGATCATCTTCAAAAAAAGGAGCTTCAGCCTTTAAAGCTGCCATACAAGCAGCAAAGAAAGAAGGCTATGATATAGCGGTGACTCCTGACGGACCCAGGGGCCCTTGTTATTTTTTCCAAGAAGGGGTCATTCATCTCAGCCGACTTTCTGGACTGCCGATTGTTCCGGTAAGCTATCAACTGGAAAGCAAGATAGAACTCAAAAGTTGGGATAAGTTTCAAATCCCTATTCCCTTTAGTCGATGTAGAATTTTTGTTGGTCCTTTGTTTTCGGTACCTAAGAGTCTATCTGAAAACGAAATGTCTTTTCTCAAAAAGGAACTGTCAGCCGCCCTTTCCCGGTGATAAAAGGGTAGGGAGTAGAGTTTTTTTCTTGGAAAAGCTGATCAAAAAAAATTTATTTAACTTTAAACTTCGTAGGCACAATTAAAATAGGGCTATGGATTACATACAGTTAGCTGCAATAGACAAAAAAGTTTCCCGCATCGGTCTTGGAACATGGGTCATGGGGGGATGGATGTGGGGAGGAGCGGATGAACAAGAGGCTATAGAAACGATCGTTAAAGCTGTCGAGTGGGGGATCAACATCATCGATACAGCCCCCATTTATGGATTTGGAAAGGCTGAAGAAATAGTCGGCAAATCCCTCAAACTTCTTGGAAAATCCCATCCTTTTGTTATTGCTACCAAGTTTGGTCTTGAATGGAATGAACGTGGAGAAATAAGACGTAATAGTTCACCGGCACGAATCAGGCAGGAAATCGAAGCCAGTCTATCAAGACTAAAACTGTCTACCATAGATCTTTACCAAGTCCATTGGCCTGATGAAAAAGTCCCTTTTGAAGAAACAGCTTATACCCTTCTAAAATTAAGAGAAGAAGGCAAGATTCGTGCAATCGGCGTCAGCAATTTTTCTCCAAAGCAGATGGAACTTTTTAAAAGAGGAGCACCCCTCCACACCAACCAACCTCCTTACAACTTGTTTGAAAGGGAAGCTGAAAAAGATGTCCTTCCCTATTGTAGAGAGCATGGTATTGCTACCCTCTGCTATGGGGTTCTCTGTCGGGGACTTCTCACGGGGAAATTCAATCAAAATACGACCTTTCCGGAAGGAGACTTAAGGAGATTGGATCCTAAATTCCAAGGAGCAAATTTTAGCCGCTACCTGGAGGCTGTAGAAAAACTCAAGCCTATTGCTTCCCATTATGGAAAATCCTTAGCGCAGTTTGCTGCAGGGTGGGCGCTTGGACAACCTGGGGTTTCCATCGTGCTCTGGGGGGCACGCCATCCCAATCAAATCAAGGAAGCTTTAGGTTCGACGGGATGGACGATAAGCCAAGAGGATCTTCAACAGGTAGAACTCATCCTTACCCAAACTATTCCCCAACCTATTGGTCCCGAATTCATGGCTCCCTTAAAAAATTAAGGCGCCAGGGAGCTTCATATTATCCAATTTTAACCCGGGCTTTAGGATAGAACGACTTCTTTTAATCTATCTTAGTTGAGAATAACACGGAATGGGGCAACGGGCAAAAACGGGGGGGGAAAGGCTCTACAAGAGATTTGAAAAGGCCAAGGCATGAAATAGCTCTTGTCCTGCTCCTAGGTTAGGCTATGGTTAATACGGTTTGCTTACTCTTCGTGGTTGAAAAAAAGATTTTGCTGGAAAACGATCTCATGCCTGGTTAAGAACGTATCTTTCTTTTAGGTTTCTGCCTTGTCAACTGGATAAAAAGAATGGGAAGGGGTTAAATAATGGAAAAATTCCCTAGAGAAAGAATCAGGAACTTCTGTATCATCGCCCATGTTGATCATGGGAAAACGACTCTTTCGGACAGGCTTCTGCAAATGACGGGAACGGTCGCCGAAAACAAGATGAAAGAACAGTTGCTGGATTCCATGGATCTTGAAAGGGAAAGGGGTATTACCATCAAAGCCCATCCCGTAAGCATGATCTATTTTTTCCCTGAGGATAAAACCCATTACCAGCTTAACTTGATCGATACTCCTGGGCATGTTGATTTTTCTTACGAAGTTTCCCGGAGCCTCTCCGCATGCGAAGGGGCGCTTTTGGTCATCGATGCCACGCAAGGAATTCAGGCACAAACCGTCTCTAACGTGTTTCTTGCCGAAAAACACAACCTTGTTCTTATCCCCATCATTAACAAGATCGATCTTCCCACGGCTAATGTCGATCTGGTAAAAAAACAACTCGAAGAGATACTGGCTATTCCTGCAGATGAAGCGATAGCCGCAAGTGCAAAAGAATGCATAGGTATCGATAAGATCTTTAAAGCCATTATACAAAAAATCCCTCCTCCGGCTTCTTTTCCGGATGAAACCTTAAGAGCACTGATTTTCGACTCCGTCTACGATCCTTACAAAGGAGTCATTCTCTACGTCCGGCTCTTTTCCGGGAAAATCAAAAAGGGGGATAAAATTCTCCTCTTATCTACAAGCAAGACCTACGAGGTTAAAGAAGTGGGGATATTTTGCCCGAAAATGGTTCCCGAAGAAGTATTGTACGAAGGTAATTCGGGATACATTATCGCCAATATCAAAAACCCTTCGGAAATTAAAATCGGCGACACGATAACTTGGGAAGTCGGAGGAACAACCTCTCCTCTCCCGGGCTTTCAAGAAATATCACCTATGGTTTTTAGCGGGATTTATCCCTTAAATTCTTCTGAATTTGAAAAACTAAAGAATGCTATTCAAAAACTACAGATCAACGATCCGGCCATCACGATTAGCCAAGAAAGTTCCGTTGCCCTAGGATCGGGTTTCCGTTGTGGTTTTTTAGGCCTTCTCCACATGGAAATCGTCCAAGAAAGGCTGAGAAGAGAATATGGAGTGGACATCCTCACGACTTATCCCAGTGTCGTTTATAAAGTGACTTTGCGTTCCGGTGAAATTATCGAAGTGGATAACCCTGCCAAGCTTCCCGATCCATCGACCATCGAACATATTGCTGAACCCTATGTCCAAGCCTACCTCATCGTTCCTTCTGAAAATATAGGTGAAATTATGCAACTGATCTCAGAAAAAAGGGGGAGTTGTGAAACGACCGAAACCCTGGATCAAAACAAGGTCATTATGCATTGTCTTTTCCCTTTGAACGAGATCCTTGTGGATTTTAACGACAAGCTCAAATCGATCACCCATGGGTACGGATCGATGGATTACAAACCCGCCGACTACCGGATAAGCGACCTTGTAAAACTCGATATACTTGTGAACGGAGAACCCATAGAAGCCCTTAGCTGTATAGTCCATTCTTCAAAAGCAGAGTCGCGAGGCAGGTCGATCATCCAGAAGTTGAAAGAAAGCATTCCCCGGCATTTGTTTAAAATTGCCCTTCAAGCGGCCGTAGGAAGCAAAATTTTAGCTAGAGAAGACATAGGAGCTATTGGCAAAAATGTCACCGCAAAGTGCTATGGAGGGGATATTACAAGAAAAAGGAAACTTTTGGAAAAACAAAAAGAGGGCAAAAAAAGGATGAAAACATTTGGAAAAGTGGATATTCCCCAAGAAGCCTTCCTGGAAATTCTTAAAACGGATACTAAACAACTATGAGCTTTTTGTTTCTCAAGAACAGAGATCTTAATAGAAAAAAAAATAAAAAAATCGCCCTCCAGTTTTTGAAGGATTTTCGAAGAAAACTGCATTATCGCAGGGATTTGCTTGACGAAGCCAAGGTCAAAAAAATCCTCGATTATCTTCAAAAACTTGAATCGGCGATCCGCAGCCCACAACAAAACCTGGAAGCCGTTCTCAACGATGGTGAAAAGTTATACCGATCGATTTTTACTGAATCGAAATGGTCTGGATTTAAAGAAAATATAGAAGTGCTGTTTGTAGCCTTGGTCGTAGCCCTTGCCATCAGGGCCTATTTTCTGCAGCCCTTTAAAATCCCTACCGATTCCATGAAACCCACCCTCTACGGGATCCAAGTTAGCGCAAGGAATGAACAGCCCCCCCATCTGCTGCGGAGAATTTTAGACTTTTGCATCCTCGGAAAAAGCTACCACAACCTTTCTTTAAAACGAGGAGGAATTCTCGAAAAAATTGAAGGTAAAAAATTCCTCTTTTTTGAATATTCAAAACTGACTTTTGAGAGTGGTGAAAGCGCTGTTCTTTGGACGAGTCCTCACCTGCTCGAGTACAAGCTCGGAATTCGCCCGGGTATGACCTTTGAACCCAAAATGAATGTTCTGAACTTCGAGGTAGAAACGGGAGATCAAGTCCTCGTTAACAAATTCATTTATCATTTTCGATTTCCAAAAAGGGGAGAAGTCATAGTCTTTAAGACCACGGGGATAGAAGGGATCGAATCCAATCTCCGGCTTCAAGGAATAGAAGGTTCTCAGTACTATATTAAAAGATGCGTGGGCATTGCCGGAGACGTCCTTCAAATCAGGCCTCCCTACTTGTCGATCAATGGTTCCATAACAGCTCCCAACCCGATGATGGCTAAAATCGAGTCACAAAAAGAGGGCTACCAGGGTTATGTCATTTTACCCAATCAACAATACTTGGTCGATCCCAGTGAAACCTATACCGTCCCCCCTCTAAGTCTTTGGGCAATGGGAGATAACAGTCCGGATAGCCTAGACAGTCGGTTTTGGGGACCCGTTCCAATGCAAAATATAGTCGGAACGGGGTTTATCGTTTACTGGCCCTTCAGCAAAAGATGGGGAATCATCCGTTAACAGAAAAGGTTTGCAATGAGGGATAGCAGGGCTGATAAAAAGAAAACGATAAAAGCTCTCCTTTTTTTCTTCTGATAGTAACTCCAGACGGCAAATCCAAGGCCAGCTATAGCCAGGGCCGAAGCTGTTGCTGCCCCAAGACAGAGAGTGCTTGCTGCTAAGATCATAACGTTGCTACCGTTTTTTAATTTTATTTTATTTCTCCATAACGAATAAAGTCATCAATGCCTTTTTTTAAATATAATTTCTTTTAAGCTCGATGTATAAGCCCCTGCTTCTTTCTCCCGAAAAGGGCAAAACGGAAAAGACCGAGGTAGATTTCAAAAAGAAGCTTGTTGTTTTCCCGGTAGCCAGGATCAACCTTCTTTGTGTTAAAGCTTGTATCCCCTAGTTTTTCCCGGAGATAAATCCCAACGGCAAAGGGCCTTCTTTCTCCTGAAACTTTTGAAAACAGCCGGGCTAAAAAGCGAGCCTCTTTCAGAGGACTCCTAAGAAAAAGGAAAAACTCTTTTGGGCTATTCCCTCAAAAAAAGCGGGGGAAAAAAGCTACTCTCTTTTACAGTACAGCCATCCCGTTTCTTTTGAGAATGTCCCAGTGAACAAAAATGAGTTTTGGACCGGTTCATGGGCTAGCCCTTTTTCTTTCCCTTGTTTTGCCTTCTCAGCTCTTATCGCAAAGGGAAGACCCAGGTCTTTTACCGATCCTTTCTTATCCCACCAAAGAGGTTAAGGAGAAAAACTCTAGTATTGCAAATAGTGCGTAATGGTGTATTATGTAGGGCATGGAAAGCACCATGAGCACGGGCCGGGCGGCCAAGCTGCTGGGGGTCTCGGTCAAGACCTTGCAGCGATGGGAGCGTGAAGGCCGACTAATTCCTGCGGCGCGGACCGACAGCAACCGAAGGCTTTACACCGAATCACAGCTTCGTGATTTTCTCGGCCTGCGCCATGCGGTGTCCGAGCCGACGCGGCTCATCGCGTACTGCCGCGTCTCCAGCGCCGCACAGAAGCCCGATCTTGTTAATCAGCGCAAGGTGCTGGAAGAGTTCGTGGTGGCAAAGGGACTGGCGAACGTCGAGTTCATCGAAGAGGTCGGTGGCGGACTGAACTTCAAGCGCAAGCGCTTTTTGGAACTCATGGACGCCATTGGACGGCGAGAGGTCAAAACCCTGATCCTTGCCCACCGCGACCGGCTCACCCGGTTTGGCTTCGAGTGGTTCGAGCATTTCGCCAGTAGGAATGGGTGCGAACTTCTCGTGCTCAACCAGGAGCGGCTGTCGCCCGAACAGGAAATGGTGCAGGACCTGATGACCATCGTGAATTGCTTCTCGTCCAGGCTCTACGGTTTGCGCAACTACCGAAAAAAGCTCAACGAAGCGCTGAAGCTGGACGCGACCAACGCGACACAGGTGTGAAGCCGTGCAACTGACCCACAAAATCGCCCTTCGTCCGACGCCCGAGCAGGCAGACTACTTTGCCCGCGCCTGCGGCACCGTGCGGCGCGTCTGGAACTGGGCGCTGGACGAGTGGAAGCGCCAGTATGCCGCCGGGTGTAAACCCAACGCGATGGCGCTCAAAAAGCAGTTGGGCGCCATCAAGTACCGCGACCCGCAGTGGCTCGACGAGGACGGGCAGCCGTGGTTCAAGACCATCCATCGGGACGCCCACGCGCAGCCCTTTGCGTACCTGGGAAAAGCCTGGAAGCGCTACTTTGCCGACCGCAAAGCGGGCAAACCGGTGTCTGAACCGCAATTCAAGAAGAAAGGCCGCTGCCGCGACAGCTTCGCCTGAGCCAACGACAAGTTTCGGGTCAGCGGTAAGACGATTCGCCTGCCCAAAGTGGGCGAAGTCGCCATGGCCGAGGCGCTGCGCTTTGAGGGCAAGATTCTCGGCGCCACCGTCTCTCGCACGGCGGATCGCTGGTTTGTGGCGAGCCGTCGTCGAAGTGCCAGACCGCATATTCCATCGCCGCCGCACGGGCGATGGTGTTGTGGGCCTTGACTTTGGCGTCAAAGCAGCAGCCACCCTCTCAAGTGGCGAAGCGATTGATGCTCCCAGACCGTTGAAAGCCGCTCTGCGCCGATTGAGAATCCGTAGCCGACGCTTAAGCCGCAAGATCGAAGCCGCCAAGGTTGCCGCCGGATTTGCTCCTCAAGCTCGTCTGCCCAAAGGCACCAAACTTCCCGTCTCCAACAACCGCAGGAAGTCTGCTGCGACATTGGCAAGGCTGCACGCCCGCGTTGCCAATGTCAGAGCGGATTTCACCCACAAGCTCACGACCCGGCTCTGCCGTCAAAACCAAGCGGTGGTGATCGAGGATTTGCGCGTCAAAGGCATGTTGGCAAACGACCGACTGGCCCGTGCCATCAGCGACGTGGGCTTGGGGATGTTTCGCGAGCAGATCGAGTACAAGGCGAGGCGCTACGGCACGCGGCTCATCATCGCCGATCGCTGGTATCCGAGCAGTCGCCTGTGTTCGGTTTGCGGGTGGAAGAACGAGGCGCTGACGCTCAAGGATCGGAGCTGGACGTGTCCCGAGTGCGGCGCGCGCCACGACCGCGACTTCAACGCGGCGCTCAACCTCAAACGGCTGGCAACCGCAACTGCCCTACCCGTGGCGAGTCTGTCTGGCAACAGCGGCGCTGCGGCAGAGATGGTCTCTGCCGTAGTCGGGAAAGTTACGCCTGTCAGAGACGATTCCGTTGAGGAATCGGGGCAGGAAGAGAACAGTGCGCACCTTTGCGCACGTTTTTGATAGCAGAAAAACTCTTATTTCCCAAGAAAAGTCATTTTCAAAATTCAGATCGTTCCGATCACCTTTCCCTCCTCATCAATATCCATGGAGCTAGAGGCAGGGACCTTAGGCAATCCAGGCATGGTATTGATTTCTCCACATAAAACAAGGATATACTTTGCCCCGGCAGCAACTCTAAGCTCCCTGACGAACAACTCATGCCCTTCAGGTGCACCTCGCAACCGGGGATCAACAGAAAAGGAATATTGGGTTTTCGCCATGCATACAGGCAATTGATCCAGTCCTTGCCGTTCAATAACTCTGATTTCCTCTTGCGCATGAGGGTGCAAAGCAATGCTTCCTGCCTTATAAACATTCAGGGCGATTTTTTCTATTTTCTTTATTAGGGGATCCCCGTCAGCGTAGGTAAAATTCAACTTGCAATTTAACTGCCTGCTCCTCTCTAGAACCCTCCGAGCCAGCTCAACAGCTCCCTCTCCTCCCTGGGCCCAATGATTGCAGACGGCAAAAGGATAACCCAATGAACCTAACCTTTTGCCCAACCAATCGATTTCCTCGCCGCTATCGGCTGAAAATCGGTTTAATGCCACCACGGCAGGAATACCCAAAACTTCTTCCACAATTTGAATGTGCCTCAAAAGATTGGGGAATCCTTTTTCCAAGGAGTAAAGATCTCTTTGGTTTAAACAATCCAAGGTCATTCCTCCATGAAACTTCAAAGCCCTGACCGTTGTAACAATCACCGCGCAATCGGGCTTTAATCCACTCTGCCTGCATACGATATTGACGAATTTTTCTCCTCCAAGATCGCTCCCAAACCCGGCCTCCGTGACCACCCAATCAGCCAGCCTCAATGCCGCATTCAACGAGACGACTGAACTACATCCATGGGCGATATTGCCGAAAGGGCCGCCGTGCACAAAAGCGGGATTGTTTTCCAAGGTTTGAACAAGATTAGGCTTAAATGCATGAACCAGGAGAACGGACATGGCCCCGGCAGCTCCAAGCTCCTCGGCGTCAATATTTTTATCATCCCTCCCTCTACCAATACAGATGTCGGCTATTCTTTGCCTTAAATCCTTGTAAGATTGGGCAAGACATAAAATCGCCATCACCTCGGATGCGGCCACGATATCGAAAAAAGAGAATCTCGGGAAAGATTTTTTACTTTCTAGGCCAACAAGTATTTTTCGCAGCGCCCTATCATTGATATCTACAACCCTTCCCCATGAAATTTTTCTAGGATCAATGCCTAAATCATTTCCATGATAAAGATGATTATCGATCAAAGCAGCCAAAAGATTGTGGGCAGCAGCAACGGCTGCAAAATCCCCGGTAAAATGAAGGTTAATCTCCTCCCTTGGGATAAGTTGTGCCAGTCCCGATCCTGTAGCCGCACCCTTGGCTCCAAATACAGGTCCCATTGAAGGTTCCCTCAAGCATAGGGCAGCTTTTTGACCTAACCGGCTTAACCCATCCGTAAGGCCAATGGCCGTAGTCGTTTTCCCCTCTCCTGCGGGAGTAGGAGTTGTAGCGGTGACCAAAACAAGCTTTCCCCGTCTTGGGCGGCAAAAAAGCTCTTTTAGATACTCCCAAGATATTTTTGCTTTAAATGCCCCGTAACGTTCTAAGGCATCGTGGGGGATCGATAATTTTTTGGCAACCTCTTCAATACCCAAAGGTTTTTTTTCTCTCGCTATCTTTAAATCTGAAGACAAATTTTTTTCTTTCACTCTTTTTAGCCGCTTAAATCGTCAGCCCTAGTTGAAAAAAACCTTTTTTTTTATAAAATTAGCTATTTGTCTTTTACAACAATTCTTTTTTAAATGTAAATTCCATTAAATTTTTTTGTATTTAATGTAAAAGAGTGTAAGAATCGTGAGACTTTTTAGCCCCTTATCCGAAGTTGAACGGAAGAAGCTGATAGAGGAAAGGAAAAAATCTTCGACCTTTTGGAAAATCATCCATCTTTTAGGTTCTCTGAGATTGGCTATCTTCCTTCTCTTGTCAATAGCTTTCGGTTGTGCCATTGCCACTTTTTTAGAATCCAGATTGGACACCCAGGTGGCCCAATTTTACATTTACAAATCTCCCTGGTTTTTCGGCTGGCTTATCTTGCTTTGCGTGAACCTCTTTGCGGTTACATTGACAAGAATTCCCTGGAAGAAACGACACCTTGGATTTATTGTCACCCACTACGGTATTATTATCCTTTTGATGGGTGCCCTCGTTGGACTAAAAAAAGGGTTTGAAGGATTCATAACCCTTGAAGCCGGGGATGCTCCTAGTAATCGACTCGCCACTAAAGACACCGTCCTTTTAGTTAAGAATCCCATTCTCAATGAAATTGAGGAATTTCGATTCCCCGCCGAACTATGGAAACCCTCGCCAAAATCACCTCGCGCGCTCAACATCCCCGGGACCGGGTTAAAGTTTTACGCCGATGATTATGCCCGCGAACTTTTCCTTTCTGAAGATATAACCAAAGAACCCAATTCGGAAAGTTCGGGGGTTCTCATCGAATTGAAAAGCAAGATGGCGAACCAAGCTGTCCGTTACGTGCTTTTGAAAAATGATCCATCAAGGGGAGCTGAAGACTTTTTTGGCATGGCCAGGCTAGAAATGAAAGACCCTTCTCCAGCCGAGGAGATGAGTTTTCATGAATCAGCCGTTCTTTTTGCCAATGCCCCTGATCAATCCGTCATTCATGCCCATGAAGGGGTAAGTTCAAATTACCGTTACTTTCTTTTGTGGGACAATCCCGCCGTTGCCAACCGGTCTCTTTTTGTGGTCCTCATCGGCCAAGATGGAGAAAAAAGAACTTGGCCCTTGAATGAAATCATCCATAAGACGGTGGACCTACCTGGAGAGGCAAAAATGGAAGTGGCCGAGTACTGGCCTAATTTTTCTCTAAAAGAAGGCAAGCCCACCTCCCTCTCCGGAGAACCTCTCAATCCCGCTATTCTTGTTCACATTCATTGGCAAAATGACCGAAGGGCAAATTTAATTTTTAGGTTGTGGGATTCGCCGGATGGAATAATCAACTACCAGTTGCTGCGAAAGGGAAAAATCTATCAAGAAGGTCAAATCGAGCGGGATAAACCCCTTTCCTTGGGATGGGGAGATTGGTCGGCCACGCTGCTTAAATTTGAACCTCGGGCAAGTATCAAGAGGGAGATTCAAAAGATAAAACCGGCCGAATCCGCTGTCGCCCAACTTCTTCCTTCCGGTCTCCACTGCTGGATAGAAGACAAAAAAACAAAAGAGAAAACCCAACCCCTGTGGATTCTCTCAGGATATCCCCAAAGCTTTGTTCTCGACAATATCCCTCTTCAAATTAGTTTTGGTTTTAAGACAATAACCTTGCCTTTCAGGGTCAGCCTCGAGAAATTTGAAGTGCCCCGCAATGAAGGATCCGATTCTCCATCGGATTTTATAAGCACCCTTAGATTTGAAGATCCCCAAACGGGGAAAACGGTCATAGGCAAAGCCCACATGAATTATCCCGCTTCTTTCCCCGGGGGGTTATGGAGATCAGTTTTGGGACTCAACTACAAGTTCTCCCAATCTTCCTGGAATCCTCAAGATTTAAATGAGAGCACGCTCCAAGTTCTCTACGATCCAGGATGGCCCCTGAAGTGGGTTGGTTCTTTAATGATTTGCCTAGGCATATTAACGATGTTTTTGATCAGTCCCAAGCCTCCCGTAGTCCTGGATAAAGATACAAAATCCATCCCCAAGGATGAAAACAGTTCTTGTCAGCCCACTACTCCGCGTTCTATTTCTTGATTTCCTTTCCCAGCAGAAAACCAGAAATCGAAAACAACCATGCAGCAACAATTGGAAATTTTAGAAAAAAGTTTTTTAGAAGAAATCAAGGCCGTTTCCAAAAAAGAAGAGATTGAAGCTATACGGATAAAGTACTTTGGACGCAAAGGCCTTGTTCCTTCGCTACTGGAAAAGATCGGTCAAATGCCCAGGGAACAAAGACCGGAATGGGGGAAAAAACTCAACGAACTCAAATCAAGGTTGCTTGAGGCTCTACAAGAAAGGGAAAAAGAAATCCTTGCCGAAGCCTCGGCTTTCTTGTCTTCCAGCTTTTCTTCCTTTTCTTTTTTTGATCCTACCTTGCCGGGTAGGCCTATCCAGTCGGGCACTCTCCATCCTATTTCTATCGCGTTAAAAAAAATTTTTGAAATTTTTAAAAGGATCGGTTTTACCCTTGAAGAAGGTCCGGAAATAGAAAGCGAATATAACAATTTCGACGCTCTGAATATTCCCTTGGGACACCCTGCACGAAACGAACAAGATACCTTTTACCTTAAAGAAAAGGTGCTCCTCAAAGACAACTCTCCGGGAAAATTGCTCCTTCGTCCCCAAACATCTCCTGTCCAGGTTAGGGTCATGAAAAACAAAAAACCTCCCATTCGCATTATCGCCCCGGGAAGGTGTTACCGCAGGGATGAAATTGATGCCACCCATTCCATAGTTTTCTATCAACTCGAAGGATTAGTCGTCGATAAAGGCATCAGCCTTGCCGATCTCAAGGGAACCTTAGAATATTTTTTTAGGGAGCTTTTAGGAAGTCAGCTTCAGTTTAGGTTCCGACCCCATTATTTTCCCTTTACCGAGCCTAGCTTCGAGGTGGATGGGGCTGTCCACTCCCTTGAAGGGAAGGCCGTCAAGTGGTTGGAATTATGCGGTTGTGGCATGGTCCATCCCAAGGTATTTTTAAACGTAGGTATAGATCCAGAAATATACTCGGGATTCGCCTTTGGATTCGGCATAGAAAGATACTTAATGGTCGCCCACAAGGTGCCGGATCTCAGGTTATTCACCGAGAACGACATCCGGTTTTTAAAACATTTAAGTCCTTCTTTTTAAAGAGGAAATTTCAAACATTAAACTGAATCAAGTCAAAGGGAGTCTTTCCATGGATTACAGCTTAACCGTGTTATTACCCAAAACCGACTTTCCCATGAAAGCCAACCTTCCCCAAAGGGAGCCTCATTGGATTGAGGTTTGGGAAAAAGAAAAGGTCTACTCCACTCTTTTAGAAAAAAGGAAAAATTGTCCCCAGTTTATCCTTCATGACGGACCTCCCTTTGCAAACGGTAAAGCTCATATGGGAAGTGGGCTTAATAAGATACTCAAGGACATAGTTCTAAAATCTAGAAACATGCTTGGTTTCCAATGTCCCTATATTCCAGGTTGGGATTGTCATGGACTTCCCATTGAACACAAGGTGATGAGCGAGTATCCCGCCCTTGCCGCAGATCCCCTGTCCATTCGAAATAAATGCAAGGAATATGCCCGTTATTGGATAGAAATACAAAAAGAACAATTTAGGCGGTTAGGGATCCTGGGTTCATGGGATAATCCCTACATTACCATGGATCCCGGCTACGAAGCTGCCGAGTTGAGGCTTTTTGCAGAGCTTGTCGAAAAAAAATGGGTTTACCGGGGACTACGCCCTGTTTTTTGGAGTGTAGGATGTAGAACAGCCCTAGCCGAAGCTGAAATTGAATATCAAAAAAAGGAAGACATCGCCATTTACGTGGAATTCCCCGTGGGAGAAGAAGAGCTCAAAAAAGCGGGACTGCCTCAAGGAACTTCTTTCCTTGCATGGACGACCACTCCCTGGACACTTCCGGCAAATTTAGCCTTGGCGGTGAGCCCCGATCTCTCTTATGAACTGAGGCAGGTCGGAGGGAAAAAGTTCATCGTTGCCGGCAAGCTTGCCGAATCGATTCCCGGATTTTCTCATTCTGTTGTTCTCCTCTCTTTCCCCAGCGGCCAAAATCTTGAAGGGCTCAAATACAACCATCCTCTCCTCCCTAGAGAAGGAGTAGTGTACACGGCTGATTTCGTCAGTGGAGAAACGGGCAGTGGAATAGTCCATATCGCCCCGGGACACGGGATGGAGGATTATCAACTCGGCATGGTTCATGGACTGGAGGTTTATTCCCCCGTAGACGATCAGGGAAGGTTTACGAAGCAGTGCGGAATAGAAAAGATCGTGGGATTAAGCGTTTTTGAAGCCAACAGCATCCTTTGCGCCATGCTCAAAGAAAAAGGGTTGCTCTGGGCAAAATATCCTTACGTTCATGATTATCCCTTTTGCTGGCGTTCCAAAACCCCCATCATCTTTCGATCTGTTCCACAGTGGTTCATTGCAATCGAAGCTTTCAAGTCCCTGGCGCTCAAGGAAATCGAGCGCGTCAACTGGATCCCCTCTCGAGGGGAGAACCGGATAAAGGGAGCCGTGGAAAGCAGGAAAGATTGGTGCATCTCCAGACAAAGATACTGGGGGGTTCCCATTCCCGCTTTTTACAAAAAAAGCGGAGAAGCAATCCTGGATCCCAGCATCATAAGACGGTTTGCCGATAAGGTAGAAGAAGAGGGAACTGACCTATGGTTCCGGTTAGAGAGTAAAGAACTCTGCCAACTTCTCGGTCTTGCTCCCTCAGAAGATCTCGTCAAAGGCTTGGATACGCTCGATGTCTGGATAGATTCCGGTTCGAGTCATTACTCGGTCCTAAAACCGAGAGGAGAAGATCCCGCCGATCTCTACCTGGAAGGAAGCGATCAACATCGGGGCTGGTTTCAATCTTCTCTTCTTTTAAGCGTCGCCTCGAAGGGAAAAGCTCCTTATAAATCTGTCCTTACCCATGGTTTTGTCGTTGATCTCGATGGGAAGAAACTTTCCAAGTCTTCGGGAGCAAGGGATCTTTCCGAACAGATCCAAACTTACGGAGCCGATCTATTAAGACTTTGGGTTGCCAGTGAAGAGTACGCCGAAGATGTTCCCTTCTCAAAGGAAATATTTAGCCGGTTGTCTGACTCTTACCGGTTGATCAGGAACTCCTTAAGGATCCTTCTTGGGAACCTTCATGATTTCAATCCTCAAGAGCAGTCGCTTCCAGATGACCGACTTCGGGAAATCGATCGGTATTTCGAACTTTGCGTCAATAAACTCGTCAAAAAAACAAAAGCTTTTTATGAAAACTACGAATTTTCACAAGTTTACCAAGCTTTAACCCGTTTTTGTTCAGTGGAATTATCCAGTTTTTACATCGATATTCTCAAGGACAGGCTCTACTGCGATGGACAAAATTGGCTTTCGAGAAGATCCGCCCAGACCGTCTTGTATAGAACTTTTGAATGCCTCGTCAAACTTCTTGCGCCGATTCTTCCCTTTACCACCGAAGAAGCATGGCGGGCTTCAGGGAAAACCTCCTCCATCCATTTGGAGCTCTTTCCAGAAGAGAGGGAAATCAAAGAGGAGGAAAAACTGCTCAAGCGCTGGGAAAAAATATTACAACTCCGGGACCTTGCCAATCGCGAACTGGAAAAAGCCCGGAAGCAAAAAATGATCGGGAAAAACCTCGAGGCAAAATTAATCCTCTTCACGGATGACTTTGAGGCGGAAGACACCGCCCTTTTAACCGAAGTTTTCTTGGTTTCCCAGCTTGAAATTATCAGGTCTTCTAAAACGGAAATCCTCGTGGAAAAAGCCTTGGGAAAAAAATGTCCCCGGTGCTGGAAGTTTAGCCTCTTTGCCCAATCCAACAGCGATCCCCAATACCCCCATGTTTGTCCCAGGTGTTTAAAAGTCCTTAAAGGACTGCCTGAATCCTTCTTGGTTTCCGATTAAAAAATAAAAAAGAAACTTTTACAAAAAAGTGTTGATTAATGGATAAAAAATAAGCTAAGTAAGTATTTGCTTTCAACGGGTGAAAAAAAATAAAAATTTGGTGAAATATTTTTGAAATTTGTTTGACAATTAACGGATTTTTTGAAAAAAAGAAAACTTACAGAACAGGATAGCATGACTAAAAGTGTTATTCAAATCATGAAAAAGAAGGAGGAAAAACTATGAAGAGGAGGAAAACTCTCCGTTACTTGATAGCTGCAATGAGCGTATGTGCCTTTGCAATTACACAACCCTTGCGAGCGGGAATCGAAGAGGGAGATAATTCGGCTTCCCCATCGAATGCTTCTGCAGATCTTACGAGCTCCGGCGGCGATAAGGAAATGAAGGAAGCCAGCAAAGAAATGAAGGAGCAAAAGGAAGTATCCAAGGAAGAAGCTTTTAGGCCAAAAGAAGGTCTTTATGCCGGTCTCTATGGGGGTGCGGGCTACATGGATACGAATAACTACAATTCGAATTTCAGCTCCGGTTTATTCGGTAACGGCCAGTTAGGAGGAAATTGGCAGTGGGTTGGGGGTGTTAAAGTAGGATACCAGTGGAAAGGATGGGAGCTTGGAGACAATCTTTCCGGTAAAGGATGGTACTTGATGCCCGCCGCAGAATTTGATGGCTTTTACATCGGTAATTCGCAGTCGGGTTCAGGATTTACCGGTGTTGCCACAGGTCCAATGACCATCGCAGCAGCTTCAACCAATACCGGCATGCAGCTGAACATGGGGATAATGACCATCAACGGGTTAATCAAGCTGGTGACCCCGTGGAAATTTGTTCCGTACATCGGTATGGGTGTCGGTGGTTATTATTTGTCGGCAAGCAACATCAGCCAAAGTGTTGCTGGCCATGGTATTGTTAACGGGGCGAGCACAACCGATGGCGGGTTTGTGTTTACTCCGATAGCCGGTTCTGAATACTACTTAACCAAAGAACTGAGCGTGTTCGTGGAATTTAAGTTCCTTTACATGAACAATCCCATTCTGAATTACGGAACGGCAATTGGCAATGAGTCCATGCACTTTGGACAAATGCTCAATTACATCGGGGTGCTCGGTGCTAAGTATGTATTCTGGTAAAATTTGAAGTTTTATATCAAGGGCTTCCTTCGGGAAGCCCTTTTTTTTGCCTATAACTTGGATTTTTTTAGAAAAGATGCTTCTCCGTGACTTTTGCGTTCACTGCTGCTTGATCATCGAGGAGGGCAAACAGGACAAGGGAGAAGAATTTGAATCAGGTAACGAGGATGATTTTTCCGGCTGCTCCGGGCTTTAGGATCATCTCGTGGGCTAAAGAAGCTTTTTCCAGGGGAATCTCGGCTCGAATAACAGGCCTGAGAGTATTATTCATCAGCCCGGCTTCGATAGCCGAAAAAATGGATTTCCTCTGGGTAGGGGTGGCTAGAAAAAGATTGACCCCGATAAGCCTAGCTTCCTTCCTCAATATATTTCTAGGGTCGATTTCTATTCTTCCTCGGCTGCCAATGACAACGATTTTCCCCCGATCGGCCACCAGGGATAAATCCTTTTCCAGGTTTTTATTCGCCAACATTTCAAGAATAATTTCCACACCTTGGTTTTTCGTATAGTCCAAGATTTGCTCAACGTATCCTTCCTCATAATGGTTAAAAACCTTTTCCGCTCCCATGCCTAAGACCAATTCCCTACCCTGCGGGGTCCCGGCCGTAGCCAGTATGCTTAACCCATGGCTTTTAGCCCATTGCACGGCGGCGATCCCCACTCCTCCACTTGCGCCGTGAACGAGAACCGACTGTCCCGCCTGGGCTTCGGCACATTGAAACAAGCCGTGATAGGCGGTAGCATAAGGACTGCCTATTGCCGCCCCTTGAGAGAAAGAAAGACTTGGGGGAAGTGCAAATACATGGCTTTCCGGGCAGACGACATATTCAGCATAACTGCCCATAACACCTTGAAAAAATACCCTTTGTCCTTTAGGAAACTTCGACACTCCTTCTCCTGCTTCTTCAACTATGCCCGCTCCATCAATCCCAGGAACAAAAGGAAGGCTTTTTTGATAACCAAAACTACCCGCCCTTATGTAGGTATCTACGGGGTTGACCCCCGCGGCTTTGACCGCTATCAGGACCGAATCCTTTTGAACTTCAGGTTTGGCAATCTCTTTGTATTCAAGAACCTCGGGTCCACCAAATCGGGATACAACAATGGCTTTCATCAATCTATGATTATTCTTCTAAAGATCGGCATGAAAAAAGAGTCAAGCCCAAAGCCCTTTTAGGGACAAAAGGTTTTTCATTTGCCTGCAAAAAAGGGGAATATCGGCAGCCTTTAAAAGGGCTGAAACCATGACAACCCTATCCGCGCCGGCGTCCAGGACCTCATGAATATTTTCCTGGTTGATACCTCCGATAAAAAATACCGGCTTTTTAATCTGCTGCTTTACCCTAGGTATAGCTTCAAGACCCAAGGGAAGATAATCCGGTTTGGTAGGGGTTTTAAAAATCGGGCCACAACCGATATAATCGGTTTGCTCGGAAGCAGCTCTCAATGCCTGCTCAAGGGAATGGGTAGACTTTCCAATCAAAAAGTTATCGCCTAAATAGCTTCTCGCTTCTGAAATGGGCATATCCTCTTGGCCTAAATGAACTCCATCGGCCCCACTTTCCAAGGCAACATCGGGATGGTCATTGATAATAAAAAGGATATCCGCTCCCCCCAAAAGGGGCTTTATTTCCAGCGAAATCCTTAATATCTCCTTTTTATCCTCCTTCTTTGCCCGCAATTGCAAAATATCGACCTTCCCTTCTACAAGTTTACGGGCAAAGCTTGCCGCCTGGGATGGAGGGACATAACCCAAATCTAAAATCCCATAAAATCTAGCCTGGCTTAAAAGGTATTTTTTCCTCAGATAACCTTGAATCATCCTTTGTTTTAAAATTCATCCAGGGATTTTTTAGCTGCAAGAATTTTATTTAAAAGATTGACCGTGTATTCACCCCGTTGGAAATCGGAGTGCTGAAAAACGGATTTTCCAATCGGCACGGTTGTTTTTACTCCTTCAATCGTTATTTCCTCCAATGCCCTTCTCATCCGGATTATAGCTTCTCCCCGGGTATTGCCCACGGCAATTAACTTTACAAGCATCGAATCATAGTAGGGGGAAATTTCCAAGCCTTGGTAAAGATGAGAATCGATCCGTATTCCCGGTCCACCGGGAAAATGGAGAAAATCAATTTTGCCTGCACAAGGTCGAAAATCTTGGAGACCGTCCTCCGCATTGATCCGAAACTCTATAGCATGTTTCTTAGGCTCCAGTTCCTCCCATTCCTTTCCCAAGGGGTAACCAGCAGCCACAAGAATCTGTTCCTTGACAAGATCAACGCCATAAACTTCCTCGGTGACGGGGTGTTCGACTTGAATCCGGCAATTCATTTCAATGAAATAAAAGTTGCCAAATTTATCGACAAGATATTCAATGGTTCCCACCCCCTCATAATCAACCGATTCGGCAAGTCGAACACTTATCTTGCCCATTTTTTTTCTTAAGATCGGGTCAACCACGGGGGAAGGGGATTCTTCAACAAGTTTTTGATTTCTGCGTTGCACAGAACAATCCCTTTCACCGACATGAAAAATTTTACCCTTGGTATCGGCAATAATCTGGAATTCCACGTGTCGAGGATCCTCAATGAGTTTTTCAATGTATATGCTGCCATCTCCAAAAGACTTTTCAGCCTCAAGCCTCGCCGCAACAAATCCCTGGACCAAGCTTACATCGTTGTGAGCAATCCTCATTCCCCTTCCTCCCCCTCCGGCCACAGCCTTTATAATAACCGGATATCCAATCTGGTGGCTGATTTTCAAAGCTTCCTTTTCAGATTCCACCACCCCCTCGCTTCCGGGAACCACGGGAACTCCTGCCTTGCGAGCGTGGAAGCGGGCCATGACTTTATTACCCATTTTTTTCAAGGTAGCCGCTTTAGGCCCAATAAACTTGATGTTACAGTTGGCACAGATTTCAGCAAAATGGGGATTTTCGGCTAAAAAACCGTAACCGGGGTGAATCGCATCCACATCCCCAATTTCTGCGGCGCTGATTATCCTATCCATCCGCAGATAGCTTTCCGTAGCCGGCCCCTTGCCAATACATATCGCTTCATCGGCAAGTTGAACATGAAGAGATTTTTCATCCACATCGGAATAGACGGCAAGAGTTTTAACCCCCAGATCCCGGCATGCTCGAATTATTCTTAGTGCGATTTCACCTCGATTAGCGATTAAGATCTTATTGAACATGTCCAGGCCCAAAATCTATAGAGAAGCACAAAATAAATAACTCTTTTTTTAAGCAAATGCTAATCCTATAGAAAGAAAAACGAAAATCAAGATTTCAAAACAAGATTTTTCCTTCCCGAAGGGATAAAACCGCCAGTGGATTTTGGACCAGGGAGCAAAGATCCATTTTAATTTTCTATCTCCTCCCCCAACTGAAATCTCACGAACCTGCGAACAACAATATTTTCGCCAATTTGGGCTATGCGCTGGCAGATCAGATCGCGAACAGTTATGCTTTGATCTTTTACAAAGGGTTGTTCAAGCAGGCAACTGTCCACGATGAATTTTTCGAGTTTCTCCTGCACGACCTTATCCAGGTCCTCCTTGTTTTGTCCCTTTAATGATTCGATAATCTTTTGCCTTTCCTCGTCGAGTACCTCCTTGGGGATATCCTCCTTGGAAAGGAACCTGGGGCTTGCCGCTGCAATCTGGATCGCTACTTCTTTAGCTAACTCCTTGAATGTGGGTGTCCTGGCGACAAAATCGGTTTCACAGTTTACTTCGACAAGGACACCAATTTTATCTCCAGCATGAATATAAGAAGCAATGACCCCTTCGGGCGTCAGCCTCTCGGATTTTTTCTTGGCTTTGGCTATCCCCTGCTGTCTTAGCCACTTTTCAGCTTCATCGATGTCGCCTTTGGAAACTTCTAAAGCTTTTTTACAATCCATGATTGCTGCTCCCGTTTTCTCCCGCAGTTCTTTGACAAGATGTACAGATAGAGAGTTCGCCATATTCCTCCTTAGATCATTTCTTTCTCAAAGTTTTAGGTAGAGCAAAAAGAAAAGGGGCAAGCTTGTAATCCACTCCGACGGCTTTCTTTAATGCATCATGAAAAATCACTAGGAAGTCAAAGATTCTTTTTCAGAAAGAAGAGGAGTATTTTCCTCAGGTAAAGACAACCCAGCTTCTTTTTTTCCTTCTATTATAGCCGCATTAATTTCTTCAAGAATTGTTCTTATAGACCTTATCGAATCGTCATTCGCCGGAATAGGATAGTCGATATTTTCAGGGTTGCCATTGGTATCTACAAGGGCAACGATAGGGATGTTTAATTTTTGGGCTTCCGATACCGCGATTTCTTCCCTGACAACATCGATCACGACGATCGCCGAAGGAAGCTTTTCCATGTCTTTTATTCCATCCAGGCTCCGGTGAAGCTTTATATTTTCTCTTCTTAGTTTCGATACTTCTTTCTTCGGAAGCCTCTCCATCGTCCCGTTTTCTTCAAGCTGATCTATCCATTTCATGCGTGCAATAGACTTCCGAATAGTTACCAAGTTGGTCAGAGTGCCCCCAAGCCACCGGTAATTGACGTAGAATGAACCGCTTTTGCGGGCAACCTCCTCTACGATTCTTTGCGCCTGCCGTTTGCAACCCACAAAAAGAACCTTACCCCCTTCAAAGGAAACTTTTTTAAGAAAATCACAAGCCCCTTTTAAATAATCCATTGTCTTTTTAGGGTCGATCAAATGAATTCCCCCCTTAAGACCAAGAAGAAAGGGGGCCATTTTAGGGTTCCACCTGTCCTTTTTATGCCCAAAATGGGTACCCGATTTGATAAGATCTTCTAATTCTACCATGTTTTTTTAAGTTAAAGTTAAAATTTAAATTCTATAGAAAACTTTTTTTTTGACAACAATAATTTATTTTTATAGAACTTTTTTCTCGATTCCCTGCGATTATTTTTCTGCTATCAAAAACGTGCGCACATATACACACCCTTTTCTTCCTGCCCCGATGGGTCTTGCCGGCCACAACCGTATCGGACAGGCCTGCCTTTCCCGGCTACACCCGGAGCGATTCCTGATGCTGCACCGCCATTGCTTGCTACGGACTCGCCGCGGGTAGAGCCGTTGCGGTTGCCGGCCGTTCCGTGCTCCTCGCACTTTCCATGATCATCATTATACATTAATGCACATGGCGGCAATGCTAGGGTCCAGCTCCTGTCATCCAGCCCCTACCCGCTCGTTTTTAATAAGCTTAAGCGAGACCAGGCAGGAGAGAGCCTCCCTCATTGAGCTCCTCCCTCGGTAGAAAGCGGAGGTTCCTTCCTGCCACCAGGGTCTTTTCCGCACCCCTTGGATCTGTCGAACAACCGACTCCCCTGGCGCTGTGCCGGAAAACAGGCGATCCCGGCCAGTCCAACCCTTAATATGTTTATCGCTCCCACCGTGTCGGCATTACCCTCGGACCCCCAGCTCTCGCACCGGAATGTCGTATCAAATACTGCAAAAGATAGGAGCAGGAGAGGGTCCTGTCAAGAAAATAGCCGATCAGAATCCATCCAAGCTTTTCTTTCCAGGATGAGACAGGGAATAACCCTCTTTTTTAAATGAAAAAGGAGTACGAGAAAAACCTCGATGAAAAATATCCAGAAAGGCATCCGGACCAAAGAAAAAATTTCTCTATAGAGAAATAATTATTGACTCTTTTTCATAAAATTTTTAAAAACATAGTCTCGGTCGACTTTAAAAGCTAATTCTGAAAGGAGGTGATCGTGAATTGGAGAGAAAGACAACTCTTTTGTCAAAAAAGTTCCTTTTTTATGGCTTTTCTCTTTTTTGTTTGCTCTTCTCTCTTTGGTTATTCTTACAAGGACTTTCTTAAAACAGAAAATCGCGATCATGCCTATCCTTGGCATAGAAACATTGTTACGACCGTTTTTTGGATCGGTGAAGGTCGCACGCCAATCAGTGCGGCCAATGGTTCAATGAGTGCCTGGGATGTGCACTGGACAAAAAATTATGGAGGGCCTGATGATCCCATTAAAAGGATCGGATTTCTACCCCGTCGTTTTGCCGCCACTCTGAATCCTTTCTACGTCGCCCTTCCCTTCAATGATGTCGCTTATCCCGATTTAGCCCGTAAATGGGTACCATGGTATAAAATACCCTCTCCTGAAAACCGCTTTATTTCGCAATGCAAGGGGAAATGGGTAGAGATAAGAACTAAAAGCGGTAAAGTGGCCTATGCTCAATGGGAAGATGTAGGTCCCTTGAGAAGTGACCATGCCTCTTATGTTTTCGGACCAGACAGGCCCCATGATTATAACCAAGCGGGATTGGATGTATCTCCCGCGGTCAGAGATTATTTAGGGCTATCGGGAATGAACTTAACCGACTGGAGAATCGTCGATGACTGCCTGGTCCCTCCAGGTCCCTGGATAAAATATGGAGAGCAAGCCATCATCTATTCAGCAATAAAAGCCAGAGAAAGGGAAGCCTCTTCCCGGTGGAAAACCGTTGATTTCCCCATGCAGTAGTTTTCTCATTTCAATCTTTTTAATCTCTTTACTTAACAAAGGGGTGTTTCCTTTTTAGATTTTTTTACGGGCAGAGGTTTTTGAAGTTCATTTTTAGTTCATAGGTGAATACGGCTCAAAAAAATATCCTTTATCTCGATATCGAAACCCAAAAAAGTGCCTATGAGGTTGGCGGCTGGCAGAAAAAGCATCTCATGGGGTTATCCATAGCGGTTATCTATAGTAGTCTTTACAATAAGTATTTCATATTTAGCGAAAAAGACGTTGACCAGCTTTTAACGATGCTGAGAGAAGCCGATTGCATCGTGGGTTTTAACATTCTGGGTTTCGACATTCCCGTCCTGGAATCCTATTCGATTTTTAATCTTTCAGAGCTTCGCTGCTTGGATCTTCTCGTCGATATTGAAAAAAAGATCTCCAGGCGCATCAAGCTTGAACAAATCGCCAAAGCCACCCTGGGTATTGGTAAAACGGCCCACGGTTTGCAAGCCTTGCAGTGGTGGAAAGAAGGAAAATTGCTCGAAATTGCTGAATACTGCTGCTACGACGTAAAAATAACCAAGCTGATCCATGAATATGGTGTAAAATATGGCAAGGTGTATTATACCGGCGAAGGGGGAGTCAAGGAATCGATTCCCGTAAACTGGCAGATTATTTAAGGCCTTGGGATGATGGGGACGGAAGATATTCTTTCTTGACTTGTGACCGAAGCTTAAACAGACTGGATTCCAACCATGGTACGTAAAACCAAGCAAAAAGAAGCGATATTCCGGGTGTTGAGTAGTGCAGAAAGTCCTTTATCTCCGGCAGAGATCCAAAATCGAGCTTCCTTGTTGGTTCCTTCCTTGGGTATCGCTACCGTGTATCGTCTCTTGAAAACCCTTAAAGAAATGAAACAAGTTGTTACCGTGGAAATTCCCGGGGAATCTCCCCGCTACGAAATTTCAGGAAGGGCCCACCATCACCATTTCTATTGTCGGAAATGCCATCAAATCTTTGAACTGGGAAAATGCGATGAGCGGATTGAAGATCTTGCACCTAAGGGTTTTTTAGTCCAAGAACACGAAATCATCCTCTACGGAAGGTGTCCTTCTTGTGCTCCATAAGCTCATCGAGCCAATCCAAATATTCAAACATCATTGCACAAGCTTTTCTTTTTGTAGCTAACCCAAGGCTACAAAGCTGGCATGCTCGTTCAAAACAATCCCTGCAGTTCTTTCTCTAGCCTCTATACCGTATCCAGGGCCCCATCTGCAGCATATTATTCATGAATGCCCAACACCGCTTGACTCATTCTTTAACAGTTTAGCCCTGCTCATTTAAGGTAATCCTAGGGAGGCCATACAATATTCCATTGCTCATCAACAAATTGTACTCAAAAGTAACTATTGTTCTTCATTGTGCCTACTTTTTTTTTCCTCTCAAATCCTTAATGTTAAATTAACAACTTTTTAAGCATAGGGCTAACTTATGAAAAACACCAAGGATACCTTGGTAAAAGAACCCACCTTGATCTTGCTTTTATCCGCATGCCTATGGGCGGCCTTTTCATTCCGCAATGAGAAAGGATGGTCAAATGTCTACGCCAAGCCCTACGTCTTTACGAGCAACACCTTTACGGACAGGATCCCTTTTTGGACCAAGGACTTGGAAGAGTTCAAGGGTAAACCGGCGATACAATTTCTCGAAATCGGGACTTTTGAAGGAAGGTCTGCACTCTGGGTTTTGGAAAATATTTTAACCGATCCCACCTCTTCCCTTACCGTAATCGATACCTTTGATGGCCCTTACTATAAAACTTTTCTGCACAACGTGAACCTTTCAGGACAGTCAGCCAGGTTTAAGATCTTAGCGGGTTACTCCACGGAAAAAATCAAGGAAGTACCCCTCCATTCCATAGATTTTGCCTATATCGATGGATCAGCCGACGGCAACGTTATGTTCGAGGATCTTAAAAATGCCTGGGATAGGGTAAAAGTCGGTGGAATAATCCTATGTAATCGGTATCGGCTAACCCCGCATTTAAGAAGAGTTTTTGGACTGCATTCGGGCGATCCCGGCCCCAGGGAAGCCATTGACAGGTTTATTGCCGCTTTTAAGCCCTATATAAGCATTATCGATTTCCAACCCAACTTTGTTGTCCTGCGTAAGCTTCAAGAAGCAACTCCTGCAAGCCAACGCATAGGGAGGACCAAAGACCCGGTAATAAAATAGGCAAAAATCTATTTTTCTTTCCTTGAAAAAACAAAAAGAGAAGTAAATCCAACCCTACTTTAAAGTATTTACCCAAGCGGAATGAAACCCTAAGATTCTCTTTGCCTTGGATTCGTCTCCTTCACATTCTTCGAGAACCTGAGTATAAATCCTATGCAATAAACTTTTCAGAGTTTCGAGTCGATGATCTCTTAGATCTGAACCCACAATTTCCTGGACGAGGAAATCTAATCCTCCAGCCGGACCTCCTTTGCCGGACTTCTCTTTAAAATACTTTTTCTTTTCAGCCGCTTGGATTTCTTCTGGAAGATGACAATTCTGGATCGTGGCACTGGTCGCAAGAACCATCGCTCTCTGGATAACGTTTTCCAGCTCCCTTATGTTTCCCGGCCAATGATAAGCCAACAGGCTCCTCATGGCCTGCGAAGAAATACAAGTAGGAGCATTGGGAAGATAACGGCGATGTTTAGCCAGAAAATGATCTATGAGATCGGGAATATCTTCAACCCTTTCTCTTAAGGGAGGAAGGGAAATTTTGACCACGTTGAGCCGGTAAAAGAGATCCGCTCTAAATTCCCTTTTCGCTACCGCGGCAGCAAGATCCTTGTTGGTCGCCGCTATAATCCGCACATCCGTTTTGATGGGTTCGTTACTCCCTAACCTGGAGAATTCCCCTTCTTGGAGTACCCTTAAAATTTTAGCTTGAGTGGAAATCGGCATTTCTCCTATTTCATCCAGGAATACCGTTCCTCCATCTCCCTGTTCAAATTTGCCGATGCGCTGAGCCATGGCCCCTGTAAACGATCCTCTCTCGTGGCCAAAAAGCTCACTTTCAAGAAGATTTTCAGGAATCGCTGCACAATTGATGGCTATAAAAGGCTTATTAGCCCTAAGACTATATTGATAAATAGCTCGGGCAACAAGCTCTTTACCGGAACCGCTTTCCCCGACGATCAACACGGTCGCATTGGTGGGAGCTACCTGCCCGATCAGTTTGTAAACTTGCTGCATGGGAGCGCTTTTCCCTATGATATGCAGGCTGCGGCTGTCGAAGGCGTTCGCAGGGAAGGCTTGGGAAGAAACTTCCTTGGTCAGCTTTGAAGCTTCCAATGCCTTGGTGATGACCGATTTTAATTCGATCATGTTGAAAGGTTTTAATATGTAGTCGTAGGCACCCATTTTCATGGCTTCAATGGCCGTTTGACAAGTTCCATAAGCCGTCATGATAACTACGACTTGCTGGGGAAAGAGTTTCCTGATCTCTTTTAAGGTTTCAAGACCGCTTTTTTTCCCCATCCGGATATCCATAATGATGACGTCAACAGCTTGGGTCTTGAGTAACTTCAAAGCTTCTTCCCCTGATTTCGCACTAAACGTCCTTACGGGAAACTCCTCAAGGAATCTTTGAAAAGAATAAAAAACATCCTCTTCATCATCGACAATGAGAATGGATTGAAGAACAGGTTCTTCCTGGTCCTGGGGAAGAGGAGAATCGGCTGTTTTTTCTTTTGTCATCTGTTTTTGTCTATCCGCTATGTTCTTTTATGAAAATGCCCGCGGGGTAGGAAAAATCAAGTTTTTAAAAGAAAGAGCAATTGATTTTTCCTCGCCAGGCTTTTACAATTTGTATGATATGAGTTCTAACCCGTTTTTTCTTAATAAGAGATCGAAGAGATTTTTTTCTCTTTTTTATTACTTCCTACTGTTCTTTTTTGCCTTTTTTCCCTTACGTTATCTCCTCGCTTCGGAAAATCTGAGATGGCTCACTAACTACACCCAAGCCTTAGCCGAAGCAAAAAGGGAAAACAAGATGGTGTTGATGAACTTTACGGGATCCGATTGGTGTCCCTGGTGTCAAAAGTTGGATAAAGAAGTCTTTTCTACTCCGGAGTTTAAAAATTATGCTCAAAAAAACCTTGTCCTGCTCGAAGTGGATTTTCCTCAACACAAAAGCCAGCCCGCTGAATTAAAAAAACAAAACGAGGATTTAGCCAACCAATACAACGTCGATTCTTTTCCGACCCTCGTTCTTCTCTCTCCCCAAGGGGAAGAAGTTTCCAGTTTTGGATACATTCCCGGCGGTCCTCAACCGTTCATTGAAAAAATAGAAAAATTACGCCAAAAGGCGATTTCTAAAAACTAGGCCGATCTATCGCCTACTTGACTGGCTCCGGACCGATAAACTTGACAGATTGATTGTTTTTTTTCTAAAAAAAAGAAACTCTCCTAGTAATCTTGTTTTAACTTGGCAAAAAGAGAACAAAACGGAGGAAGTAAATGAAAAAGAATAGCTTAAGAAATACAGGCCTTGTAGTTGCTTTGGGAAGCATTCTATTCAGCGGTCCTATGTTCGCCCAAAATGCTCCCGAGTCCCAGGATCAGCCCTCTTCTACGGCAACCCCCCATCATCATGACAGGGCCTATAGGCATAAGATGGCCAAGCAGATGCACGAAAAAATGCAACGGCTTATGGACAAACAGGATGAGGAGTTAAAGAAACTGGCCAATGAAATGAACAAGGCCCCAAAAGATCAAAAATTAGATAAAGCCGTTGAGCTATTAAACACGTTGGTCAACCAACGTATCCAGATGCATGAAGAGATGAAGTCGATGCACCGCCACATGATGAATCTCAAAGAACATCATGAATAAAGAAAACAAAGAGGCTCCTCGAAATGGCTGCATGAAACTCTTTCCCTTATCATTCCCTAGGGACAAAAAAAACCGGTTCTTTTATGGACTTGCCCTCTTTTTTCTGTGGGGAGCCCTTTTCCCTTTAATCGGGCAGACTTCTTTCTCTCCCAATTCTCCCAGGAGCCTTCCTGCTGAAAAGTCCTTGGATTCAGACCAACAAGCTCTCCTTTCTGAAATGCAGGAAAGTTTTAGAAGGATGCTCGATAAACAGGATAAAGAACTGGATGGGCTCTTAAAAGAACTCAAAAAAGCTCCAAAAGAAAAAAAAATTGATTATTTGACACTCATCGTTACCCGACTGATTGAACAAAGAAAAGAAATGCACCAGGAGATGGACGCCATGCGCACCCGGATGCGCGAGCTCAAGTCTCTTTCCCCGACAAATAACATTCGACACCGTCCCTCCCAAGAATTATCGTCTGATCCTTCAGCAGCCGCTTCTTCTCCCAGTGAATCAACTTCGGAGACTTCCTCCGGCAATGAGACCCCCCACTAGTCATCTTGATCGAGAATGGGTTTTTTCTTCATTTTTTTGAAAAATGCAATACCAACCCCTTGTGACTATTGCCATTGCCGCATGCAACGGGGAAAAAACGATCGAAAAAGCTGTTCTCAGCGCTCTCAACCTATCCTGGCCCAACAAAGAAATCATCGTCATCGATAACGGATCAACGGATAAAACGACTGAAATTCTAAAAAAGTTCGGCCAGGGCCTCTATTGCCATTTTTTTAAAGAAAAATTAGGGAGAGCAAAAGCAAGGAACGAGGCACTCCAAAGAGCGAGGGGAAGTTGGATCCAATGGTTGGATCAAGACGACACTTTAATACAAGATAAAATAAAGAACCATTTTTCGAACGCCTGCGACACCGAGAGAGTCGATGTTTACTACTCTCCAATTATTGCCGTGTCGCCCACGGGTGAAAAAAAAACCGTTCCCCCGGCTCCATCCATGAACAGGACTCCTTTGATTTTATGGTTTTCATCTGAACTTCCCCAAACGGGGGGTTATCTTTGGAAAACAGAAGCGGTCAAAAAAATAGGAGGCTGGTCAGACGAGGCTTCTTTATTTGACGACTATGAACTGGTGGGAAGAGCCATTCGGGCAAACCTTAATTTTGCTTTTACGCCTATTCCCGGAGCTTACTGGCATTATAAAGATAAACCGATGGACCATCTGCAAGCTTTAGAGTTTATCTACCAGAAAAAAAAGTGCATGGACAACATGGTCCGGTGGCTGAAGCAACAGGGTTCAATGGATCTTTCTCTTAAAAGGGAAATCGGGAAAGCCTATTTTGTTATTGCCCGGTGGCTTGCCAAGGAAGGCAGAATTGAAGAAGCGGCTGCTTTGGAAAGAAAACAAAAAGCAATGGATCTTTTCTGCGTTGATGATTCTTGGATATACCATTGTCTTTATTCCCTTTTTGGTTTTCCAACGACCGAAAAAATCCAGGAGTTTTTTAGAAAGAAAAAGCAAAGATAAAACTTCCAGCAAAACTCCCGATCCTCATTCCAATAGGAGAGGAATCAAGACCCTTTTCTACCTGAAAACCCCAAAGAAAGTGTTGCGCATTCACGCTTCTCCTACAAAGAAACACCTTTAATTGCTTTTTTACCTTAGTTTGCGAATAGGGTACCGATCAGGCGAAACACACTTTTGAAAAGATAACTGTCACTCGAGAGCCTAGGCGGACTGCCCGAACCTCTTTTGAGCAACAAGCAATGGCTGTTCATACTAACCCAAGAGTAGAGAAACTCAATCGCTATCGAAGTGTTCTTCGTAGACGAGGCAGAGCTTGAATCCGTCTTGCAAGGCAAGGCGCAGAGCGGGGATCAAGAAATAGCTCTTGTTTGTTACAGGACCGCAAGCTTCGTATTCGGCCTTGCGTATCAAAACTACAAGATGGGAGAGTTTACGTTCAATCATGCCCTCGTAAGGCAGCTGAACAAAAGCATAACAGGCGGCTTGAGGCGATTACAGGAAAAAGGAGCTGACAATAGCGGGAGCAAGGATAACTCCTCCAAGCGGAGTATTCGGCAGGGAATGGATGGACGCTTTCATGGCCTGGATTATGGACGCGATTAGGGAAGGAGAACTGGCATCGGCGGTGGCAAAACAACACCTTTTATTCGCATGCGTTCATCCTTTCGAAGAGGGAAACGGCAGGACAGGAAGAGTGCTCTTCAACTACCTTTTGATAAGCAGCGGCTTGCCCTCCCCGTGGTGGTAAGGGCATGAAAAAAAGAAGACAGGAATCTTTACCTCACGGCTCTAGAGCAGGCGGAAGAGCTTCTCAAAGAAGTCTTGAGCAATTCTCCAGATCCTTCTCTTTAGAGCTGCCATGTAGAAACTCAACTGCAGGCTGCTCGAGGAAATAATAGCGAAAGCCTTGATAGATAGCCTTAACGAAATCCTTACGGGACTGATCAAGGAAAAGCGCGGACTTGGGCTCGTTCCATCTTACAAGGCAGCAGAGCTTTTGGGCTACTCCTTGGACAGCATGAGGGCACTCATCAGAAGAGGACAGTTCGTAGCAGTAAAAGAAGGCAAAACTTGGATCACGCATCCATCCCTTGAGGTCCGAAAAATGCAGATTTAGCAGCGATCCCATCTCCTCCTTCCGTACATTTCCGTTCCGTCAAACTTACTCATTCACGCTCAAACAGGAACAAAGCTGAGTTGCTGCTTCATAGAGGGGATGCAACGCCACATTGCATCAGCGGCCAGAGCCCTCCCCGCCTTCCGGCGGAACTCGCCGCAGCGCCGTTTATTTCGGCTAACACAATGTAAAGCGAACAGGAAAGATCAAGAAATAACAACCAATGGATCAACTGTTCAAGCCCCGCTTTCCTAGCGGAGAAAAATCAGGAGGAGGACTGCAGATCGATACGAACCGCCTTGGCCAGGATGTTTTCCACCAGCTCGATCCTCTTGCCCTGCTCGTTGAACCGCAAGTTCATGTCCGCTCTCAACTCGGCAAACCGCACGTTCACATCGTCCCTCAAGTCCTCTATCCTCTTGCTCAGCTCGACAAACCGCGAGTTCACGTCCGCTCTCAACTCGGCAAACCGCGTGTTCACATCTTCCTTCAAGTCCTCTATCCTCTTGCTCAGCTCGACAAACCGCACGTTCACATCGTCCTTCAAGTCCCCTATCCTCTTGCCTTGCTCGGCAAACCGCGTGTTCACATCTTCCTTCAAGTCCCCTATCCTCTTGCCTTGCTCGGCAAACCGCGTGTTCACATCTTCCTTCAAGTCCTCTATCCTCTTGCCCTGCTCGGCAAACAGCGTGTTCACATCTTCCTTCAAGTCCTCTATCCTCTTGCCCTGCTCGGTAAACCGCCTGTTCACATCTTCCTTCAAGTCCTCTATCCTCTTGCCCTGCTCGGTAAACCGCACGTTCACATCGTCCCTTAAGTCCTCTATCCTCTTGCTCATGTCCTCTAAGCTCTTGCTCATGTCCGCCTTGAGATCCCTAAAAAGATAGAAAAAAAAGCCTCCCAAAGAAACGATAATTGTTATAGTTTGAGCCCAGTCCATGAATTGACCTTAGCAAGAAAAAATCCGCATTGCAAAAGAATTCTCGGCTATATGGTTGGCCGTTTCCACTACCGGCGGCAAACAAGGAAAAACAGCCGGAGGAAAATCCGAATCGCTTTTGGACCTGCGCTAACCGATCCGCCAAGCTCATTCATTCCCGCTCAAACAGGAACAAAGCTGAGTTGCCGCGTCAAAGAGGGGGATGCAACACCACATTGCATCAGCGGCCAGAGCCTTTCCCCTCAGCAAGCCCGCCTTTCCCGGCTACGGTGGAGAACCTCTCTGTCGCAGCTCTACAATGGCTTGCTACGGACTTGCCACGGGTAGGAAAGTTGCGGTTGTCGGCCGTCCCTTGCTCATCGCACTTTCCATGATCACCATTATACATTAATGCGCATGCAATACCAGAGTCTAGCTCCTTGCTGGCAAAACAATCTAACGCCCAAAAAACAAAGAATGCTCTCCGGCAGTCCGCCGCCGCCTGCTTTTCTTTGGCACCGTGTATTTGCCGTTACCGACCCGGGCACGAGGAATGGACTCCTCCCCGTGGGTGCCGGCTCCTTTTCTTACATTGAAAGGCTGATACACTTAAAATCGATCAAGAAATTACTCCTTGATATTTTTTAAAACTTCCTTGTTTTGGGACAGTTCGAAAAGTTTGCTATACCTGAAAAAGTTAGAAAAAGCCGCCATCGAAGCGACGTAAAAACCCGGGAACCCATCAAGAAATCCTAATTTTAAGATATAACTTCGAAAAAATCTCCAGGGAGGCCTCAAAAGCACATCCACCCAACTCCAACATTTTCCCTGGCTTAGGGCTTCCTTGGCAAAGGAAGTGGCATACTCGGGTAATTTGGTCAAGGTGTAATCGATCGTTGGAAAAGAATAATGGAGAAGTTCACCTTTTAATTTTTTGACTTTCCCTTGAACTATGACCCGGTCATGTTCGCGACTCCCTCCCCAACGACCTTTATCTTTGCGAAAAAGTCTTAAATTATAATCGGGATAAAAATCCCCGTGGGTAATCCAACGATCGATCAACCATGTTTTCCTTGGGAAAAAAGCTCCCACATAACTCAGATGATCTTTCAAAAAAAAGCTGAAAATATCACGGCGTAACTCCTCGGAAACAACCTCGTCCGCATCCAATCCCAAGACCCAATCATAAGAGGCAAGATCAAGAGCGACATTTTTTTGATCCCTTCGACAGCTCCAGGACCTCTTTTCCACTCGTGCTCCAAAACTCTTGGCTACTGCTTCGGTGTCATCCGTACAATCATTAATCACGACTACTATCTCACTAACCCAACCGGCCACGCTCCCTAAGCTTTTAGGCAGGTTATGAGCCTGGTTCCTAGCTATCATCGTCAGGCTTAGAGGTAGTTTATCCATTTCCAAGACAATCAAGCCGTATGGCGGTAAGGAAGAAGCATGTGGAAGAGGGTTTTTAAATTGCGTTTGGGCCTGCGGGCCGTCAACCTCTTTAAACAAAAGGGATTTTCTCCGGGAAGATTAACCCCTTCTGCAATTTGACATGCGGATTCATAACCCGCCTTCTCTACAATTTCCATGCATTGCTCATTCCATTCCCCGTATGGATAAGAAAAATGGCGAACGGGAAAGGAAAAAATATCTTCAAGCCTTTTTTTTGAATCCTCGATCTCTCTCTGGGCCTCACGAAAGGAAAGCCTGGGAAGATGGGGATGGGTAAGACTATGACTGCCGATTTCCTGTCCAGAAGCGATCCATTCCCGGATTTCTTCTTTGCTCATCAGCTTATGCGAAGGTTCTCCTAGTGGCCTATCCCATTCGTTAGACTTTCCTATGTAGTCGACCACGATAAAAAGGATGGCGCGCATTTTAAACCGGGTAAGGAGGGGTAGGGCACGGGTAAAAACCGATTGGTAACCATCGTCAAAACTCAAGATTACCCCCCTGCAAACCGAACAACTTGCGGCGACAAATTCTCCCAGGGTAATTGCGGGCCATTCCAAGGACCAAAATTCTCCAAGCTGTCTTTCAAAAAGCAAGCTTGGAACCCACAAAGAAGGGAACTTGGATTCTTTTGGACTTTTGCCTATATGATGATACATGAGTATGGGGGTTTTATCTCCGTAAATTTTTCGGTAATGGGACAAATGGGTAAAGGAATTATCTTGTTTGGATGGGAGTTGAGGCAATCCTGCCATGAATGCGAATTTATCGATAATTATCGTCAGTTGCAACACCCAACTGCTCCTTGAAAAAGCCTTAAATTCGATTGAAAAAAGCGGCGATCCTTTCAAGAAGCTGCTTATTGTCTTTGATAACGGATCAAAAGATGGGACGCAGGAAATGATAAAAAAAAAATTTCCTTGGGTAGTTTACCTCCGTTCGGAAACCAATCTTGGTTTTTCAAAGGCTGTCAACCGGGCGGCCCATCAGGCCCAAGGGGATTACCTTTTGCTGCTTAATTCGGATGCCAGGCTACAGGAAGATTCCATCCAAAAAGCCGTAGAATGGATGGAACAAAATCCAAGGTGCGCCGTCTGTGGAGCCCAGCTCCTCAACGAAGATGGGACACTGCAGAATTCCATAGCCAATTTCCCTACGCTTTTAACGGAACTTGCCAACAAGTCTATCCTGCGAAGACTTTTCCCCAAAAAATTTCCGGGTAAAGAATACCAATCAGGCCGCCCTCAAGCTGTTGAATCGGTGATAGGGGCCTTTTTTCTCATTCGAAAAACAATTTGGGATGAACTAGGAGGATTCGATGAAAGGTATTTTTTCTTTTTTGAAGAAACCGACTTTTGTCTCCGGGCTACGCAAAGGGGTTATCTCGTCTACTATTTACCCCAAGTGAAAGTTTGGCATGGCCAAGGTAAAACGGCAAAAACGCTCCTATCCGAGGCCCGAATCGAATATTGGAAATCCAGGTACCGCTATTTCAAAACCCATCATCCTTTATACAAGTACCTGATTTTAAGAATAGGCCTTCTTATTCGGCTTTTTTTATCCCTTTTCCTGGAAAGCCTCCTTTATTTGGTTACCTTTGGGAAGAGCCCGACTACAAGGCTGAAAACAGCCTATAAAATCGCCCTGTGGCATCTCAAGGGGATGCCTGATCAGATGGGATTATCCAGCCACCAAGAAATAAAATGCAAGAAAGATTAAATGTGCTTTTGATCAATTCCGTTCTCCAAGGCGGGGGAACAGACAACCAGGTCATTCTTCTTGCTCGGGGATTGCTAGAACTAGGAGTTAGGGTTCTCGTAGCCTGTCCCCAAACCAATGAACTGTTCTACCAGCTTCAAAGTTACGGGATAGAAAGCGTGCATTGGGGAAAAAATATCTCCGGCCTTTACAAGCTTAAGGAAATCATAAGCAGGCGGAACATTACGCTTTTGCACGCCCATCACGGCAGGGACTATTGGCCGGCCATCATGGGCGCTTCTCTATCCTACCCCAAGCCAAAAGTTGTTCTTTCGCGCCACATGGCTAAAAGCCCTGGATCCTGGATAAGCCAGAATTACCTTTTAAAGCATTGCGACTGCCTGGTCGCCGTATCTCAATTCACAAGGAAAATTCTTACAGAGGGTCATTTCGATCCCCACTGTCCCATCAAAGAAAGGCACAAAAGGAAGCCCATAGGGGGGGATCATGGGAAAATCAAGGTTATCTACGGGGGTATTGACACAGGGCGTTTTTATCCCCGAAACGCCTCCTATTTAAGAGAAAAAATATCCGTTGACGGCCGCCATTTTCTCTTTGGCATGGTAGGCAGCTATGATTATCCCCTGGGCAAAGGGCAGTTAGACTTCCTTGAGGCCGCTCACAAAACACGAAACTTTCTTCCCCAGGGTCGGTTTCTCATTATCGGCAGAGGGAACATGAGAGAGCTGCTGGAAGAGAAGATAAAAAGTTTATCCCTTGAAGATCGGGTCTTTCTCATTCCCCACACTCCTGAAATAGACGGTTGGTTGAATGCTCTCGATTGCCTTGTCCATCCGGCTATAGCTACCGAAGCTTTCGGCCTGGTTATTTTGGAAGCTTTCGCTTGCGGCAAACCGGTCATTGCCACATCCCTAGACGGTATTCCAGAAGCTTTTCAAGCTTGCCAAGTCGGCAAACTGATCCCACCCTGGTCTATCCCTGACCTATGCCAAGCCTTGGCGGATGTAGCTAAAGCAGGTCCCCTCTCCGAAGAAAAAAAATGGCAATGTCATAAAAAAATAGAATCGAGCTTTTCCTACAAAGTTATGGCTAAAAATATGTTAGAGCTTTATAATCAGCTAATCATGGGAAATACTGAGAGCTAGAAAAAATTAATAAAAGCGGATATTAACGAGGAATGGGCCTGTATCCCCAAGGTCAAACTCGAAACAATGAACTCCTCTCAAAGCTCATGAAAGACCGAACAATCCTAACAAAAATTTCTCCTTTTGGGCTGCTCTTTTCTATTTATCTTGTTTTTTGTCCTTTCCCCCTCTTTTCTTCTCCTTTCGAGGAGCTTGCTTCTTTTAGTTCCATTCCCAATATTTCGCCCTCGACTTTATCAAGCGGGGAAATACTGGGAAGTTTCGACGACAAAAACAGCAAAGGCCATGCGATATTGATCGAAACTTGTTTTATCGTTCCGGATAAACCGCAGGCTGTTTCCACGGCCTTTCTTCACTGGGATCCGAGCAAACATCCCTCGCTCAAAGTCATGGGACATTTGGAAAACGCCTTCCCCAACTCGTTCCCTTTTAATTCCCTGGTTTTCGATTTAAAGAAGTCCCCCGTCAGGAAACTCCTTCAAGAAGCCTTTCGCGCCAAGCCGGGGAAAAGCGCACTGAACCTCAGCACCGATGAAATCAAGCAACTCCAAGCAACCCTTTCTCCACTTAAGGGAAAAATGGACGAAGGCTCGATAGAAGCCCTCCACAGCTTTTTTACGGCGGATTTGCAAGCCAAGCTTTTAAACTACTCCCAATCCGGCTTATCCAACCTTCCCCCCTACGAAAACGGGGGTAGCCCGATTAAGCCCATTGAAGAAATTTCAAAGATGGCGAAAGCTAATCCCAAAATTTATGCCCGCTACCAACCTCTCATTGATTCTCTGCTGAGTAATTGGACAAGCCAACAACCTCCTCAAAATTACTATTGTAATTTTTTTGATGCCAATGGAATGGCTACCCTCTCTCTAGGTTCAAGCTATGGCTTCAAGACCGAACAAAGCTGGCAACAGATTAACTGCGAATTTTACGTCAGCTCCGTCTATTACAACGGCATGGAAATCGTGGAAATGTGGCCCATAGAATCAGGCGGCAAGACCGTAACTCTTGTCTGGAAGGCCCACATGCTTGCCGTTCCCTTGGGCGGGTTACTCGAAGATGTCAACCGCGTGGCTTACGGGATTGCCCTACTCCAAGGGACAAAGAATGCCGATCAAGCTTTCCTTTCCGAATTTTTACACAACTAAGGAATGCTGCTCCCTATTTTTGGGGACCTTTTTGAACTTCTTCCTTGTAAGCTCTAACCGCCTCTTTAATGAGAGAGACCAAGTCTAGCTTGGGCTGAACGAATTTCGGTCGAAACCAGGGGAAAAGCCCAACAAGATCATGAAAAACAAGAATTTGACCATCACAACATTTTCCTGATCCAATCCCGATCGTCGGCACATCGACCAACCGTGTTACTTCAGCAGCAAGCTCTTCGTCCAAAGCCTCGAGAACAATCGAGAATACCCCCGCCTTGCTTAAACAAAGAGCATCATCGATAATCTTCTTTCTTTCCTTGTCTTCAAGCCCATACTTCCTGTATTTCGGAGGCTGGCCGAGGAATTGAGGCATTAAACCGATATGGCCCATCACGGCAATCCCCTGGGAAACAAGCAGCCGAACTATCCGTTCCACCTCGGTTCCCCCTTCAACCTTTACGGCTTGTGCTCCCGCTTCGCAGAGTTTCCGTGCACAGTAGAGAGCTTTACCCTCTTCCCTGTTCCATCCAAAGGGCATATCCGCAACCACCAAGGACCTCACCTTTGCTCGAGCGACAGCCCGGAGATGATGCAGCATATCGTCCAAACTCACCTTGGTCGTATCTTCGTAGCCCAAGGCAACCATGCCCAGCGAATCCCCCACGAGAAGGAGGGGAATACCCGCCTCGTCCAGGATTTTCGCCGTGGGATAATCGACCACAGTCAAAGCGGCGATTTTTTCCCCTGCACCCTTTCTTAGCCTGATCCAATCAGGAGTGATTTTTGTCGAGTTCATAAAGCAACTCTTTTACGGTCTTGGAATAGCCCGGAAGAATCAACTCGGCTCTTATTTCTGCAAGAGGACCCAGGACAAAGAGCCTCTGGGCAATCCGGGGATGAGGAATAATCAGATCATTTTCAGTAACCCGTTCCCCGCCATAATATAAAATGTCCAAGTCGATCGGCCGTGGCCCGTTTTTTTCCCGGCTCCCCAAAGGCAACCTCCCACGGGAAAGCTCAAAGTCCTGGAGAAAAGCAAGTAACGTTCTTGCAGGGAGATCCGTTTCAATCTCGGCTACGCAATTCAGAAAATCGGGCGATCCTTCAGGACAATCTACAGGCCGGGTTTCCCAGATTGAAGAACAGAGAAAATGATTGTTTATTGTCAGGTTTCTTAAAAAGGACAGGGCCTCTTCAATATGCTTGTTCTTCTGCCCTTCGTTAGAACCCAAAGCTATCCCAACGTACATAGGAAAAAATAAACACAAAAACTCTTTTTTAAAATGCCATTTGGCAATATTCCGAAGAAAGTCAGCCGATTTTTAACCAAAAAGAAGCCATCTCACTATCCCCCAGGGCATCGATCATTTTTAAATATTTCTTTATTTTTTTTTGGCGCCAGCTCAGCTCTTCCTGGGAAAGGGTGGATATTCTTCCAGATTCGGGACTGAGAGAAAAAAGCTGGGAAGTCGTCCAATTATTTTGTCCTGAATCATACTGAATCTTGGCTATCTTAAGTCCGCTTTTTTGTGCCGCCACTGCCATGGATTTTACCGTAAAGAGATGAAGATGTCTTGGAGGATCCCACATGGCCCAACAATTTCCAAACTTTCTCCATCCATAGCTGTCCGCCAGGGGTGTACTTATAATCATGGTCCCTGCTTCACTGAGGTGTTCCCTCAAGGCTTTCAAAACCAAAAGGGGGTTTTCGAGGTGCTCAATTACGTGATTTAAAATAACCAGGTCAAAAATGCCGGTCAGCTGGGTGTAATCTCCCTTTTTTATAACCAAGCCCTTAGCAGGTATTTGCTGTTGGGCCTCAATGTAGGGATCTAAACCCATCAGGTTTTTAAATCCCCAGCCATGCAACCTGAAAAGAAAACTTCCCCTTCCACAACCATAATCAAGAATCCTCGATTCTTGATCGATTCCTAGCTCTCCAAGATCACAAAGAAACCCCGGGAAAAGCTTTTCTAAAAAAACTCGGGCTCTTTTTGCCCGTCTCGCTGAAAGGAGAACAAGCTTCGCAAGCCCCTGTTTTAGAGGGATAGTGCCTTTTCTTTCAAGCCTTCCCACTTCTAATATTTGGGCATGATAATGAAAAGCGTAGTACCTTTCCAGATCCTTAGGAATAGATTCAATTTGCAAACAGCCGCAATCCAGGCACTTAAAATAAGAAAACCGTTCAAAGCTTCCCATGATCGTTTCTTTGGCCATGTACCGGGGATGATCCGCTACGCAGCCGCAAATTCTACAGCTTAACTTGCTCGACGACATATAGGCCCCTCTTTTTTTTCATTGAACCATAAAGCTTTTCTCCTTTAAAAAAGAGAAAAACAGGTTATTTCTATGAAGAATTTTTTTTATGGACTCCTCGGTCTCCTCTGCTTATTTCAACCGGCCGTTTCCTTTTCTCAACACCATTCGGGAGTGATTCTTCCAACCCATAGCAGGCTCGTATGGGTGGCTCAAGCAAAAGGTGTCCAGGTCTATGTCAGTAAACCCAAAAAGGGAGGAAAAAATGTTTTTGAATGGACCCTTTTATCCCCTGAAGCAACCCTCCTGAATCAATCCGGAGAAAAAATAGGTTCCCATTATTCAGGTCCAACATGGCAATCAGTCGATGGGAGCAAAATTATCGCTTTTCTTCCCCCCGAGCAGAAGGTAGAGCAAAAAGAGGCCATTGCTTGGCTTCTTTTAAAGGTAAAAACTCATGAAGGAAAAGGGATTTTAAGCCAGGTTCATTACGTGATTCGGACAGATACTCTAGGGGGACTCCCTCCCCGTACTCCTCCTCGCAAGGAAAATCAAACCATAAAAGTACCCTACAAGGCGGTCTATCTTTTTTTAGCTCCCGCCTCCTAGGTTTCCCGCTCAAAAAAATTCTTTGAAAACCAAAAAGTTAACAAGCCTCTCCCTCTGGATTGGGCTTCACCGCTCCCTTCAAAAAAAAGAAGAAGAGTTTTTTTGTTCGTTCTTTTTTAGCCTATGGCTTCTTGGGGATAAACATGGGCTTTCTTTAGCCCGCAACGTTCAAAAGAGAAAATAACCTGCTCCAGGAAATGCCCCGTCCTGGGAAGACTTCTCACCGCGGTTCTTTTTTTCCTCAAACTTTGGGGAGGGCCTCGCCCCCCCTGGATCCATGGAATATCCCCTTGAGGGAAATGGTTCTTCTTGATGGAGCTAAACTCTAGTATTGCAAATAGTGCGTAATGGTGTATTATGTAGGGCATGGAAAGCACTATGAGCACGGGCCGGGCGGCCAAGCTGCTGGGGGTCTTGGTCAAGACCATGCAGCGATGGGAGCGTGAAGGCCGACTAATTCCTGCGGTGCGGACCGACAGCAACCGAAGGCTTTACACCGAATCACAGCTTCGTGATTTTCTCGGCCTGCGCCATGCGGTGTCCGAGCCGACGCGGCTCATCATCGCCGATCGCTGGTATCCGAGCAGTCGCCTGTGTTCGGTTTGCGGGTGGAAGAACGAGGCGCTGACGCTCAAGGATCGGAGCTGGACGTGTCCCGAGTGCGGCACGCACCACGACCGCGACTTCAACGCGGCGCTCAACCTCAAACGGCTGGCAACCGCAACTGCCCTACCCGTGGCGAGTCCGTCTGGTAACAGCGGCACTGCGGCAGAGATGGTCTCTGCCGTAGTCGGGAAAGTTACGCCTGTCAGAGACGATTCCGTTGAGGAATCGGGGCAGGAAGAGAACAGTGCGCACCTTTGCGCACGTTTTTGATAGCAGGTCGGCTATGCAGAATATCGGAACGGTTTTTATGCTTCGGCTAAAAATAAGGGCGCTCTTTTTTTTTAGAAGCAAGGCCAACAGAGTCTTGTGCCCCTTTTCTCCAAGCCCAAAAAAAGTGGCTGGGGGCGGAATCGAACCGCCGACACACGGATTTTCAGTCCGCTGCTCTACCGACTGAGCTACCCAGCCAAGACAAAAACCAACTATACGATTAAAAAGTGCTTACAAAGGAAAGTCAATGCCAAAGGTTTTTATGAAGGAACGGCTTGGTGAGTATACGGCTCGCCTATAAACCCTGTAAGGGTAGAGAATTCATACTCCTTTTCCAAAAGAAAATCAAGAATGCGTCCCACATTTTGGGCCGTTTCCCTATGTATGTCATGCATCAGGATAATAGATCCTGGACGGGTTTCTTTTTCTATGATTTCAAGAATTTTTTGAATGCCGGGCTTCGTCCAATCCCTCGTATCCACATTCCATAGGGCAATTCCCAGCTTGAACTTGTAAGCGATATGCGCTTGAGATCTTCTAAAAGAGCCATAGGGAGGTCTTAACCAGACGGGTCTGTTTCCAATGGCATCCACGATCAAATCCTGGGTAACCCGAATTTGCTGTTCAACCTGGGCATCAGGCAATTTAGAAAGTTGGGGATGATTAAAAGTATGATTGCCGATTTCATGACCCGCGGCATGAACTTCCCGAACAAGGGAGGGATAAGTTTTAACATGCTCTCCCAACATGAAAAAAGTGGCAGGAATCTTTCGGCTCTCTAAGGCCTTTAAAACCATTTCGGTGCAAATGGGTGCCGGACCATCATCAAAAGTAACGGCAATCCTTCGGCCAAATCCCGGACCGTTATGAACAAAAGGCACCTCGATATCCAAGGGATTTTTGGTGGTGTTTAAAGAAGGAGAAACCGCTTGGTTTTTAACCGGCTGTGTCGACTGGGCGAAAACATTTTTTAAAGACATCCCCATTGCAAAACCGGGAATGGAAAGAGCAACTTTTTTAAAAAAATCCCTTCTTTTCATTAACAAGGCATTTTAATAACTGTTTTAAAAACTAAAATCAATTCTTTCTTCCTTGAAAAGAACGTCAATTCATAAAAAATAATTCCTTTCCTCTGCATAGGGGAAAAACGATATTTATTATTTTATTTTATTATTAAAATTTATTATTTAATATAATCAGCCTGTTTTATTTTTTAAAAAAACCAGCTTTAAAGAAAGGAACAAGGATATGACCGAATCAATTAAAGAAGGGCTTGAAGGGATCATAGCCGGTAAAACCGCTATCAGTACAGTAGGCAAAGAAGGATTGGATTTGACTTATAGAGGTTATTCTATTCATGACCTGGCTCAAAATGCGACCTTTGAGGAAGTTGTTTTTCTTTTGCTCTACAACCGACTCCCTACGCGAAACCAACTGAGCGGCTTTATCGATCAGCTCAACTCCTTGAGAGAACTGCCTGCAGCCCTTCAATCCGTTCTCAAGTTGATTCCCCAGGACACCAATCCGATGGATGTTTTAAGAACGGGTTGCTCCATGCTAGGAACTCTTGAACCCGAAGACGGACATAGAACCCAGGAACATATCGCTAAAAGGCTACTTGCCATTCTTCCTTCCATGCTTTTGTTTTGGTACCAATATCATCAAGGGAAAGGATCAATCGAAACCACTTCGGAAAGCGAAAAAACAATAGCCTCTCACCTCTTGCATCTTTTGTACGGTCATCCCGCTACGGCAGACCAGATACGAGCCTTGGACGTAGCCTTAATCCTTCACGCCGAACATGAATTTAATGCTTCGACATTCACCTGCAGGGTTATTACCTCTACCCTTTCCGACTTTTATTCCGCCATTACCGGAGGCATTTGTGCACTCCGAGGACCGTTGCATGGAGGAGCGGATGAAGCAGCCATGGAACAGATAAGCAAATTTCACTCTGTTGAAGAAGCCGAAGAGGGTATAAAAGCCATGCTTTCCAAGAAAGAAAAAGTTATGGGCTTTGGTCACAGGGTATATAAATATGGCGATCCCCGCTCGGAGATTATCAAGCAGTGGGCCAAAAATTTATCCTCTAAAACCGGCTCCCAAGTTTTATTTTCTATTGCCGAAAAGATCGAAGAAGTCATGTTCAAAGAAAAACATCTCTATCCCAATGTCGACTTTTACAGTGCACTGACCTATCATTTCCTTGGTATTCCCACCCTTTTATTTACTCCTCTTTTTGTGATTTCTAGAACGGCCGGATGGTGTGCTCATATATTTGAACAGAGGGCAAACAATCGACTGATTAGACCCATTGCCGAGTATGTCGGCCCCCTGCCTATGCCTTATATTCCCATAGAGCAAAGAACTGGCTTATGAACCTACTGAAAGCCGCTTTTGTCCCCGTTGAATTAAAAAAAGGTTGTGATCTTCAAACAGTGGACGAAAAATGAAAAATGATCGGCTTTTTCGATAAAGGAAAAGAACGAACGGTTGGCTGGAATCTCTTTTTTGGATCCCATGCCGTGGATCCTCGAAAAATCGCCCCTCCTGTTGAAGGAATAGGAAAAAAAAACTTATCCCGGCTTCTCTCTATTTTCTCCCCTCCAATGAAAGGGGAACAAAAAAAGATTTATGTCCTCTATTCTTCTTCTGCGGGTTCGGGGAAAAGCCACCTTGTAGGCCGCTTATTCCAGTACTTTTCTCAAAAGTTCTTCTTGGTTTCCCTCCCTCCCCTTTTCGACTCCAGGGGCTTTTTTCAGTACTTTCAGGAATGTCTTTACTCCGAGCTCCTTTTTCCCGAAAAGGCCGGGGCAACGGGTTGTTGGCCCGGGCAAGCGACCCAACTCGATGCCTTGGCATACGGGCTTTTGCTAGAGCTGGTTAGCCGAGCGGCCCAAAAAAATAAATCTCTGTTTAGAAAAATCCGGTCGGCTCTGGCGTTTCTTAAAAAAAACCCCACTTCTCTTCTCCCTGAAGAAGTCGTTCCCGAATGGGTGGAATGGCTCAAAAGAGATTTCCTGTTTGTCCTTCCTTACTTGGAAAAGGAAATCAGCGGTTGGGGAACATTGGAAGAGGATCCTAGGGACTGGATCAAAATCATTTACGGATTTTCCATCCTTGGACAGGACAAACGGATAACAGGGATGTGTAAAAACTGGTTCTTTGGAGAACCTTTTAGCAGTCCCGACCCCTCGTTTTTCGACATCCCCTGTAAAACCGTTCCTGGGGACCGGGAACAGTTGGCAAAAACAAAAATAAGAGACTTCTTTAAACTGGCTTCAAAGATCCGCCCTTTTCTAATCGTTTTCGATCACTGGGAAAAGGCCCTTACCGATAGTCTTTCTTTTGACCGCTGGGCAGAAAATCTCTTGGAACTCTCTTCGTTACCCGGGACATTAACCCTGAGCGTGGGCAGCGATCAGCTTTGGAATCGTCTAAGGGCTAACCCTCGGCTCTCTCCCCTATTGCATCCTTTTTATGTCGAAGAACCAAAAAAAGAGGATCTTGAAGAACTGGCAAACAGCCGGCTCAATAAAATCAAAGGACTTCACAAAGAAAAGAAAGCGGAATTGACAAAGCTGATCCACGGCTACAATGGTCCTTTATCCTTTAGTTCTTTTTTGAGATACGGCTATGAAAGAATTTTACCCCTCCTTAAAGATCCCCGTTCTTCCCTGCTTTCTTATTTCGAGGCCACTTTCGTCGAGATGAAATTAGCCCTGGAGCTGAATCCAGGCTTGCTGCCTTTTCGTTCTCCTCTAAGCTGGTTCTTGACCCATGCGGTCGGCTCCCTTTCGTGGATCAACGTAGAAAGGATCGAGCAATCCCCTTATTTTTGTGTCCGCTGGAAAGTGGGTTTGCAACGCTACGTGTTGAGTCTTGATCCTCCTTCCGGGGCATTAACCGAAGATAGCTTTTCTGCTAGGAACCAATCCCCTTCCAAGGGGACAGCAGCAAAGGAAGAATGTTTTCTTTACCTGCTGCCCCCACTCGATCACCCTTCCTACCGTCAACCCAAAAGCCTAAGGGAAGATTCCGGGGCCGATTTCCTTTACATCGACAGGGAAAAGTATAACGAGATCGCTTCCCTTTACCTTCTTTTCATTACAACCTTTCCCGATCTTTTGGAACAACCGGCGGTTAAAGAAAAAATCGAAGCCTTAGCCCATTTATTCATGACCCGTCCAAAACGGCAGCAACAGCCTCCTTCTTCCTCCGAAGTTCCCCAAACTTACTACGAAATCGTGCGCGATACGGTCAAAGACAAAAAATCGGTAAGTTATTCTTCCTTGTCAGCAAGCCTTCCTGTAAGGCTTCCCCAAAAAGAACTGCTTCGGGCGGCAGGTTTTTCACCCGAAATTCTCGTCGTCCCCTCCCTTTCCGGGGAACCCCATTTCTTATGGACAGAGTAAGAAAAATCAAGGCTAGTGGATAAATCGAAGCTTAGAGAAGGTTCTCTGCCACTCAAAGAGGGGGACCGCCCAAGCTCCTTGGCAAAAATTGAATTCAAAAGAACGCAGAGGCCCAACTTTCCTGTTTTTCCCTCCTTCTCTTTCGGAAACAGGAATTCCTTGGGGTCCATGCCAACGCAAAGCTGATAGACCAAAGTTAGGTCTGTCCAGGGGGACGTCTCTCCCCTCGTTCACGAGATGATGGGTTGCCAGGCAAGTTTTTTTTCCCTTTCCATGAAGGGTGGCTAAGTATAGCCTAACCATGGCAATGCAATCTTTTAATTAAGCATGAAGATGAAAAGTAAAGGCCCATGCCATTTAACCCGAAGCCTGTTAGCCCACCACCAACGTAAAGACCAGCTAAAGCCCTTCGCTTATGAAATGATCTTTTTTTAGCCTGGCTACCGTATCCCGAAACTCCTGCTGGGTTGGTCCCCCCAGGGATTCTAACTTGCGGTAAATGGCTATGGCCCCCAACCAATCTTTTTGATCTTCCTTGATGAGGGCAGCTTCAACGCCCGCCTTAATTCTCCAATAAAACTCGGGAAAATCGTTTCGCTGCACATCCTTTTGTTTTTCGGTTTCTTCCTTGAGACGACCTATTCTCCCGTCTAAAACGGCCAAGTAAGAGGCTAAAGCATCATCTATCCTTCCGGATTTTTGGAGGCAGACGGCACATTTAAACGCAGCTTCATCCCTTTCTTCAGGATCGGCCGAATCGTCCTTGAGGATAGAAGCATAAATCGTGCAGGCATCAAGGAAGTATTTCTTTTCTTTTGCTGCCTGGGCAAAAAGCGAATCGGCCTTTCTCAACAAAGCCAAAACGTGGAGTTTTCCCCCCTTTTCTTTGTCCAAAACACCATCAAAAAGGGAAATGGCCGCTGCATATTGGCTCTGGTCAAAATAGATTTTACCCTGCAAAAGCCGGGCTTCGGATTTTATAGGAGAATTTTCCGGTATTTTTTCAAGAAGCAGCAGGGCCCCCGAAAGATCTTTGCACTCGATAGCCGACTTGGCGGCCCAATAATAGGCTTGGTCTGCGAGTTCACTGCTTGGATATTCCTTGGGCACTTCTTCAAAAAGCCATCTTGCCCCATAAAAATCCGCCTCGTTGTAAGCATACTCGGCAGCCGAGAACAGGGCTTTTGGAGCGATGGGCTCCGAAGGGTATTTTTTCAATAAATCCAACATTTTTTCCCTTGCCGTATGCAAGCCTATCTTTCCAGCCAGGTAATCAGAAAAGGCAGCAAGGTAGAGTGCCTCGGGAACTAGCCTATCAGTAGGATAGTCATGGGAAAGCTTCAAAAAGGCTTCTGTAGCCTCGGGATATTTCCCCTGTTTTAAAAAGAGTCTTCCCAGTTTCAAAAGCAAGACAGGCTTACCCCGATTTACAAAGGGATCGGAAAGCGATTTTTCAACGATCCCGATCGCATTGTCAACTTGACCGAGTTCTTCCCAAAGATCAGCTTCTGCAAGGTAAATTTCCGGGATAAAACGGCTGGAAGGATACTTTAAAATAAAGGCTTCTTTAGCTTTAAGAAAGTCATCTACCTTGTGCATTTTTGCTTTCGAAAGCAGCACGTTGAACAAGGCCTCCTCTTCGAGTTTGCCCTGCTTTTGGAATGCCTCGGCAAACCTGTCCGCGCTTTCTGCATACTTGGATTTGTCATATTCGATCAGCCCGAGATAAAATGACGCATGTTCGCTAACATCCGGGTCGGTAGAAGCCAAAGCCTTTAAGAAATTTTTCTCCGCAGCATCCTTTGAGCCCATGTTATAATAAATTCTGCCCAGGGTGTATTCCACCTGTTTACTCTTCCCTAACAAGGACTCGTCAACGAGCAGTTGATCGAGCAGAAGCAGAGCAAAATCATACTGTTCATTCCTGGCTTCTTCCTCGGCTTCAATGAACCTGACCCACGCTCCCATCCGGGATTCTTTTTCAAAGGGGAACATAGAAAATAGCTTCTGCCTGGCTTCGTTAAGTCGGTTCTGCAAAATAGCCGCACCCAGGTAATACTTTACGAAAAGAAGCTGATAATTTTCTTTTAGACACATACTTAAACCCTTTTCAAAAGAGAGCATCGCCTTTCCCGATTCGTCCAAGGCAAGATAGGTTTTCCCCAATTCAAGAAAACCCAGAACGGTCAGATCCCTGGAAAAACTGGCGTTATCCACGACAAACTCAAAGTAGGGAACCGCCTCTTGAGGATGGCTCCGCTCCAACAACAACCCAATCCAATACTTAGCCTCGACAGCCTGAGCCAAGTAGGCCCCTTGAGCTATGACAGATTGAAAATATTCCTTGGCTTCCTCTTCCTTGCCCAGGTTTAAAGCGATCTTGCCCAGGATCAACAAGGCTTCGGCACAAAAGGCGGGATTCTTGGAATGGAGCAGCTGATTGAGCACCTCTTTAGCCAGCTGGACCTTTCCCTCCTGCCACAGACAAAATCCTTTCCGCAGCCAAACTTTCTCAAGAAGAGAGCTATCCAGAAGGTGTTTTTCGGCGATTTCATACTCGGTGACGGCCTCCGGCCACTTTTCCAGTGCCCGGTAGGCCTCGGCTTTCCAAAAAGCTTCCTTCCCCAGCTCTTCAAAAGAAAATTGAGAAACCGTTTTCTGGGATAAAAAAGCGATCAATTCCTCGTATTTGGCCTGAAAATACAAGGCTTCGGCATGGAGAATGCAAACCGAAGGAAGATAGACCGAATGGGGATAACTATTTTCAAATTCCCTGGACAAATCGATAGTCCGGCTCAATAGGCTATCATCCATGGCTTCCTTGATCTGTTCGAATAGAGCTTCTTCCGGACTTCCTACCGTGCTGCCCAAGCAACAGCCGATGAAAGAACAAAAGAAAAGAAAAATTTTTAAAGTCCTTTTTCTCATTTTCCGTCCAGTAATGACCTGAGATATTGACCAGTCCAACTCGCTTTTGTTTTTGCCACCTCTTCGGGAGTCCCTGCGGCGATAATTTTTCCCCCTCCGGTTCCCCCTTCCGGTCCTAAGTCTATAACATAATCGGCCGACTTGACCACCTCAAGATTATGTTCGATCACGATAACCGTGTTGCCCTTGTCCACGAGACGATGCAAGAGGTTCAACAAGAGCTCTATATCCGCAAAATGAAGGCCGGTGGTTGGTTCATCAAGGATGTAAAGGGTATTTCCCTCCGATCCTTTCAGCAACTCCGTCGCCAATTTGATTCTCTGGGCCTCTCCCCCCGAAAGGGTAGAAGCGGGTTGGCCCAGTTTTAGGTATCCAAGCCCCACTTCTTCCATGATTTGAAGCTTTTCAAACAGAGGTGGAATGTTTTTAAAAAAAACTGATCCTTCCTCGATCGTCATCTCCAGGATATCGGCTATATTCTTCCCCCGGTAAGTGACTTCAAGGGTCTCTCGGTTAAACCTTTTCCCTTGGCAAGCTTCACAGGTTTCATATACGGGGGGAAGAAAAGCCATTTCCAGCTCAATGACCCCTTCGCCCTTGCATCGCTCGCATCTTCCCCCGGGGATGTTAAAACTGAAACGGGAAGCTGAAAAGCCCAATACCTTGGACTTTGGCAACTTTGCAAAAAGCTCCCTAATATGAGCTAAAGCCCCGATAAAACTGGCAGGATTGGACCGCATCGATCGGCCTATAGGGGATTGGTCGACGATGACGACTCTTTTTATCCAAGAAAGTCCCTCGATTTTATCAAAAGCTCCGGGTTCAACTCGAGGATCCTGCAACCGGTTTAAAAAAATCTTAGCCAACACGTCGTTCACAAGCGTGCTTTTTCCCGAGCCACTCACCCCCGTAACACAACTCAATAGCCCAACAGGGAAAGCCACATCGATGTTTTTGAGGTTATGTTCCCTCACCCCGTAAAGTCGAATGAACTTTTTTCCCGGCTTTCTTCGCCTTGAAGGAACCGGAATAGAACGTTCCCCCCTCAAGTAGGCCCCGGTTAAAGACTCCTTCGTTTTCAACACCTCTTCAATCGATCCCCATGCAACGACATTGCCTCCTTTTGGTCCCGCCCCCGGTCCCAGTTCTACAATCGTATCGGCCTCCCTTATGGTGTACTCGTCATGCTCGACCACGATGACGGTATTTCCTAATTGCTTGAGTTTCTTAATCAACTTGACCAACTTGGCCGTATCCCTGGGATGAAGACCGATGCTGGGCTCATCCAAGACGTAAAGCAAACCGGTGAGTTCCCCCGAAAGTTGGGAAGCGAGTCTTACCCTTTGGGATTCCCCTCCTGAAAGGGTAGAAGCTTGCCGGTTTAACTCGAGGTAGCCCAATCCGAGTTCTACGAGGTTTTCAAGCCGACTCACGAGCCCGGAAAGGATTTCCGTTGCTCCTTTGTTTTCTTTATGCCTACTCAACAAACTGAGAGTCCAGCCCAAGGCTTCCGTCACGGTCAAATTCATCGTCTGGGCGATATTCATCGGCGGCCAACCTTCAATTTCTATGGTTACCGCCAAGGCATCGGGGTTGAGCCTTTGGCCTTGGCAAACCTCGCAGGGAACCGCAAACAAAAACTCCTTGAGCCGGGACCGGATCAGTGCCGAGCTGCTTTCCTTAAACATTCTCCTTAAGGAGGGAATGACTCCTTCATAAGGTTTCGGCAAGCTTCCTTTCTTTTTCTTTATATTTGAAGCAGAAGAACCGTAAAGAATGACCTTTTTAAATTCCTCGGAACAATCTTCCCAGCTCTTATCAAAAGACTCTCCATAAAAAGAAGCTTGTTCAAGCAACTCTTCAACCAACAGCTCCTTTAATCCCCTTCCCATCTTCTCCCAGGGAGCAAAAGGGTTTTCTCCCAAAGGGACAGAGGGATCAGGAACGATCAGGGCGGGGTCAAAGTCGAGTTCCGTACCCAGGCCGTGGCAGTGGGGACAAGCTCCCCAAGGAGAATTGTAGGAAAAGTGTTTTGGGCTGAGATCTTCAAAAAGATAGCCTGTTTCAGGATCGTAGTGGAGGTTGCTCATCACCAGTTCAACCTCTTTTCCCGAATCCTTCTCCTGGACAACCGCTCGAACCACTCCTTTGCCTACCCTTAAAGCAAGCTCCAAAGAATCATAAAGCCGACTTTTGATATCAGGCTCAATCCGAATTCTATCGATGACGATCTCTACCGAGGGGGGCTCTTCTGAAGGAAGCTCTAGGGCCTGCTCGATTTCCATCACTTTGCCTGCGATCCTCACTCTTAAAAAGCCTTCCTTTTGAACCTGCTCCAATAGATGGTTAAGCTTTTGCTTTTCATTCTTAACCAAGGATGCCAAAAGCATGACGGAACTCTGGGGAGCCAAGGACAGAAGCTCGGTAGCCATCTCTTCAATCGTGTATCTTTTGAGTTTTTTTCCCGTAATGGGGTGGTGGGGCTCCCCCAAGTGGGCAAAGAGAAGTTTCAGATACTCGTAAATATTGGTGAGTGTAGCCACAGTAGAGCGAGGAGAACCTTTCGAGGTTTTTTGTTCAATGGCGATACTGGGGATTATTCCTTCAAGGGCATCCAGTTGAGGTTTTTCAAACTGTTCCAAAAATTGCCGAGAATAGACCGAAAGACTTTCCATGTATCTCCTCTGGGCTTCAGCATGGAGAGTATCAAAAGCCAGGGAAGATTTCCCCGATCCACTGACCCCGGTAATAACCGTAAAAGAGTTCTTGGGAATCCTTAAAGAGATATTCTTTAAATTATGTTCTTTGGCTCCCTTGATGGAGATGAATCCGTTTCCCATTCTCGATACCCCAATCTTTCTCTATTGCTCAATGCCCGGAAAGTTTTCTTTCTAACAGCCACAAGTATTCCTGGTTTCCTTCCTGGCCAAGGATCGGAGAAGGAATAACCGCCAGCGTTTGCATTGGGTAATGGCTTTCAAGCCAAAGTTCAAGCTCTCCGATCAGCTTTTCTCTCAGCTTTTCATCCCGGACAATCCCCTTTTTACCGACCAGATGCCTGCCCACTTCAAATTGGGGTTTAATCAAGGCACAAACCTTGCCTTGAGGGCTAAGCAAGGGGAAAAGAGGGGGAAGAATCAATTTAAGCGATATAAAGGAGACATCAACACTGATAAAATCAAAAAGCGTATCGAAATCCTCTTTTTTTAAATACCGGGCATTGATGCCTTCCTTAACTTTAATCCTGGGATCAGATCTCAGTTTCCAATGCAGTAGGCCTTTTCCCACGTCCACGCAGTAAACGGTCCGTGCTCCCTGCTGAAGCAGGCAATCGCTAAATCCTCCTGTCGAAGAGCCAACATCGAGGCAAACCTTCCCTTCGAGCTTCAAGGGAACCGCTTGAAACAAGGCTTCCAACTTGTAGCCTCCACGGCTCACGTATTTTTCCTTTTCGGTCAGTTCAAAATCCTGGTCCAGCCCAAAAAGCTGGCTGGGTTTCAGGACAAGCCCCGGCTTCCCAATTGCCGACACTTTTCCTGCCAGGATGAGCCTTTTTGCTTCTTCCCTGGAAGAAACCAAATTTTTTTTTACTAGCAATAAATCTAGCCTTTCTTTTTTCACTTAAAAACAAATTTAAATTGCCATTTCTTCTCTTTTTAATTTAATTATCAGTTCTCCTGTTGAAAAAGTGAAAAACGCAAAGGAAGACCAGCGAATAGTATAACGGACCCAAAGGAAAAGTACTCTTGGGACTTTCCTTTTTTCTTTACGGTTTTAAATTAAAAAATAATCTTACTTTTCTTTGGCACAAGAAGCCCTATAAATAAAAAAGGAAAACAAAGTCAATCCGGAGTAGCTCAGTGGTAGAGCGGACGGCTGTTAACCGTTTGGTCGTAGGTTCGAATCCTACCTCCGGAGCCAGATTTCAATCCGCCAACTCTGGCGGTTCTTAGTTAACGCGAGATCCCCTCTAGGTCTTTGCTTTTCTCCTTGATTCACGCGGAGTTACGGCCCTTCGTACATCCTCCTTGATTCTCCGGTTCGAGATGAAGCGCATGGGGTCCAAGCGCAACCGCCACGGTTGCAGGAGCAACCCACGCATATCCTTCTGGAACTCTCCGAATCTCCGTTTCACAGCCCGTCTTGTTCAACAGCCAGATTGCAAGCAGGGTACTCACCCGACTTTTCGAACTCCTCTCCGGTAGGTAACCCAGCGAAGGCCGGCAACGTGACAGGCGGCCCAGCGTGACGTTAACCACCAGATGCGGGAAGGCCGCGAAGCGGAGACCTTTGTGGGTGTCGGCCGACCTGCCTGTGGGCAGGTCCGCAAGCGTCCTGCATAAGTCCTTACCGCGGAGTAAGTCCCGCTTCCGCCGGCGACGCCCACGCAGATCCTCCCCCGCGGCTCCCGCGGAAGAGGAACCGCATGTAGCAGTGCGACCCTCGCCAGATGACGCCCTGGGAGATCGTCTCGGAGCTCGCCTCTCTCCTGGTCAATGGCTTCCTGCGTCATGTCAATGCGCGGCGGTTCATGGACGAAGGCGGCCCGCTCCCGGCCGATGTGGGCCAACCCGAAGAATCTCAAGAGCTTACCAAGAATCGCCTTGATAGTTCGGGCCACCGAAGTCTTCATTCCACAAGGGGTTAGCCCCCGAGAAGCCGCGGAGATCACCAGACCGCATCGTGGAAAAGAAAGCGTCTCCAGGCCCTCACCGAATGAGACATTTCCGAGTGGGCCCGGCGGCACACCGAGGAACGAGACCACCTGGCGTGGCTATTCACCCGGCTCCTGGTCCTGAGCGAGAGCCGGGGCCATCACCCCACCGGCGTCTCCTGGCTCAACCGCGACGGCGAGGACCGGCTCTTCAAGCGATCCGTATCGGCCGGGCAGTTCGTCACCGACAAGTCATTCCAGGAGATACTGGCCGGGATGGACAACAGGGAACCCTCCTCGTCGGCCACACCCACTGGCACACCCGCGGCCGCGAGTGCATCAACCGAAACAACTCCCCGATCCGCACGGGAGATGTCATCGGCATTCACAACGGCACCATCTACAACGCCGACCACCTCTTCCGGAGGCTCCGGCTACAGCACTTCGTCGAGGTGGACAACGAGCTCCTCTTCCGCCTGGCGGACCGTGCCTTCTGGGACAAGACGCCGGACCTCGAGCGTTTCAAGCACGACCTGGCTCTGTGCCGGGAGCAGATCACAGCCGTTCTGGCCGACGAGCACGGGTGGCGGCCTCTCCCGCTGGAGCCCATGACTAGGCTTGTGTTCAGGCACGAGAGCCTCGTGGAGTTCTCCATGAAGTCGCTCACCTTCATCGCCCAAGGGAAACGGGGGAAGGCACCGTGACAGAGAGCCGCATGAACCGAAGAGAATCAACCATGAACCCCAATGACAATTCGGCAGGAGAGCCGAATTGGATATGCCGAAGGAACGCCTGAAGGGCGCGAGCCACGGAGGGCGAGCGTCAACCCCCTAAGGATAACACAACCGGACTCCTGAGACTGTTCGTCTACGGGACCCTCAAGCTGAGGTGCTGGAACCACGAGCGGTTCTGCCTGGGCGTCCTCTCCGTGGAGGAGGCGGTCGTCCGGGGCCTCCTGTACGAGCTTCCTTCCGGCATCCCGCTCCTGGAGATGCCTGAGACGGATGTCCTGCCCATGGCACCGCCAACCCGCTCGCCGACGTAGCTACACAGGTGCGCCTGACCGCGGAGTTCGCCGCGTGTGCCACGCACCCCGAGCCAGGGGAGAACGGTGTCCCGGGCGGCCGCTGGGAGCCCCTGTAAGGCGGGCTCCTGACCTTCGACGTTCTCAAGACCCGTCTCTCAGCCATTGACGACCTTGAGGCCTTCCTGCCCGGCGGACTTTGTCTCTACGAACGCGTTCTCGTTCCGGAAGGTATTGAACGAGGCATGTTCCCGGCCTGGCTGTACCACGGCGGTGCCCAGCAGTTGCATGCCATGCGGTATCTGCCGACCGGTATTTGGATGGGTTGACGACGATGTTGAGAAAATCGCTTGACAGCAAATGTCAGCAAGTGTAAACGATGAAATTTGTATGAGGTATGCCTTGCGGCCAGAGGTGCTTCCGATGGATGAGAAACCAGGTGCCGTCCTGACCATCGACGGGTTGTCTGCCTACCTGAAGATACCGAAGTCGATGCTCTACAAGCTCGTTCGGGAAGGCAAAGTCCTGTGCCAGAAGATTTGCCCCCATTGACGCTTTCGGAAGGAAGCCATCGACCGCTGGTTGGAAGAGACACACGACGATACGAAAGACGGAGGAAACGAGTAATGGCTGAGCCATTGGTGGATCAGGTCCTGCGGAAGATCCGCGAGGCTCGCGAACTCTATCACCGCCTGATACTGGTGGTGTGCCCGGCGGGAAGCGGGAAGACGGGTGCCCTCTGGGAGGTGTCGGCCTCGACCTCCGCACCGCTCGTCAACGTCAATCTCGAGCTGTCTCGCCGGATGCTGGACCTCGCCAAAAGCCAACGGGCTCGGAAGCTACAGCGGATCTTGGGCGAAATCATGGGTGAAGCCACAGGCGAGCTGGTTTTGCTCGACAACATCGAGATCCTTTTCGATGTCCACCTGGAGCATGATCCTTTGCGTCTGCTTCAGAGATTGTCCCGGAACAAGACGATCGTGGCCGCCTGGAACGGATCCATCGTGGATGGTTATGTGAACTACGCCGTCCCAGACCACCGCGAATACCGTCGATACCCGATTCGCGATTTTATGGTGGCCTGTCCGGAGATGACGACATGAAGGAAACAAGAATCGTAGCTGCAAGGGGGCATGTGCAATGAGATATGGAGAATTGATCCAGTTCGAGCCCATAGAGTCCGTAGTCCAGCTACGAGATGCGGATGAGGCCGCAAGGGCCAGGCAGCTGGTCAGCACCTATGTCATCTCCAACGAGATGGCCGAGAGGCTGACCGGCCTTGTGATCCCCCAGCTTCAGTTCGACCAGCCCGTCGATAACAAGGGGCTGCTTGTCGTGGGCAACTACGGCACCGGTAAGTCACACCTGATGTCGGTGATCTCCAGCATCGCCGAGCACGCGGACCTGCTTTCTGCCCTGGGCAACGCACAGGTGGCACAAGCCGCGGAGCGGATCGCCGGCAAGTTCAAGGTGATCCGCACCGAGATCGGGGCCACCACCATGTCGCTGCGGGACATCATCGTCGGCGAGCTGGAGGAGCACCTGGCCGCCATGGGCGTGACCTACCCCTTCCCGGATGCCAGCCAGGTCGTGAGCAACAAGCGGGCCTTCGAGGAGATGATGGCCGCGTTCCACCAGGAGTATTCGGACCATGGCCTGCTCCTGGTCGTGGATGAGCTGCTGGACTATCTCCGCACCCGCAAGGACCAGGAGCTGATCCTCGACCTCAACTTCCTCCGCGAGGTGGGCGAGGTCTGTAAGGATCTGCGCTTTCGCTTCATGGCGGGAGTACAGGAGGCCATATTCGACAGCCCCCGTTTCGCCTTCGTGGCCGACAGCATCCGCCGGGTCAAGGACCGCTTCGAACAGGTCCTCATCGCCCGCAAGGACGTGAAGTTCGTCGTCGCCGAGCGCCTGCTCAAGAAGACCGGCGAGCAACAGACCAAGATTCGCGAGCATCTCACACCGTTCGCCAAGTTCTACGGCCGAATGATCGAGCGGATGGACGAGTTCGTCCGCCTCTTCCCGGTCCATCCCGACTACATCGACACCTTCGAACGCGTCAGGACGGCGGAGAAACGCGAGGTGCTCAAGACCCTATCGAGGGCCTGTGAGAATCTGCTCGACCAGGAGTTGCCGGAGGACCGGCCCGGTCTCATCGCCTACGACAGCTACTGGGCGAACCTGCTCGATAATCCCTCCTTTCGCACCGACCCGGATATCAAGGCGGTGATCGATTGCAGCCAGGTGCTCGAGTCCCGAATCAAGCAGGCATTCACCCGGCCGGCGTATAAGGACATGGCACTCCGCATCATCCACGCGCTCTCGGTCCACCGGCTGACGACCGCAGACATCTACGCACCTCTGGGTGCCACGGCCGAAGAGCTGCGCGACGCGCTCTGTCTCTACCAGCCCGGCATTGAGGGCCTGGGCGGAGATCCGGCTGACGACCTCTTGTCCCAGGTGGAAACGGTCCTGCGCGAGATCCACAAGACAGTCAGCGGCCAGTTCATCTCCTCTAACCCGGATAACCGGCAGTATTACCTGGATCTCAAGAAGACCGACGACTTCGACGCACTAATCGAGAAGCGCGCCGAGAGCATCGATGATTCCCAGCTCGACCGCTACTACTACGAGGCCCTGAAACGGGTCATGGAGTGCACCGACCAGACCTACGTCACCGGCTACAAGATCTGGCAGCACGAGCTACAATGGCTGGAGCGCAAGGCGGCAAGACAAGGATATCTCTTCTTCGGTGCTCCCAACGAGCGCTCGACGGCTGTACCGCCCCGTGATTTTTACCTCTACTTCATCCAGCCGTTCGATCCACCGCACTTCAAGGACGAGAAGAAGGCCGACGAAGTGTTCTTTCGCCTGACCAAAAAGGACGAAGAGTTTCGCACCGCGCTGAGGAACTACGCCGCGGCGCTGGACCTCGCGTCCACCTCGAGCGGCCACGCCAAGGCCACCTACGAGTCCAAGGCCAATGGATTCCTGCGGGACCTGGTGGGCTGGCTGCAGAAGCACATGACCGATGCCTTCGAGGTAACCTACCAGGGACGCACCAAGTCGCTGGTAGAACGGGCCAAGGGCAAATCCATCCGCGAGCTTTCCGGGCTTGCTTCCTTCGAGCGGATCAACTTCCGTGACCTGGTGAACACTATCGCCGGCGATGTCCTGGAAACACACTTTCGGGACCAGGCTCCCGACTATCCCTACTTCTCGGTGCTCATCACGGGCCAAAACCGCGAGCAGGCATCCGAGGACGCCCTGCGCGCCATTGCTGGACAGAATCGCACAAAGCAGGCGACCGCCGTGCTCGACGCCCTGGAGCTCCTCGATGGCGAGCGGCTCGATCCGAACCGCTCCAAGTACGCGAGGCACATCATGGACATCCTCAAGAAGAAGGGGCATGGCCAGGTGGTCAACCGCTCGGAGCTGATCCAGGAGGTCTACGGCGTCGAGTACTTCGCACCGGACAAGGGCTACCGTCTGGAGCCCGAATGGGCTGTCGTGGTCCTGGCTGCGCTGGTCTACTCCGGTGAGCTGGTGCTATCGATTCCCGGCAAGAAGTTTGACGCCACCGGGCTGCCGCAACTGGCCGCGACGAGCATCGACGAGCTGGTCCGCTTCAAGCACGTCGAACGGCCCAAGGACTGGAACTTGCCCGTGCTCAAGGCACTCTTCGAACTTTTCGGACTAGCACCGGGCATGGTGCAACTCGTCACCCAGGGCAAGGAAGAGCCGGTCCAGCAGCTCCAGAAAACTATCTCCGAGGTTGTGGAGAAGCTGGTCCTGGTCCAGCAGAGCCTGCAAAGCGGCCTGACATTCTGGGGCAGGAACCTGCTCGCCGAGGAGAAAGCAGCCCAGCAGCGCGACCGGCTCGACCAGACCAAGAACTTCCTGGAATCTCTCCAGGCCTACTCCTCGCCCGGCAAGCTTAAGAACTTCCGCTACGACGTCCAGGATGTGGAGCGTCACGAATACGGCCTGAAGGTTCTCTCGGAGATCGCGTCCCTGAGGGAGCTGGTGAGAGAGCTGGGCCCTGTGGCCTCCTATCTCTCCACCGCCGAGGCGGTGCTGCCCATTGACCACGAATGGGTGGAGCAGATGAAGAAGACCCGGGACGCGGTGCTCGTGCAGGTGTCGGACCCGTCCCAGCACACGTCCAGCACTTTCCGCCAGCAGACCCTGTGCAAGCTCACCGACCTCAAGAAGTCCTATGTGCAAGCCTATCTTGCCATGCACACCCGGGCCCGGCTAGGCGTGAACGAGGACAAACGCAAGAGCACGCTGATGGGCGACGAACGGCTCAAGACCCTCTCGAAGCTCTCCACCATCGACCTGATGCCGCGCCAGCACCTGATCGATTTCCAGAAACGCCTGGACGGCCTGAAGAGCTGCTCTACACTCACCGAGCAGGACCTCGACGCATCGCCGGTCTGCCCGCATTGCGGCTTCCGGCCCGGCACGGAGGCGCCTGCCGCACATGCCGCGGCCGAGCTCGAGCAGATGGACACGGAGCTGGACAAGCTCCTCGAGGAATGGACCCAGACGCTGCTGGACAACCTGGAGGACCCGACCACCCGCGTCAACTTCAACCTGCTCAAGCCCGAGCCCAGGAAGCTGGTGGATGTCTTCCTCAAGGAGCGGAAGCTGCCCGACGAAATTGGCCAGGATTTCATTCACGCCCTGAAGGAGGTGCTCTCAGGGCTGGTCAAGGTTGCGGTGAAGACCGAGGATCTGCGCATAGCCCTTATCAAGGGCGGCTCACCGGCGACGCTGGCGGAGATGAAGAAACGCTTCGAGGAATACCTCGATGAACTCACCAAGGGCAAAGAGCCCGGCAAGGTGAGAATCGTACTGGAGTAGGAGATTGCGTCTATGAAGACTATTAGCCTGAACGGACATCTTGTAATCGAGATTCCTCTTACAGATGCCGAGATTGAACGCTCCAGGCAGCTAGGCATTGAACGCACCCGTTTGGACGAAGAGGTATTAGGTTGGAAATACCGGCATCACGGAAAACGAAGTGAGGATGCTCATGCGATAGGTGATATGGGTGAGAGTGCTGTAGAAAAATGGCTAACTGCTAATGCTATCCGTTTCACGCCAGCCCCCAAGCTGGTGCACCGACACGAGGACATAAAGCAAGACATTACCGTCGGCCATCTAAAGATCGGCGTCAAAACCATGGAAATCGTTACGACTGACGATATCTTCCAGCATCAAACATTTCTCTATCCTGCGAAATTACATCCTGGCGAAAAACTACGGGTTCTGGACTATCCAGACTTTCTCATTCAAGTTGCCGTTGCACCAGCCGTGTCATGTGCATGGCTCATAGGCTATGTAGTACGTGCCCAGATTATGGAATCGGAGATTCGGATCATAGTTGGAAAACCAGCCCATACGATTCCCCACGCCGCGTACACAGATTGCGATTCATTACTCCAAATACTCAGGGAACAGGGAGAAAATGTATGAAATGTTCTAAACAGCAACTCTTTCCCTCTATAGACGAGGGTGAGAAGCCGGTTGAGTGCCTAGGTCTGACTTTTCCCAACGAAAAGGTGCGGCGCGAGTTTTTTCTCGACAAGTTACGCCAGAAGCTTCAGGATCCCAAGTTTCGTCAATTTCCAGGTTTCCCTGACGCTAGCGACGAGGACATATTAGCTCTTTCCGATCCGCCGTATTATACGGCATGCCCAAACCCCTTTATCGAAGATTTTATAAGGCACTATGGTAAGCCCTACGAACCGGGCAGTTCTTATAGCAAGGAACCTTTAGCAGTAGATGTCACGGAGGGTAAGAATGACCCCCTGTATCGTCTGCCAGCTTATCATACAAAGGTCCCTCCAAAGGCTATTCAACACTACCTGCTCCACTATACGGAGCCTGGTGACATTGTCCTGGACGCTTTTTGCGGCACCGGAATGACGGGAGTAGCCTGCCTCTTGCTTGAACACCCTGATCATGAACTTGCCGCCACGATGGACACCGACTCCAAATGGGGTAAGCGTCATGCAATACTCATAGATCTGTCTCCTGCCGCGACGTTCATAGCCAGTGTAATGAATGCGCCTTTGCCGCCAAAGTTGGCAGAAGGACCTGATGGAGATCTAGGCCAGATTATTCAACGCGATATCATTCCCCTGTATCTGACCGATTGGGATGGAAAAGAAGTTTCATTTAACTACGCAGTTTGGAGCGATTGGGGAGAATGCCCGGAATGCGGGCATATCTTTCGTCTATATGATATTGTGATTGATTATAAGCATCACAGAATGTTGCCTGAGTATAACTGCCCCAACTGTGGATTTACGATCCGGTCGGATAGACAAAAAAAGGCATTTACAACAGAGTTTGATCCCTGGCTCAACAGACCCACAAAGATAGCCAAAACCACAATGGTTCTCGTCTCTATGAAAATAGGAAATCGCACTATTCGACGAGAAGCCACACACGCCGATACGCAATTAGCTGCTTCCGTTGGTGAAAATCATGTCTTAATTACGCCTACAGAACTTCCTTACTCGCACATGACACATGAGCGGAACAACCTTCCTGAATACTGGGGGATCACCCACATACATCATTTCTACACAAGACGCAACTACCTCGCTCTCGCGCGTGTAGCAACTATTGGGAATCAAGACCTGAAACGAGCTGCTCTGTTTGCTGTATTGACGATACTGGAGAATAATGCCACTCGACGCAATCGTTTTTATGTAGATGCAAGGCGTCCCCAAGGATCCCCTGTTGGTCCATTGTCAAATACACTCTATGTTCCGACACTGCAGGTCGAAACAAATATCGGAATAAAGCTGTTATCCATGCTGAAGCAAATAGCTAAATTGAGAAACAAGTGGGTCATCGGGCGATCCTTTGTTTCCACGCAAAGTGCTACACAGCTTTTCCAAATTCCCGACAACTCCGTAGATTTTATATTCACCGACCCGCCTTTCGGGGGGAACATCAATTATTCAGAGCAAAACTATTTGGCAGAGTGGTGGTTGAGAGTATTTACAAACAAGATCAACGAAGCCATCACTAATCCCGCCCAGAAGAAGGGGCTATTCGAATACCAACAGATAATGACGCGTTGTTTCTGTGAGTATTACCGCGTTCTAAAACCAGGTCGATGGATGGTGATGGTATTTCACAACTCATCCAACGCGATATGGGCTGCCATACAGCAAGCTCTTGAGGCGGCAGGGTTTGTTGTCGCAACCGTAGCAGTATTAGACAAGGTTCACTCAACACTCCATCAAGACCACAAGGCAGCTGCGGTAGACAAAGACTTAGCCATAACAGTTTACAAACCCAACGGCGGCCTTGAGGAAAGGTTCAAGCTGATCGCAGGTACCAAGGAAGGCGTATGGTACTTCATCCGCATGCACCTAAAGCAACTGCCTGTGTTCGTCTCAAAGGACGGCAAGGCGGAGGTCATCGCCGAGCGGCAGAACTACCTGCTCTTCGACCGCATGGTGGCCTTCCATGTCCAGCGTGGCGTGACGGTGCCGCTCTCCGTGGCGGAGTTCTACGCCGGTCTCGCCAAGTGCTTCCCGGAACGCGACGGGATGTACTTCCTGCCCGAGCAGGCGGCGGAGTACGACAAGAAGCGGATGAAGGTAAAGGAGGTCCTGCATCTCCAGCTCTTCGTCACCGACGAGGCCTCCGCCATACAGTGGCTCAAGCAGCAGCTCACCAGGAAGCCGCAGACCTTCCAGGAGCTTCATCCGCAGTTCCTCAAGGAGATCGGCGGCTGGCAGAAGCACGAGAAGCCGCTCGAGCTCTCCGAGCTGCTGGAGCAGAACTTCCTTCGCTACGACGGTAAGGGCGAGGTGCCGAGCCAGATCCACAGCTACCTCTCCAGCAACTTCAAGGAGCTGCGCAACCTCCCCAAGGATCACGAGCGCCTCCGGGCCAAGGCCAAGGACCGCTGGTACATCCCGGATCCGAACAAGGCCGTCGACCTGGAAAAGCTCCGCGAGCGGGCCCTACTGCACGAGTTCGAGGAGTACCGCCAGTCCAAGCAGAAGTGCCTGAAGGTGTTCCGCCTCGAGGCCGTCCGTGCCGGCTTCAAGAAGGCATGGCAGGAGCACGACTACGCCACCATCATTGCCGTGGCACGCAAGATCCCCGATAATGTCCTCCAGGAGGATACCAAGCTCCTCATGTGGTACGACCAGGCGGTGACAAGGATGGGAGGAGAGGTATGAATACTGAATGGAATTGGCCAGGTGCTCGTTGGTGGAAGTTTGACTTTCACACACATACCCCAGCCTCGTATGACTACGGCAAAGGCCCCGATCAGGCGAAGTTTAAGAGCCGCACACCAGCAGAGTGGCTACTTGACTATATGCGAGCTGGCATTGATTGCATTGCCATCACAGACCATAACACTGGTGTCTGGATTGACAAACTGAAGGAGGCTTTGGAAAACCCCGAGCTTCAAAAACACTCGGATTTTCGGCCCCTTTATCTTTTTCCTGGTGTCGAGATTTCCGTAAACGGCGGCGTCCATCTCCTCGCGATCCTCGATCCATCAAAAGCGACTTCCGATGTTGACACACTCCTTGGTGCCGTCGAATACGAGGGAAAGAAGGGGAGGAGTGATGATGTTACGAGGAAATCGTTTCTTGAAGTGTGCCAGAAGATCGAACAAGCCGGTGGTATTGCAATCCCGGCCCACGTGGACGGCGTCAACGGACTTTTCAAGTTGACCGGGACAACACTCGCGGGAGCACTAGGCTGCGAATCGGTCCTCGCCATGGAAATCGTGGACCCATCATCGAAAAAGCCGCAGGTCTATCACGACAAGAAGCTACATTGGACCGAGCTGCTGGGCTCGGATTCGCATCATCCTTGTGGTAACGCCGCACAGCGTTACCCGGGAAGCCACTTCACATGGGTAAAGATGGAGAAGCCAAGTCTGGAGGGGCTGCGTCTTGCACTGCTCGACGGACCCCTCTCGGTATTGCGTTCTGATCAAGCTTCGGAGGACCCTAACCGACACGGCGACATGGCCGTCGAGTCGATTGAGGTACGCAGCGCTCGTTTCATGGGGCGATCCCAAACCTTCAAGGTGGAGTTCAATCCATGGTTCAACGCGATCATCGGGGGCCGGGGGACAGGGAAGTCCACCTTGGTCGAATTTCTTAGGATTGCACTGCAGCGCGAGGATGAGCTTCCAGCCGCATTGGCCAATGACTTCCAGAAATACAGAAATGTCTACCAGAGCCGGGACGATAATGGGTTGCTCACCGATCAAGCAGATTTAACGGTCTACTACCGCAAGGATCGCACTCGATTCCGCATCCATTGGAGCCCTAACCAAACCGCAGTGCCCATTGAGGTGCAGAACGAAAACGGCGATTGGCAATCGGACCCAGGAGATGTGGCTCAGCGATTCCCAGTGCGCATTTATAGCCAGAAACAGATCTTCGAAGTGGCAAAAGATCCTCAGGAGCTCCTCCGAATCGTGGATGAGGCCCGCGAGGTTGGTCGCCCGTCCTGGAAGGAGGATTGGAATGCAAATGAAACGCATTACCTTTCGCTTCGGGCCAAGGCACGCGAAATCAAAGCAAGACTTGAGGACCAGCAGCGACTCCTCGGGGAGCTTGAGGACATCAAGCGCAAGCTTTCCGTTTTCGAACAAGCGAGTTACGCGGATGTGCTCAAAGAGTACCAGAAGCGCCAGCACCAGCAGAGCGCGGTGCAGAGTTGGGAAAATGCGTGGACCGATGCCAGCGACCGCTTGTGCAAGGTGGCGCGTGAATTGCTTCCAGATCATCTGGATGTCTCATTCTTTGAAGCGGGTGTAGATGAGGATCTAGATATCCTAGGGAAAGCTGAGAATACCCTGAATGAGCTCAAGTCGGTGAAAGAGAGGCTTGAGGAACTCCCCAATCAGGTTGATGACATCGCAAGGCGATGGCGTCAGGCTCGTGACGGGTCTCCATGGAAACAGGCAGTAGACGGTGCGATCCAGAAGTACAAGGAACTCATCCAGCGTCTAAAAGAGGAAAAGGTGGGGGACCCATCGGCATACGGCGAACTTGTCCAGCGACGACAAGCCTTGGAGGGGAAACTTAAGGATCTGGAATCCAGGTGCATCGACCTCCAGAAAATTCGACAGCAGGCCGACGAAAGTCTCAAGCGGATAACGGAACTTCGCCGCGATCTCACGCGGCGGCGCAAGGACTTCCTGATCAACATCCTTCGTGGCAACACCTATGTGCGGATCGATGTCATTCCGTATGGCGCACGGGATGGTGTGGAACTCGAGCTCCGGCAACTGCTGCAACGAGAGTCGGGCGGTTTCGAAAAGGACATCGGTGTACTGGTTGAAGAACTCTACCCAAACGGGGGCAGCGCAGAGGACATCGAGCAGCGTCTTGTGGCCATTAAAGCAAAGCTTCGCGACATAGCAAATGGCTCTTACCAGGGGGAATTGGCGGACCGGAGGTTCGAAGGTCATCTGCGCAAGCTTCCGCCTGAGGTCATCGACCGGTTGGATCTCTGGTTTCCGGAGGATTTGCTCAAGGTTGAGTACAGTACATCGGCCGAAGGTTCCGGCTTTCGGGCCATTCGCGAAGGATCGCCGGGGCAAAAGACGGCAGCACTCCTAGCTTTCCTCTTTTCCTATGGGGAAGAGCCAATCATACTCGATCAGCCCGAGGATGATCTGGACAATCGCCTTATTTATGAGCTCATCGTTCAGCAGCTTCGAACTATCAAGCGTAAACGACAGGTGATAGTGGTTACTCACAATGCCAACATCGTCGTGAATGGGGACGCCGAAATCGTAGTCGCACTAGCCACACGTGGGGGCGAGACACATCAAGACATCGTTGGCTGCCTCCAGCAAAAGGCTGTACGGGACACGATCTGCGCAATCATGGAGGGTGGACGTGAAGCTTTCGAACAACGGTACCGCCGAATCGCGTTGGAGGGGTGCCATGTGTGATAGTTGCAATGTGCCGCTGGGAGATCATTTGGCTTTACCTTTTCGGGTAGAATATGAGGTGGATAGCTGAGAGCATGTTCACTCCCGATCAGTGGGCATGGAGCCCCGAACACAGGGAGCCCTGCAGGATCATCGAGTCCCAGACGCTCTGGGGCGAGACCTTCTGCCGTGTCTGGCTGCCGGGCAAGGATACCGTCGTGCGATTGCCCGCCGCGCGCCTTCGGCCCATGCATGAAGCAAGTGTCGGCACTGTGGAAAAGATCGCTTATCTCGCCGCCGCGGCGCGGGTGGCCGATGCGCTGTCCCAGAACATCCTGCTTGCTCCCATCGAATCGTCCGTCATCCCGTTGCCCCATCAGATTCGGGCTCTCTCCAGGGCCATTTCCAATGACCGCGTGCGCTATCTCCTGGCGGACGAGGTGGGCCTCGGCAAGACTATCGAGGCAGGTCTAATCATGCGGGAGCTCAAGCTCCGGGGCCTGGTGAGACGAACTCTGGTGATCGCCCCGAAGGGCCTGGTTACCCAATGGGTAGCGGAGATGCGCACCCACTTCGGAGAGGAGTTCCGCCTGCTCATCCCGAGCGACTTCTCCGCCTACCGCCGCATCGCCCAAGAAGGCAATCTCTGGCAGAGCCATCCACAGGTGGTCTGCCCCATGGACTCTGTGAAGCCTTTGGAGGGACGGCGCGGCTGGTCGAGGGAACAGGTGGCCGAGTACAACCGGGAGCGCTTCGAGGACCTGATCTCCGCCGGCTGGGACCTGGTGATCGTGGACGAGGCCCATCGCCTGGGTGGGAGCAGGGACCAGGTGGCCCGTTACAAGCTCGGCCAGGGGCTGGCCGAGGCCGTGCCCTACCTGCTCCTGCTATCCGCCACCCCGCACCAGGGCAAGACAGATGCCTTCCACCGGCTGATTTCCCTGGTCGACGCCAAGGCCTTCCCCGATGTGACCAGCGTGACAAAGGAGCGGGTACAGCCCTACGTGATCCGCACGGAGAAGCGCCGGGCCATCGACGCACAAGGCAAGCCGCTTTTCAAACCCAGGTGCACGGAGCTGGTACCGGTTTCCTGGGAGGATCGCCACCGGGATCAACGGCTGCTCTACGAGGAGGTCACCGAATATGTGCGCGAAGGCTACAACCAGGCCATGCACGAGAAGCACAGCTACATCGGATTCCTCATGATCCTGATGCAGCGCCTGGTGGTTTCCAGCACCCGTGCCATCCGCACAACCCTGCAGCGGCGCCTCGAAGTGCTCGAGGCCCCGCAGGCGCAGGAACAGCCCACACTCTTTACCATGGTCTCCGAGGAGGACTGGGCCGACCTGGACGGCCAGGAGCAGATCGACACGCTGCTCAAGACCAGGCTCAAGGCCCTGAAGAATGAACGGGCCGAGGTGAAGCTACTCCTGGAAGCGGCCAAGCGCTGCGAAGCCCAAGGCCCGGACGCCAAGGCCGAAGCGCTCCTGGACTGGATATACCGCCTCCAAGTCGAGGAAGGCGACCCGGACCTCAAGGTACTGGTGTTCACCGAGTTCGTGCCGACCCAAGAGATGCTGTACGAGTTCCTGACCGAGCGCGGCTTCAAGGTAGTATGCCTCAACGGATCCATGGACATGGAGGAGCGCAAGCGGGTCCAGAACGCATTCGCCAAGGATGCCCGCATCCTCATCTCGACGGACGCTGGTGGTGAGGGTCTCAACCTCCAGTTCTGCCATGTGGTCATCAACTACGACATCCCTTGGAACCCGATGCGCCTGGAACAACGCATCGGCCGGGTGGACCGCATCGGCCAGACCCATACGGTGCACGCCATCAACTTCGTGTTCGAGGACTCGGTCGAACACCGCGTCCGCGAGGTCCTGGAGGAGAAACTAGCGGTCATCCTCGAAGAGTTCGGCATCGACAAGACCGGTGACGTGCTCGACTCTGCCCAGGCAGGCCAGATCTTCGATGATCTGTACATGGAGGCCATCCTCAATCCCGATGTAGTGGAGACGAAGGTCGACGAGGTACTGAAAAGCATCCAGGAGCAGGCACGGGAGTCCCGACAGAGTGCTTCCATGCTTGGTTCTACCGAAGACCTGGACCCTCGCGAGGCCCAGCGGCTGCTGGCCCACCCGCTCCCGCATTGGGTGGAGTGCATGACAGTAAGCTACCTGCAGGCTCACGGCGGCAAGGCTGAGAGGAAGAACGGTGCCTGGGATCTCACTTGGCCGAGCGGCGAGCGACTGACCAATGTCGTCTTCACCAGCAAGGAGGCTGAAGAGAAGCCTTTGAGCTACCACTTGACACTGGAAGATCCCAAGGTGCGTGGGCTGGCCATGTGCCTACCTCCCCTTGCCCCGAGACAACCAGTCCCTGTCATCACGCTTCCTGGCCTTTCCCCAGAGATCATGGGTTTCTGGTCGCTCTGGCGAATCTCAATCTCGACAGCCGACTGGAATCGTCGACGGATCATGCCCTTGTTCCTGGCCGACGACGGTCGGGTGTTTGCCCCGACTGCCCGGCACATCTGGGATCAACTCCTGACAACTCCACCCACGATCCTCCGGCATTTGGACATCGAGACCTCTCATAAAGCCTTCCAGCGACTCCGGGAGGCGGCAGAACGACAGGGGAAGACGATCTACGATGAGTTGGTGCAGGCTCACCGGGAGCGTCTTGATCGGGAGCGTGAGAAGAGCGAGTACGCCCTCGCTGCACGACACAGAGCCATCGAGCTCATCGGACTGCCCCAGGTCCGCAACCATCGCCTGAGTCTCTTGAAACAGGAGGAAGAACGCTTCAGGGAACAACTCGAGCGCAGGGCCCAGATCTTGCCGGAAATGGTGCCCTTGCTTCTCGTCCGCGTGGAGGGAGGCACCCATGAGTAGTTGGCGTGACCAAATCCTGAGTGAGTTCACACCCCAGGTCGCCCGGCTTACCCTGATCGCGGATCCGGATCGCTTGCTCCTTGAAGAAGGTATCCTTGCAGGGATCCGGGAACGGGGCTTTGAGCTGATACCGTTCGAGGATCATGTCGCCTTTCGCTATGCCTACGAATCCAAGTTCCGTTCCCGCTGGGACCGTGGCGAGGAAACCGATCTGGTGGTCGTGCTGAGATTGGAATCACACGATCTCAATGAGTTGCCCTACGACTTGCTGCAGGCTGGCCGCAAGCTCTCGTTTTCCTTAAGCGATCTCTTCCCGACTCTCGACTCTTCCGTGGTCGCGGCACTCGATCGGGCTGATCTCGACGCCTTGTTCGATGCGCAGACGAAGCACGCACCGGGGCAGCTCGGCGTCAACGCTACGAAGGACTTCGTCCTTCGTCATGTGTTCGGGATCGCGCCGGAACTCATCAAAGAGCCTCAGGACCTGCTCCAGGTCTTGTTGCGCCGTCATTACCGCGGACAACGAATCCCGGCCATACTCGATGAGCGCTTTATCCAGGTGCTTCGTCAAAACAGCCTGTTCGAGGATTGGCCTCTGGAAGACATCATTCCGGAAGCGAAAGCATTTTTTGCGTTCCTGCAGGAGCGCTGGCCGGTGTTCCTGGACTCGTATGCAAAGCCGAAGGACGATGCCGTCCACGAGGACGCTGCGGACTACGGCTTCAAGTTCCCAGGACCGCCGCTTTTGCCTTTCGGCCACGACGACGTCCGCATTTACATCAACAACCTTTTCCTCGAGGGCTTGCTCCAGCCCGTACCTCACGAGCAATCACAAGCGCTCGCCAAGACATGGGTGGCTTACGGCATCAAAGTCTCACCCGAGGAGAACCGTCGCCGCCGCATGGAGGGGCTGCTGGATTCCATCGAGAAGAAGATCCCCACGGTGGAGGCGCGTCATGAGGAGTGGCTCCAATTTGCCTACCCGTGGGCGGAACTCGTATCCTTAGAGATGCAGCCGGACACCACCCTGCAGGAAGAATACCGGGAGCGTCTGGAAGGATTGAGATCCCGGATCGATTCTGCACTCAAGGATTGGGTGCTGAAGCACTACGCTAGCCTGGTCAACCTTCCGCCCGTGCCGCCGGTGATGCTGCATCACATCCCGCGGTTCCTCGCCCGAAGGCTCGCGGATGACCGGAACTCGAAGATCGCTTTTCTGCTGATGGACGGTCTCGCCCTGGACCAATGGATCGCCTTACGCGAGGTGCTCAAAGAGCTGGACTCGAAGCTGCTGTTCGACGAGAAGGCCGTTTTTGCTTGGATTCCCACCATCACCTCGGTTTCCCGGCAGGCCGCCTTTGCCGGAAAAGCGCCGATCTACTTTCCGGCAAGTATCCATACCACAGAGAAGGAGCAGGAACTTTGGACACAGTTCTGGATCGATCAGGGGTTGACGCAGCACGAGGTGACCTACGCCAAGGGACTGGGTGACGGGGACCTGGACAAGGTCTCCGAGTGTCTCGCCCGGCCCAGGCTACGTGTCATCGGACTGGTCATTGGCAAGGTCGACAGGATCATGCACGGCATGGAGCTGGGTGCAGCGGGGATGCACAACCAAGTTCGGCAATGGGCCAGGCAGGGATTCATGTGGAAACTTCTCGGCCTGCTTCAGACCCAAGGTTTCCAGATCTACCTTGCCTCGGACCACGGCAATATCGAGTCGAAAGGCGTGGGACGGCCTTCCGAAGGGGCGATTGCGGACCATCGTGGCGTGCGTGTTCGTATCTACTCCGATCCCAGGCTCAGGGATCAAGTCAAGGAGCGATTCCCGAAGTCCCTGGAGTGGTCCTCGGTGGGCCTCCCAGAGGACTACCTCGCCCTCATCGCTCCGAACCGGGCTGCTTTCGTACCGGCGGGTAAAACCCTAGTCGGTCATGGTGGCATTAGTGTCGAGGAGCTACTCGTCCCTTTTGTCCAGATCTATAGGAGGGACGGATGAGTGCACGGCCCAACCGACGATACAACCAAATCGGACTCGATCGTCTTGTTCGCCTCAAGTGGCTGGAACGGACTGCATATCTCTTTTTGGCGGGAAACGAGGCACCCGCTGTGAAGACAGCACTACAAGAAGATCTCCAGAAAATGTTTCGTTCCAATAACACGAAGATACGCGGCTCGCTTGACAAGACGATCACCATCCTGATGAAGATCTGGGTCCGCCCACCGCACGACCTCCATCCCCTTCACCGGGAAGGCCTCAAGCTTCTCTCACACCTTCCGCGCAAGGACCATATCGCAGTTCACTGGGGCATGGCCATGGCGGTTTATCCTTTCTGGGGAAATATTGCGGCCCATGTGGGGCGACTGCTCAGGCTCCAGGGAACGGCCGTAGCCAGCCAGGTACAGCGCCGTGTGCGGGAGCAATATGGGGAACGCGACACGGTATCCAGGGCGGCACAACGGGTGCTGCGGAGTTTCATCGATTGGGAGGTCCTGAAAGAAACATCGAAAAAAGGCATCTATACCGCAGGGCTTTCACTCGCCATAGCTCAGGTGGAGGTTATCGCCTGGTTGGCCGAGGCCTTCTTGCACGCTCATCCCAACGGTTCGGTGGCTCTGAGAACGGTTCTCGATTCCACGAGCCTGTTCCCGTTCCGTCTCAGCCCAATATCCGCAGATCACCTGGTCGCGGTATCCGGACGGCTCGATGTACTGCGACACGGCCTTGACCAGGACTTGATCATGCTCCGCACGAAAAGCCAGCCAGCGGCGAAAGGAAGCGGATCATGACGCTCATGCAATCCGCATTATTTTGTTGTTGACATCGTTTCATATTCAATTATATGCGGATCATGACGCTTGTGCAATGTGCATCCCAGAAGCACCGGGTGGTTCAAGAGGATGTCGCATGCTCTCGCTTTCACGGTTTCCCAGACACGACCCTGCTTGAGTCGGGCGCACTTCCGATTGCCGAAATTGCTGAACTTGCCATGCGGGAAGGTCAATGCACGAATCCGCTCTATCGGGTTCACCGCTGGTTCGCCCGACGCCTCGGTTCTCAGTTTCGGTCTATCTTGACTGGCCTTTCGCTTGATGCTGATGAAGAAAACCGCTTTTGGGACACCTTCCTGGGCGAGGTGCCGCTGGACGGCGCGGTTGTCCTGGATCCCTTCGTCGGAGGGGGAACCAGCCTAGTGGAAGCCATGCGCTGTGGCGCCCATGTGATCGGATACGACATTGACCCGATAGCCACGTTCATCACGAGATTTGAACTGGAAGCAGCTACCTACGATCCCGAGAGCGAAGAGATTGCCGAGCTCTGCGTCTCCATTGCTGCCCAGCTAGCACCTTTCCATAGGACTAAATTCAATGGCCGGGAGCACGAGGTCTTGCATCACTTCTGGGTGGAGTGTCGCACCTGTCGTTCCTGCGGGAGCACTTTCGAGATCCATCCGCATTTCCAGTTGGCTTCCAGCAAGGAGAAGGGGCTCCAGTGGGCCTTCTGTAAGGAATGCCACGAGATCCACGAGCTTCCCATAGAGCGAAAAGAAATCCGCTGTAGGTGCGGGACCCGGACCCGCATCGCACAGGGCACCCTTAATCGTGGAAAGGTTCGCTGTCCCGCATGTGGCGACACAGCGGGTCTCGCTTATCGTGGAAATAGTCCGAAGCCCCCGATGTGGCACTTGTTTGCCCAAGAATACATCGAGCGAAACCCAGGTGGCGTAACGCGGCATTTCAAGAAGGCGACGAAGGGAGACCGTATTCGCTACGGAAAAGCCTCGCGCCTTCTCAAGGAGATTGAGAGCTCCGAAGGCCCGTTTGCGCCGATACGCGAGATCCCGACAGATGGCCGCTCAGACCAGCGACCGATCATCCACGGCTTCAGAAGGTATCGTGACCTTTTTAATGACCGGCAGCTGCTACATCTGACCCTGCTCGGCAAGGCCATCGCAGCGGTGGATGAGCCTCGCGTCCGGCGCGTCCTTGCTATGGCCTTCAGCGAGCATCTCACCACGAACTGTATGTACACGGCGTATGCTTTCGGCTACCGCCGCTTAAGCCCTATGTTCTCAATCCATTCCTACAGGCACATCACGAGGCCGGTGGAAATCAATCCATGGCTCGACTGTATTGGGAGAGGCACATTTCCGAACACTCTCAGCAAGATCACGAAGGCGGTTGCGTTTGCCAAGGCCCCGACCGAGTTGGACCCGAAAGGCGGCCGCGTTCCGTCCAAGGCGGGAAAGCACGTTTACGCCTCGAAGGTTTCTGACAACCCCTGGCAGATCCTGACCGGCTCCTCAAGAGCTTCCATACGCACAAAGACTTCCGAGGATCTGTCTGAGATCCCTGATGGAACCATCGACCTCATCCTCACGGATCCTCCGTACTTCGATAATCTAAGCTACTCGGAGCTCTCCGACTTCTACCTGGCCTGGCACCAGTCCCTTGGAGAGGCCGAACCTCCATTCGATGATCCTCATCTTGCGGCTCCCATCGGAGAGAACCTCGCGTTGACCTCCAGGGACGATGAGTCGATTGCGGTTTATCGTGAAAGGCTCCGGCGGATCTTCTCCGAATGCCAGCGTGTGCTCAAACGGAATGGCGTCTTTGTCTTCACCTATCACCACAAGCACATTGCTGCGTGGAACGCTGTAGGCGAGGTGCTGGCCAGATCGGGTTTCAGATGTACCGCCGTCTTGCCCCTTCGCGGTGAGGGACAGGGGGGGCTCCATTCCTACGACGGAACCATCAAGTGGGATGCCGTATTCGTATGCCGCAAGGATGCACAGGCACCCGATAGAGAATCCTGCCCAGTGGTCGTTCCGCGGAGCGCCATAGCCGATGCTAGACGCCGTGCGGATGCCTACGCCAAGGAGCTCGGTGATAAGAAACGAATCGGCTTCCGAGAGCCAGACCGCCTGAACCTGGAACGGGCCATGGTTGTAGCGTCGGCGGTCCTGGGAAAGGCAGACGACGAGTCCATGCCACTTCACACGGCACTCCATCGCACAAGAGAACGAGGAGGCAACTGACATGCCCCGGCTGGACAAAGGCACGCTAGCACTCACATTCAAATTTGATTGTGACCGCTTTCTTCGATTTCGGCTGGCTTCCAGCACCGAAAAAGACTCTCTCGGCATCGAAGCCGATACCTACAAGCGACCCGGTATCAAACTGGTCAAGGCGGCCGGGTGTCGATGGGAGGCTGACAAGTACCAGGATCTTATCGACGTTTCACCGCCGGGTGCCGTCGAGTATGTCGAGAAGGAAAAGGTCAATGAGCTTGTCGGTCGGAAGCCATTCGGAAAGATCAAGAACCTGTTCGAAATCCTGCGGCGTAAGACCCCGCCATTTGCCATCATCGAAGCTGAGTTCGAGGTTCCGTCAAATATCACACCGGGTCTCCAAGAGGCATACAACACCTACGGTTTGGAGACCGTTACAGCCCGTCCCGACATCATATGGATTCGACCCGGCGGCACGGGGTATCCGCTTATCGGCAATCCGGGTCTTGTGCCGGAGTTCGAGCTACACGTAATTGATGTGAAAATGGCGGCCGAACCGTCCCTTCGCCATTTTACGGAAGTCACCTACTACGCACTCTCGCTGGCAAAGGCATTGGCGGAACTGGGACTATCGGATCGATACGCTGTGAGCGCAGAGGGGTTCATTTGGCCGGGTAGTCATAATGCTGACGCTTTCCGGAATCTTGTTCGTAAATACAAAGCAAGAGGAGATAGTGACCCTGTTACTTCAGCCCTAAAGGATACCCTCTTGCCAGTCCCCTACGAGGTGTACCAGGTCCATGTCAAGCAGTTCTTCGAGGAACGACTACTCCGGGTTCTCAAGCAGAGACCGGAAGAGGTCTCCTGGCACGTGGGGCCAAAGTGCCAGCTATGTGACTATGTCCGATACTGCAAGCAGGAGGCGGAGAAATGTGACCATCTTTCCCGGCTACCGTGGCTCAATCAGGGACAAGCCGAGCTTCTGCGCCAGAAAGGAATCGCGACCACGCAGAGCTTGATGGAGGCCATCAGAGGCAGCACTACGGAGTGGCAGGCCGCAGAGGCGTCAAGCCATCAGCTTCGCGCTGATCGTCCAGCTCTGTTGGCAAGAACCGAAGCAATCCACGCCAATAAGCCCGTAGTTATTGAGGGGCGCAGATGCTCACTTATGCCCGCATGGAGCGACCAGAACATCTTCATTACGGTCCACTTCGATCCCGGTTCCGGCATTACATTCGCCATGGGTGCCGCCCGAGTGTACTTTCCACCGGGCCGTAGCCAAGGGGATCCACCCCAAACGGAAGAACATGTGTTTGTCGTGGACCGCGTCGACGCGATGAACCCGGATACGGAGCGGGCCCGCCTGGTGGAGTTCGTCACCCTTGTCACCCGGTGGCTCGAGGAGGTTTCGGACACAAACAGTCGACTGCCAGCAACAGACCGCGTCTCATCGCATATCTTTTTCTGGGACATGCTCGAGGTCCACCAGCTGCGGCGGATGTTCGAAAGACACATGAACCACCCGGAGGTCGTGGACCTGATCGAACTTCTGATTCGTCTCTTTCCCCCCGACCAGGTCTTGCCCGATCCAGACCTGTTCAAGTCTCAGCCGGGTACTATCGTGAAGGATGTCGTCCGACTGCTTCTTGGCCTTCCAATTCCGCATGATTATTCCCTGTTCGAGACGGCCAATACACTCTTTCCCGTTCGCAACGAGAATGGTGACCTTTACAGATTCCAACTGCCGTTCGGCTTCAGCACCCCCATGAGCGACCAGATCCCCTTTGAGCGGGCTTACGAGTTATGGCAGGACAAGATTTTCCTGAGACATTTTGACCCAAGGTTTCCGGATCAACCATCGCGGTGGCGGCTATACACACGAGACGAGCTCTATGAGGGGATCAAGCACGCAACACGCGTCCATCTCCGAGCGCTGCAGCATATCGTGAGGCGACTGCGGGAGCATTACCGGGACCGGCTTACGCTTCGCAAGGCTCCGTTCAGCACAGCTCCGCCAACGCAGACGATGATCCCAGAGCGTGCTCGCAGCCTCATCGTCTTCGAGAAGCTGAACGTGGCATGCCAGGAGCTTGAGAACCGACAGCGCCGGTCGCTTCCCGTTGACGAACGAGAGGCCCACTTTTTCTCAATCCGCGGGATACAGCCAGCAAGCGGGAGGGTTTACGAGAACTGCATCGACAAGGTACGCGTATCGGATCCTCGTTATGCTGGAGCCGAACTCCTGACCTTCACGTTTGCCCCCACATCAAGAGATGCCAGGATAAACGAAGGGGACTTCCTGTTGGCATTGTCCAACGAAGATGCCGATATCGAGCTCGATGTCCCTTGGAGAAGATACCTGGGCCTATCGTTTCCTGATGCACGGGCGCTGCTGGTTTCTCGCGGACTGAATGATGAATGGATGGTGAATGCCCCGTTGGGGAAGTTGCTTCAGGTTGAGGTTGTGCACTTGGAGGCGATGCATGAACCTCCATTTCTGGTGCTAAGACCGGTTAATAGTGGTTTGTTCAGGCTGGCTCAAGATAAGAGCATTCTTGATATGAATCAGCCGATGGTTCTCGATCCGATGTTCCAGGATTTCTCCAGCCAAAGGATAGAGCAAGTGCTGCAAGCCGTTGGTGGCAACCCTTCCCCGAGAGAGAGGAGACGAAGGAGGAGGTTTTGATCATGGCAAGGCGTGTGCAACATCCTCGGACAGAACCCGCTCACGGCTTCCTGTATGAGCCCGGGCAGTTGCAGGTGACCCGTGGCCACGCAGAGGTCGAGTATCTTCTGAACCAAGTCTCAAAGTACCAGAAGCATCCCTTCAATCCCCGCCAAGCGGATGCCTTTCGGACCTCGTTCACAGACCGGTTGTCATTGCTGTGGGGTCCGCCGGGGACCGGAAAGACAACCGTGCTGGCTAGTATCATTCTGGGGTGGATAGAAAACGCATGGCATAGCGGTGAACCAATCTCGATCGGAGTCGGCGCGAGCAATTACAACGCTATCGACAATGTCCTGAGAGAAGTCGCGGACTTGATCGACCGGCGACGCGCCTCTGTCTTGGGAGAGCCGCCCGGCAATGTGCGTATTGTGCGCCTGCGCAGCGATTCGGCGAAGCCTCCTCTCGATAAACGCATCGAAGATGTTGTTCGCAAGGACCATGCGGCACGCGTTCTGGCTGGAGCCATGCATGAACGGACAGAATATGTGGTGGTTGGTGGTACCTGGATGCAGCTTGGGCAACTTGCAAAGGATGTTTCGAATGATGGGACTCCAGTCGCCAGATGGTTCGATCTCCTCGTGATCGACGAAGCATCGCAGGTTCCGGTGGCGTTCGCGGCAGCCTATTTCCTGCTTCTGCGTGAAGATGGGCATGTAATCCTCGCTGGAGATCACAAGCAGCTTGGTCCGATCTACGGATTCGAAATGCGAGATAGCGTTCAGGGGCTTTTCGATTGCATCTTCTCGTACATGCAGGAAACCCACGGCAAAGATCCTGTTGCCCTAGATCGCAATTACCGGACAAACACGGAGATTTCTGGATGGCCCAAGGAACGGTTCTACAGCGAAGGATACGAGGCGTTTTTTCCAGAACGAAGGCTCGACATTACTCTACCCCCTGCAACAGGCAGCCCACCGGATGGGTGGCCGGAAAACCTGCCATGGAGTGACCTGTTTCTAAAGATCCTCGACCCGGATATACCGGTGGTCGTCCTCAGTTACGGCGTTCACACGTCGACGCTTTCAAATCCGTTCGAAGCCCAGATGGTTGCGGCTCTTGCCCTGCTGTTCCGGCGCATCCTTGAGCAGGACGGCAACGGTCCCGGTGACCATGATTTCTGGTCCAAGCATCTAGGCATAGTGACACCTCACCGGGCGCAGATGTCCACTATCAGAAACCTCCTGGTAGACGCAGCTGGGATGCCCATGGAACCACCCCCATTCGTGGATACGGTAGACAGGTTCCAAGGCCAGGAGAGGGACATGATGATAGCAAGTTATGTCGTCGCTGACCGCGATTTCGTCGCCGCAGAAGAGGCATTCATTCTGAACCCGAGGCGATTTAACGTGACTTTAACCCGAGCTCGCAGCAAATTCATCATGTTTGTGAGTAACGCCATTCTTCAGCACCTCCCCGCCGACGCTGATGTGGCTCGGGATGCAGCACACTTGCAACTGTTTGCTGAGAACTACTGCACGACCATCGACGAGAAGATCGAGCTCCCATATTTCGATGGTGGTCGACTCAAGACCATGCACTGCCGGCTGCGGGGGAAGACAGGATGCACCTTGAGGGAATGATATGCATGGAGGTGAAACAATGCCAAGACATAAGACTTGCCATGTGACTCATCGAACCGACGGCGGCTGGAACGTCAAAGTGGAAAATGCGTCAAGGCTGTCCAGCAGCCACAATTCGAAGGCCGAGGCCATAGCCCATGCCAAGGAATCGGCGAAGAAGAAGGCGCTTGGAGAAGTGATCATTCACAAGCAGGACAGCACGATCCAGACGGAACACCCATACGGCAAGGATCCGTATCCGCTAGAAGGGTAACAGGGACGTTCCGGATGAGCTTCCGCTTCTGGAAACGAATCAGGATCGCACCGGGCGTAACCCTAAACCTGAGCAAGCCGGGCGGCTCTCTCTCCTTCGGGCCGTGCGGAGCGAAGTTTACCATCGGTCCGAGGGGCAAGCGGGCCCCGGTGGGCATGCCAGGAACAGGCCTTTTCTACATGACCATGCTTCCGAGCGGGAGGGCAGGTGGCAGGAGAAGCGCGTCCTACTCAACTCCGGTCGTCCCAATGGTCCGTCCGGAAGACCGGCTGACACTGGATCTCTTCAAGCGGCTCATCACGCCGGACGACAAGGAGGCCCTGGTGGACGGGTGCCGAGAGTTGGTCCTTTGCAACGAAGAGAAGGCCCTTGAACACCTCGAGAAAGCCGTCCACCTAGCCGAAGGTGCGTATCTTGCCGGTTTCCTGGCACTCAAGCAGGATCAGATGGAAGAAGCCGCGAACTACCTTGCGACGGCTTCCGATAAGCACAGCCTTCTGGGCCGCTACTTCTCCAAGTACGGCATCTCCGCGAGCATGAACCGCCCATCACAGACGAGGTATCCGCACACGTGGGCCCAGATCTCCGCGACGTGCTGTTGAGCCTGGTGGAGGTCTAACAGCGTCAAGAGCACTGGGATGATGCGATTGCCTGCCTGGAGAGGCTCAAGCGTCTCGAACCCGACGACGTGCTTGTGAAGCTGTCCTTCGCTGAACTGATGCTCACCGCCCGCCCAGGCGACAAGAACATCTGCCGGAAGATCGTGCGGTTGACCAAAGGCATTGAGAACAAGAAGCCGGTCCACGCCGCTCTGCTGATCTACAAGGCCAGGGCCATGCGCGGGCTCGGGATCCTGTACGCGGCGCGGGAGACCCTGGCGGGTGCCCTGCGCCGGAGGAAAGCCCTCACCGAGGAGCTGATCCGGACACTCCGGTACGAACGGGTCCTGGTCTACGAGGAGCTCGGGAAGCCGAAGCGGGCGCGCAGCGAGCTCGAGAAGCTCTGTGCCGAGGACCCGGAGTACAAGGACGTGGCGGCTCGGTTGGGACTGTAGAGGAAATCCTCATCAACGCCGTTTCCTCCCCCTCGGGGATGTGCCGCTCTTTGAAATGATGTTGTGTTTCAATTGGTTAGGTGATTTCCTGGCGATGGAAAACGGTTATGAAGAAGAATGCAAGCGGAGAGCCAATGTTAAGTTTCCAATTTTAAGATTCTTGGGTAATACAAAACTTCTAGTGCTCATTTCCTTGATGGGCGCAAGACATTGCTTTTGAGTAACCGCGCCTACACACCCCTTCCTGCACTTTACTTTGGTACTCACTTCTAAAGCGCAAAGTTGGGAAAGCTAAATATAACCCCCCCAGGAATCGCAGGCTTCTACCGAAAAATGTTCTTTCGTAGCCAAAGGATGCACAAGCCCTATTGATTTTTCCAGCTCTGACCTACAACCACACCGCCTGAACCGGTTGGCAATGGCTCCTGGGACTTAAGGCTGGAGAGTGCCTTCCTCAGGACCGCTGGAGGGTGGATTTCTTGGTTCTCCCATTGATTCTTTTTTCCAGGGCGGACAAAGCCTGGCTTCTAAAGAAACCCTTGAGAAGACATTCCTTGTGTTTGTTATCGTAACTTAACCAGACACAACAGCAAGGTTCCATCTGGAAAAAGGAAGAAACCTTGGATTTTACCAAGAGCCTTGTTGAAAGCTTCGAAAGGGTGGGTTCGTGGCCAACGATAATCGAATCTTCCCCTATTTTTTTTATCTCCTTGAGAAGATCGGCAATCGAGTCTCCCGGTAAAAGACCTTTAAAAAGCTGGAGCTTGACTTCGTTTGAAAGAGCTTTGCCTATAATCTCGGCGGTTTGCCTGCTTCTTTCCTTGGGTGAATGATAAATTTTTCTTGGGTTGAAACCCATGGATTTAAAAAACTTGCCCAACTGGGAAGCCGTTTCAATGCCTTTAGCCGTAAGGGGACGATCCGGATCCTGCTCTTTAGGAAGAGCTTCCGCATTTTGTACAAGGACTAAATCCATCCTTAAAAAATAAATAAATTTTTTTCTTTCAATTTAAAAGACTTTTATTCTACATTTCTTCTTTTTTGTTAACAGCTCTTTTTAGAAAAGAGACCTTTCTTAAAAAGAGTCTTTTCCCTGGCAAAGACCTCAAGCCCTTTTATTCTATTGCTATAATCGATTGACCACTTTATATAGCTTTTATGGATGGCCAGTCGACAAACGAACTTGCCTGGAAGCCCAGGCATAATCCCTGGATAATCGCCCTTTCGGTGATGTTGGCCACTTTCATGGAAGTCCTGGATACGACCATTCTCAACGTGGCTCTTCCCTATATCGCCGGTGGTCTTGCCGCAAGCAATTCCCAAGCCACCTGGGTCCTGACCAGTTATCTCGTCTCCAACGCGGTCGTCCTGCCCATGACCGACTGGCTCGGAAGAACCTTTGGAAGAAAAAGACTGCTGATCGGCTGTATCGCTTCCTTTACCCTAAGTTCTGCCCTTTGCGGAGCTGCCCCAAATTTAGGGATCTTGATTTTGGGAAGAATTATCCAAGGGGCCGGTGGAGGAGGGCTCCAACCCATCTCCCAGGCAATATTGCTTGAAAGCTTTCCCCCTGAAAAAAGGGGACAGGCCATGGGGCTTTTTGCCTTGGGAGTAGTCGTTGCACCCATCCTAGGACCGGTGTTTGGAGGCTGGCTCACGGACAATCTCAACTGGCGGTGGTGCTTTTTTATCAACTTGCCCGTGGGAATCCTGGCTATCATAGCCTCGAAAATAACCGTTGAAGATCCTCCCTATTTACAAAGAAATGCAACGAAAAAACTAGATATCCTCGGTTTTTCTTTTCTCTGTTTGTGGTTGGGTTGTCTTCAAGTTCTCCTGGACAAGGGGCAAGAGGACAACTGGTTTGATGCCCTCTGGCTCAGGTGGATGGGCGGGCTTTCTCTCCTGGGAATGATCTGTTTTATTTACCGCGAACTTACAACCGATAATCCAATTGTTGACCTGAAGATTTTTAAAGATAAAAACTTTGCCGTAGCGATTTTCGAGATTTTTATCGTGGGGATCGTTCTTTATGCAACCCTTTCGGGATTACCCCTTTTTCTGCAAACCCTAATTTCCTATACGGCCTACCAAAGCGGCCTGGCCATTAGTCCTAGAGGCATAGGGGCAGTGGCAGGAGCCATCATAGCCGGCAGGTTGCTCGGAGTTTTGAGCGGAAGGCTTATCGTTGCCCTAGGATTTTCTATGCTTGCCCTTTCCTCCCTCCAAATCGGCTTTTTCAATCTCGAAATCGCTAAAATTAATATCGTTATTCCTAACATCATTAACGGCATCGGGGCTCCTTTCGTATTCATTCCCCTGACGACCGCTGCCGTAGTCACCCTGAGACAAGAACAGATCGGGGCAGCCACGGGACTCTTTAACCTGTTTCGAAACATAGGGGGCAGTGTAGGCACTTCAATGGTTCAAACTTTTATCCAGAGACTTGCCCAAGCCCATCAGACCATCCTTGTCGGCTATTATACCCCGGACAACATCAATTACAACGATCGACTTTCTGCCATTGAAAGCTACATAGCCATGATGCATGGAACCGTCACCGGTGCCTCTCAAACTCTGCGGCTATTCTATACCACGCTCATAAACCAAGCTAACCTCCTTGCCTACATGGAAATTTTCCAGTTCATGGGTTGGATTTGCATTTTTTCTATTCCCTTGGCTTTCCTGCTCGCCAAGGATAAAAGGGGAACTCGACCCGGTGCCGGTTCTTTGCATTAAGTGCTTGAATCTTAAAAACTTTTACTCTATTTTCTTGAAAGACTTCTTTTTTCTGTTTTTCTAAAGGTTGTTATGACCAACACATTGATCCGGAAGGTGCTCGCAAGACAGGTTTTAGATTCCCGGGGGAATCCCACGGTTGAAGCTGAAATTCACCTGGACAACGGGATAAGCGCTACGGCTATAGTTCCTTCCGGAGCGAGCACGGGAAGCCATGAAGCCTTGGAGTTAAGAGACAACGATAAAAGCCGCTATGGAGGGAAGGAAGTGGGAAAAGCGGTGCACAATATCAAGAGTAGAATCGCCCCGGAGCTCATCGGCAAGGATGCTACCGATCAAGCTGAAATCGACCGGATCTTAATTGCTCTCGATGGTTCCAAGAACAAGTCCGTTCTAGGGGCCAATGCTATACTTGCCGTATCGCTTTGCGTCGCCCGCGTAGCCGCTAAGGCCGTAGGTCTTCCCCTTTTTAAATACCTTGGAGGGGCCCAAGCGATCACCCTGCCCGTTCCCTTTGCTAACCTTATCAACGGTGGGGTGCATTCCGATGCCCCTTTAGACTTCCAGGAATTCATGGTCGTCCCCCTAGGAGCCCCTTCCTTTAAAGAAGGGTTGAGGTACGGGGTGGAAATCTTTCATGCCCTCAAAACCATCCTCCAGGAAAAGAAATTGGGAACGGGAATTGGAGATGAAGGCGGGTTTGCCCCCTCGGTTGCTTCTGCTGATCAAGCCTTCGGTCTCCTTATGGAAGCAACTGAAAAAGCCGGGTATAAGCCGGCTAAAGACGTATTTTATGCCCTGGATGCAGCGGCCACCGAGCTCTACGATCAAAACTCCAAGGTGTATGGATTTAAAAAATCCCAACCTATACAGCTGATCTCTTCCCACCTGATCGAGTTATACCAGGAACTTGCCCGAAAATATCCCCTTGTATCGATCGAAGATGGAATGGCGGAAAATGATTGGGAGGGTTGGAAACAACTGACTCAACAACTGGGAGGAACTCTGCAACTGGTCGGGGACGATCTTTTTGTTACCAACAAGGAATTTCTTAAAAAAGGCATTGAAGAAAAAATAGCCAATGCCATTCTCATCAAGGTCAACCAGGTAGGCACATTAACGGAAACCTTCCAAACGGTGGAGATGGCCAAAAAACATGGATACAGGGTCATGGTCAGTCATAGATCGGGAGAAAGTGAAGATCCTTTTATTGCCGATCTTGCCGTAGCCTTGAATGCGGGACAAATTAAAACGGGTTCTTTTTGCCGGTCCGACAGGCTAAGCAAGTACAACCAACTGCTCAGGATTGAAGAGCTCTTGGGTGAAAATGCGGTCTATGGGATTAAGCTTGGAGACAGTAAAGATGATTAAACTAAAGAGTCTCAACGTCTGGATCTATTTCGTCCAGTGGACCAAGTTTCTCATCTTTTGTAGTCTTTTAGCCCTACTCCTGAGCTTTTTCATTCCGATTATCCGGAAGATCGATCAACTGGAAAAGAAAAAAGAACTTCTCTCAAAGGAATATGCGGCCGAGGAGTTAAAGAACAAGGAGTTGAGCCGGAAGCTCGATCTTCTCAAGCATGATCCGGCTTTTATTGAACGGATAGCCCGTGATCGACTTAACATGGGCAAACCGGGTGAAATCATTTTCCGCTTTGATCCCTATGGGTATGTCCCGATCAGTCGAAAAGAAATAAAACAAACAAAAAATCCAAAATCCCTCCCTAAACAGCCCTAGCTTAAAAGCATACCGCAGCAAAGAAAACCGCCTTTTGCCGTTGCCTTCATTGGAAAAAAAGGAAATTTTATCGAAAAGAAGCTCCGCTTTTTTTCACCGTTCTTAAAAGGAAGAATTCCCAAAAGAAAAAGTTTTTTCACCCCTTATCCCCATGGGGAATCCCAGTTTGACTATAAAAAGTAAAGGGCAATTTCATCGGCGAGGAGAAAACCCCGATTGGTTAAAATGAAACGATTTTCCTTGATATACCCAAGTCCTTCTTCAACAAGCCATTCTACGGTCCTTTTTTCCTTTTCTCCCTCCTGCCCTAAGGTTATGCCTTCGTCCGTACGCAGAGCCAAAAACAGCCTTTCTTTCTTTTTTAATTCTTCATCTAAACTTTCCATTGTCTTAATGGGCAGTCTCCCTTCTTGAAGCTCCTGGACATATTGGATGTAATCGTTTAGGTTGGACCATCTTTTGTTTCCGACCGTTGAACAAGCACTGGGCCCTATCCCTAAATAATCTTTTCCTTGCCAGTAAGCCTTATTATGAAGGGACTGATAGCCGGGCAAAGCAAAATTGGAGACCTCGTAGCGGACAAAACCATGGTCAGCTAAAAGCTCGCAGGCCATCTCCATCATTTCGATCTCTTTTTTTTCATCCGGAACGAACCTTCCTTTTTTCATCTCTTCAAAAAAAGGTGTTCCCTCCTCGTAGCTCAGGCAATACAAAGAAATGTGTTTCGGGGATAATTCCAAACCCCTGTATAAGCTCCTTTTAAAAGATTCGACACCCTGGGTAGGAATGCCAAATATAAAATCAAGGTTAATATTTTCTATGCCTCCTTTTCTGAGAGCGTTTGCCGAATCGACAACATCTTTAGGTTTATGCCTTCTTCCAAGGATCAAAAGCTCCTTTTCATCCAAAGACTGGACACCCAAGCTCACCCTGTTAATACCCGATTCTTTCCATTGAACCGCTTTTTGCAGGGTCACAGTCCTGGGATTTGCTTCAATGGTGATTTCCTTAACGTTTTCTTTGGGAATCGCCGCAAGCAGCCGATCTATTTCAGCCGGCTTGGCCAGCGAGGGTGTCCCTCCGCCTATAAAGAGAGTTTGGGGATTTAACCGAAAGGTAGTGCTGAGCAGTTCCACTTCTCTTATCAGGGCCTCAATGACGAGGTAAATTTCCTTTCTTGCGGCTGTCGTGACGTAAAATCCGCAATAAGGACAAACCGTGGAACAAAATGGGAAATGGAAATAAAGATGTTTAATTTCCATAAATTTTTGCTAAAATTTTCACAGTTGTTATCCAAACAACAATAAATTCTTTACTCTTTATTGACAAAGAAAAGGGGCAGTTTTGGCTATAGTGTCATGATTGAGCAGCCGGTAGTGGAATATTCTCTAGATTGGTCGGTTATAATCGTCACTTTTCAAAGCAAAAATGTTATAAGAAAGGCCCTGGAAGCGCTGTTTGCCCAAAAAGGCACCAAGCTAGAGATCTTTGTCGTAGATAACAACTCGACCGACGGGACGCAAGATATCCTCGAAGGGTATTCCCGGGAGATTATCTTCATCAGCAATCCCACTAACAGGGGTTTTTCACAAGCGGCGAACATGCCCTTGGATAGGGCAAAAGGCCGATTCGTTTTGTTCCTTAATCCCGATGTGATCATTAAAAACCCTTATTTTTTAAAAAAAATAGCTCACCTTTTCGATGAAGAACAACAAGCAGGAGCCATCGGTCCTGCATTATTTTATCCGGACGGCACCCTACAACCAAGCATGAGCCTGACTTACCCCAACCAAAAATGGGCTAAAGGATCCATACCCAAATTTCCAGGGAAAATTGCGGCTCTCCTTGGAGCCTGCCTAGCCGTAAGAAAAGAAATCCTCGATCGGCTCCGAGGTTTTGACGAAGAGTTCTTTCTTTACGGCGAAGACCAGGACCTTTGCCTGCGCATTCGCAAACTGGGTTTTTCTCTCGCTTACTATCCCCAGATCCAAGCTTATCACATTGGGGGGCACAGCAGTGAAACTTTATCTTCAGAGTTGCTCTGGGAAAGAAAGCTCAAAGCCGAGTACATTTTTTACCACAAGCACTATACAAAACAAGCTATCGATCGCATCGCTTTTTTTCAACTCCTCAAGAGTCATTGGGAGCTTTTTCTTCTTTTTTTTGGGAAGGCCATTTTATCTCCCTCCTTAGTGCTCGAAAGAAAAAGCAAGTATGAAGCCATTCGATCCCAAGCCCTTTCCCATTTTTTCCCCAAGCAACAAAACAAAACCCGACCATGATGACCCAAGATTTCAGGAAAGATTTCTACCTTCTGCTTTCGCTTTTGGATGAGAAAGAGCCTTTTGCCTTTAGCCGCTACAACGACGGGGAAGCCTTAATCCTCTCCAATCAAAGGGTAGGGTGCAAGGGGGAATGGGAGTACAACCCCCGCAAAAACCTTTCTTTCAGAGCGGACCTCAGAAAATCTCTCCTTTTAACTGACCGCCGGTTCTTTTACGGGGTTCCTTCGTGGGACACCAGTCCAGAAATGCACAGGACGGTATTGCACTACATCAAAGCTCCCCTATCCCAAGTTACCTTTGCCGCCCTTTTTGCCAATGCCAACCACGATCTTTTTCTCAAGGAATACCTGCCGCGGATTAAAAATTGGCCAAAAGAAGTCTGTTTTATAGGCAACTCTAGAATCAATCCTCGGCTCATCCGTGAAATTACCGGGGCAAAAGATATCTTTCCTATAGAAGGGAGTTGCGTAAGGTTCTGGGAAAAAAATAAAAATGCCATTTTGGGCCGTCTCGATTGGATGGCCACTCGGTCGGATCATTCCCTCTTTTTAGTTGCAGCCGGTCCTTTAGGCAAGATCCTGATCCATGCCCTTTGGGAAATCTCTCCCAACCATGTTTACCTGGACATCGGTTCTGCACTTGATCCCTTGCTCTTCGGGAAAAGCACCCGGGCCTACCATAAAGATGCGCAGAACCGCTCTCTTGTCCTCAAGTGGCGCCCTAAGGACGAAGCCTAAGCAAGCTCTTTCTGGGGTTTCCCTCGAGTCGGGAAAAGAAGGATGATGATGAGCCTTGTCCCCTGGCTTGAGTTGGGCAGAAGATCTTCATCGAGAAAAAAAACGGCGGCTTAAAAAGAGCTTACGAAAAGAAAGTTAAAAACGCCGGGCAACTAACCTTTGAGAAATCCAAAAAGGAGAACTCAGGGAAATATTCCAACGGCCATCTTCCAGCCTCAAGGCCTCGATTAATTCTCTTCCTTGAAATCCGGCTTGTACCGCGGTAGAAATTTCCGGATAAGAGGAACGAATGAGGCCTAATGTGCTAAAAAACAGAAGTCCTAGGCTGTGGACCCGGGATCGATAAGGCTCTGCAAAAACCAACAAGGAGGCGTTGCTATCCAGGATTTTTTCCCCTATCTTTTTTAGATCCTGGTCGTCATAGGCATAAAAAACCCAGTTGGCTAGGATAAAAGAATATCTGTTCCAGCCGTCAAATTTAAGGAGTTCTCCATGGATCCATTTCCATGGAAGAGGCCAATTGACCGGTCTTGGAGCGATGTCCAACCCGATGATTTCTATTTTTTCACGAAGGAGGGGATCGTTATAAAGAAAACGGCCTAAAAATCCCTCTCCCGCTCCTATTAAAAGACCGGTAGATAGATGAGGGAGATTTTTTTTCAGCACCCTTGCAAACCAATGATAAGTTCTTAAAAAAAGGTGAAGGCGGCGCAGGTCGGCTGCCCGGCCTTGGTTTTGTTTTCCCCATCTCGATTTTTTTTCTGATATTTGGGGGAGAATGATTCTCACCTTTTCCCTGGACTGTTAATCTTTTTTACATCTCTTGGAAAATAAACTGATTTTACGGCCCAAATAAAAGAAAAACATTTTGCTTGAGGTAAAATTTTCCTTTTTGGATTAGATTCTCTTATGGATCTTGACAAAGAGGAGATCTCTTCCTTGCGGTGGGAAACTTTTCCCCACATGGCGGATATTGGAATAAGGGGGTTTGGCAAAAGTCCCAGGGAAGCTCTCATAGCCGTCTCTTATGCCCTGATTGCCGTCATCACCGATCCCCAAAAAGTAGATCCCCAGAAATCTCTAACCCTTTGCTGTGAAGCCGACAGTTATGACCTGCTGCTTTACGATTGGTTAAATAGTCTCATCTTCAAGATGGCTACCGAGAACATGCTTTTTTGTCGGTTTGACATAACCTTGAATCTCCCCGTTCTGCGCGGGATTGTTTGGGGAGAAACGGTAGACAGAGAAAAACATTCCCCGGCGGTCGAAATCAAGGGAGCTACTTTTAGCGAGCTTTTCTTCGGACAGGCAAAAGACGGCCAATGGATCGCCCAATGCATTGTAGACGTTTAGTCGAGAAATACCTTGAGATGTTCTTTTGTCGTCTCGTTGAAAATTCCCTGTTCCAAGCTTATTGTTTTAACAGGAGGTAACCGATATGGAGTTAGCCGGCCTTGAAAAAGTTTCCGATTTCTGTTGGAAAATCCCTCCCCAGGGAAAGATGCGCGTTCCGGTGCTTATTTACGGTTCTGAAAAAATAGTCCAGGCAATGGATCAAAAGGTTGCCGAACAGGCTTCTAATGTTGCCTCCTTGCCGGGAATCGTGAAGGCTTCCTTTGTCATGCCTGATGCGCACTGGGGTTATGGATTCCCCATAGGCGGTGTGGCCGCCTACGATCCGGAGGAAGGAGGGGTAATCTCCGCCGGAGGAGTAGGTTTTGATATTTCTTGCGGGGTGAGAACCCTGCTGACAGGGCTCAAGGAAAAAGATATTCAACCGATTAAAAATAAACTGGCTGAACTGCTTTTTAAAGAAATCCCGGCCGGGGTAGGCAGTCATGGCAAGATCGTTCTCGATAAGACGGAGATAGACAAAATGCTTGAGGGAGGAGCGAAGTGGGCAATTGCAAAAGGTTATGGACTACAAAAGGATCTTTATCGAATAGAAGAGCAAGGATGTATGCCCGGTGCTGATCCGCAGGCCGTTTCTCATTTAGCCAAGGAAAGACAGGCCAAAGAAATGGGCACACTCGGATCGGGGAACCATTATGCGGAAGTCCAGGTTGTGGGGAAAATTTTTGATGAAGCCCTAGCCAAGATATTTTCTATCCATCTAGGAGACATCGTGGTGAGCATCCATTGTGGCTCCCGGGGATTGGGGCATCAAATCGGCACAGATTATTTGAAAGAGATGGTTGTTTGTGCTCAAAAGTTAAAAATTGATCTGCCGGAGAGGGAACTGGCTTGCGCTCCTATTGCATCAGAGCTAGGCAGGAGGTACCTGGGGGCCATGCGCGCAGGGATCAATTGTGCCCTGGCCAACAGGCAGATCATTACCCAGCTCATTAGAAAAGTCTTTTCCTATTTCTTCCCCGGTATTGAACTGCCTATTCTTTACGATGTCTCCCACAATACCTGCAAAGTAGAAAAACACGCGGTCAACGGACACTTCAAGGAGCTCTACGTCCACAGGAAAGGAGCGACCCGCGCCTTCGGCCCCAACAATCCAGAAATTCCCGAAGATTTTCGAGAAGCGGGCCAACCCGTGCTCATTGGCGGCAGTATGGGCACCCATTCTTATATCCTAGCCGGGACGGCCCAGAGTGAACAGTTAGCCTTTTCTTCGGCCGTACACGGAGCGGGAAGAGCGATGAGCAGGTCGAAGGCTTTAAAGGAATGGAAAGGCAAGGAAATCATCCGCAGTCTTGAACAAAAAGGCATTATCATCAAGGCGGTTTCGGAACGAGGAGTTGCAGAAGAAGCTCCCTTGGCTTACAAGGACGTGAGTGACGTCGTGGAAGCGGCCCACAAGGCAGAGCTAGCCAAACTCGTGGCACGGCTTGATCCTTTAATATGCATCAAAGGCTAACCTTATACCGCTTCATCGTGAACTCGGGAAAAAGGACTTCTTTAAAAGATAGGAGATGATTTTTCTGCAAATAAAAATCATAATAAGAAAAATCCCTTCGAATGAAATTTTCCTGGAAAATAGGATCGATTTTTGGAATCCAAATCTACGTTCATTTCACTTTTTTGATCCTTCTTGGCTGGATCGCCATCGTCCATTATTCTGAAAGGGGAAGAATCGAGGATGCGGTTTTGGGAGTTCTTTTTACCTTGGCCCTTTTTTTTATCATCGTTCTCCATGAACTGGGTCATGCCGCAGCGGCACGTTTTTTCAAAATTTCCACAAAAGACATCACTTTACTGCCCATAGGTGGAGTGGCAAGACTCGAGAAAATTCCTGAAGATCCTATCCAAGAGCTTGTTGTTGCCGTAGCCGGACCCGCGGTGAACTTGATCTTGGCTTTGCTTTTCTATATTCTCATTATCCTCAGTGGAGTTCCCTTTGATCTCTCCCAACTCGATCTCATTCGAGGCAATCTCCTTGCCCAGTTTTTTTGGACCAACATCATTTTAGCCGGCTTCAATCTGATTCCCGCTTTCCCTATGGACGGGGGAAGAATCTTGCGGGGGCTGCTGGGAATAAGAATGGATTTTTTGCATGCCACCCGGATAGCGGCTTCCGTGGGCCAGACAATCGCTTTAGTCTTTGGATTTATCGGGCTTTTTTCCAATCCCTTCCTTATTTTAATCGCTCTCTTTGTCTGGTTTGGGGCTTCACAAGAGTCGAACATGGCGGAGGTGAAATTCACTTTGAGTAAAACATCCATCAGTCAACTCATGCTCCGGGAATTTCACGTTTTATCCCCCTACGATACCCTCGCCAAAGCCGTTGAAATGACCTTGGCCAGCCAACAACATGATTTTCCTGTCATAGACAATGACAGGCTTGTGGGAATGCTTTACAGGGCGGATCTCCTCATGGGACTCATGCAAAAAGGCCAAGAAGCTTCGGTAGATGAAGTCATGAGCAGGGATTTCATTTCTGTGGAAGCTTCGGATAAAGCCGAAGAGGTATTCTCAAAAATCCAATCCCTTCCCTACTCGGCTATCCCGGTGACCGACAACGGCCTTCTAGTTGGGCTTTTAACAAAAGAAAACATCGCCGAATTTTTGATGTTTCATTCCGCTATAGCCGAAAAAAAGGGCAAATCTTTTATCCAACGGTGACCCTCTTTTATCGATGAGGGGATAAAAAATCCACGCAAAGGCCATGCTAGGAAAAGATCGATCCTTTATCCTGACTGTTAATAGTGGGTCGACAAGCCTCAAGATCAGTCTTTTTGGCTCCGACAGCCAATCCCTTTTTCTTGAAGGCCACATCGAAAGAATCGGCTTGCCGCAAAGCCACATCCAGTTCAAAAACAAAGAGGGAGAAAGAATTTTTGAACTCTTCCTTCCGCTTAAAGATCATGACGAGGCTATTGCCCAGCTTTTCAGCTTTCTTAAAAAAAACCGGCTCGATGAAAAACTTTTGGCCGTAGGGCATCGGATAGTCCACGGGGGTTCTCTTTACAGGGAACCAAGGTTGATCACCTCTGAAACCCTGCAAAACTTAAAGGAACTGATCCCTCTTGCCCCCGAGCATCTACCAAGCCAGATCCTGGCCATTGAATCTTTTCGCAAACAGGTTCCCCATGTAAAAAACATCGGCTGTTTTGATACCGCCTTTCACAGGACAATTCCCTATTATGCCCGTCAGTATGCCCTTCCCAAGTCGCTGAGAGAAATGGGCATCGTGCGCTACGGTTTTCATGGATTGTCCTGCGAACACGTCATGGAAGAACTCAAAAAAATGGCGAAAGAAAAAGCCCTGGGAAAAGTGATTATAGCTCATCTAGGAGGCGGAGCAAGCATGACGGCCGTCTACAAGGGTCAAAGCCTGGACACGACGATGGGATTTTCTCCCCTGTCCGGTTTAGTCATGGAAACCCGCTGCGGGGATATCGACCCGGGGGCGGTTCTTTATCTTGTCAAAGAAAAAGGGCTGCCGGCGAGCGAAGTCTATCACCTTTTAAACAACCGCTCCGGCCTGCTGGGATTAAGCGGTATAAGCTCGGACATGAAAGATCTTCTCGAAGATAATACCCAAGAAGCCAAGGAAGCCATAGAAATCTTTGTTTACCAGGCAAGAAAACACCTAGGAGCATTGATTACCGCTTTGAATGGAATAGATATCCTCGTATTTACGGGAGGCATTGGAGAACATTCGGCCCTGATCCGCGGTAAAATCTGCGCAAACTTGGATGTTTGGGGAATCGAGCTTGATACCACTAGAAACGAATCTCATGCCGCAATTATCTCTACGGATAGCTCTCCTTCCCAAATAAGAATTATCAAGGCCAACGAAGAGTCAGTCATTGCAAGGGAAACATTTAAGCTGGTCAGCCAAGGGTCTTTAACCCTTTAGTTTATTTTTCCCAAAACCTTTTTTTCCCTCCATTTTTCCTTTATTCCCTTAATCCTAAAGTTTTATAGTGCATTTCCATGGGAACCCGGCAAATAGCTGGCAATAAGCAAAGCTTTGCTGACAACTTTAATGGCTCCTTATTTTTGATCGAGCTAAACTGACGGAGAATGATTCATGGCAGACGGCTAAGAGCCTTACAACCATAAGCTTAAAAAATTGTTTAATAACCATCGAGTTTTGAATAACAAAGAAAAGCAGGGTGTCGTGAAAAACTTTCTTTTATTGTCTTTTCTCCTTGTTTTTTTCAACCTCCTTCTGGTGGCTTGGGCTTATGAAGACAACCAAGAGGAAGGGATAAAACCTCTAGCCCGCGTGGCCCTTTTCGATCTCCGGATAAATCCAAGGAACGGATCCACTCTTTACGGAGAAGTCAATGCTTTTTATGATTCGGTTCAATGGATAGCCCCCGCTGAAATTAAAACTTTTCTCCTGGCTATTGAACCGCAATTTTGGCCCTCGCTATTGAAAAAAAGCCCTGTTTTTGAAGATTCTTTACCGCTTGACATTCCTTTTGGCTTCGCCGAAGGAAGGGGGCTTTGGAAAACGCTCAGTCCCGATGCCAAAGATTACCTGCTTTTTCGTTTTGGCAAATGGATTCTTTGGCTCGAAGAAAATAGCCCTGCCGGTTCATCTCGACAAGGAGGATCCACCCAGTTGGTCGCTGCCGAAATTCACGATCAAGAGGATCCGACTCCTGTCTATTTTCACTATTTTCAAGGACAATACCCAAAAATTAAAAGCGTGGTTCCTTTTAGGTATATCGACCCCCAAGAAAACAGGGAGATCGATTGCATCGGCATGTTAACGGAGAACAACGATCAATCTACGCTCATCGAAGCCTTTGAACTGGAGAGCCAGGAAAGAATCATCCGGCTTGAGGAAAGTGAACTCAGCGAATCTTCTCCGGACTGGGAATGGTTGCTCACCTCCAATTTCGATTTCATGCCCGTGAGGCTTTCTCATCCCAAAGACATTTCTGCCCTGGATATACCCTTGGCCGTCAGCCTAGACACAAAAAAGACAAACTTCATTCTCTCCGATGCGTTGTTTCCTGTTTCCCCTAAAAAAGGAGAAATCATCTTAATCGACCAAAAGCAGAGAGCACAAGTAATAAAAGACACTGCAGGATCAAGCCTCCCCAGGCTTGGACCAGATGGAACGATAGGATGGATTCAAAAAAACCATCTTGTTCTCTACCGCTTCGGCAGGGTATTTCAATATTTCCCTTTTGAAGGGAGTTTTTCTTTGAACTGGTGCTTTAGTAACCACGGTAAAGAAACTTGTCTTTATTCTAGAAAACCGCTAAGGGGGACTTACCGGCGGTTAATGGCGACAAACCTTTTTCTTTACTGGTTTACCGGGTTAAAACGCTATACCGATCTTTTTGTTGATTTCGAAGAAGTGTTTTCTAGATATGACACCCAATCGGGAGAGCTGATAGAGAGAATCAATCTCAAGGCTGAATCTTCTTTGGATCAAAGAGAAAAACTCCCCTTATGGGCTAAAGCCTTAAAAGCCCTTAATCAATTTTACTTTGAATAAAAAAAGAGAGGAGTTTATTTCAGATAATTTTTGTAGCCTCCTCCCTTAAAGAATAAATTTTCAAATGGAAGAGATTGAAACATTAAGAAAAGATTTCCCAATTCTCTCTCAACGCATTAACGGCTATCCCCTAATTTATTTCGATAATGCAGCAACCTCTCAAAAACCCCGCTGCGTCATCGAAGCTCTTTCAGATTTTTTTCTCTATTCCAACGCCAATGTTCACCGAGGACTTCATGAACTCAGCAACAAGGCGACAGAACTCTTGGAAGAGTCCCGCGAGCTTATCGCCCGTTTCATTCATGCCCGCAGTCCCGAGGAAATCATTTTTACAAGGGGGACCACCGAATCGATTAATCTTGTGGCTTCCTCTTTAGGCTCCCTTCTAAAACCCGGAGAGGGTATTCTTTTGACCGAAATGGAACACCACTCCAATCTTCTACCCTGGCAACAACTGGCTAAAAAAAGGGGCCTAGGGCTGTTTTATCTTCCCATTGAAGGGAGAGAAGGTCGACTAAGGCTGGAAAAGCTTGAAGAGATTTTTGTTCAGAACCGAATAGCCGTTTTTTCTTTTACCCATGTATCGAACACCTTAGGAACGATCAATCCTGTAGAAAGTTTTTGTGCCCTGGCCAGCAAACATGGGGTGTTGAGCGTTGTGGATGCTGCCCAAAGCGCAGGACACAGGACGATCGATGTTCAGAAAATAGGGTGTGATTTTCTGGCCTTTTCTGGCCACAAAATGTGTGCTCCCACCGGTATCGGTGTCCTGTATGGGAAAAAGGAACTGCTGCAAAGGTTGCCTCCCTATCAATACGGGGGCAACATGGTTTTAGAAGCTGGTTTTTTTGATAGCCGGTGGAAAGATCCTCCCCATAAATTTGAGGCGGGCACCCTGCCCATTGCGGAAGCTATCGGCCTGAAAGCAGCCATAGATTATCTCTGTTGCATCGGATTGGATAGGATTGCTGCACATGATGAACAGCTTAGCTCTTATGCCTATAACAAGATTTCTTCGTTTCCCTGTGTCATTCCTCTAGGTCCTAGGGAAAGGAGAGCGGGTATCGTTACTTTCTCCATAAAAGGGCTGCACCCCCACGATTTTGTCAGCTATTGTGACCGCTACGGTGTAGCTTTACGAGGGGGACACCACTGTAACAAACCTCTCCTGTCAAAACTAGGGATAGATTCTGCTGTTCGAGCAAGTTTTTATTTTTACAATACTTTAGAAGAAGTGGATCAATTCATTGCAATAATGGAGAGCTGCTTGCGCTTTTTTAACTCAATTTAACTCCCCTCGCGTCAAGGGAGGCGATACCGTGGAGGGCCGCCCGCAACAGGAGCTTTGAAGCGGAATCGGTTCTGCCTTGGATTATCGTCATGGAATATCAGCTAGACAAAGGCTGTCAATTGGCCTATATTGCAGGAAGAGCTCACCCGCCTTACGGGTGGGGATAGGAGTGGAGTGAACCCAGCCAACGGCTGTGGAGAAGGTGCTTGTGCATGGCACCTTAGGAAAGGTATGTTGGCTATCCCTCGCAGAAGCAGGGACTCCTTGGGTTCTTCCGGGTGGGAGTCATCCCTACCGGAAGCTCCGTTCGTGAGGAGGGAAAGGTTCACAATAGCCCCTTGACTCTAACCATGGATATACAAGACCTATACCAAGAAATTATTCTCGATCATAGCCGCCATCCTCGAAACTTTGGGAAACCGGAGGGCGAATTCCGGGAAGCGGAAGGATCAAATCCCAGTTGCGGAGATTCTGTCAGGGTTTTTGTCAAAATTGGCTTCCCTCACCAATTGATCGAAGATGTTCATTTCCTCGGCAGAGGCTGTGCCATCTGCATGGCTTCAGCTTCCTTGATGACGGAAGTGGTGCGGCAGAAGAAGGTTGAAGAAATAAAGACTTTGATAGAAAACTTCCAGGCTTTTTTGACCGGCAAAGAAAAAAGGAATGCCGAAATCCCCGAAGAATTGTTCCCTCTCAAAGGGGTAAGGCAGTTCCCGGCAAGAGTAAAATGTGCCCTCCTTCCATGGCATGCCCTAGAAAAAATTATCCCTTGAGCCTTCAAGATCATCTCCTGGCAAGGATAAAAGCCAGTTCAAAATCCCCCCTTTGCCTATAAAGGGTTTTCTCATGGTCCAAGGACTTGGAAGGAACCGGAAAGCTTCTGCTCACCATAACCTGCCCTGCATCAGCTTTGCATTGCGATAAGTAATCAAGAAGGCTTTCTTTATCCCTATAGAGAAATAAAGAAAGTGGAGAATGCTTGCCTGAGCAGAGTTCGAGCAATCCTACCGCTCAACCGGGAATTAAACCCATGGGAAAAGAGCTTGTTTTTGATGGGAAGGGCCTGCTTAAACTTGGCGGGGCATCTTCACAGTTTTTTAAGCGGCAAAGAATAGCGGCTATAAAGCAACTAAGAGCTGTGGTTTTAGGCCCCGGTGCATCCAAAGCCAAATATCACTAGAAGAGGTTATAGAGGCATCCAGCAAAAGAATTGGAATAAGCTTAAAGCTCTTTCTTCCGGCTGACAAGGCGGCAGAGTTGGATATTCCCCCGGTCGGCTTATTGGAATGCTTGGCAAGGAGTTTTCCTTGGTTGGAAGGTCCTAAGAAGGGTAAAAATTCGCGCTAAGAAGCCTAGGATCAGTTTTTAATGGCATCCTTGAAGCCCGAACAAGGCCGCCCGGATGATATCCAAAAAAGTCCCCTCCTATTAAAGAAACGGTTTAATCGGTTATAACCTCAAGGAAGTGATTGTCTCTTCGTTAAGCAGTGGATAGGGAAATTTATTCTGGAAGGTAGCGGACAAGAAGAGCTGAGTAAAAGCTTTCCGTGGTTCCGCTCCCCACTTTTGTTGCATAGAGAGTATCCCCAACATACTGCCTTTCTTTTACAAGAATAATCAGGCCGTCGGCTCCTCTTTGTTTAGCTTTTTTAACCAGTCCCTTCAAGGTAGGACCTTTTTCGAAAGGCCCGTTACCCCTTTTGTCATAAAGAGTTCCATACACCCGGTAGGGACGATCGGGTCTAGATCCCATCCATACATCCACTCCATCGACAGTCTTCTTTTGTCCTTTTCCCAGCTTTAGTCCATAGACATATCCTTCTTCGGGAAGATAGTGGGAGTAGATGCAACCCCAAAAGGGAAGGCTAAGAAAGCATAACAATAAAAAGCGCAGTTGATTTCCCATGATTTCCTCATTAGATATTTTTTACATGGCGTTAAGCTAAAAAGAAATCCTTTAGACGATAAAAAAATTAGGCTACTTTCCCTTTTTTTTATTACTTTTATGACTTTTTTAAGTTCTGCTTTTCCTTTGATAGATCTCAAGGAAGACGATCCCTTCTTCAAGCTGAAATTCCTGGACTGGCTTAAGTCCCAGCCGACCGCCCTGCCCCTGGAAAAGTATTGCGAAGAGGGATGGCCCTCGAAAACGGTCCAGTTTTACATCGAAGAGTACCATTTTAACCCCGACTTTATCGAAGTAAAATTTTGCGCTCTTTTTGACGAGTGCATCTCCGCCTGTTGCCATCTCGGCTCAGAACTAGAAGAGGAAGGCTTTTACACGATCCCCAGAAGGGGAGACTTTATCTGTATCATTGACCGCAAACATGGCCACTCTCAATTTAAACTTACAGAATAATAAAGAAGGGAGTTGTCCGAGCCAAGCAAGCAAAGAAATGACCTTTTCTTACGAAAAGTGGCTGGACCATCCCTTGTTAAAAAATCTTCATCACCGCATTATTGAGCAAAGAAACTGCGCAATCGATTCTTTGCCTCTATCGGGCCAGTCTTTCTTTCTGGCTTCTTTCCTCAGGGTATACCGTGGACCCCTTTTAGTGATAGCTGAAAACATAAAAAAAACCAACGAAATTGCCCTCGGTTTAGAATGCTGGGGAAGTCCTTATCTCATCCTTCCCGAAGTTGAGCCTGTGCCGGCAGAAAGCTTGCCTGACCCGACATTTTTAGCCGAAAGGCTAAGCACGGCTTACAGCCTTCTCGATTTTCCTTCTGGAATCATCATCACTACCGAACAGGCCATGGAAGAAGCTCTTCCCTCTCCTGAGCTATTAAAAGAAAAGCGCCTGCCCCTTGCTGTAGAAAATTCTTTTGATAGAAAGGCCGTCATTGAAAAGCTGGTCACCGCCGGGTATGAAAGGGTCGATTCCGTCGATTGCAGGGGCCAGTTTGCGGTACGGGGAGCGATTATCGACACTTTCTGCTGGGACAGTTGCTATCCGCTGAGGATGGAATGGGAAGGCAATCGGCTTATTTCCTTAAGACAATTTGATCCCATCACCCAACGTTCATTCAAGCCCCTTGCTCAAGCCCATCTTTGCTTTTTCAATTTAGAAGATATGCTGAAGAGCGGGGCCAGCCTCCATGATTACCTGCCTCAAGCGATACCAACATTTTGGTCGAAATCCCCAGAAATACCGATTCCCGACGTAGGCATCCATTTTGAGAGCCACCTTTTTCTCGATACTCCAAAAGGGGATTGGTTTTACCAGGAAAGAAGATGGCAGTTATTTCTAGAGGCGCTGGGTCGATGGATCGAAAAACAATGGGAAGTGGTGATTTTTGTCAATAACGAAGGCGAAGAATCCCGTCTCAAGGAAATCCTAAATAACCAAGGCATTAGCACTGAAAAAATCCTCTTTTCCAAAAGTCCCCTTTTAAGGGGTTTTTGCTGGCCTGAAGCCAAGCTTTCGATTTTGACAGATGCAGAAATCTTCGGCAGGTACCAAAACCAGAAGATATTGCTGCGTAGCCAACAAAAAAACGATTATTTCAGGGCTCCGCTGGGTAGCGATATTTTCGAACAATGGAAGGAAGGGGACATAGTCGTCCACCTGCAAAAAGGGATTTGCAAGTTTAAAGGCATTAAAACGATAGAGGGAACGAACACCGAAATGGTCGAACTGGAGTTTGACCAGCAAGCCAAGCTCTATGTCCCCATAGACCAGGCTCATCTTATCGCTCGGTACATTGGGGGCACCAAAAAACTACCCAAACTCGATTCTTTGGGGGGAAACAGGTGGATAAAAGCTAAAAGAGCGGCACAAAAAGCGGTTACAGATCTTGCAGAAAAATTACTCAAGATCAATGCGGAAAGAGAAGTTCTCGAAGGATTTGCCTTTCCCCAAGACGACCAGTGGCAAAAGGAGTTCGAAGAGGCTTTTATCTATGAAGAAACTCCAGATCAGCTAAAAGCCATAGAAGAGACAAAAAAAGACATGGAAAGCAAAAGGCCCATGGATAGGCTCATTTGCGGGGACGTTGGGTTTGGGAAAACCGAAGTAGCTATCCGGGCCATCTTTAAGGCGGTGATGGGCGGCAAACAGGCCGTTTTGCTTACCCCAACGACAGTTCTTGCCAAGCAGCATTTCAATACCCTCAGGGAAAGATTCGCCGATTATCCTATTCACACAGCTCTTCTTTGCCGATTTGTGAAAAACAGCGAAGAAAAGGAGATTCTTGCCGGCCTTAAAGAAGGAACCGTAGATGTCGTGGTGGGAACGCACAGATTGTTGTCCGCAGATGTAGAGTTCAAGGATTTGGGGCTGATCGTGATTGATGAAGAACAACGATTTGGTGTTCTGCAAAAAGAAAAATGGAAAGAAAAATTCAGGTTTATAGACGTCTTACTGCTTTCCGCAACGCCTATACCAAGAACTTTGTATTTAGCCATGGCCGGGGCCAGGGACATGAGCCTGATTGAAACGCCTCCCCCCAACCGTTTCCCCATAGAAACCATCGTTGGCCCGTACGATGAAAGGGTTATCCGGCAGGCTATTGAAAGGGAATTAAATAGGGGGGGACAAGTTTATTTTCTCCATAACCGAATAAGAACCATAGAAAAGGTGGCCTCGAGGTTAAAATCCCTTTTGCCCTCGATTAAAATCGATATTGGACATGGGAGAATGAAAAAACATGAACTTGAAGAGGTCATGGAAAGATTTGTAGAGGGCAAAATCGATGTCCTGCTCGCCACGAGTATAATCGAAAATGGATTGGATATCCCTAATGCCAATACGATTATCATTGACAGAGCCGATCTTTTTGGGCTTGCCGATCTCTACCAATTAAGAGGAAGAGTGGGGAGATCCAATCAAAAGGCTTATGCCTATCTTTTACTTCCGAGGGACTTGTTCATACAATCCGACGCCAAGAAAAGAATAAAGGCCATGCAAGAACATTCCCAACTGGGTACCGGATTTCAAATCGCCCTAAGAGACCTAGAGATACGTGGAGCCGGCAACCTCCTAGGGACTTCTCAGAGTGGTCATATCGCCTCCATCGGATTTGAACTTTATTGCAAGCTGCTTAAAAAAGCCATCCAAAAGATTCAAGGCAAAGAGACCGAACCTCTAATCGACTGTCGGCTGTCCCTTGATTTTTTGCTCCCCGAGCCTGGAGGAGGACGGCATGCTTTAGCTTACATTCCTTTTTCCTACATGGAAAGAAGGCAAGAGAGGCTCCATGCTTACAGACAGTTAGCCGAAGCCAGCCAGCCAGAAGAGTTGGAAGAAATCAAAAAAAGCTGGAAAGATAGATACGGACCATGGCCGGAACCTGTAGAACATCTCTTTTCCCTTGTCGAAATCCGTATCATTGCCGCACGCAAAGGCATAGAAAGAGTTGAAACAGAAAGAGACAAGTTGAAGCTTATAAAAAACAACGATTATTTATTTACAAAGCAGGGCAAATTCCCCCGCTTGATAGAAGCCGAACCCAAGGATAAGATTTTGCAAATAAAAAAATGGTTAGAAAGCTTCTAGTTTTATTTCCATTCTTTCTTCTCCTTTTTTTACAACAAAACTTGTTTTCCCAAACTCAAGGGAGTGACGGTATTGCTGCTATTGTTAACGACAAGGTTATCACTTTTTCCCAAGTCAGGAAACAGGTAGAACCTAATGAAGCGGTATTGAGAGAGACCTACCAGGGATCCGAACTGGTCAATCGCATCAAGGAAGCCCGCCTCAGTGCCCTAAGAGCGCTCATCGACAGGGAATTGATCATCCAGGATTTCAAAAGTAAAAAGTACGCTATCCCCGACTCCTTCATCGAATCAAGGGTCAGGGATATTATCCGCACGCAGTTTGACGGGGATAGGATCGCCTTTATTAGGACACTCCAGGCAAGCGGCATAAGTGAAGAGCAATATAAACAGCAGCTTCTTGAACAGATCATCGTCCAAGCCATGAGAATGAAAAACGTCTCAGAACCCGTGATCATATCGCCATACCAGATAGAAAAATATTACCAGGATCATATCGCCCAGTTTTTTGAGCCTCCCCAAGTAAAACTTCGGATCATTTTTTTACAGAAAACCTCTTTTAAAGATAAACGAGCCACGGTCAACGGGCAGTTAGAAGAATACGATCCGGCAAGGGAAACGGCAACCGAACTCTTAAGCAAGCTGCAATTGGGAGCCGATTTCGCCGAACTGGCAAGGAGCTACTCCGAGGGACCGAAAAGGATGGATGGAGGAGATCTAGGTTGGGTAACAAAGGATAGTTTGCGGCCTGAAATAGCCGAGGCCGCCTTTTCCATGTATCCAGGTCAAACCAGTGGAGTCATAGAAACCCTTGACGGTTATTACATCATTCGGCTTGAAGACAAGCGCAAGGGTAAACTTAAACCCATTTCAGAGGTTCGGACGCAAATCGAAGGGCTTTTAATCCAGGAACAACGGCAAAAACTTCAACAACAATGGCTGGATAATTTAAAAGCCAAAGCTTTCATAAAAATGTTTTAAATTTTTTTTATAATTGTTAAGTATTTTTCATAAAGTAAGATGCGCATTCCCACCATAGGCATTACCTTGGGAGAACCCGCAGGGATCGGTCCTGAAATCGTTGCAAAGGCTTTAAAATCAAACCAGATCCCAAAGCGGTTCGACTACAAAGTCATAGGACCGAAAGCAAAGTTTGAAGCCGGCAAACTCTCTTCTTCCTCAGCCGCCGCTGCATGGGAAGCGTTAGAAGAAGCCTATAAGCTGTGGGAAAAAAAAGAGATTCAAGCTATTGTCACTTCTCCCATCCACAAAGATAATCTTTTCCAAATAGGATTCCCTTATCCCGGCCAAACCGAATTTTTTGCAGCCAAGGCCGGGGTTCCCCGGGACAAAGTGATCATGGCCATGTCCAGCCCAAAAATTAATCTTTCCTTGTTATCCACCCACGTTAGCCTTTACCAGGCGATCAAGTCTATAACTAAAGATAAAATAAAGCTTGCATCGGTTCTCCTCCTTGAATTCTTAAAAAAAATAAAGAAAAAATCGAACCTCACCATAGCCATATCTGGGCTCAATCCTCACTGCGGCGAAGGAGGGAATTTTGGGAATGAAGAAAACGAAACTTTCATTCCCGCTATCAACGAGCTTAGAAACCAAGAACTACCCGTTCATGGACCGGTTTCTCCCGACTCCGTTTTTAGAGAAGTTCTCCTCGGAAAATATGATGGCGTTGTTGCCTCTTATCACGATCAAGGATTAATTCCCTTTAAGCTCGTCTCTTTTTATTCCGGCGTCAACGTCACCCTAGGGCTTCCTTTAATCAGAACCTCTCCCGACCACGGTGTAGCCCTGGACATTGCAGGCCAAAATAAAGCCGATCCAAGAAGCCTGATCTCCGCCATCAAGCTGGCTTGCAAACTCATACCCAGAGAAAAAGGTGGATAAATTTTTTTTTATTCTTTTCTCTTTTTCATTGGATGAAGGATAAAAAATATGTTCGGTTAAGAGAAGTAGACTTCATGCTTAAGCTATTATAAAGATGAACGTTTCTGATTTAAGAGGAATCCTTGCTTATATCCCCCAATTTCGAGAAAAAGTTTTCGTCATAGCCATTGACGGAGCTATCGTTGCCTGCGAGAACTTTTCAAACCTGGTATTGGACCTAGCTGTGTTGAGAAGTGTGGCTATCAAGGTAGTCCTTGTCCACGGCATAGCGCATCAATTAAAGCAACTTGCCGTTCTCCTAGATACCGATTTATCCGATACCACGGGAATTGGAGTAACCGATCAAAAGACCTTCGAATTAAGTCTTATGGCTTCTTCAAAAGTGAGTTTCCAAATATTAGAAGCCCTCTCCTCTTCTGACCTAAAAGCATGCATCACCAATGCCATCGTTGCTCACCCTTTTGGAATCGTCGGGGGCATTGATTATCAACTTACAGGACGTGTCAAAAAAATTGATGTGCCTTTTATAGAACATTTATTACAAAAAAATATTATCCCGGTGATAAGCCCCATTGGATATGACGGCGAGGGAAAGAGCTACAGGATTAATTCTGATGCGGTCGCCCAGTCTGTTGCCGAAGCCCTTCATGCTGAAAAGCTGATCTATCTTTGTCCCTATCCCGGAATACTCAACGAGGAGGGGAAACTCATCCGAGAACTGGATGTGGCTGCTTCCCAAGAGTTTCACAAGAACTGTTCCAAGATGCTTCCCGAAGTTATCCGCTCTAAACTAGAACATGCTATCCATGCCTGCAAAAATGGGGTCAACCGTGTCCATGTTTTAGATGGGCGCATGGATGAGGCGCTTTTGTCCGAAATATTTTCCAATCGGGGCATCGGCACGATGATTTATGCCAATCAATATGAGTCCATTAGGCAGGCACGCAAAAAAGATATCGGCGCCATCTTAAAGCTGATCCAGGAACCTATCGAAGCGGATGAAATTCTACCCCGAAAAGGAAGCGATATTGCCCGGGACCTTCCTTTTTACTACGTCTTTGAACGCGACAATCAGATCGTGGGATGCATAGCCATTTACCCTTATCCGAAAACTTCTCAGGCAGAACTGGGCTGTCTTTCGGTAGCCAAAAACTACGAAAATCAAGGTATAGGCAGAAAACTGATGAAGTTTGCCGAAAAAATCTCTTCCGAACAAGGATTCAAGCAACTTTTCCTCTTGTCTACTCGAGCCTATGTTTATTTCATGCAAAAAGGTGGTTTTAAGGAAGCCGATCCTTCCATCCTGCCCTTGGAAAGAAAAATAAAGTATGAAAAAAACGGAAGGAAATCGAAAGTTCTTTACAAAGCTTTGAACTGATCAATCAGTAGAAAAATCGATTCGAAGTTGTCTTCCCTTTAATCAAGAAAAGAGCCCCTAGGCAGAGCAGCGGGGTTGCCTTTTCTTAAGGAGGAGTTTTCTGGCCTGTTCCAAGAAAAAAGGGCAGGCTTCCAGGCAAACCAAGGGAATTGAAGAGGGCTTGCTCCCAATCAGCGGTTGGTTAGACCACCAGAGATTTTGACGGAGGCATTGACCCAAGCAGATTTCCCTGGTGGCTCGATCGATCAGTGTTTCATCCCCTTTTTCCAATATCTGGTACATCCCTACTTGTCTTTGGATCGTACTTTTAAAGTCAACCGGGAGCAGTATTTTCTCTTTGTACCCAATCCAATGAGTGAGAGCCAAGGGGTATATTCCCTCAAGGGCGTAAAAAAGACTTTCTGCGTCAAGAGGACCAAATTTCCAGCCTCGAACCATTCCTGGCTTTCCTTTTAATGGTCGAAACAGGCCTTTAGAGTCCATGCGGAGCTTTAATTTTAAATCGAGTAAAGAAGGAATGGGAACCAAGGGATCGGTCAAAACATCCTTTTTGTGACAAATCCAATATCCTTCCCAAAGCTGAAGCTCTCCTACCTGTATCGGTAGAGGGTTTTCAGCAAGCCAACCCTGCCAGTACTCCAAAATATTCATCAAATTGGGCTACCTGTTCGAGAACAATTTGATCCATCCCTTCAAGGGTTCCCACAGACTTTGTGTACCAGAGGTAAAAGCCATCGATTTTTTGGGGGCTATAAGCTGCAGGCAGGCCCTTTTTAACGGTGACTCCCATAAGCCTGGGAACGTCAACATAGGAATGATCGCCTTCGGAAATAAAAAAAGGGACGCAGAAAACAAATTTCGACTTTACCTGTTCTTTCCAACCGGAAACCCTGGGTTCTTCTTCTAGAAAAAAAACGTGGCATTCTCTAAACAAGTTTCTTTTCTTTATCCAATCCAGATGCTTGTACACCGTCTCCTTAGAGTGGGCATTTTTCCTTGTTCCATGACTGACTAATAAAAGGGCGCCATCTTTTATAATATCATCCTCTTTGTCCTGGATGGATTGATATACAGCTTGAATAATAATCTCGGCCACCTTGGGATTTTCTCCTATGGCTTTACAATAGCCAACCCTTTTGTCTCCCTTCCTTGAAAGGGACCCTTCGATTTCCATCTCGGTGGGGATAACCCTTGCCGTAAAAAAACCATGGCTTAAAAAAAAGGGAACAACATAGATAAAGGGAGATTGAATAGACAAAAGGGTTTGATGAAAAGATGGTTCTTCTTTCCAAAAGGACTCGTAAACCTCTTTGAATATTTTTTTTCTCCTAATTTTTTCTGCATTGATATATACGGGCAAAGCGGCATCGGGGTTATATAAAGAACCATGACCGGCTAAAACAAGGACTGATTTTGACCATTCTACTCGATGGAAAGAGGCTGTCATAGGATGATTTATGATATATTTTAATTTTTTAACCGTTAGGACAAAAAAGATATTTTTTTCTTTAAGAAAATTTTTTTAGTATTAATAAAAACGGACAAAAAGGAGTTTCCAATGATTGTTACGGCAGCAGAGTTATTTAAAGTCGCTTATGGAAAATTTGCGGTGGGTGCATACAACATCAATAACATGGAACAAACCCACGGTCTTTTCCGTGGGGCTATCCAATCCCAATCCCCCTTTATTATACAAATTTCTCGCGGAGCTAGAAAATATGCTGACAAAAGGATGCTTGAAGCCATGATAAGAGCAGCTGAGACGATCTATCCTGAAGCGGTTTTTGTCGTGCATCTCGATCATGGGGATGAAGCCACCTGTTATGATTGTATCGACTCGGGTTTTTATAGTTCGGTCATGATCGATGCTTCCCATGAACCTTTCGAAAAAAATGTCGAAATTACCCGACGTGTCGTCGAAAGAGCTCATGCTAAAGGAGTGAGTGTAGAAGCAGAACTCGGTATGCTTGGAGGAGTAGAAGAAGATGTCAAGGTTGAAGAAGGGCATGCTTGCCTGACCGATCCTGATCAAGCAAAGGAATTTGTTGAACTGACAGGTTGTGATTCCTTGGCCTGTGCAATTGGAACGAGCCACGGCGCTTACAAGTTTAAAGGCAAACAATCCATACGTTTTGACGTTCTTCAAAAAATTCAACAAAGACTTCCGGGTTTCCCCCTTGTCATGCATGGGAGCTCCAGTGTGCCCCAATCCGAAATTATGCGGATCAATGCCGCCGGCGGCAAACTCGATCCAAGTGCTTGCGGAGTCAACGACAACGAATATCTGCCCGCCGCAAAACTCGGCGTAACCAAGATCAACATCGATACCGACGGCAGACTGGTTTGGACACGCGTGCACAGGGAATACTTCAGAGATCATCCCGAAGATTTTGACTTTCGGGGACCCGGTAGGGTATTCATGACCGAGTATGCCAATTTTATCGCCAGTCGTAGCGAAAAGTTAGGCTCGGTCAACACCTTAGCCGAGGTTAGAGCCTCAATCCTGGAACAAAGAAAAAATAAGGCAGCCTAACATTCCTCGGAGAAATAGAGTTTTGGCTAAAATCTCTTCTTTTAAGAAAAAGATTTTTTGACTTTTTCTTTTAATTAAGAGAATTTTTAGTATTGTTTTTTGCCCTGTTTCCGGTCTACTCGGTTTCAGGAAAGAAACAGTTTAGGGAGAAAAGTGTGCTAGCAGTGTTGTTAGATGCCGATCTCCGTTTTGAATTAATGTTAAAAGAAATGTCAGTTTTTATGAATAGAACAAGACTCTATGTAGGTAATCTTCCCTTTCGAATTTCGGAAAACGATCTTCGAGAGATTTTTGAACAATATGGACAAGTTAACGAAATCAATCTGATCGTGGATAAAATGACCGGACAATCCAGGGGGTTTGCTTTTGTAACGATGGAATCGTCCCAAGCCGCTCAATCGGCCATCAACAATCTTAACGGATCAAGTGTTAGCGGTCGGCAAATCGTTGTCAACGAAGCAAAACCTCGGGAAGAAAGACCTCATCGACATAGAGAAAATTCCGGAAGATCACGCAGAGGATAAGATCCTTCTATTGATCTTTTTTTAAATTCACCAGCTGGGGGCAAATCCTGTATTTGCCCCCCCTGTTCATGCAGCCGTTTTCTTTAAAGAAATCTCATTGACATCTTTCCCCTATCATTAAAGAATTTATTGGTTTATTGAAAAACGCTTGAAAGTAGTATTTTTTGGCGATGTTGTCGGTGAAACCGGAAGAGAGACTTTAAGAGAAGCTATTCCCAAAATTCGATCCCTTTATCAGCCTGATTTCATCGTTGTCAATGGAGAAAATGCGGCAGGAGGCAACGGGATAACTCCAAAAATTACATATGAATTCCTCAGGCTGGGCATCGATGTTATTACCCTAGGGGACCACGCGTGGGATCAAAAAGAGATCGTTTCTTTCATCCAAGATGAGCCAAGGCTTCTGCGCCCGATCAACTATCCTCCTGGAACTCCTGGAGAAGGGCATATCATTGTTAAGGGAAACGCAAAAAAACTCGCCGTTGTCTGTGCAATCGGTAGAACCTTTATGTTACCGCAAACAGAAAATCCTTTTTTAACAACTAAAAAAATCATTGCCGAATTGAAAAAAGAAACCCCCTGCATTCTCGTCGACTTCCATGCCGAAGCAACCTCTGAGAAGATAGCCTTTGGCAGGTTCCTCGATGGCGAGGTTTCCGCCGTTGTCGGTACCCATACCCATGTCCAAACCGCCGACGAGACCATATTTCCAGGGGGTACAGCCTACATCACGGATGTCGGTTTTTGTGGAGCTCATGATTCGGTCATCGGCAGGGAAATTGCTCCAATCATTTACAGGTACACCACCTTATTACCCACGAAATTTATCCTAGCCACAGAAAATCCAAGGGCTGATGGTATTTTCATTGATATCGATGAAGAAAGCGGCAAAGCAAAAAAAATTGAAAGAATACAACTCTCTTTGCCCTCATCCTAGCATTGGGCCCTAGATGATGCCTATCCTTTTGATTCCTCTCAAGAATGTAATTGAATAATGCATAAAATATGGATGGTGATCTCAGGCAACGATGGCTGGGTAAAAAAGGGCCTAGCTTGGCTTTAAAAAGCTTGCTTTTTCTTTTCTGGTTTTCTTTTGGTGGACGTTCTTTTTCTCATCCTGACATTCATGTCTTGTCTCAGCATGTGGTCGATGAGTCTGAAAAAATGGCCCATCTTATCCATAACTGTACTTTCAAAGAAGACATCCATTTAGAGAAGCTTGATCACAACTGGAACCCTTATGCCTCTACGGATATCCATTTTTTCATCGGCCCGGGAGGCAACCCGTTGAATTTAGATCGATTCCCGGAAAAAGAGAGAAAATTCGTGGTTTCTGAAGCTCGACTTGTCCGGGAAGCCCTAGAAACCCTTTTTTCCTTGCACCAAGCTATCTACCGCTTTGATCTTAAACTTATCGGAGAAGAAGCCCTACCCAATGGACAGTCTTATTATATCATAGATTTTATTCCTAAAAAAAACCTGCCCTATAGAACCCGCATGGAAAAAGTCTGCAACTTTCTAACGGGCAGGCTCAAAATCCGTCAAAAAGATTTTTCGGTCTCTGAGGCCAGGGTAAAATTAACCCAACCTGTTGACCTATTCTGGTTTCTTGCCCGATTAGAAAAACTTTCCTTTTTTTATTCCTCCCAGTCATCTCCTGAAGGGAGCCTACCCGGAATTATCGATTTTATTTATCATTTGGCCCTCCCCTTTAAAAGCATCAGAGAACATGAAATGATCAGAATTTCAGAATATCATATCCCCCAGCAACATCTTACTACCAACTCGAACCCCGAAGTGATAAAAAAGGATGGTTTATGAATATCCTCGGTTTAATTCTTCTTGGACTGCTATCCGGTTTTGCAAGCGGCTGCTTCGGCATTGGCGGAGGGGCTATTATCGTGCCTTCTCTTATCCTTTTTTTCGGTTTACCTTATCCAATGGCTGTAGGCACTTCTCTTGCTTTGATCATTCCCATTGCCCTGGCAGGAAGCATATTTAATGGCTTTCTACAAAAGATTGACTGGACTATTTTTGGAATAACCCTTATTTTCGGTATCATTGGAGCTGTTGTGGGTGTCGCAGTCATTCAAAAAGTACCCGCCGGTATGGCTAAAAAGCTCTTTTCTCTTTTTCTGTTGTATACCGCTTACCGGCTCTGGTTTGGGACACCAGGAAAAATTTAGGATTTTTGTTCATTATATAAAAAAGAAATTTTCCATTGTTAAAAAAGAGAGAAAAAAGATTTTTATTCGTCGACCCTCGGGTCCTATGAGGAAAAAAATCTTCTTAATCTGAAAAAAAAACAACTAACCATGAACAAGGATTACATTCAGTCTCTTTTTGCTCAAAGAATAGGAGGCAGCTCTTTTGGAGAGACGACTCAAATCTATAAATTTGAGAAGATTAAAAGAGCCAAACGGTATGCAAAAGAAAAAAATCCCCATGTTGAACTGCTGGATTTCGGAGTTGGAGAACCCGATGAACCGGCCCCCCTTGAAGTGGTGGACATCCTTGCCCAAGAAGCAGCTAAACCCGAGAACCGCTTTTATGCAGACAACGGAGGCCAATTATTGAAAGAAGCCGCCGCCCGGTACATGAAAAGGGTTTGTGGAGTCGAGGTTGATCCGCAATCGGAAATCATTCATTCGATTGGCATTAAAGCAGCCTTATCTATTCTTCCTGCTGCCCTGATCGATCCCGGCGACTACGCGATCATGACGGTACCCGGTTACCCGGTATTCGGAACGCACGCTCAATATTATGGGGGCAAAGTCTATAATCTTCCCCTGCTAAAAGAAAACCAGTTTCTTCCTGATCTGTATTCCATTCCCAAAGATGTTCTCTCTAAAGCCAAGGTCTTGGTTCTTAACTATCCAAACAACCCTACAGGGGCGGTAGCCAGCAGGGAATTTTTTGAGCAAGTCGTCGATTTTGCCTTTGAGAACAGGATCGTTGTCATCCATGATTTTGCTTATGCCGGGCTTGTCTTCGAAGGAAAGCCGCTTAGCTTTTTATCCATACCCGGGGCAAAAGAAGTAGGGATTGAACTGCATTCGGCAAGTAAAAACTTCAACATGACCGGATGGCGCTGTGGTTTTGTGGTTGGAAATTCCAAGCTCGTTAAGGCTTACGGGCATGTCAAGGACCATACCGACTCCGGCCAGTTCCTTGCCATTCAACATGCCTATGCCTATTGCCTAGACCACAGTGAAATGACCGAAAAGATAGCCCACAAATACTCCCGGAGAATGGATCTCATGGTCGAAGCCCTTCGTAGTCTTGGCTTTAGAGCGACAAAACCTCAAGCTTCCTTTTTCCTTTATACCGAAGCCCCCAAGGCTGTAAGTAGAGGAGGAAAAAAAACTTTCTTTTCCAGCGCCGAAGATTGTACGCAATGGCTCATCCAGGAAAAACTGATTTCGACCGTTCCATGGGATGATGCTGGATCCTTCCTCAGATGGAGTGTAACGTATCCCGCTAAAGGCGAAGAAAAAGAAAAAGAAATCATGCAAAAACTTAAGGAAAGGCTTTCGGATTGCTGTTGGGAATGGTAAGGAAAATGGACAATCTTTATATCCTCATCATGAAAGAGGGGCCCGGTTAAGGATAGAGAGATTCCCCAGGGGCAAAAATCATGTCTAGGGAAGATCGAAATGGATTTTTAAATGGTCAACTAAAAAATTCCAAGAAAAATACCTTTGTCCCTGGAGTTGCTGCTTTTTTTTCTCCCTCTGGTCCCTTGGCTCAAGCCGCTCACTACGAGTACCGTCCACAACAAGAGAAGATGGCAGAAGAGATCTATAGCAGCCTTGAAAAAAAAGAACATCTGATTATTGAAGCTCCAACAGGCACGGGTAAAAGTCTCGCTTATCTCGTCCCTTCCCTGCTTTATTGTAAACAATTTTCCCAAAGGGGTGTCATTTCGACCCATACCCTCAATCTCCAGGACCAACTGCTTCATAAAGATATCCCCCTTTTAAAAAAGACTTTTTTTCAAGACTTTTCCGCCGTCCTTCTTAAAGGACGTCAAAACTACTTCTGTCCCAAAAGACTAGAGAAAGTAATGAAACATGCCTCAGATCTCTTTTCTCATTTCGAGATCAATGACCTGATGCGCATTTATGATTGGTCTGTGAGAACAACAACCGGAGATGTTGAAGAACTCGATCCCCTCCCCTCTGCCTCGCTCTGGAGTCAAATCTGTTCGGAACCCGGGTTATGCAACTCCAGGAGCTGCTCTCACAATCCCCGCTGTTTTTATCAAAAATTTAGAGAAAAAAGTGCTCAATCCGATTTAACCATTGTTAACCATGCCTTTTATTTTTCTCTTCTTGGACAAAGCGTCGACCCGGAGTTTCAAAAAGAAACAGGGCTTCCTTTTGGAGAAAGTTTTGTCATTTTTGACGAGGCCCACACCCTTGAAAAAGTAGCTTCAATCCAATTAGGATTTTCTGTTTCCAAGTACCGGTTGCTCAACAACCTAGCTCGCCTCTTCAATCCCAGTACCCGCAAAGGATTACTGCTTTGCTTAAAGGAAAGCAAGCTCTTAACAAAAAACATCGAAGCTTATGAACAGGCACAATCTCTTTTTCAAGCCCTCGGCCGGATGCTTGTTCAAAATTCCCTCTCCGAACAAAGAATTCTTGCTCCTTTGTCCCTGCCCCATCCCCTTCCCGATACCTTGGAAAGGCTTGTCAAGGAAATCTCTTCCGTTCTTATCAATCTCGAGGACAAAGAAATCAAAGAGGAAATAGAGAATTGCCTGGAAAAAATCTCTCTCGAAAGACGAGCCCTGCTTGAATTTGTCGAAATGAAAATACCGGAGCACGTTTATTGGGTGGAGCTCTCCGATCCCTCGAATCCAGAAGGAAACGTACAACTGCTTGCCGCTCCCTTGGAGGTAGGTCCCCTACTCCAAACCCTCCTTTACGAAAAAGAAATTTCGGTAATCATGACCAGTGCTACTTTACAAGTCGCAAGTCATTTCTCCTATTTCCAAGACCGCGTGGGTCTTTACAGCCGGACGTTCCAATTGCAGTCGCCCTTTGACTACGGTAGGCAGATGAAGATCATTATACCCAAAAATATGCCTGATCCTTCACAGTCTCCTCAATACGAAGAAGCCCTAGCCTATTGGATAGAAAGATTGGTCCGGTACACCAAGGGATCTGCTCTTGTCCTCTTTACCAACCGTAAAACCTTATTGACTATGACTGAAGCCCTCGGCCAGAAATTAACAGCGTTGAATTTTCCTTTTTTTGTCCAAGATGGGAAAACCCCGCGCCACAAGCTTTTAAATCTTTTTAAAGAAGCACAACATGCCGTTCTTTTTGGCATGGACAGTTTCTGGCAAGGCATTGATGTTCCCGGAGAATCCCTCAGAAATGTGATTATTACCAAGCTGCCTTTTTCTGCCCCGGATCACCCCCAAGTCCAGGCTAAATGCGAAAAATTAGAACAACAGGGCAAAAATGCTTTTACCCATTACTCTCTTCCCGAAGCCGTCTTAAAATTCAGGCAAGGGGTAGGCCGATTAATTAGAAGCAAAGAAGATAAGGGAATCATAGCTATTCTTGATTCAAGAATACTTTCAAAATCTTACGGAAAGGTTTTCCTTAATTCCATTCCCCCTGCTCCCATCGAGATAATGGAATAAATAACCAAGAGCTTCTATAAAACCTACTTCTAAAGGGTCAGCTTGGCTGGGCCTAGATCCCTATCCTCGTAATCTACAGATCCTAAGGAGCCCAATCTCATCGTGCCTCCCCTATCCCTCCATCCCTTTATCATGGGGCATCATCTTCGGCAACTGCACCCTCCCCTCCAAGAATAGGAGAAGACGGCAATAGGATGATCGCCTATTCGACTGGTGAGATTGACCTAGGTATAATCTTTAACCCATGGAGGGGCTCCCCGCGTAGATTACTGGACATTCTCTTTTCTCCAGATGGAAGCGTTTTGCAGGATTCTCCGGTTTAAGCCCTTGCTGGTGCCCTACCGCTTAATCACCATGCGAATTTCTTTTTGTATCCTTTTCTTCCCTATCGATTCCTCAATACCGGGCTTCTTCCCAAGATGTTGTCCTCTCTAGAAAACTTATTCGAGCCCTAAGCTACTATCAAAAACATGTGCAAATATACGCACCGTTTCCCTCCTGCCCAGACGGGTCTTGACGAGCCCATTTGTAACCTGGGAGGCCTGCCTTTTCCGGCTACGGCAGAGAAACCCTCTCTGTCGTAGCGCTACAATGGATTGCCAAGGACTCGTAAGGGGTAGGGAAGTTGCTGTTGCCAGCCGTTCTGCGTTCATCGCCCTTCCATGATCACCATTATACATTAATGCGCTTGCAATACTAGAGCCTGGCTCCTAAGCATCCGAGGAGTCGGATTCTTTAAGGCCACTTAAAAATGTCGAAAAGGACATCAAGATTAAAGCCTCTTTTGTTTCTTTTTTCCTTCACCTTTAATGCCTAAAGATCCTCAAAGCTTTTTAGTTTCCCCTCCGATCCTTTCGTCTTTAGATCCAAATGGGCGCATTTGGCAAAAGATGCGTTCGTTGGCGCAGCCATTCCGACCCACCTACCGTTGTGCTCTACAGAACTACCCAAGGCTTTCCGGGCTTATAAAGCCTACCTTTCTAAAAGAGTTTTAATGAAAGAATTCCGTGCCCTTCAATAGGAACCAATCCTCTTTTCGCGTTTTCTCCTTTATTCCAAGCTTCCGCTTTCGTCCTCCATCATGTTTTGTTTTTAGCGCTGTTTATCCCGAATCTTCTTTTGTTCCAGTTCTAGGGTAGGGGAATGGTACAGGCCGGGGAAGGGATTTGGGGTCAATCCTCCAGCCTTAAAAAGGGGAGCTTCTTCCCTTTGTTTTTCTAGCTCTTCTACCCTCTTTTTTGCCTCACAGGCCTTCTGCCAAAAGGAACCGGGGAAAAGCGGTCCTTTTCCTATCCCGGGCAGGTTCCAGTAAGCCAGTATGCCCTCGGTTTTCTTTTGCTCCACCACCTCTTCTATCCTTTGGGCCAACCCCCTCCAGTCTTTATCCCTTATCCTCTTGTTGTTTTTTTCCAGGAAAGCCTTTAGTTTTTCATGGTCCATTTTCTCTGGGTCCGAGGCAGAAAGGACCGCCTGCTCAAGCCTTTGCTTGGCTGCCGCCTTGGTCTTTTCGATCGTTTTTAGATCGGCTAGCTTCCTTCCCTCCGCCTGGAGAAGACCACAGCCATCCAACCGATCCAGCTCAAGTCTTTTCCCTTCCTTTCTTCCTCCCCCCAACTCTTCCTTTAACCTCATCACCGCCTGGAGAGGAGTCACAGCCGTGGGAAACCCCAGGCTTACTCCAAGCTCCGCGCTTTTCCCAGTAGCCCTTTTAACAAAGCCAAAAGTAGGATCTTCTTGCCCGCCTTCTTTTTCCGGCTGCTCGATTTTCTTTTCCACCCCTTTGGCTACTTCTCCAAGGAGATTGTCCGCCGGTTTTTCTCTTTCCCAGGCAGTCTTTTCGATCTTTTCTTGGCTTGGGCTCTTGAATCTTTCCTGGATCCCTTGGGCATGGGCTTCTTCCCCAAGACCCCGGGGATGAAAAGGGGACGAAAGAGTAACCTTTTCCATCCCTTCAGATAGTAGCTCCGAAAGCCGTTGGCCGGCATAACCCCCGAAGAGGCCTCCCACGATACCCCCGGCCACCGTTCCTATCCCCGGCAAGAACAGCGATCCTACGGCCGCTCCTCCTATCCCTCCGAGCATGCTCGCCCCGTAAGAAAAGCCTATCCTTCCCCCCGCTTTGCCCAAGGCCAAACCCCACCTGCCCGTCTCCCTGCCTTCCTTCACCGCCGCCTGTACTTCTTGGCCAATACCCCAAATGCCTAGCAGGCCTCCAAGCCAACCCATCAAGCCCTTGAGGTAGCCATTTTCTCTAAGAAATTTGGTAACTAATGTTCGTTCTTCTCCTTTGGCTATCTTCTGAACGTCGTTCTCTAATTTCCCCAGAGTGGATTTAACAATTTTTTCGTAAGGATATTTGGAAAGCTCCTGACCGATGTTCTCTATTTTGCTAAGATCCTTGGAGGAAAAAGTTACAGAGGGATAGCCTAGCCTTATGCCTTCACCATTTTTGGGAAAGCCGTAGGATCCATACTTTCTTGCTAGCTTATTTAGTACCCGATCAATCTTACTGTCGATGAGCTTTGTTTTGAGATCGTGCAATGGCTTCGGAAGAAAATCGAGGTTGTCAAAGCTGTTGGGGTTCTCAAGGTTACCCGAAAGGAATAGGGGGATCCGGTGGTCTACGTCCCAACCGCACTTTTCTGGAAGCTTGCCGTTTAGAAAATATTTTTTAATTTGATCTTCCGTAAACCCCCATTGAAGCAGGCTCTTCCGCTTATTTTTTGCCAAGTACTTAAGGTATTCTCCACGAACCTCATTATAGAACTTTTTTTCGAGTTCATCTCTTTCCTTGGGATCAATGCGCTTTACTTCTACAATTTTATAAGAGAAATAAGTCAGTTTTTTTTCATCCGGCTCGCTCACCTGGCTTGTCCTCCTTATTTTTTAAATAGGACAAGCCCTTTTTATTTTTTTCCCCTTCTTCCCCGCTCATAACACCTCTTCCATCACACCAAACACTTTGTGTTTCAAAAGAGAGTAAAAGTCCGGATAAACAAATTCTCCCCCTACCGGAATAAGAGCTTCGCACCAGTGGAAAAGGCCGGTTTGAAGATCGTACATGAAGGTATCAAAAAAAGAATCCCTCTCCCTCCCGAAGAAAAAATAAGAGGGGTGCATCCACTCCTTCCTTTCTTCCTCGCTTTCCCAAGACTCAAGACTCCTGTAGTCGTAGTTATAGGGGAAAAGATATTCTATGTTGTACTTTTCAGCTTCTTGTTCTTTTCTTAACGCGACCACGGGAGAGTCTTCGTCCGGGATGGAAAAAAGGATAGCTCCTTCAGTCCAAAACCCGTTGCTAAAGGCTAAGAATGCCTTGTAAAAATCGGGTAGGGAAATTCCCAGCTCCTCCCTGAAACGCCGGTCGGCTTCCTCGATCGCCCGTGGGCTTGCCGGGGGAAGAAACGACCGTTCGTTTGTAAACCGGCTTCTCCTTACCGTTTGCAATAAGTGGATCACTTTCGGTTCAAGCAGCCTTGGAGCGGGCCCTAACACCTCAAAAAAATAGGCCAGCTCCCCCTCAAGCATCGAGTAGAAATCCTCGTACAGCCTTTCTTCTTGCGTATCAAATGGAGTAAAATTGTATTCTTGATCTTCAAGACATCCACGCCGGTAGCACTTCAGCCGCACGTCATAGATATATTCGCGACTGCCGCCTTGAGTCCTTCCCAAAAAAAGAAAGTTCGGGTTGTTCCATTTCGATTTGCTTCCTTTATAAAATTCTCTATTTCCTTCGTTTTCCTCCAACAGGTCCCGGTAAATATCAGACCGCAGGAAAAAAATGGCATTCGAAGACCGATTTTGCCACCAAGAGGTGCGGTGATCGGCAGCGAAATAAAAGTAACCGTAGCCAAAGCTAAACCCGTTGGCGTAGCCAAGAAGTTCCTTGTAATCCCGGGGTAAAGCAATGCCGAATTTTTCCTGGCATTTTCTGTCCGCCTCCTCTATGGCCTGAGGGGAAGCCGGTGGGTTAAATTCAATGTAGGGATGCTCTACTTGGTGAGACCTCAAGGTCTCCAGTAGGTTTTTTAGCTTGGATTCTTTGTTCATCCTATACCTCTTTTTTATTTCATTTAAGCTTTGTGCTTTTCCAAGACCCGTCAACGGTTGTTTTTATCCTCAAGGTTTTCGGTTCGCAATAATGCGAAAAAGGAGAGTGAGCCAACGCTACGGCTTTCCCATTTTTGGGAAAGCCGTAGGATCCATACTTTCCTGCTAGCTTATTTAGTACCCGATCAATCTTATTCTCGATGAGCTTTGTTTTGAGATCGTGAAGCGGGTTCGGAAGAAAATCGAGGTTCTCAAAGCTGTTGGGGTCCTCGAGGTTGCCCGAAAGGAATAGGGGGATCCGGTGGTCTACGCTCCAACGGTTATCATCTTGAAATCGAGGAAGCTTGCCGTTTAGAAAATCGTTTTTAATTTGATCTTCCGTGAACCCCCACTGAAGCAGGTTCTCCCGCTTGTTTTTTGCCAAGTACTTAAGGAATTCTCCATGAACCTCATTCTTGAACTTTTTTTCGAGTTCATCTCCTTCCTTGGGATCAATGCGCTTTACTTCTACAATTTTATAAGAGAAATAAGTCAGTTTTCTTTCATCCGGCTCGCTCACCTGGCTTGTCCTCCTTATTCTTTAAATAGGACAAGCCCTTTTTATTTTTTTCCCCTTCCTCCCCGCTCATAACACCTTTTTCATCTCACCAAACACTTTGTGTTTCAAAAAAGAATAAAAGTCCGGATAAACAAATTCTCCCCCTACCGGAATAAGAGCTTCGCACCAGTGGAAAAGGCCGGTTTGAAGATCGTACATGAAGGTATCAGAAATAGAATCACTCTCCCTCCCGAAGAAAAAATAAGAAGGGTGCATCCACTCCTTCCTTTCTTCCTCGCTTTCCCAAGACTCAAGACTCCTGTAGTCGTAGTTATCGGGGAAAAGATAGTCGATGTGGTATTTTTTGAACTTCTTTTTCTTTACTCAGCTCGGGACAACCAAAGAGTCTTCTCCCAGCATGGAAAAAAGAATAGCCCTTTCGCTTCCAAAACCGCTACTATAGGTTAAAAAAAATCCATGCAAAATTAGCCCATACCGTTCTCCATTTCACACAAAACACAGTCCGTTCCCATTAGCTGGGGAATTCTTCGAGAAAGGAATAAGACCAAAAAAAAACTCTTTTTAACCCGGTTTTGGTTTTGCTTCTATAACGAGGTTCGAAATAAAACCCCATTTTTTTCAACGAATTGATCCTTCCAGATCTAAGAATTTTTCTGGAAGTGAATATCTGTATTTTTCTACGATCATTATTGAAAATGACCTCAGATCATATTAAGCTTTTTACCGATATGAAAAAAATCTGTTTCTCTCTTATCTTTTCGTTTTTAGTGTTCTTCGGTCCATTCTGCGTGATCTCTAAGGCCCAGGAAGAGAAGACCGTCATCAAAGGAAAAGTTATAGACCTGGTCTGCTATCTTGACCATGGCGCCGAAGGGGAAAAACACTTAAAGTGCGCTAAAACCTGTATTGAATCGGGATTACCTGTGGGATTGAAGGGAGAGGATGGAAAGCTTTACATCATTGTCGGGGAACACAAGCCAATAAATAAGGAATTGGTTTCAAAAGCACAACAAGTGATTACGGTCAAAGGAAAAGTGGTGAGCAAAGAGGGATTCAATTTAATTGAAAATGCCGAGATAGTCCAATAGGCTTATTTGGATAGTCCGGCAATAAGCCACCGACTTCCATGCGTAAGCTTCAAGTCTTCTTGGATGTCAATGCTCCGCGGTTCTGCCGGTGGATAATGAGCTTTTGATAGCTTTATCCTTTGCATTTTTTTTCTTGCAGGTTGGCTTTTCATAAATAAAAGCCTTTTGTTCTGTTTTCCCTTATTATTTAAAATACGGTCTAAAAGGCTAAAAAGGGAGGGCAGTTGGGCCCTGGCGTTCTATTTTGAGATAGCCTAAGAAATTCAAAAGCTTTTTACTTTATGTTGATTCAAAAGGAGCTCTATTGAAAAATAACCTGGCCTCTTTCTTATGATTTCACCTGAGCCTCCCTATTTACCCCGTATTGTTGAAGAATGCCAGGATTATCTCATCGTCGATAAACCCCCTTTTTTACTCTCCCATCCCACGAGGAAAAAGAAAGGTCCAAGTATTTTGGAATGGCTGCAAAACCTGCATCCAGGAATTTCCTTTAAACTCATCCATAGACTAGACCGGGAAACAAGCGGACTGTTAGTGGTAGCCAAAAATTCCGCCGCCGCTGCTTATTTCGGGAGGCAGATGGAAAAACGGCTCATTCAAAAAGGATACTTGGCCATTAGTTGGGGAGAACTCAAAGCGGATTATTTAAAAATCGAAGCTCCCCTTGGATACCTGGGAGGAGCTAAGGGTAACGAGATTGTTATTCGCCAGGGGATAGTTCCCCATGGAACCCAATCCGTAACAGAAATTTATCCTCTTGGACATGGCGGAGGGTATAGTTTGCTCTGGGTTAGACCTCTTACCGGGAAGTTGCATCAAATCAGGGTGCATCTTTCCACGATAAGACACCCGGTTGTGGGAGATAAACTTTACGGCCCCAATCCTTCATTTTTTCTAGAATTTGCAAAACGGGGATGGACCGAAGAGATGGAAAAAGTTTTGCTTCTACCAAGGCATGCCTTACACGCTGCTTACCTTTCCTTTTTTTGGAAAGGAGATAAGAAGCAATTCTATTCTCCTCTCCCCGAAGACCTTAAAAAATTCCTCGGCCTGGTGCAGAATCTATCAAAACTGCAATTGAATAACCCTATTCTTGCGAACGACCCCTGGGGAAAGATATTGAAAGAACTAGCTTAAAAGAAAACGGCTTGAACAATCATCAACCGAAGAAATGGGTTATAACACCAGGACAGCACGCATGATAATTTCGCCCTTTTTAAGCTTCATTAAAGCCTCCGGGGCATCTTCAAGGGAAAAGCCCTGGCTGATCGGCTTGACTTTGCGTTCTTCCGCAAGTCGAAGGACTTCTCTCATTTCTTCTCTTGATCCAATGACCGTCCCTAAAACGGTTTTTTCCTCGACAAAAGAAAAGCTGCCAAGCTCAACATTGACCCCTAAAACAACCTTTCCCCCGGCATTGACTAAAGAGATTGCCAACTGTGCCACAGCGCTTGAAGGGGCAAAAACGATCGCACAGTCTACAGCTCCCTCTCTTTTTAATTTTTCAAGAGCGCTTCTATCTTCTCCATGAATGCACTCTTCTGCACCCAACTCTTTTGCGACCTGCAAATGAATAGGATTTCTAGAAATAGCAATGGTGGTCGCTCCGGCAACTCGGGCAAACTGCAGGGCCATATGCCCCACCCCGCCTATACCAAAAATGGCTACCCGCTTGCCCATCACGTTACCCACCCTTTTGAGCGCATGGTAAGCGGTAATTCCAGGACAAAATAAAGGCGCTGCTTCCATAGCCGAAAGAGTTTCAGGAACTGGATATAAATGATCTTCTTTACCCAATACATACTCCGCATACCCTCCATCTACGGTTTCTCCCGTGATCTCTTTCTCCGGGCAAAGTTCTTCTCTACCTGTCCAACAATAGGAACAGTGACCACAAGAGAGCCAAAGCGGTTGTAGCCCCACGCGATCTCCTTTTTTGAAATGCCTAACCCTATCGCCCACATCCTCCACCCTACCCACGATCTCGTGTCCCGGAATAATGGGAAGTTTTGCGGGAATTCCTCTTTGTAGCCATTCTCCTTCGATCATGTGAAGATTGGATCGACAAACTCCACACGCTTCAATTTTAACCAACACTTCATCTTCCTTGGGATAGGGGATATCGACTTGCTCTAACCGCAAGGGCTGCTTTTCTATCGCAGAGGGAGTTGTTAACAACAAGGCTTTCATGGGGATAACTATTTTCCTATATTTTAAGGGCAACCAAGCCGAAGAAAAATGCTGATTTTCCCTTGATTTATAACGAAAAATAAATTAACTAAAAAATTAACTACCCACAAAAAAAGAATTGTTTTTCCATTTTATCGTTTAGTTTAGTGAAATTTATAAATTTAACACGTTCTCTAGAAATAGGGGCCAATTCTTATTTTTTAGACTTTGGAGAGGACGGTCGAATAGTTCTCGATGCGGGGCTTCACCCCAAAATTGAAGGAGAACTGGCTACGCCAAATTTTCAAAGCTTGGAAGACTATCCAATAGATTGCCTTATCATAAGCCATGCTCATCATGACCATACGGGAGCTTTGCCCTTATATCTCAGAAAATATCCAAACCTCAAGGTCTTCTTAAGCGAACCCACCTATTATTTAACTCCTCCCCTCCTTCACAATTCTGTTGAAGTCATGCTTAAACAGAGGCTTGCTCTGCAACTTCCTGAATATCCTCTTTATACTCATAAAGAGATTGATCAGGGTACGGAACGATGGCAAGCCTGTCACATTAATAAGGAATGGTCCTTAAATGGTTATCCCAATCCCAAGCATGAACCCCTGACTTTTCGGTTTTACCCGAGTGGACATATACTTGGAGCTGTAGGAGTTCGTATATTCCACCGAGGGAGAAGAATATTTTATACCGGAGATGTCAGCTTCAAAGAACAAACCCTGATGCTTCCCGCGGATTTCCCTACAGAGGGAATAGATGTCCTTATCATCGAATCCACCCGGGGTGCCCTTGAAATGGAGAAGGGAGTAACCCGACAGACAGAAATTCAAAGACTGGTCGAGAGCATAGAAAATACTTTCGATAGGGGAGGATCGGTTCTCATCCCGATTTTTGCTCTCGGGAAAACCCAAGAAACCCTGACTACCCTTTTTTTCGAACAACAAGAGGGCAGGCTGAGAAAATGTCCCATCTACATTGGAGGATTAAGTAGAAGTTTTTCTGAAATTTACGATAAACTTTCTTCAAGATCTTTAAGGAGATACCCGGGATTCAAAATCCTGGATACCATAGCTCCCATAGTCATCAATGGGAAAAAAACCCACCGTATTCAACCGGCAAAAGGGGAAATCTATCTCGTTACCTCCGGGATGATGAATGAAAATACCATTTCCAATATCTTGGCTCAAAAATTCTTGCCCAACGAAAAAAACTCCATATTTTTTGTCGGCTATTGTGATCCAGACTCTCCAGCCGGTCAACTTCTCGCCACGCCTAGAGGAAATCTTGTTGTGCTCAACAGCTCAAGCAAACCTCAACCGGTCCTTTGTGAAGTGGATCATTTTGATCTTACCAGCCACGCCTTAAGAGAGGACATCTTATCTTACATCCAACTCCTTGAGCCAAGAACATGTATTCTGGTCCACGGGGATCCCAACGCTCTGGATTGGTTCAAACAAAGACTAGAGGAAGAAAGCCCTCAGATTAACCTCGTGATTCCTTCTCCAGGACAACCGATAGCTATTTAGGCTTTCTTTTTTGACCGTTGTTTACTCTTGCCAATGCTCTTCTTCTTCGAATGGTTCGTCAGAAAAAAGAAATTCAGAATAAGCGGGGGGCAGTTGTGTTTCTTTCCTCTTTAAATTCCATGCAAAAATGATAAAAAGGACAAGAAGAAACAACACTAATCCAATGAGAAAAAGCCCAGAGAACATGGCCGCAATGCTTAGCCTTTCGTCCAGTTCAATAAAACTAAATACCCATTCTTTCCCGCTCATCATCCTTTGATCCTCTTTTCTCCTCTAGCATGGATAAGGCCAGGCCGTGGAGCAGAATCCCCTATTCCCCACCATGCCCAACAAAAAAAGGCTTTCTTTTTTAAATTCTCCAAGCATTAAACTCCACTCCCCTTTAAATTCACCCTCCTATAACATAAGATGCTTTTGAGGGAGTTTTTTTCCATCGCTATACTTTTGCTACTTTAGCTTGGGGAATTTTTGGCTTTGCATCGGGCTCCCATTGAGGAGAATAATCTTTATCGGCGCCGGGAACACTATATTCATACGGACCTCGATAAACGGTGAGAGCCGAAAGAAAGTTTCCATGCCCGGGAGGCGTCGGTGCCGCCCACTCCAGGGTTGTTCCCTGCCATGGATTATCCGATTGGACTTTCTTTCCGTAAAAAAGACTCCAGAAGAAATTGATAATAAAAGGAATCTGAGCAAGAGCAAGCAGCCACGATGAAACAGACATAACCTGATTGAGCCACAACACCCCTTGAGCCATTTCCCAACCCTGCCCACCGTCATACCATCTTCTATGGACACCTGCAAAACCCTGGATCAACATGGGGAAAAAAACTCCATTAAAGGTTATAAATGTAGGCCAAAAATGAAGTTTTCCCAAAAAAACGTTCATTTCTCTCCCCGTTGCCTTTGGATACCAATAATATATTCCGGCAAAAAGGGCCATAATCGAGGTTGGAGCCATCATGTAATGAAAATGACCGATGACGTAATAAGTATCATGTAAAACCATATCCGAAGAAGACCATCCCAAGGGAAGACCCGTCAACCCCCCGATTCCAAATAAGGGCAACCAAGCCAAAGCAAATAACATAGGCAGGTTAAACCGTATTGAAGCCCCCCAAAGAGACATGAGTAAAACTGTACCGATGAGAACCGATGGAATAGAAATAATGGTTGTAAAGAGCTGAAAAAAGGTACTAATGGCTTGCCCCATTCCCGTCATGTACATATGGTGTGCCCAGACAATCATCCCTACAAAACCAATTGCCAAAACGGAGTATACAAGGATCTTGTAACTCCAGAGAGGCTTTCGCGTATTATTGGCTATAATCTCGGCCACAATACCCATCGTAGGCAGAATCTGGACATACACTTCAGGATGGCCCAAAAACCAAAAAAGATGCTGCCAAAGCAGAGGGGAACCTCCTCCACTATAATGGACATGCTGCCCGTTGACGATCAAACCCTCTGGAGAAAAGAAACTCGTGCCCGCCAATCTATCCATTAATTGCATTATAGCCGCCGCTTCCAAGGGTGGAAAAGCCAGAAGCATGAGAAAAGCTGTGACCAACTCAGTCCAAATAAAAAAAGGAAGCCTCATCCAACTGAGCCCGGGGGCTCTCAACTGAAAAATGGTTGTGATCATGTTAATGACTCCAAGTAGAGAACCCGTGATGTTGAAAGCCATACCCAGAAGCCATAGAGTCTGGCCATTAAAGAGGGGATGAAAATGGGGCCCGGAGTCCGCCAAGTCAGCAAGGGGTGGATAAGAAGTCCAGCCCGATTTCGCGGCCCCTCCGGGAACAAAAAAACTCACCATGATAATCACCGCGCCTACAAAAAAGCACCAAAAGCTGGCCATGTTTAGCCGCGGGAAGGCCATGTCAGGAGCCCCCAACTGCAGGGGGACCACAAAATTGCCAAAACCGGCAAAGAGGGCTGGCACAAGGGCCATGAATATCATGACCGTCCCATGGATAGCTCCAAAGGAGTTATAGGCTTGAGGAGTCATCACTCCCCCGGAAAACATTTCAGGGCCAAAAATGTTTTCTAAAATCCCCCCAAAAATAGGAATAGGCTTCCCAGGATAAGAAAGCTGCCATCTCATAACGATCATCAGCCCAAAACCGAAGAGGGCTATAATCAAGGAGGTGATCATGTACTGCATCCCGATAACCTTGTGATCCGTTGAAAACAGATACTTGCGATACCAGGGCAACTGTTCATGATGGCCTTCAGCCTGTTTTCCACCTAAATTTTCCGTAGCTATCCCCTCTGGGTGATGAGAAACATCCTGTTTGCCGGCATGAATAAAATCCTGATTGTCCATATCCTTATCCTTTGTATTCGTTCAGTCGTTGGGACAGGGTTGTAAAAATCGCCTTTTCTTTCCCCTTCTCCCGTAGTCATTAACAAGGGTAGAATGAAAAGAAAGAAATGAAAACTCAGGAAGAATTTCCAAAAACAGCTGCTGGTTCCACGGAGAACCTAGTTAAAGTTTTTCTATTCCTTCTTAATCCGATCCATTAGAAATGGGGCCAGCAAATGCCGAGGGCTAGGGAATGTACAAGGGTCTGAATAGGTAGTTGGACAATCCTCTTAAGTTCTTTGCTCTTAGCTTCTTATGAAGGGAATCCTGGAAGTATCAAAGAATAAACAAAATAAAGAAATACTTTATTATCTTTACTCCCGGCTGTATTGTTTTTTATCGAAAAGTAAAAGCGGCTCCATCTTCCATGAGACATCTCTTTTTATCCTTATTTTTATTGATAACTTCCATCTCCTTTTTTGCCGGTTGTTCTCGGCAACCTCCATCCCTCAATCCTGAAGGAAAGTATACGGGTTGCTGGAATGAAGAAAACGGAACTCTAACCTGTGTTACCCTTTACCTGAGTAAAGAGGGAAAAGCCAAGGCAGAACGTCGTTCCAAAACACCCACCAATCCCCAGGAAAAGGATGAGTGGGAAGCGGAATACAAAGTAGAAGGTGATAAAATTTTAATCGGGTCGGCGGGCAAAGTTTTTGCCCTTTTACTCATCCGGGACAACGAGCTCATCGATCCTAATCACAAGGTTTTTGGTAAGCCTGTGGTGCTTAAAAAGATTCAAAAATAAATCCCTTCACTTTCTTTTTTTTGCAACTTTATTTCGTACATAAGGGTTTCTATGAGTGATGTATCCTATTTCTATTTCCAACCTCATGCTTTCTTTAAGCTTTTAGGAATCCGACCATGACCCGAACCATTGAAAAATTAAATCAAAACGCTTCGACCATTTTCATCATTTTTGGAGGAGCAGGAGATCTCAGTTGGCGCAAGCTTTTCCCAGCCCTCTACAGTTTATATAGATCAAATTGGCTTCCCGATAATTTCGCCATTGTCGCCGCAGATAGAAAATCAATGAATTTAGAAGCCTATCGCGAACATATCAGAAGTGGCATCGAATCGTTTGCTCCTCAATATGAGAGCTCTTTATGGCCCAGTTTTTCGGAAAAAATAGAGTCCTACTTGATCGCCGACTTGTCCGAAGAAGCTTTCTATGAATCTTTGAAACATACCCTCGAACAGATCGGATCAAAGTGGGAAACCAAACCCAATTGGATATTTTATCTAGCCATCTCCCCTAGTTTAATCCAGACCGTCGTCAACCAAATCGGTATCGCTCAACTCTTTTTAGCACCTGGAGAAGCGAGGATCGTCGTCGAAAAACCCTACGGTCATGACCTGAAGTCAGCCAACGAGCTCGACCAATGCCTTGGGAAAGTTTTCAGAGAATCTCAAATTTTTAGAATAGATCATTATCTAGGGAAAGAAACCGTCCAGAATATTCTTGCCTTGAGATTTGCAAACGCTTGGTGGGAGCCGATTTGGGATAGCCGATACATCGACCATGTCCAAATTACCGTAGCTGAAGAAGTGGGAGTAGAACTGCGGGGAGAGTATTACGAGCGTGCAGGTGCCCTTCGCGACATGGTCCAGAATCACATGCTTCAACTCCTCTGCCTCATAGCCATGGAACCCCCGGTTTCCTTTGACTCCGATGAAATCCGAAACAAAAAAGTGGACGTTCTTCATGCGGTCAGAAAGATCACTCCTGACGAGGTCCACCAGATTGCCGTCCGTGGACAATACGGCAGAGGATGGATAAAGGGTAAAGAAGTCCTAGCTTATAGAGAGGAACCCGGTGTTAATCCCGATTCTTCTACAGAAACTTTTGCAGCGATCAAGCTTTTCATTGATAATTGGCGCTGGCAGAATGTTCCTTTTTATCTCAGAACAGGGAAAAGACTGACTAAAAGAGTCACCCAGATCGTCGTTACTCTAAAACCCATCCCTCACCAAGCATTTCCCGCTCGGGCTCTTGATCAATGGCTCCCCAACAGAATGATCCTTAATATCCAACCTGAGGAGAGTATCTCGCTTGTATTCCACGCCAAAATCCCGGGTCCGGTCATCCGTTTAAGCCCGGTTAACCTTCAATTTAAATACCAAGAGGCATTTAAAAAAGCCTCTCCTGAGGCTTACGAAACGCTTCTGCGGGATGTGATCATCGGAGATGGGACCTTGTTCATGCGTGCTGATCAAGCTCAAGCAGCCTGGTCTATTGTTGACCCTATCCTCGAGTTCTGGGAAAACACTCCCCCCATCGACTTTCCGAATTATCCGGCTGGGAGCTGGGGGCCAGAAGCTGCTCAAGTACTGATAGCTAAAGATGGGAAAAGCTGGTATGAAGGAGGATATTGATTTCACAGCTCTTAGCTATATTGCAAAAAGAAACCTGCATTAACCAAGTATTGCGCCTCTGTGGCCAAGTCTGCTTCAGTCAAGGGATGGTCCTTTAGCCAACCCTGGGGAAAAGTAAGCTTGATAAGACTGGAGCTCGCTTTTATATCTATTTGAGGAGTTTCATCATCGTTACGCACCCGATTAATCAAAACGGCCAGTCTCAATAGAACGCCAAGTTTTCGCATCGTCTCTCTGTCTTCAGACCTCAAGAGCTGAAGTTCGGCAAGAGGAAATTTTCGCCTATGAGAACGAACAAGAAAAGAAAGGCATTGTTGATCTCTTAAAGAAAAACCCGGCATGTCGAGGTGATTTAAAAGGTATTGTCCATGTTTGTGATACTGGCTATAAGAAACAAACAGGCCTATTTCGTGGAGAAGCGAAGCCCAAATAAGTATTCTTCTTTGAAAATCTCCCTCAATCTTCCAATCCTTTTTAACTTTTTCATAAAAGGATAAGGCAACGGCTCGAACTCTTTCTGCTTGAGCCTCATCGACTTGAAAACGGTTCATGAGCTCTCTTACAGTCTTCTCTCGAATATCTTTCTGATAAAGTCTACCTAACAAATCATAAATTACCCCTTCCCGGAGAGCTCCAGAGGATACCTCCATATTCTCAATGGAAAGAGCCTCAAAAATGGCGGAAAGGATAGCAAACCCACCCGGTAAAACCTGTTTTCTATCATAATCAACGCCTTTGAGAGAAAGCCGTTCAATGCTTCCCGCCGACAAAAGATATTTCCTTAATTTTTTTAACGAGGAGGCACTGATACCACTCTTTGACCAGCCCTCGGCAATGACAATATCCTGAATAGCTAAAATCGTTCCACTGGAGCCGATTGTTCTCTGCCAACCCTGTTTTTTAAAAATGTTCGCTATCGGCTCTAATTCTTGCAATGCCATTATTTCTGCATCTCTCAATCTTGAAGCCGCAATGATCCCTTCAGAAAAAAAGGCTTTGGAGAGGCTTACACAACCGATATAAAGACTCTCCACTCGGCGAGGTAAAAATCCTTCTCCTAGAATAAGTTCTGTGCTTCCCCCCCCGATATCAATGACGAGCCTTTTTTGGCCATCGTCTTCCATGGAATGAGCAACACCAAGATAAATCAAGCGAGCCTCTTCATGACCTGAAATCACATCGATCTGGTGGCCCAAGGCTTCTTCTGCACTTTTTATAAATTCTTCCCTGTTTTTAGCCGTGCGAAGAGTATTCGTTCCAACAGCCCTGACCCGATGGGGAGGAATCGATCTTAGCCTTTCTCCAAATTTCCGCAGGGAATTAACGGCTCTAGATATGGATTCCTTGCTCAGATACCTGTTCTCATCTAGTCCCGCAGCCAGAGAAACAGGATCTCTTATTTTGTCGATGGCTCGAATAGATCCATTTTCCACTTGGACGACGATCAAATGAAAGCTATGTGATCCTATATCCACAGATGCAGCCAAATCCATAACAAGATAATAGAGAAGATTAGCTATTAAAAAAGGAACAAAAGACTTTTGGCCGCCTCAAGCTTCCTTAAAGGAGTCTTTAAAGTTTTTATCCGTGAACATGAACGGTGCTTTTGCTGATTACGGAAAAAATGAGAAACAGGAACAGAAGGCCAATTAAAAACATAACAATAAGGAAATATATATCTCCCGGCGCCAGGGTCTTTTTCGGACGATTTTTAGGATCCTTGGATGACATAAGCTAATGTTATGTCATTTTAAGAAAACAAAAAGCTTTTTTTTTACATGTAGCTTTTTTTGCTTATTACCGAGAATATCAAGAATATAAAGAGCAGCCCGATCAAGAACATGATGATGAAAAAATAAATATTTTCAGCCGCCACCGATTTTTTTTTCCGGGGATTATCTTTTTTTTCTGTTTTATCTTCGTTCATAGGAAATTCCTGGACAAAAATCCTTCCTTTTTGTCATTTCAAAACAGAATGAAAAGAAAAGAAAGTTTAGTTTTTACAGCTACCCCCGCTTTTTTCCATGCGGGAATCTTTTAATTCCATCCATAGATTTGCCCAGCATTCAGGAGGGATTTCATCCGGTCTGTGGTCTAAGGGGATATGCAAAATTTTCCCAAGCTTTTTTCTACGCTGAGAAAAGCATCTTCTGACGAAAGCATAAAAAGAATACTTCTCCGGGGCATCCATCCTAAAGGCCGTATTTTTAGGTTCAAAGAAAACAACGGCCGATTCAATCTTTGGAACAGGATAAAACACCTCTTTGGGAACTTTTCTCATCTTCTTAATTTCAAAAAAATACTGCATGAGAACAGAGAGTGCTCCAAAATCTTTCGTTCGCGTTTTTGCCATGAGTCTTGAGGCGACTTCCTGCTGCAGGGTAAAGATCATTCTGGGGAAAGGAACAGCAAGAAGAGCCAGCTTGGCCAATAAAGGGCTGGATATGGTGTAGGGAAGATTCCCTACAAGGATTTTCCCATGGGTCGATTGGGGAAAAGAAAAATCTAAAGCGTTAGCTTGAATAAGTTCAAACCGAGGATTGGCACTAAATCTTTCGAGCAAGACCTTGCAAAATCCTCTATCTATTTCAATGGCCTTTAAGAAAACATTTTGCTGCAAAAAAAACTCGGTCAACGATCCAAGACCGGGACCAATTTCATAAATTTCCTGGGGTAAAGGTACACCCTCCAGGGTCTCTCTTACTATAAATTTAGCCAAGTTTTGATCGATGAGAAAATTCTGCCCCAACTTCTTACTTGGAGAAAGGTGGTTAGAAGATAACAAGCTTTTAATCTCAAACAATGTCACAACCCAATTAAAATGACGATATTCCTACAGGGATAAAATAATTTATTTGAAAAAAAAACTCATTCTTCTTTACAATGATGACGGTTATCTTCATGTTTTTCGTTCAATTATCTTAAGTTAAAGGGATAAAATCTATGAGTAGTTCCAAAAATCACCTCTATACCCATATCCTTGGTTATCCCCGCATTGGATCTCGCCGACAACTTAAATTTGCTTTAGAGTCTTACTGGAAAGGAGAGAGTTCCCTTCATGACCTGATAGAGGCGGCAGAGGGGATTAAAAAAGAAGCCTGGGAAAAACAGCACAAGGCTCAAATTTCCCTTCTCTGCTCCAACGATTTCAGCTTTTATGACCATGTCCTAGATACCCTATGCCTTGTTGGGGCCGTTCCCCAGCGGTTTAAAAGTCATAATGGGCCTATTTCCTTAGATCTTCTCTTTACCATGGCTAGGGGAATGGAAAAATCTCGAAGGGGACAGGATAGTTCCAATATTCCTCATCCCATGGAGATGACGAAGTGGTTCGATACCAACTACCACTATATCGTTCCCGAATTTGAGAAAGACCAGCATTTTTCTCTGTCTTCTTCAAAACCTTTTGAAGAGTTTAAGCAGGCAAAGTTCCTCGGCTTTTTGACTAAACCGATACTCTTGGGGCCGATTTCCTTCCTTTTCCTCGGTAAGAAAAAAGATCCCTCAATTAAAAATGCCGAACTCATCGCTAAGATCCTCCCTATCTACGAAGAAATTCTAAAAGAATTTTACAGCTTGGGCGCTGACTGGATTGAGCTAGATGAACCCATTTTAACACTAGACATTTCCACCGAGTGGCAGAAAGCCTTTTATGAAGTTTATACCAAGCTCAAAGGGGCTGTTCCTTCGCTGAAGATCCTTTTAGCCACTTATTTTGGAGCTCTAAAAGAAAACAGGGAAATAGTGAGTTCCATTCCTATCGATGGTCTCCATTACGATTGCACCCGGGCAGGTCAAGAACTCCAGGGTTTACTCCAAAACTGGAATAAAAACAGGGTTCTTTCCCTGGGTATTATTGACGGAAGAAATGTTTGGAAAAATGATTTTTCCCAGTCATTAAAAATTATTCATCATGCCCTGGAGTTCATCCCCGTCGAACGGCTTTGGTTAGCCCCTTCCTGCTCACTCCTTTTTGTTCCTGTCAGCTTAAAAGAGGAGAAACAGCTTAGCGGGGAGATCAAAAGTTGGCTTGCCTTTGCCGATGAAAAAATAGAAGAACTGGCCACTATCGCTAGACTCGCTTTAGTAGAAAATTATCAAAATGACGAACAGTATAAGGAGAACCAACGAGCCATAGAACAGAGAAAAACAAGTGGATTAATTCATGATCAGTCTGTTCAACAAAGGTTGGCAGCCCTAAAGGAGGCAGATCTTTCTAGAAAAAACCCCTATCGAATAAGAAAAGAAATTCAAGCCAAAAAACTTTCCCTTCCTCTTTTTCCCACTACCACCATTGGCTCTTTCCCTCAAACGACAGAAATAAGAAAAATGCGTTCTCGATTTCGACTCGGCCACATTACCCAAGAACAATATGATACCTTCATCCAAGAAGAGATTAAGAAAGTCGTCCGTTTGCAAGAAGAGATAGGCTTGGATGTTTTAGTCCATGGAGAATTCGAAAGAACGGATATGGTAGAATATTTCGGGGAAAAACTAAAAGGCTTTCTCATCACAGAAAACGGATGGGTCCAAAGCTATGGGTCTCGCTGTGTCAAGCCTCCGATCATCTATGGTGATGTTTCAAGGCAGCAACCCATGACCATAAAATGGTCAAAGTTTGCTCAATCGCTCAGTTCAAAACCCATGAAGGGCATGCTAACCGGTCCCATTACGCTCTTGCAATGGAGTTTTGTACGAGACGACCAGCCCAGAAAAATTACCGCAAAACAGATAGCCTTGGCCATTAGGGATGAAGTCAAGGATCTAGAGCAGAACGGCCTGGGAGTGATCCAGATCGATGAACCCGCCTTAAGAGAAGGCTTGCCCTTGCGCAAAATCGATTGGAATGACTATTTAGAGTGGGCTATTGAAAGTTTTAGGATCGCCTCTTCTTGTGTCGAAGATTCAACCCAGATTCATACCCACATGTGTTACTCTGAATTTGGAGATATCATTGAAGCCATTGCAAAACTGGATGCCGATGTTATATCCCTTGAAGCTTCTCGATCCGGCCTCGAATTGATCGACTCTTTTGCAAGATTCAGATATCCCAACGACATCGGCCTGGGGGTCTGGGATATTCACTCTCCAAGGATTCCCACCGTCAAAGAAATCCTCGATACCCTTAAAAAAGCCCTATCTGTGCTTCCTAAAGAATCCTTATGGGTAAATCCCGATTGCGGGCTTAAAACCCGCAGTTACGAAGAGGTCGTTCCTTCGCTAAGAAACATGGTCGAAGCTGCCCATCTTTTGAGAAAAGAATTCGAAGCGGTAACCGCGGTAAAATCCTAGGAAACTTAATCCACATGGGATTTTTTGCTCCCAACGATCTTTATCATTTCCTTATGCTTAATCAAACATCATGATAAGGTAAGAAAAAAAGAGGAGCAGATGGGCAGCGCCCTGCAAAATATTCGTTTTGGCTCCAGAGAAGGTTATCTGGCACAGGAGAAGAGTTAATACAAGAAGGGTAGCTTCCACCTGCCCAAGGCCAAGCAATATCGTATCGTTTTTCAAAAGACTTATGCTCAGCAGCAAGGGAAGGGTTAAACCAATGGTCGCACACACCGAGCCTAAAAGAATATTCATCGATCTTTGCAGGCTATTATGAATAGCGGCGTTAATCGCCGACATCGATTCAGGAAGTAGCACCAGTAAGGCGACAATAAAACCCCCAACGACTTTGGGAATTTTTAATTTTTCTATCCCGAAATTAATCGCGATCGATAACTTTTCGGCGAAGAACACAACAAATAATAGAGAAACGATCAGCATCAATCCATGATGAAAGGGAACGATCTTTTCTCGATGAACCGCTTGCTCTAGATCGTCTCCATCATCCAGAAAAAAATATCTCCTATGGCTTATTGTTTGGACAACCAGGAAAAGAAGATAAAGAAAAACGCAAGCAAACAAATAGAAAAGAGTCTGAAATCTCGAAAATGTCGGGCCCGGGCTGGAACGGGTAAAATTGGGAAGGATCAAAATCAATACGGCCATGGGAACAATAACGCTGAGGAAAGCTTTTGCCCCCTCCAGGTTAATCTTCTGTTCCTTGTGATAGATCCCCCCTACCAGTAAAGTAGTGCCAACCATTCCTCCCAGAACAATCATGATGATGGAATAGACCGTGTCCCTGGGAAAAGTTAAGTTTTTCTCTCCCGAAGACATAATGTCCCAAATGGAGGAAAACTCTATGGCGGTAGCAGCAAAGGTAAGAATCAAGGATCCATAAGGCTCGCCATAGTGATCGGCAAGCTTTTCCGCATGCTTAACCGACACAAACGCGTTGGTTAAAACAAGACTAAAGAACCAAAGAAAACCGGTGAAAAATTCCCCAAACCCTTCAATTTTATGGAACTGTTCTTGCAAAAAGACAAACAATATAAAAGAAAAAAGAGAAAAAAAGAGGGACTTGTGAGAGAGGAAAAACAAAAGATAGCTTTTTTCTTTCGCCCTTCTTGAGAATGATAATTTTTTTCTTAAAAACTCCATTTGTTTTCTGCCTTTTCATTTTTTCAAAACGCAACCTTACCGATTTTCACCAGTTTTATCTAAAGGAACAAACAAGAAAATTAAACCAAATTTTTCCCTCATGTTTTTTCTCCTAATAACCCGTTGTTTGATTAACAGAGGAGTGCGTCCATGATATCCCCCCGTTATCTTTTTCCTGAAATCCCTGAAGAATTGAAAGGTTTAGAAGACCTTGCTTCAGACATGTTATGGCATACGGTTTCTGGATCGAGAAGGCTTTGGAGAAAAATAGATCCCTTGCTTTGGGAATCTACAAGCAATCCCTGGTTTATTCTTGAAAGATTATCTAAAGAAAAAATAAAGGCTCTTAGTCAAGATCCTGAATTCCAAGGCCTCTTTAAATGCCAGTTGGAAGAAAGAAAAAGGTATTTCGAACAAAAAACATGGTTTGAAGAAAACTTTCCCTATTTCAAAGGGCATATCGCTTATTTCAGCATGGAGTTTGGACTTGGAGAAGAGCTTCCCATCTATTCAGGAGGACTGGGGATCCTAGCAGGAGATTATCTCAAAGCGGCCAGTGATCTTGGACTGCCTGTCGTGGGCATCGGGCTGTTGTATCAACAAGGCTATTTTCGCCAGCTTATCGATTCCAAAGGTGAACAAGTTGAATTTTATCCTTATAACGATCCTGCGCTCCTGCCCGTGTTCCCCTTGAGGGATGATTCGGGAGAATGGATTTCTATAGAGGTTCCCCTGCCGGGAAGAAATCTCATCCTACGTCCCTGGTACGTTACTGTGGGTAGGGTTTTTCTTTATCTTCTTGACAGTAATGATCCGGCAAACATGCCATCGGACAGAGCCATAACCGGCACTCTTTATGGCGGGGATAACGAAATGCGCCTCTTGCAAGAAATTGTCCTTGGTAGAGGAGGCTGGAAACTTCTTTCCAAGTTGGGGATAGAATGCAGCATTTGTCATCTCAACGAAGGTCATGCCGCCTTTGCCATCTTGGAAAGAGCTAAAGATTACATGCAACAAATGGCTTTGCCCTCTTTTTGGACTGCGCTCTGGGCAACACGCTCGGGCAATATTTTTACTACCCATACCCCGGTTGAAGCCGGATTTGATCGCTTTGCCCCTTCCTTGTTTTTAAAATACTTTTTTGATTTTTGCCAGGATGTCAAAATAGCCCCCGAAGAGCTTTTAGCCCTAGGGCAACTGGACAGGAGCAAGGAGGAACCCTTCAACATGGCTTATCTTGCCTTAAGGGGATCAGCAGCTACAAACGGGGTAAGCAAACTCCACGAGAAAGTCAGTCAAACTATCTTCCGGGGATTATTTCCCCGCTGGCCAACATGGCAAATACCGATCGGATCGGTGACTAACGGGGTCCATGTTGCCACTTGGCATTCCCAAGAAACCGATGAGCTTTGGGCCAGCATATGCGGCAAGGATCTGTGGAGGCAACCCACCGAAAAATTAGAAGAAAAATTCCGCTCAGCAACTGACTGTGCCCTTTTGGAATGGCGAAAAAAGAATCGGCTCAATCTTATCCTTGCTTTGAGGAAAAGATCCCGCTGTCACTGTGCCATGATGGGTAAGCACCCCGACATCATGTCTCAATGTAGCTGTTTATTCGATCCCAACGTTCTTACGATAGGCTTTGCAAGAAGGTTTGCTTCTTATAAAAGACCTACCCTGCTCCTCCATGATAAGGAAAGGCTGGTCAAAATACTTACCGATCCTCACAAGCCTGTGCAACTGGTAGTAGCAGGTAAGGCTCATCCCCAAGACCAGGTAGGAAAAGCGATGATCAGAGAGTGGACGGCTTTTGTTGCAAGAAAAGAGCTGCATAACCGCGTAGTTTTTGTAGAAGATTACGATATGAGGCTTGCTTTGGATCTAGTTCAAGGCATCGATCTCTGGATCAATAATCCTAGAAGACCATGGGAAGCAAGTGGAACCAGCGGGATGAAGGTCGTGGTTAATGGTGGTTTAAACCTTTCCGAGTTGGATGGTTGGTGGGCTGAAGCCTATTCAGCTGAATTAGGATGGGCCATCGGGGATGGGAAAGAACATGGAGAGGATCCGGCATGGGATGCGTTCGAAGCTGACCAACTTTATTCTCTCTTGGAAAATGAAATCATTCCTGCTTTTTATGATAGGGATGAAAGAGGCATCCCTCAAAAATGGGTCAATAAAATAAGAGAAAGTGCAGCTCGACTGACCCCCTTTTTTTCCGCCAATCGGATGGTTAGAGAATACGCTAATGCTTATTACATTCCTCTTTGCTATGCAGCCGAAAAGAGAAGAGCAAAAAGTGGAGAACTTGCTCGAGAACTAGAAAGGTGGAAAAAAACGATCGTTACACATTGGAATTCTATCCACTTTGGCAATTTTCATGCTGTCCAGGATCAAGGCCAGATACACTTTAGCATCCAAGTTTACCTCGATGAAATTCCCCCCGATTGGGTCGTTGTTGAACTCTATGCCGATGCCAAAGAACAAACTGCTCCTTTTTGTAATATCATGGAAAAGGGAGAAGCCCTTGTCGGTGCTTTAAATGGATTTATTTATAGGCTCACGGTTAATACCCAACGGCCCCCAGAGGATTTTACCCCAAGAATCAGGCCCTATCATCCCGATGCTTTTCTCCCTACGGAAGCTCCTGAAATTTTATGGTATAAATAGAGGATGAAGGGTATTATGGCCGGCAAGGAGGTATCCTTTTAATGGAAAAAAAGGTGAAGAGAAAAAAGGGCCGTCTATTTCTTTTGCTTTTGCTGGCTTTTTTCGCTCTCCTGTTTCTTAGCATTACCGGTTTTATTTTTTGGGTTAATGGGATCGTAAAGAGCCGAGCTTTTGCCGATTTTGCCTCCAAGGTTGTCGAAAAACATACGGGAATATCCGGTCGCTTTGAGCCTTTTAGCTTTTACGGCTTTGGCCTAGAAACGGGAGGTTACGAGGGAAGAGGAAGCAAAGAATCGCCCATTGAGTTGATCTCCATAAAACCGATAGCTGTCCAATTAAGCTCAATAGGAATTTTGGGTCACCCCTGGATCGTTCGATCCATCGATCTGGGCGATTTATCGATCGATCTGCAAACACCCGAACTTCCTCCTGAAAGGAAAACGGAAAAAATTCCCTTGGCTTCTTCACCGAACAAGGAAGAAGCCCTGAGCATTGAAAAGATCCATGTGAAATCACTAGATCTTAAATGGCCTCCTTCTATGGGGGGAGGAGGAGAAATCAAAGACATTGAGCTTAACATTTCTTCTCAACAAGCAAACTGGCTCATCTACGGGAGCAAAGGTTTTGCTCGGCTCCAATCGATTCCTCCATTGTCAATCGAAAAAATCAAGGCTCTTTTAAGTAGATCCTCTATCGATTTATCAGAAGCAAAGCTCCATCTTCAGGCCTTCCCTCGATCCCTTGTATCAACAGAAGGAAGCATCGGGCTTGTTCCCACTCACAATACCCACCTTAATCTTTCATTAAAAGAGATCCCCTTGGAAGCTATATTAACTGAACCCTTAAAAAATGAACTCCGAGGAGATCTCCGGGGCACCATAGGCATTAATGCAACAAACGATCTTATGAAATCTTACCATGGAGAGGGAGAACTGTATATCGATCGAGGCAGGCTGGTTCATGTTTCATTTTTGACGAGCCTTGATTCTTTTTTGAAGCTTCATCAGCTCGAAGATATACCCCTGACCGTGGCCCATAATTCTATTAGCTTAGAACCCAACATCATTAAACTGCATAATATCGACTGGCAATCTGAAAATACTATGAAAATGACGGGGTGGATTACCTTGGCAGGCAAAGCGGTCAGTGGAACTCTCCTCCTGGGTATTCGGGCCGATTGGATCCCCAGGCTCCCCGGGCTAGGCGGCAAATTGTTTAATCCTGGAGAAGGGGGGTATTTTTGGACGGAAATCCATCTTTCAGGAACACTCAACGACATCCACGAAGATTTTTCTCCCCGTTTAAACAATGCCGTGCAGGGAATATTGCAAAGAGGGATTGAAAGAGAGATTCAAAAACAAGTTCCAGGAAGAATTTTCAGGAACATCCTCCCTAATTTCCCTTGAGCTCGTTAGCCCTTTCGAGCCACCAAGCACAATTTAATCCACCACCATACCGGCCTGCCCTCTTCCCAACCGATTTTCAAGACTCTTTTGGCATCTTGGGGGGCATCTTTGACCATCTGATAGATTTTTTCCTGATTATCCTTAGGCGTTCCTCCCGATTGAAAATACCACTCAATATCATCCTGTTTAAAAGGAATAAATAAACTCTTTAAGGGCGTCAGTCCTGATTGAAGGCAATACTCTTTCCATTCACTTTCAAATCTATATCCCACATGGCTATAATCTCTTAATTTTTCGACTTTATCCAACCAATCATAGGCTTGCTGTTCCCCGTTGGGAACGGTTCCATCGATGAGTACAAAAAGTCCATCTTTTTTAAGAACCCTTGAAGATTCACGAACGAATGCTTCCTGATCGGCAAAATGGTGGGCTGCATACCTACAAGTCACTAAATCAAAACAACGGTCGGGATAAGGAAGTTTTTCTGCGCTATGAATGCAAAACCGGATGGGCAGGCCTTCTTCATCCGCTATTTTCCTTGCTCCTTCGAACATTTTTTCCGTGATATCACAGGCGGTTACTTCAACACCCTGCCTGGCAAGAAAAAAAGCCGTGTAACCATTTCCCGTAGCCACATCCAGGGCTTTCATTCCTTTCTGAAGGGGGATATCCTCAAATGTCTTTTCTAAATCTTCAATATTGGTCAGGATATGTCCTTTCTGGTAGAAAGACGCACAAGATGAAAAATGCTGTTGAGAACGCTTTTGTATCTCAATATAATCCGCTTCATTTTCGCTCATTAAAGACAATAGAACAAAACCCATCCGAAGCGTCAAGTGCTTCTCAAAATGGCTTTTTAGTGGATTTCCCCTTTACAGCTTTTTTTGATAATGTCGAAGGAGGCTTAAAAAAAGGAGTCAACCGAGATGGGAATAAAGAACGCTTCTAAAAACGCTCTTTTTAAGTCTGCTTACTTTCTTCCGGTGGCAAGAATATGGACTTGAAAGAATAAAAAACAACCTTCAACGGCTACTGGATAATTTGGCTACAAAACTCCAAACCGCTCCATGCGGCCATCATGGGGTACTCTCGAACAGCATGCCCCCTCTTTCTCCTTTTTTAACCGCTAGGAAGCCTCTTGGGCTTGGCGGGATTTGAACCCGCACGGTGTTACCCACTAGATCCTAAGTCTAGCGCGTCTGCCAATTCCGCCACAAGCCCTCTTTTCAGCTAAAAAAATAAACAAAAATAATAGATCAAAAAACTATTTTTTATTCTTTTTCTCGGGCACCGCTAAATAAAAAACCAGGAACAAATGAGTGTAAGAATAGTCGTTCGTTTTCTATTATATTACAAAACTGAAGGGTCTATAAAAACGGCATCGCCAATGATCGAGACTATCAAGAATATTAATAAGACTGTGGGGAGGCTTTTTGTAGTAGGTACCCCCATAGGAAACCTTGAGGACATCACTTATAAGGCAATAAAAATACTTAAAGAAGTCGATATCGTTGCTTCCGAAGACACCCGAAAAACCCTTATTCTCTTCCAAAAATGGGAAATCAAAAGACCTCTTTTTACTTATAATAAGATAAACGAAGAGAAAAAAGCCTTAAAGCTTATCGAATCTCTTCTGAAAGGGAAAAATATAGCCCTTGTATCCGAGGCGGGCATGCCCTGCATTTCGGACCCTGGAGAGCGGCTGATAAAAAAATGCATCGAAAAACAGATTCCTTTTGAAGTCGTTCCAGGACCTTCGGCTGTCTTACAGGCTCTTGTCCTATCGGGATTTCGAACAACTCCCTTCTATTTCGGTGGGTTTCTTCCGATAAAATCAAAAGCAAGAAAATCCGAATGGAGAGAGGCGGCTACAAGGCCCTATAGTTCAGTTTATTTTGAATCTCCTCACCGGCTTCTTTCTTCCTTGGATGATGCCTGTGGAACTATTCCCGACTGCCTTCTTTGTCTTGCCAAAGAAATGACAAAAAAGTTTGAAGAAGTTCTTAGGGGAAAACCGAAGGAACTGCTAGCCCAGCTTCAAGAAATAAAAATAAAGGGTGAGTTCTGTATCGTTGTCGATGGCTATGGGTATACCAAAGAAAAAGCACAAAAATTATCGACAGACACCCTGAACGAGATAACATAAAAATTATATTGACTTTAATATCGAATTTATTGTTCTTATGTCTTTTTCAAGCTTCATAAAATATTTCTTTTTTCTTCTGCTTTTTTCTTTCGTTGTATATACCCCTCGTTCCCTTGGAGAGCCGGAAAACGATCCCAAGAACGGGCAAGAGCCCTATATTCCAGATAAAAAAATTAAAATAATCAAGGTGCTGGAAATTCTCAACGATAAAAAACTCAAGGCTGGTGGGTTGCAATCCTTGATATATGAAAGAGCCTATTGGAATTGGGGGGCGATCGTCCCTTCGGACTTTCGGGCTCGATCAGGCCAAATTTATATCATTGCATGGAAAAAAGGAGGACAAGCAGAACCGCTCACTGCTCGATTTGAATTCAGGCAACTGAACACTAAAGAACAAACATGGTCCCAATCCATTTATTATCCTAAGGCTCATGGAGCGATCGATTCGATTTTTAAAGTCATTGGGGATACTTACTTTACCAACGGCACCGTTTTTGCCTGGAGATTTTCCGTTTTGAGAAATAATACTATTGTAGCTCAAGTCAAATCTTTTATTTGGTAACCACCGGGTATGGACTACGATCTTTTTAATCCGCTGCTTTTTTTAAAACTTGAGGCACCGCAATGCACAAAGGCAACGACAAACTCCAATAATAAAAACAGCCTTAGGAAAGACGATGAAAGTGGCCTTCCTCTTATATAATCAGCTTTTCTTAGCGGCGAAGCAAAATCCCCGAGTCGTTCCCGAGGCCATGTCACTTTTTGACATTGTCCATAAAGGGGGGCTAATCATGTGGCCGATTCTCTTTTGCAGCATTTTAGCCCTAGCCGTATTTTTTGAAAGGCTTGTTACCTACCGGAAATCGGAGCTAGCTGTTGAAGAAACGCTACCTGGGATTAAAAACTTGATCTTTAAAGGCAATTTCGATGAGGCTCTCCTGAGATCTTCTTCTTTTCATGGTCCTGTGGGGAGAGTTATACGACAAATCCTTCTATTTCATTATCTTCCCTTATCAGAATTGAGGGAAGCGGCTCAAAATGCAGCCCAACTTGAAATCCCTCGGCTTGAAGCCCACCTTCCTATTCTTTCAACTATTGCATCGATCAGCCCCCTACTCGGTTTACTGGGAACGGTCAATGGAATGATCGAGGCTTTCCTAGCAATGAACAGGGCCTCAGGAGCGGTATCGGTAACCGATTTGGCGTCCGGGATATGGATGGCTTTGGTGAGTACCGCTGCGGGGATATCCGTTGCCATCCCCACCCAAATTGCATATAATTTTTTGATTACCCGGCTTTCGGCTATTCTTGGAGACATTGAAAGAGTTTCCACAGAACTGATTCACGCTATCATAGAATACCGATGGCAAAACAACCAAGTTTTGGAAGAAGAAGACCAAGCCCATGAAATTACGCCCAAGACTGAACCTTATGACAGGCACAATTAACTTTGTGCCTCTTGTTAATGTCGTGCTTTTGCTCCTTTTTTTCTTCTTGGTTGGTTCTTCTTTTATTACTTTACCGGGCATCGTTGTCGAATTACCTAAAAGTCCTTTTGGAATAAGTGTTCCTTTAAGTAACTTGATTGTTTCTGTTTTTCTTGAACCGGAAAAAAATGAATTTCCCTCAAACACGGCAACGAAAAGAGCTGCTCTTTTCTACATCAACGATCAAGAGGTCAGCCTTGATGAGTTAAAAAAAATGATCCCTCTTCTTGCATCCCAGCATCCAAACCAGATGGTTATTATCAAGGCCGACAAAGAAGTCCCCCAAGCCTGTATTATAGAACTGACCAATCTTTTCTTGGCTCAAAACCTTTCCGTTTTACTCGCCACCCAACCCGATGCAGAACATTAACTTACAAGGAAAAACCTTCAGCCGATCGTTGGAAATAAGAACTTCCTCTATTTTGTTTTGGCTGATTTTTTCAGTCTTCTTTCACCTTTTTTTTCTTCTTTTTTGCAAGGTCACTTATGTTCCCCCCCTGGTTGAACCCATTCCTAGAAGCAGGGTATTCGTATTTTCCCCTGATTCTGCCCTTGTCGATCCTTTTTTAAAAGATAGAGTCAATTTTCTTTTGAAATACAGGGATCCGGTTTCCTTAATCCATCCCAGGGAACCATCCCATAAAAGATTGAGCCCGATCCAACCTTTAGCTTTACCATCAAGTAACGATGTTCCCAGCCCTTCTTCCATCCCCACAGAAAAAGAACTGGAGTTTTTTAAAACCGCAGAATCCAATCTTAACGAATCGGCAAAGACTTTTTTCCCTTTATCCAAGGAAAAACCCTCTTTTTCAAAGCTACTGCCCAACATAGCTAAACAATCAACTGCACTCTTAGATGAACCTTTACAAGCAAGACTGGTTTCTGGCTGGAAACTCCCCAGGATAAATACGAATCTTTTATCTGAAGCCCGAACCACTACTATCGTCGTATCCGTCGATCCGGAAGGAATAGTTGACCACGTTCTTCTTGAAGAAAGCTGCGGCAATGAACAGGCCGATCTATTGGCATTGACTGAAGCCCGCAGTCTTCGTTTTTCTGCAGACCCCCTGTACAGAAGGAACATATGGGGCAAGATAAAAATATTCTGGAGTTACAGTAATCAGTTTGAAAGTCAAAGGGGTTATGTTCCATGATGCGGATTACCTTACCCGAAGCTTTTTTTTTCTATTCCACTCTTTCACTTGCTTTTATTTTTATTTTGTGGTTTCTTTTTTATTCCAAAAGGCGTCGCTTGGAGAGGCGGCGCATTTTTATTTGTCGGTTCTGTAAAGAAAAAATCGAACTTGAACCGGGACAAATCACGTTACGCTGTCCAAGGTGTAATGCTATTCAAAATGTTGAACTTAGAGTTTAATTTGTATCGGAGGTCATAAAATGGGCATGTGGATAGGAAGAAATCGAAAAGCCAGAGTCTGTTACGGTTTTGACGAGATTTCATTGGTTCCAGGAGATGTAACGATTAATCCAGAAGAGGTTGATACCAGCTTTGAAATTACGCATCCTTCGGGGAAAACGATCAAACTTAAAATTCCCATTCTTGCCAGCGCAATGGATGGAGTTACAGATCCCAAATTTTGTACCGAAATGAGTCGGCTTGGGGGTATTGGAGTGATTAACTTGGAAGGAATTCAGACGCGGTATGAAAACCCCCAAGAGGTGATCGAAGAAATCATCAAATGCGATCAAAACAAGGTTACGGAGTTCCTGCAAAAAATATACTCTGCCCCTGTTCAAGAAAAACTTATTGCTTTAAGAATCGAAGAGCTTAAAAGAGCAAATGCCCTAGCAGCAGTTTCTTCCATACCTCAAAAAGCTGAAGCCTACGGGTACATAGCACAAGAAGCTGGAGCCGATCTCTACGTGGTTCAATCGACCGTGAGCACGGTCAGGCATATTTCATCTCGGTATAAGACCCTTGATTTAAAGCAGTTCTGCAAAAACATGCATATTCCCGTCCTCGTAGGCAACGCGGTTACTTACAATGTCGTTCTTGAGCTGATGGAATGCGGTGTTTGTGGTGTTTTAATCGGGGTTGGACCAGGAGCTGCATGCACATCGAGAGGAGTCCTGGGAATAGGAGTACCCCAAGTGACGGCAACGGTTGATGCTGCCGCAGCAAGAGATGCCTATTTCAAAAAAACGGGCCGTTATGTGCCCATCATTACCGATGGAGGCATGCGCAGGGGAGGAGATCTATGCAAGGCGATAGCTTGCGGGGCGGATGCGGTAATGATTGGATCGGCTTTTGCCCGGGCAGAAGAAGCTCCCGGCAAAGGATGCCATTGGGGAATGGCTACTCCTCATGCCAATCTGCCTCGTGGGACATTAATCCGCATGGGTATTTCCGGGCCCCTTTCACAGATTCTTTATGGGCCGGCTACGGTTGATGATGGATCTCAAAATCTGGTTGGTGCGCTTGCTACCTCCATGGGCAATGTTGGGGCAATGAATATCAGGCAATTTCAGGAAACCGAGATCATTATTGCTCCAAGCATCCAATCTGAAGGCAAGCTATTCCAAATGATTCAATCCGTCGGCATGGGTCGATAAGAAGGGGGAGAGGGCTTTTTTCTTGCCAACACAAAAAAAGCCAACTCGGGGGGCTAACAAAGTGAATAAGAGGGCATTTTATAAAGGCAACGGGGTCATCAAAGCCTATATAAGCCTCTTCTCATGTAGAAAGAGAGTTTAAGATAGCAAATAATGAGAAAGTCAAAGCTTCTTCCTGAAAAGGGCTGTGTAGCTATAATCGATTTTGGTTCCCAATATACCCAGCTTATTGCGCGTCGAATCAGGGATCTTGGGGTATTCTCTGTGATTGTTCCTTGGGATAGCCCTTTTCAAGATTTGCTCAACATTGCTCCAGTGGGCGTTATCCTTTCGGGAGGACCATCAAGCCTTCTCGAAGAGGAGTCTCCAACCCTGGATAAAAGAATACTCGATTTAGGGATTCCTATCCTGGGTATTTGTTATGGTTACCAGTGGATAGCCTCCTGTTTGGGTGGAAAAGTAGAAAAAGGAGGCAAAGGAGAATATGGACGTTCTTCTCTTTCTATAATTAAAGAGGCAACTTTATTCGAAGGACTCCCTACCCACTTTACGGTATGGAATAGTCACGGAGATAGAGTCAGTGAGTTACCGAAGGATTTCGAAGTTGTCGCTTTTACAGCCGATGAACCCCATGCAGCAGCTTGCAATTTTAAAAAGAATATTTATGGCCTGCAATTCCATCCTGAAGTTACTCACACCGAGCATGGAGAAAAGATCCTGGCCAATTTTCTTTTTGAAATTTGTCGGGCAATCCCAAACTGGAACCTAGGATCGTTCATAGAAGAAAGCATCGAAGAAATCAGGCGAAAAGTGGGAAACGAAAAAGTCATTCTAGGGATAAGCGGTGGAGTCGATTCCTCGGTTACCGCTGCCCTCGTCCATAAAGCCGTAGGGAAAAGACTCTATCCTCTTTTTGTCGATACGGGACTACTCCGTCAAAACGAAGCCGAAACCATTACGAAGCTTTTACAACAAAGTCTCGGTTTAAAAATCCACCTCTTTGATGCTTCCCAACAGTTTCTCGATAGGCTGAAAAATGTTGCCGATCCCGAAAGAAAGAGGAAGATTATTGGCAGTCTTTTTATTCGGGTATTCGAAAAAGCTGCTCAAAGCTTCGGAGAAGTAAAATTTTTAGCCCAAGGCACACTTTATCCAGACATTATAGAAAGTGCTCAATCTGGAAGAAAAGGGGCTTGCTTAATCAAGAGTCACCATAACGTAGGAGGATTGCCCAAGAAAATCCCCTTTGAACTGATCGAACCCCTCCGGTTTCTATTTAAAGACGAAGTTAGAAAAGTAGGGCTCTTGCTCGGTCTCCCTCACGAATTGCTTTACAGGCATCCTTTTCCTGGACCAGGATTGGCTGTGCGTTGTCTTGCACCTATCAGGGAACAAAACCTCCGCATCTTGAGAAAAGCTGATGCTATTGTTGTTGAGGAGATAAAAAAGGCCGGTTTTTATGAACAAATTTGGCAGGCTTTTGCCGTGCTTTTGCCTGTACGATCTGTCGGGGTGATGGGAGATAGAAGAACCTACGACTTTACCATAGCGATACGGGCCGTGGAAAGCATTGACGGCATGACGGCGGATTGGGTAAAGTTGCCTCCAGATCTTTTATCGAAGATATCCAACAAAATCATCAATGAAGTTGAAGGCGTCAACCGGGTTGTCTATGACATTTCTTCAAAACCTCCAGCAACCATCGAATGGGAATGATCGATTTTAAGATTCTACGTTTCGGCGACTTGAATTGGCAGCAAGAAAAAAAGGGGCTTTCGCGCTTCTACCTTCCTTCTAAGGAAATAGAACAAACCGTAAGAAGAGTCCTCGAAGAAATTATTCGCAACGGAGATAAAGCGGTAAGCCTGTACACAGAACAGTTTGACAAGCAATCGATAAGTCCCGGGGCATTTAGAATCACTGAAAAAGCCCCTCAGCCTCCAAAAGATGTAGTCGATGCACTGCGCTGGGCTAAAAGGAATATCCTTTGCTTTGCAAAAGCCAACAAGCCTAAAAACTGGAGCATTACCAACAGGGAGGGTGCACGGGTCGGAGAATACTATACTCCTTTCAGGAGAATAGGGGTATATGTTCCCGGAGGGACGGCTCCATTGATTTCGACAGCTCTAATGACGGTGTGTTTTGCCAAGGCTGCGGGAGTCAAAGAAATAGTCGTTTGTAGCCCTCCTCCCGTTAATCCCATTCTTCATTTCTCAATCATTTACTCCGGGGCCACGGAAATTTACAGGATAGGAGGCATTCAAGCTATAGGGGCTTTAGCCTATGGAACGGAAAGTATCCCAAAGGTCGAAAAGATATTTGGGCCGGGGAATGCCTACGTCGTTGAAGCTAAAAGGCAGGTAATAGGTCCCGTATCCATTGATCTTTTGCCTGGACCAAGCGAAATTGCGGTCTTTGCTTCATGGCCAGCCAATCCTGAATTTATCGCCGCCGATCTCCTTGCCCAAGCCGAGCACGGCCCTTCAAGCAAAATCTTGTTTGTCAGCCCTGAAAATTCGCTTTTGGAATCGGTCATCGGAGCGATCAACCGACAGCTTCCTTCCCTGAAGCGGCAGCAAATTCTCAAAGAGGTTCTCACCGATCATGCTTACTTTGTTCAAGTTCGCTCTATTGATGAAGGGATCGGGTTGATTAACGATTTTGCACCTGAGCATTTGAGCCTACAAATACCAGGGGCCAAAAAATACTTGGCTCAATTCAAAAATTGCGGAGCAATCTATCTTGGCCCCTATTCTGCAGTCGCCGCGGGAGACTTCCTAGCCGGTCCCAGCCACACTCTGCCTACAGGAGGAGCGGCAAAATCTTTCAGCGGATTAACAATGTCTCATTTTTATAGAAAAACCAGTGTCGTCGAATATTCGAAAAAGGCTCTTTGTAGAGTTTCCTCCCTATTAGAAACCTTTGCTCGAATTGAATCCCTTGACGCTCATGGCGCGTCCATAACCATTAGAAAAGAGAGTAAATAAAATCGTTGCTTTCTTTCCCTGCACAAAACGTTGTTGATGTTATTGCGAAATTCCCCTACTTTAATTATTTTATTCTGAAGTGAAAATAAATTCTTTGATCTCCTCTCCGAGTGAATGGCTGCAGTCTGGAGAAGGTAACAACAAGATAGTTGTCTCAAGCCGAGTCCGTATCGCAAGAAATTTAAACCGCTTTCCCTTTCCCGGATGGGCGAGGAAAAACGAACGGATAAGAATATTATCTATGACTCTTCCCGAGGTCTCTTCTCTGGCCGAGGTGAAACCTGCCGCTATCATTGATTCGATGGATCGTTTTTCGCCCCTGGAAAAACAGGTGCTTGTGGAAGAACATCTGATCAGCAGGGAACATGCAGCAAAAAACATTGGAAGCGGTGTCGTTATCAATGCCTCTCGATCCGTATCCATCATGATTAATGAAGAAGATCATTTGCGGATACAGACATTTAAATCGGGATTACAGCTCAAAGCAGCCTGGAGACTTGCTGATAAAATTGATGATGAACTCGATGAAAAGCTTGAGTTTGCTTTTTCTCCAAAAATAGGTTATTTGACGGCTTGCCCCACAAATGTGGGTACAGGTTTAAGAGTATCGGCAATGATGCACTTGCCTGCTCTTGTCTTAAGCGAGCAAATAAGCCAAATTGTAAAAGCGGTCAATAGAATAGGTCTCGCTGTCCGAGGACTGTTTGGAGAGGGAACCGAGGCCCTTGGCAATTTATTTCAAATTTCCAACCAAATGACCCTTGGGGAAAGTGAAGAAGAAATCCTGGAAAGACTGCACAAAGTGATCAGCCAGATCATTCAACATGAAGAAAATGCCAGGCAAAAACTTTTACAGGAAAAACCAAAATTTATATTAGATCAGGTAAGCAGAGCATTTGGCATTCTACAAAATTCGTATATAATATCTTCTAAGGAGACGTTAAATTTGTTATCCGTTGTCCGGTTGGGCATTGATTTAGGCATGTTTCCTGAAAACAATAGAATGATCATCGATGAATGTTTAATAAAGATACAACCTGCTCATTTGCAAATGGCTTATGAGAAAAAACTGACCTCGGAAGAAAGAGACGAGTTAAGAGCTGATTTTTTGAGGGAAAAATTCAAAAATTTTTCTTCTCCCGATACGAGGCATTTACAATTTCCCTTTCATCATTAAAAAGGAGGCTATCTCAAATGACAAACTTCACTCCTAGAGCACAACAAGTTCTGGCTCTTGCAAGGCAAGAAGCCGAAAGATTTGGGCATAATCATGTCGGGACTGAGCATCTTTTGCTCGGTTTAATTAAACTTGCCCAAGGAGTAGCCATTAATGTCCTGCAAAAACTTGGAGTGGATCTTGAAATTATCCGTGTCGAGATAGAAAAAAAGATAGCTTCCGTCCCTTCTGAAGGTAAACCCACAGCTCCCATTCCCTACACTCCCCGGGTAAAAAAAGTTTTAGCCCTTGCGGGGAAAGAAGCCAAAGCCTTAAACCATAGCTATGTGGGTACCGAGCATATCCTTTTAGGTCTTCTTCGCGAAGGAGAAGGAGTAGCGGCTACGATATTAAAGAATCTTGATATCGATCTTGAACGGGTAAGGAATGAAATTTTAAAAGAACTGGATCCCAATTTTTCTTCCAGCGGTGAAGAAGAGAGTCCTGAACCCGCTTTTGCAGGAACCACTGAAACAACCACGAAAAAGGAAGTCAAAACCCCGGCATTAAAAGCATTTGGGCGAGATCTCACCGAACTGGCCCGCCGGGGAGAACTCGATCCAGTCATTGGCAGAAAAAATGAGATCGAGAGGGTGATGCAGATTCTTTGTAGAAGAACTAAAAATAACCCTGTCCTGATTGGAGAAGCGGGAGTAGGGAAAACAGCCATAGTAGAAGGACTGGCGCAAGAAATCGCAAACGAAAATGTGCCCGACCTGTTAAGAGACAAAAAGATAATCACCCTTGATCTCGCCTTGATGGTTGCCGGAACCAAGTATAGGGGGCAATTTGAAGAGAGAATAAAAGCGGTGATGGAGGAAATCCGCAAGGCAAAGAACATCATCCTCTTTATAGATGAGCTTCATACCATTGTTGGAGCCGGATCCGCTGAAGGGGCCATGGATGCTTCCAATATCATCAAACCAGCCTTATCCAGGGGTGAGCTTCAGTGCATAGGAGCGACTACCCTTTCTGAGTACCGTAAATACATAGAAAAAGATGCTGCCTTAGAAAGGAGATTCCAAACCGTCCTTGTGGAGGCTCCGAGTGTTGAAGAAACCATCCAGATTCTTCATGGGCTGAAAGCCAAATATGAAATGCATCACAAGGCCAAGTTCACCGATCAAGCTATCGATACCGCCGTCCGGCTTTCGGATAGATACCTGACAGGGAGGTTTTTGCCTGATAAGGCTATTGATATTATGGATGAAGCGGGCGCAAGGGCTAGAATAGCCGCTACCATGAGACCCCCCGAGCTGAAAGACCTTGAAAACGAACTGGCTTCCATTAGGGCTAAAAAGGATGAATGCATAAAAGCCCAAAATTTTGAAAAGGCAGCAGCTTTAAGGGATAAGGAAAGAGAACTGAAAGAAAAACTTGAACAAAAAATTGCCGATTGGAAAAAGCGCAGAGACGAAAAAGAAACGACCATTACCGAAGATGACATGATGCAGATCGTCTCCAAATGGACCGGGATACCTATTACCCGAATCACAGAAAACGACCAAAGTAAATTCCTCAATGTAGGAGCAGAATTAAGGAAAAGAGTTATTGGCCAAGATGAAGCAATAGAAGCTTTGAGCCGGGCTTTACAACGTTCTAGGGCCGATCTCAAAGATCCCAAGAGGCCCATCGGTTCTTTCATATTCCTTGGTCCTACAGGAGTGGGAAAGACGATGCTTGCAAAGACACTTGCCGAGTATGTCTTTGGTAGTGCTGAAGCTCTTATTCAGATTGACATGAGCGAGTACATGGAGAAATTCAACGTGTCTCGACTCATCGGTTCTCCTCCAGGTTATGTCGGGTACGAGGAAGGAGGACAGCTTACCGAGAAAATTCGTCGTCGGCCTTATTCGGTTGTTCTTTTCGATGAGATCGAAAAGGCGCATCCCGACGTTTGGAATATCCTCTTGCAAATTCTTGAAGATGGTATTGTTACAGACAGCCTGGGTAGAAAAATAGACTTCCGGAATACCATCATCATTATGACTTCTAATGTAGGTGCTGAAATGGGGCTCAAGCCCGGGGTTTTGGGATTTCGCTCCAAGCAGGATGAAGTTTCCTATGAGCAGATGAAAGAAAGGATGATGGAAACTGTAAAAAGGACTTTCAAACCGGAGTTTTTAAACCGCGTTGATGACATTATTGTCTTCAGATCCCTGAATCGAGAGGACATGGTTAAAATCGTGCAATTGGAAGTCAATAAAGTCGCAGAAAGACTGAAAAGTAAAAAGCTGAGCATTCAACTTACAGAAGCGGCAATTGATTTCTTAATCGAAAAGGGATACGAACCCGCTTATGGAGCAAGACCCTTGAGAAGAGCTGTAGAAAAATACGTTGAAAATGCTATAGCAGAAGAGTTGCTCAAGGGGAAGTTTGCAGAATCCACGGTAGTCGAAGTCGATGCTCGAGAAGGGATGTTGATCTTTACTCCTAAACAAGCCCCGATCGAGTCTTCTTCTCAATCCCAAGTTGAATCAACTGTTTAAAAAGAAAGGGGCGAATGATTAAACGCCCCTTTCCCATCAAGGAACTTTTTCTATAGTTTCCCCAATCGGGTATTCCCATTTCCCCTTATCGGTGTCGATTTCCACTTTACCGACACCGTCCTTGTATCCTGGAAGCGATACTTTAATCACGTCTCCATAATCCATTTTCACAGGTAATACCTTGATTTTCTTGTAGGGATCGGCCGAGTTATAAGTCGGATAACATAAAAAGTCCATTTCCATCCCATGAACTCTTATTTTTTCGACAGTCAGTTCTTTATGTTCCTTGTTAACGATTTGCAGGATGGGAGGTAACAGGGAAAGGGCTTTTTTCTTTTCTCTTAACAAGATGGGAAGATCTTTATTGGGAACGTCTTTATCAGGATAATATTCCAAATAGGAATGAATAGAAAGGACAAGCTTGGGCTTGTCTGTTTTTTGAAGATATCCGCAACCAGCCAACAATATTAAAGAAATTAAACCTAGCTTTTTTATTTTTTTTCTAAGCTGTTTGCCATTCAAAAACATATACCCCGGGCATTTTCCCTATAATGACTTATATTCGACAATTTAATGAATCAAGAATAGCATAAAGCAATTGAAGCTTAGGTAAATGGATCCCCTTTGCACGGGCTTTTTTAAGAGGCCTTCCCCATATCGCCTCGATTTCGAGGGGTTTTTTTTCAAAATAATCCACTAAACTTGATGGCTTATAACGGCCCATTTTCCTTGTGACTTCGATTTGTAATTCTATAAAATCGTTGCTGATGCAATAGCCCATGGCCTTCGCCGCACGAATGATTTCCTCCATCAACTCGCGCGTAGCCCGTTCAAGTTCAGGATGAGCCAGAATTTCAGCCACATCTATTCCTCCTGCTGCCACAGCTAATCCATTGAAGGGAATATTCCATACCAACTTCTTCCAGCGGGCTTCTTCCAATGATGGGACTATTTCTGTTTCAATTCCCGCCGAACGAAGCATAAATTCAAATTCTTTTACTTCTTTTCCGGCAAGAGCATTATACTGGCCCAGTTCAACCTTACCAAAACCAAAATTCGTCACCTTCCCTGGACCGGTTCGATTGATGCATACAAACAAGATACCACCGATAACCGTTCTTGGACCAAAGTTATCATAAAGCCATTTTTCATTATCAATACCATTTTGAAAACAAACAAGCACTGTTTGGGGAGTAAGAAGAGGAGGAAGCAACTCCAACAGGGCATCATTGGCAGAAGCTTTCAAGGATATAATGACCCATTTACAGGGACCAATCTGTTGAGTAGAGGAAAAAACTTGCAAAGGATAAAGATGGAATTTTTCTTCCCTCCATTCAATAATCAAACCTTTTTGCTTAACCCAATCCAGGTCCTTTCTCATCAGGAAATGAACATCATACCCGGCTTTAGCCAAAAGCCCCCCATAAAATAAGCCGATAGCTCCCGCACCGACCACCGCTATTTTCTCTCTAGGGTTGGTTCCATGGACGACATCGTCTTGATCTTTTTGCGACATGACACGATCAAAGGAATAACAGTGAATATTACAAAAAAGACCCGTTTTTAGATAAACAAAGCCTCGGTATACCTGTAACGGACTTGAACTTTAAAATTTTTCAAGCAAACATACCACCTGGATTTTCCATGACTTCAACAGAATCCACCTTTCCATTTTCATTACTTCCTTTTCTTACGTCCATTAGCTTTTCCTGTTGAATCAGGTAAATGGCTTTGTGGAGATTTTGGCCATTTATCCAGATATCATGGCTTATAGTCCGGAGAAAAAATCTACTGCCTTCCGTATCCGTATGGGCGAATAGAATCCTCGAATAAGGAAAAATCCAATTTCTTCCAGGAGATTCTATGGTCAAGAAGGCTACGGGCACTTCGGAAGCCGTAACGCCTCCTCCCTTGACCTCAACTGCAGAATCTTGACGAACGTTAGCATTAGGGTGTCTATCCTCATTCATGGGCAAGCTTGCCTTTTTGCAAAAGTTTTTTCTCCATTTTTTTGTCGGGCTTGGGTTGAGATAGATCAGCAACAACAACTACCCTGTCTCCATCCTCGAGAATTTCTGGAGGATTCAATATTACTTTCTGATCCTTGGAAAGACCAAATGGAATTTCTATATATTGTCCTAAATCTTTTCCTAGTTCTACCTTATTGTAATGGACGATATTATGTTCATCAACACTAAGAACATAATTGCCATCAGATCTATCGATTATAGCATTAACCGGAACCAAAAATGTTTCCTGGGTTCTCGGCAAATGAAAGGTGACATCCACATACATGTTGACGATAATTTCTCCTTTAGGATTGCCGACATCGACTTCTGTTAACAAGGTTCGAGAAAGAGGATCAACAGCTTTAGCCGTTCTTACCACTAATCCTTTGTAGATTTTTCCCGGTAGCTCAGATGCCGTTACATCTGCCCATGTCCCAAGTTGAATTTGTGGAGCATAATTTTGGGGTACCGCTACATATACTCTCATCACGTCTGTAACAGATATTCGATAAAGCTCTCGTACCCCTTTGTCGCTTCCCAATGAAACCAGCGTTCCAATATCAATATTCCTAGCCGTAACAATACCGCTGAAAGGGGCATAAATTTTTTCAAAATTTTGTAGTTCCTTCCAATGTTCATACTGGCCTCTTGCAGCATTGACTCGCGCAAGAGCTGCATCATAGGCCGCTTGCCTTTCATCGAGTTGTTGCTGGGATACTGCACGTGTTTTGATCAGTTCTTTCCATCTATCGAGGGATATCCTGGCAATTTCTAAATTGGCTTCGGCAGATTTCAGTACCCCTTCCATTTCTAGGACCTGCCGGTCAATATCGGGAGCATCGATTACCGCCATGAGCTGCCCTTCTTTGACCTCATCCCCAATATCTACCCACCAATTTTTTATATACCCGTTGACCCGTGCCCAAATAGGGGTTTCAAAATAGCCCCTGGCGGTCCCCGGAAGCCTCAAATCCGTAATTGGAGGGGCTAACTGCGGCTTTGTAACCGAGACAGGCACCTCATTAGCTATACCCACAAACTTTTTAAGCTTGATCTGGTTATGTATCCTGGGTATAAGCCCTATGATAAAAAGGGCCAAGAGGATAGCACCAAAAGACAAAGCAATGAAAGCTGGGCCCTTTTTCACTTTTTTCAGAAGGGTATCCCAACTCTCTTTAGGATTAATAGGCGGCCTGTCTTTAACAGGCGGCGGTTCAGAAGGGGCCGGAGTCAAGTGAACTTTCATTTCTTCCTGGCTACCGGCATTGGCAGTCTTGCCCCTTATCCCGTTCTTGTACCGCTCAATGACGCGGTGCAACCTCCCCCATATTCCCTTTTTTATATCTTTTATTTTTGCACCCACCTTAAGCTCCTTACTACTCATATTCAACGCTTTTATAGTATTTGTCTACTCGACATGAGATGTTTTTCTTCCACGAATTATACTAAAAACCACGGGGACAAAAAAGAGCGTCCCCACAGTCGCAAAAATCATTCCCCCGATAACCGCCCTTCCCAGTGGGGCGTTTTGTTCACCTCCTTCGCCTAGTCCCAGGGACATGGGTAGCATTCCAAGAATCATTGCCCCTGCTGTCATGAGTACCGGCCTTAACCTAATCCTTCCTGCCATCCATGCAGCCGTAACCGCATCGGCTCCATTTCTCATTTCTTCATTAGCAAAAGTAATAAGCAAAATACTATTAGAGGTGGCCACCCCCACGGTCATGATCATTCCCATCAGCGAAGGAACGCTAAAAGTTGTGCCGGTAAGGTAAAGCATCCAAATCACTCCACAAAATCCCGCAGGCAATGCCATGAGAATAATAAAAGGATCCACCCATCCTTGGAAGTTAACGACCAACAGGAAATAAACCATCAATATGGCAAAAATAATGCCAAGACCTAACCGACCAAAAGCGTTTTGCATACTTTCAGCTTGTCCTCGAATATGGATTTCGTAGGCCGGGGGTAACTTCTTTTTTACATCATTGATAATCTTTTGCACATCGCTGACAACCCCCCCCAAATCTCTCCCTTGGACATTGACGAAAACATTATAGATCGGTTTAACATTGTAGTGACTGACTACAGCCGCTTTTTGCCTATGCTCGACGGTAACGACGTTACTTAAAAGCTGGGTTTCTTCCCGAGCGGCAAGGAGATCGGAATAGCTTTCCCTGATAGGATGCAGGTTAATGTTCAGCAAAGAATTATGACTATCTATCAGGTGTTGGGGAGTCTGTATGACGAGAGGATAATTGATAGTCGTCTTGGGATCAGCCCAATAATTGGGAGCAACAACGTAACTTGAGCTTAATTGGTTCAAAATGTTATTAGCGATCTCTCTTTGATTGAGTCCAAAATCCAACGCCCGAACCCGATCTATTTTCAAGTGCAAGTAAGGTTGCTTTTTTTGGTATATAATAACGTCAGCAGCTCCTTTTACCTTTTTTACTTTTTTCTGTATTTCCTTGGCAAAACGTGAAGTGATTTCAGGATCTTTTCCCACAACCTGAATATCAATAGGGGCTGCCGAACCAAAATTAAGAATTTGATTCACCATATCCGGTGGCTGGAAAAAGAACTCACATCCGGGGAACTGCTTGGGAAGTTTTTCTCTTATTTTCCTGACATAGATAGAGGTAGGATGGTGGTCTTCTTTAAGCGAAACCAATATTTCACCATCAAAAGTGCCTTCATTAATATAATCACCAAAAGCCATACCTGCAGGAAACCAAAAAGGAAGCCCTCCCAAATCGACGATGGAGTCAATTTCTTCTTCGGGAACGATCTCTTTCTTTATGTACTCCTCAATTTCACTGAAAATCCTCGCCGTTGTTTCAAGCCTAGTCCCCGGAGGAGCAAAAACATGAAGCCTAAATTTCCCCGCATCCACGGGAGGGAAGAAATTTTCTCCTACAAAAGGCAGGGCGATGAAAGAAGCCAAGCCCAATATGCCGAACAGCAAAAAAACGGATCCTTTATGGTGTAAAGACCAACGCAAAAGTTCTCCATAATTGTCTCTAAACTGCTCAAAACGATCCATGAACCAGTGATGAAACCGCATAAACCGGGAAAGAGCTTTGCCCTCAATTTTTCTTTTATGTTCAATAAGCTCTTCTTGCCTGATAAGCATATTGGCCATGGTGGGCACGAGGGTTCTTGAAAGAAAGTAGGAAAAAAGCATGGAAAAAACGACTCCCAAAGCCATAGGTGTAAAAAGATACTTGGGCGGTCCCTCTAGAAAAATCACGGAGGTAAAGACAATACATATGGAGAGAGTGGCTACAAAGGCGGCATTGGCAATCTGTTGAGCCCCATCAAGAATAGCCTGGATTAGAGGCTTACCCATTCCATGGTTTCGATGGATATTTTCAACTTCAACGGTCGCATCATCGACCAGGATTCCCACGGCGAGAGCAAGACCTCCAAGGGTCATAATGTTAATCGTATTGCCCATTCGACTGAGAATGAAAAGAGCAACAAGAATGCATAGCGGGATCGAGGTCAATACAATCAAAGTGGACCTCCAGCTCCCCAAAAAAACAAGGATCATGACCCCGGTAAGCCCTGCGGCGATCAATCCTTCTTTTACCACTCCTTCGACAGAAGCACGAACAAAGACCGATTGATCCATGAGTTCCTGGATCTCAATGCCTTCAGGAGCCGAGGCTTTCGCCACCGGGAGAAGTTTTTTTAAATTAGCGACTAACTCCAAGGTAGAGGCCATCCCATTCTTTAAAAGAGGCATGATAACGGCGGGAACACCATTGTACCGGGCAAAATTCCATTGAACCGCACCTCCATCCCTGACATAACCAAGATCATGCATGTAGACAATTTGACCGTTGACTTTCTTGATAGGGATCTCATTCATTTCCTGGACATTGGTCGGCATGTTATTGACCGAAACCAAGTAATCCCTATCCCCAATCTTGATGTCGCCAGAAGCATAGTCTAGAACTTGATTGTTAATTACTTCCATTAATTCCTGGGCGGTAATTCCTCTTGCCAAAAGTTGATCAGGATAAGCATCAACTCGAATAAACCGGGCGGTTCCTCCCCAAGGAGGGGGAAAAGTCGCTCCCCTGATCGTTGCCAGCTCCCTTCTAAAGATATACCAGGTATAATCAAAAAGATCTGCACCAGACTTCGTCTTTCCGCTAACAGCAAGTTGAATGACGGGAACTTCGGCCGCAGAATAACGCAAAACATAGGGAGGAGTCGTACCAAGGGGCATTCTCTTTATCACCGTCTGGCAGATGGAAACGGCTTCAGATACGGCAAGATCGATAGGAACCCCAGGCTGAAAATACATCCTGATCAAGTTTAAACCATAATAGGTTCTCGATTCCATTCGGGCGACGTTATCCACGTATTGGGAAAGATTAAACTCGCTAAAAGTGGTAATGAAATTGGTCATGTCCTCGGGAGTCAACCCTTGATAAAACCATACAACGTTGACGACAGGAATATCGATATCGGGGAAAATATCCGTAGGAGTGGTTTCTATCGTCAGGAGGCCCATGACAAATATCAAGGCAGCCATTACAGCTACCGTGTAGGGCTTTCTAAGAGCAACTTTTACTAGCCAGAGCATAACTCGGAATTTTTTTCCTTAAAAAAAATAACCCACGAATGAACAATAAGTTTCTTGCCTGAAAAAAACCTAAGCAGTTCTAATACCACCCTTCATTCAAAAAACAAAAAAAAGTTTTTAGGCATTCTCAATCAAAGAAGTTAGGCTTAGAAAAAATAAACGATAGAATAAAAAACGGTTTTTATCTATTGTTTTTCTTTTTTTTAACATACAAGCAATTGATTTATACCATGAAAATCGGATTTATTGGTACAGGAAGAATGGGATATCCTATGGCCCAAAACCTTCTGGCTTCTGGCAAAGAGCTTTCAATTTATAACAGAACCCCGCATAAAGCTGAACCGCTTGTCTCCATGGGTGCGAAAATTTTTTCATGTCCTAGAGAGGCAGCTCAAAATTGCGATGTCGTTATCACGATGGTCGCCAATGATGAAGCCTTGCTCGAAGTTACCGGAGGAGCCGAGGGCCTTATCAATGGTTTAAAAGAAGGGGGGATCCATCTTTCCATGAGTACGGTTAGCCCTCGCACAATCCAGGTTATTCAAAGCCTGCATGCTTCTAAAAACCAGATTGTTGTTTCCGCCCCTGTCTTTGGCAGGCCCAATGCCGCTGCAAAAAAAGAACTATGGATCGTGACCGCTGGACCGCTTGAAGCTGTAAGACGGTGTCACCCTATCTTTCAAGCTCTGGGACGAGGATATTCGAACCTCGGCGAGGAAACCATCAAGGCTAACATAGTAAAAATTCTTGGAAATTTTTTGATCATGAGCGTAGTGGAAGCCTTAGCCGAAAGCTTTTGCGTCGCTCAAAAAGCCAATATTTCCGCCCAGGATCTCCTTTCCGCGGTAAACCAGGCCCTGTTTCGCTCTCCCTTGTATGAAAATTATGGCCAGTTAATATGTAACAAGTCCTTCTCCGAACCCGGATTCACATTAAAATTGGGTTTTAAAGACGCCAACTTGGTTCGGGAGCTTGTTGAATCTTATCTCTCTCCCATGCCTTTTTTAGATATTGTTTATGGGAGGTTTCTTTCGGCGCTAAACCATGGGAAAGCAGAGTTGGATTTTGCGGCAATCTCTACCGAAGTTTTTGAAGAAGGGGGATGCACCTAATACCAGGGATTGGAATTGGACATTTTATAAAATGTTTTTTTAATGATTTATGCTCTTGCATAGTATTTTTTTTTACTCCATGGTAAACTTCATGGAGGAGGCATTAAAAAGATCTTTAGGTCATGTTGGAGGGTGGAGTCGAAGAATAAGTCTTCTTATCGCCATCTCTAGCCTGTTTTATTGGATAGTCATGGCTTTTAGTGAGCTCATCCTGAGGGCTAGTGGAAGCGAAACTGAATTTAGCTCGGCATTGATTGGCTTCTTTACATTCCTTGGACTCGTTGCTAATTTTTTTGGGATCCTTTTTGGGGCAGTCAGCTTTTCTTTCAAGGAATATTCCAGGCCCTCTTGTATTATTGGAATTGTACTGAATGGTTTTTTCTTTATCGTTGTGCTTGCTTGTGTTCGACTGTTCTAAAAGAAGAAATCACAGGTGAAAGAACTAATAAAACAATCAACATTGCCCCCATCAAGGTGGATTTAAAGATCCCGGGGCTAAAAGATATTGGCGGCACCCTCTCTTTCTCAATCGCACTTAAAAAGAATGCATGAGGACAGCTCAAGGTTAATGGAGAGATACGTAGCTTTTTAATTCATTGATGTGAGCAATAATCCATCCATCGACCTCCCTCTGGAGGTCGTCTCCTTGACGAAAGGCAAAGGCATAATCAATTCTTGCAAAAGTTTTATCCGAAACTTCCAGCTCCCCTCCAAAATTTTTATGGATCAGGTAACGCATCTCTTCGATTTCGTCTAGGACGGCATCGGCTTTCCTCTCTTTAACAGCTTCAAGGGCTTCTTCCAGATTGTTAAAGAGGATAGCCCGAATATGTCTTTTCTTTAGATAATAGCTTCCTAGAGAATCTCTTACCGTGGCCACACGGATCTGCGAAAGATCTTTAAGCTTGACTATATCTAAACTGACTTTTTCCAAAGCCACTCCAGCAGTAATCCAGGCTGTAAAAAAAGAGAGGAGTACAACACCGACGAACATCCAAACCATGGCGACGGTCCTTCCCCCCACGGTTCTTGGCACTTTATCTCCATAACCGATGGTAGTCATGGTTACCGCAGCCCACCAAAAAGAGTTCCCTATCCCGTGAATAAAACTTCCTCCAAAATGAGGATTTTTTTTCCTTTCAAAAATCCATACCCCCAATCCCGCAATAAAAGTCAAAAATCCCATTCCACAAACGACAGCCAAAAATTCCGAACTGAGCATAAAACGAAAAACAGCCTGCAACGAACTGACAGGACTGGATTTATAGGCAACCCCCAACCCCGAGGTAAGAAATGGATAACTAAAGGCGACTCTTTTTAAAAGGTTCGTATCTACCCCTATTCCTGTAACAACAACATCGACTTTCCCATTCACCAGGTTGTGGATCATCACATCCTGGTCTGCGGGCAGTTCAACAAACTCAAAGGGGATGCTTAAATCGGCGGTAATCCTTCTCCATAAATCAACCGCTATCCCTTCCCATTCTCCATCGACCCCTTTAAAGGAAAAAGGGGGATCATTCCTGGTCGCCACTCTGAGCTTGAGGTGGGTTTTTAAGGAATGTGAAACTTCAGCCGCAAAGGACAATGGGAAAAAAGAAAAAAGCAAAAGAGGAATAAAGAAAATACTTTTCAACTTTTAAAGTAGAAAAGTAATTTTTCTCATGGTAAAAAAAATTGCAAGAGTTTTACCTTCTTTATTCCTCGGTCTTGCAAATAGGAGGCTCTTTTTCCCAACAAAACGATTATCCTAAACTAAAGCGCTTTGAACGGCCTTTTTCCAACTGCCAAAAAACCTTTTCTTACAAGCAGCGGCAAAAAGCGAGGGATCCACTTCCCTAACCCGAGTGCTGGTTAAAGGTATACCCTTATCCTTCAAGGATCTTATGCCTTGAATGATAAGCTCCCTGGACCACCTCTTGCGGTTACGAATGGCATCATAATTAAGCCCAGCTTGTTCGACGGCGGCAGACCAACTCCCAAACCTGCGCCTGGCTATGGCGATCAAAGAGCTCGCATTTTTTTCCATCTGCTTAGAGCTCAAATCTGCTCCCTCGTTATACAACCTCCTAATCTCCTCGAGGATATTTTCATTTTTCCAAGATTTATACCTATAAATATCCTCGGGAGCTAGTCCCGCCGCAAGAAGGGCATTCTTCCAACTGCCAAAGTAATTGGGTCGTATAGCCGCATAAACCATCGGTGCATATTCGCTGAGCATCATGGATCGAAAAGAAAGATCGGTGCCCTGGCGGTAGAGTTGTTGAATCATCTGGATGATCTTTTCTTTAGACCAGGCTCTATAACGACGGATCTCATCATAAGTAAAACCGGCAGCATGAACCGCCTTGCCCCAGTTCCCAAAATAACGGACGGCCGCAGCGAGCAATTCTTGATAGTGTTTTCTCATGTAATGGGAAAACAATGGCTTTCCGGCTGCATGCCATTTTTTGATTTCTTCAATAACCACCGCTTCTGTCCATTCCTTGTTTTTCTTGGAAGCTTGATCTACATGAGAAGATTTCATATTATAACCTTTTTAAAAGCTAATATTGTAAAATACCTATCCTGTCAAGTCAATTAATAAAGTAAAATTAATATATACCATTGTTCAACTCGTTATTAATTTTTAATCAGAATCATTAATTTTTTTATAACTATTTCAACCGAAATTTCTGATAAGCAACACATAGGATATTTTTTGTTTAAGCATATATCATGCCAACATGGAGAGCAGGGCACATCGCTTTGAACCACGATCACTTTTTTCCCAATGGGACGTGCTTCTGAAGCATCTGTGGGACCGAACATGACCAGGGTCGGACAACCTAAAGCAGCAGAAAGATGCGCGGGGCCGGAATCTCCACTGATCGTGGCTTGAGCATTACCAATGATCGCCATGAGAACATTCAAGGGAATTTCTCCACGGCAATCTATGCAATTGGAATCATTGATCGGGAACCAGGGGCCTATGCCGATAAAAACAAACTGGTATTGAGGCAGTTTCTTGGTCAGCTCTAAGTAATTTCTCCATGGCCATATTTTCGATCTCCAACGGGAATAGGGATGGACGACCACGTAATTTTTTACATTCAAGACTTGTGGAAGAACGGGCAAGTTGAACTCGTAAGGATCGGGCTCTATCCCTAGATAACGTAAAAACTCCAGGTATCTTTCTTGAGCCGGTGGTGGAGGGGGCATAATCCTTTCTCGATAAAAAAAGACCGAACCTTCCCGGGCATTCCATGGGCCTATCTTTCTTTTCGCCCCACTCAATCCACACAGAATCCCACTGCGAAAAAGGCCTTGAAGATCTAAAACAATATCATAGCTTTCCTTTTTGATTTCATAAAGGAGCTTGAGAAAGTGGACGACCGAAGGGAATATTCCAGCCGAAGCATAATGAGGCAGGGTATAGATGCGGCTAATTGCGGGTTGATAGCTTATCAGTTCTCTATAGTTATCATAGCTTACCCAGTCAATTCGAGCAGAGGGGAATTTTTTAGCCAATCCGCTGGCTACAGGAAAACATTGTATTATGTCTCCAAAGGAACTGAGCTTGATGATCAAAATTTTCACCTTTTAAAGGCTATAGGAGGGAAGCAGTTAAACGCCCCATTTAAGCCTTTCGGCCAATTGCAAGGGCAATCCTGCGTTTTTTATCTTTAGTGCGGCTTTTTCAATATCATAGGCAATCCTGTAGACAATGGCTTCGTAACTTTCAGTATCGTAAACAACAAATGCAGCCCTAGGATCACCGTCTCGGGGTTGGCCCACGCTACCCACGTTGAGAAGAAAACGGAGATTTTTTTTAAGAAATAACCTTTTAAATCGAAATTGGTAGACAGAACAATCCGTATTTTGCACAAACAAAGTAACAATATGGGTATGTCCCAAAAATCCAATGCGAAAAGGATAAGCGTCAAAATTTTCTTTTGCCTCTTCGCCCGATAAAAGGTATCGCCAGCTTTTAGGGTCACGAAAACTGGCATGGGTAGCCATCAACTCTTCTTGTTCCCAAATCAAGGGAAGAGAAATTAAAAACCGTTTTTCTTCTTCCGAAAGCATTTTCCTCGTCATATTGATCGCATCAAGGGCTAAGGGATTGAGCCTGCTTGCTATTTCTTCCGGCAGTTGAGGAACAGAACAGTAGTAATCATGATTGCCTAACAATATCGTATCGGAACGCTCTCTTATCGTTCGCAAGCAAAAGGAAGGGTCAGCTCCATACCCAACAATGTCTCCCAGGCATAAAACCTTATCTATTCTTTTATCCTCTAGATCTTCAAGAACCGATTCCAGGGCCTCTTTGTTTCCATGAATATCGCTTAACAAAGCTATTTTCATCTTCTTGTTCAATAAATATCCATAGAAAATGAAATCATTGATAATATTTTCATTTTGATTATAATTTTCTTGACTATATCTAGTCTATTGCATTACTGGAGAATTTCTATGCTCATTTTCCCTTCTATCATTCAAACCATTGGGAGAACCCCCCTTGTCCGCTTAAACAAATTGACCAAGGATCTTGAAGCCGAGGTAGTCATAAAATGCGAATTTTTTAACCCTCTAAGCAGCGTCAAAGATCGCATTGGCATTGCGATGATCGAGCAAGCGGAAAGAGAAGGTAAAATCGATACAAAGACTACTATCATCGAGCCTACTTCTGGAAACACAGGCATTGCCCTTGCTTTCGTGGCCGCAGCAAAAGGCTATCCCCTTATTTTAACCATGCCTGAAAGTATGAGCATAGAACGCAGGACTCTTTTAGCCCTGCTCGGGGCTAGGCTCATACTCACTCCTGCACAACTAGGGATGAGAGGAGCGGTCGAAAAAGCGATGGAAATCGCATCGAAAATGGAAAAGAGTTGGATTCCTCAGCAATTTGAAAATCCCGCAAACCCGGAAATCCATAGGAAAACTACGGCTGAAGAGATCTGGAACGATACCAACGGCAAAGTCGATATTTTTGTTTCAGGAGTCGGAACCGGAGGCACCATCACGGGAGTAAGTGAAGTGATTAAAAAAAGAAAACCTTCATTATATTCGGTTGCCGTAGAACCCTCGGCCTCCCCGGTCATTACTCAAACTCTTCGCGGAGAACCCTTAAAACCCGGCCCCCATAAAATTCAAGGTATTGGAGCGGGCTTTGTCCCCAAGAATTTAAATCTCAAAATCATTGACGAGGTTTTTACTGTTTCTGACCAAGAAGCGATTGCTACAGCTCAAAGACTTGCTTCCGAGGAAGGGATCCTAGCGGGAATTTCTTCCGGAGCGACTGTTTTTGCTGCTTTAGAAATTGCAAAACGCAAGGAAAACAAAGGAAAATTAATCGTAGCTATAGCCGCTAGTACCGGTGAAAGGTACTTGAGTACCGCCCTTGCAGAACAAGCAAAAAAATTTGCCGGAGGAATAATTTAATCATTATTGAAAATTTTTTCTTGATTTCTCATCCCCACTTATTATTATTTAAAGTAAAAACGAAAACCTTTGTTTTCTTTTGGTAGTGTAATCTCTCCAATAACGAAAGTTATTTCTTAAATTACGTATTTACCTTCTCAACTTTTCAATAATTCTAAGCGTATCAATAATTAGAAATGGATAATAACGATTCTGCACTCAAGCTTTATTTAAGGGAAATAAGTCAAATTCCCCTCTTAACAAAGGAAAAAGAGGTGGAATTGGCTAAAAGAATACAACAAGGCGATCAAGAGGCAAGACGCCAAATGATCCAAGCCAACCTACGCCTTGTTGTTAAAATAGCCCATGACTATGCCAATAGCGGGCTGCCTCTTCCCGATTTGATCTCGGAAGGGAACATCGGTCTTATGAAAGCTGTAGACCGCTTTGATCCTTCAAAAGGAGGAAAACTCAGCACTTATGCTGCATGGTGGATCAAACAGTCGATCAAAAGAGCTTTAGCGAATCAAAGCAAGACGATTCGACTCCCGGTTCATCTTGTTGACAAGATAGCCAAGATGAGGAGAGTTGCCATGCAACTGTCCGAAATTCTTGGAAGAGACCCAACGGATGAAGAACTGGCTGAAGAATTGGGCATGTCCACTACGAAGGTTGCTGAGCTCAGAACAATAGCCATAAGACCAGCTTCTCTTGATGCTACCGTCGGTGAAGAAGAAGATGGGACTGCTTTAGGTGAGCTCGTCAAGGATGAATCTGCAGCAAGTCCCGACCAGTCTGTTCTCGATCAAAACCTTAAAAATACCATCATGGAATTGCTTCCTAAGCTCGACGAGAGAGAGAGAAAAATATTAAGTCTTAGGTTTGGTTTGGAAGGCAACGAACAGATGACATTAGAGGAAATTGGCAAGGAATTTCACGTTACCCGGGAAAGAATTCGGCAACTTCAAAATATTGCTTTACGAAAAATTCGAAAGGAGCTAGAAAAACAAGAAAAAGGAAAGAACCGTTTCCCAACAAAACAACCCTTAAAAACGGAATAAAAAAAAGAGGAAAACTCTTTTCCATGACTTTTGTTTTAAGTAGCTCAATCGAAAGATTAAAGGAAAAAATTCGGACGATTCCCGATTTTCCCCGTCCCGGAGTAATGTTTAAGGATATTACCCCAGCCATTGGAGAAGGGCAGTTTTTCAGGCTAATCTTGACCATATTCATTGCCCGTTATCAAAAGAAAAAGATTGATAAAATAGCGGCAATTGATGCCCGAGGGTTTATTTTTGCAGGAGCCCTTGCTCATGCTCTTGGAGTAGGTATTATCCCCATTCGGAAGAAAGGGAAATTACCTTACAAAACCTATGAACTGCATTACAAAAGCGAGTATGGGGAAGAAGTCCTGACAATACACCAGGATGCCATATCCAAGGGTGAAAACATCTTGATTGTAGATGACGTTTTGGCCACGGGAAACACGGCGCGTACGGCAGCCTTGTTGGTAGAAAAATGCGGCGGAAACTTGATGGAACTGGGATTTCTTGCAGAGTTATCCAATTTAAAAGGCAGGGAAAGGCTCTTTCCCTTTCCCTGCTATTCGATCCTCCAGTTCTAATGCCCCTTTATTTTCTCGCTCTTTGGGTTCAATCAAGATCATTGAACGGAAGGACTCATCCCTCCAAGAAGAAAGAGCGCTTCCAAGAGTGGCCCTAAAAAGAATCTAAAAAAGGTAAAAAAAAAGGAAAATGCAATAGCCTTCTTTTCCCGACAATGAGCTTGTAGACGCTTCCCGCCGACCCAAGGATCACCTTCTCAAAAGTAGCCATTCTTAGGCTGGATGGGGTCTTTTTTTGGAGTTACCATGAGGAAGATAAGAGCTGTTAAAAAATTCAAATTCATTGCCCCAATAGCCGTAAGAGCTTGCGCAACAAGATCATGGGAAAGGACTGACTGAGCATTCCCCATTGCCTATTTTGAATATGAAACTAAAAGCAGCGTTGAAAAAAGCTTCTCCAACGCTTCATAAAGAATCTTAAATATTCGGATGCATCCCCATCCTATCTTTTTCTATTTTCAAAGGGCCCTGGCAATCCAAGCGGTTGTTAGCTCCTTGGCTCTTGGAGGAACTGGTTTAAAGTTTTAGTAAAAAAAACGAAGGGAGACTCTACCCACGGTTTCTCTAAAAGAAAAAGAGGGGTTCTAAAAAATCCGGCTCCTTTAAAAAGAACCGAAAGGGCAAAAGGTTATTCTTCCTCGGTTATTTTTTTCTTTCGGGCTAGGCAAATTCCTCTTTTCGTGCTCCGGATGAAAGCCACGAGTTTTTTTATCTCGGAGCAGTCGCTGATATTCTCAATCATCTCCAAAGCTTGTGAAACGTTAAGTCCTTTAAAGTAAAGAATTTTATACGCCTCTTCTATTTTTCTTCTTATTTCTTCGGATATCCCCGCCCTTTTTAATCCTACTCGATTAATTCCGGAAACCTCGTTGGTATCCACAGCCATGAAATAGGGAGGAAGGTCTTTCCCAATGCGGGTCTGCCCCCGAGTCATGGTTAACTCCCCTATTCTGACATGTTGATGGACTACCGCTGCTCCTCCTAAAAACGCTTTCCTTTCCACGTGAACGTAACCGGCAAGCAGCACGTTGTTAACGAGAACAACTTGATCTTCCAACAAGCAGTTATGGGCAACATGACTGCCCGCCATCAAAAAACAACCGTTACCGATTTTTGTAATCGAGGATTGAGCCGAACCCCGGTGTATGGTCACATATTCACGAATAATATTGTCATTGCCGATAAGCACGGAAGAACTACCCCCTTTAAAGGAAACATCCTGCGGTTCTGCCCCAATGATGGCTCCATAACCGATCTGGTTTCTTTGTCCAATGTAGCTGCAGCCGGTAATTACCGCATGAGCCCTAATCTCCGATTCATCACCAATAAAACAGCCTTCTTCAACAATTGCCCATGGGCCGATGGATACATTTTTGCCGATTTCGGCCTTAGAACTAACAATCGCCGTTGGATGGATCATAAGTAGGAGTAATTAAAAAACCGAGAGCTAAAAACCCATTAAACTTTAATGACTTTCAGAGATACCGTTTCGATATACCCCCGCAGCCCCATCAAATTGTTCTAAAAAAGAGCTAAGAGAAAGGGGTATCCAGCCGTATACCCAAATTCCATCGGGTTGGTAATCAGTCACGATTCCCGAACCGATACGGTGCAATTTTGCAACAATATCTGTTCTTTCAAGGGGTAACTTTAAAGAAAGAAACCGTCTTTGGGATTTTAACCATTCTTCGATTTTAACCAATAGATTTTCACATCCAAACCCCGTTGCCGCCGAAATGGGGACACTTCCTGGATATTCTTCGATCCTTCTCTTGATCAATCCGCTCGTATTGACCAAATCGATCTTATTCCAAACCAAGATGGTCGGTTTGTGAATGGCCCCAATCTGTTCCAAGACCTTGTTGACTTCGTTAATCTGGGTTTCAGCCCACGGATGAGAAACATCTACAAGGTGTATCAATAAGTCAGCTTCTGTAACCTCTTCCAATGTGGCTTTAAAGGATTCAATCAAATGATGGGGCAATTTTTGAATAAAACCAACAGTATCCGACAAAAATATTTTATATCCGCCCGAGAATTCGAAAAGCCTGATAGTAGGGTCCAAGGTTGCAAAAAGCTTATCCTCGACTAAAACATGGGCATTAGTCAGGCGGTTAAACAAAGTCGATTTTCCCGCATTCGTATACCCTACAAGACAAGCCGTAGGCCATGGAAATTTTTGCCGACTGCTTCTTTGGATAAAACGCGTTTTTTTTACTTCCTCAAGCTCTTTTTTGAGCCTATGGATCTTTTCCAGTATGCGCCGCCTGTCAACCTCAAGTTGGGTTTCTCCAGGTCCCCGTGTGCCAATGCCCCCCGTTTGGCGGGAAAGATGGGTCCACAACCGAGTCAATCGGGGAAGAAGATAGAGCAGTTGGGCTAATTCAATTTGAAGTTTCCCTTCCCTGGTTTTCGCCCTTTGCGCAAATATATCTAAAATGAGCTGTGTCCTATCAAGAACTTTGCAGCCGAAAAGAGAACTTAAGTTCCGACACTGGATAGGTGAAAGCTCCTCGTTGAAAAGCACGAAAGAAACCTTTTTTTGCCTGCAAATTTCGGCGATCTCTTTTGCCTTTCCTTTACCGATATAATAAGGAGCAGTGGGAGAAGACATCTTCTGGACCAGTCTTTCAACGATCACTGCTCCTGCAGAAGAGGCTAACTGCGCTAATTCCTTAAAAGATTCTTCAAAATCTCTTTCCCCTCTATCCAGCCCAACAAGAATTCCTCTTTCCAGTCTTGCCTCTTCAACTGTTGCAATCATGCTTTATAGTTTATAACTCCTTTTTTTCTTCCCATCATCAATAAAGAAAATCTTGGTGATTTCTTCGAATAAAAAAAGCTATTTTTTCTATGCAACTTTTGATAAAACGATACTCCTCTTCAGGATTTTTCAATAGGTAATAACATAAGGAAGGTTCTTTTTTAAACCAAGTCTTTTGCCTCTTCGCATAGCCATGTTGTTGCCTGTATATCGCCTCTTCAAGTTCCTCCCGGTTTTTTCTCTTTTGCAACAAGAATTGTCCGATGAGCTTGTACCCAATAGCCTTGCATTTTTCGACAGCTTCCATTCCCCCCTCTTCAATCAGCATTAAAGTCTCCTCCTCCCATCCCCTTTCAAACATTTTTTTAATTCTACGGCGCAGGCGGATTTCTGCTTCGGGTTGAGGTCGATCTATCCAGAAAGCAAGGAATGGAGTAACGAGAGGTAAAGTCGTCTTTTTTTGCCACTCGATCAGGGAAATACCCGAAGTTTCTTTCACCTCTATCGCTCTTATGATTCTCCTGGGATTTGAACAATCTACCCAAGCAACTGCCGAAGGATCAATCCTTGTTAACCTTTCAAGAAGGGTTATCCTATCCATTTTTTCAAGTTCTGTTCTTAGCTGCAAATTGGCGGGAGGGGCATTACAAAGACCCCGGGTCATCGCCCGGAAATATAACCCACAGCCGCCAACGGCTAGAACTCCGCGACGGTTTTCCCATTCTTTGGCTAAATAATGGCAAGCCTGCTGGACAAATAGAAAGGCATTAAATGAATCTTTCCAATCGACGAGATCGATCCCCCCATAACGATAACGGATCCGTTCGCTAAGAGAGGGCTTCGCTGTCCCAATATCGAGTTTTCTGTAAACCTGCATCGAATCGATTGACAAGAGAGAAAGACCTATTTCATCGGCGATGCGATGAGCAATTGCAGTCTTTCCTATACCCGTAGATCCTACCAAAAAGAAAACAGGCTTGTTTTTGAAGTCCAAAGCAATTTCCGCCCTTTTTATATCCTGAACCATGGAGAAAATAAATTTTAGACCCTCTCTTTTATACCGCCATCGAAATCATCCCTAATTCCATCCTATTGTTGGGCTTATCGTCTCACTCTTTTTTTAAGCAACAAAAAGGAAATACCCCATGGATTATAAACATTTTCATGTAAAAATCACGGCGACCGAAGGAGGAAATTACCAACTCCATGCCCAATTTCATCCCTTGTGGAACATCAATAAAAAAATAGACTTTGATCAAGGGTTCATCAATTGGAAAGATGTTGCCGATTGCGCCAAATCTCTTCATTCCCTCTTTTTAAATCTTTCCCATTGGGCAAAACAAATATACCGATATTTCCAACCGTCTAACCTACCGGATGAAGCAGAAAAAATAAGGAAAAATAGCAAACAAACTCATCAGTCCACCCAAAAAAATTTCTCTCCAAGCGATAAAAAAGACGGCAAACCTGCCTCCGGTAAAAATCCAAAGCAGAAAAACAGTCTTGATGAGACCGAATCTCAAAAGCAAATTTCTGAAACGGCGAACGCAGCCCAGAAAATGGCCGCCAAAGCCCAAGAAAGAGCCCACAAAAAAAGGGCTTTGCCTAAATTCCCTGAACAAGATAAAGAAAATAACTTTTTAGTTTCTCCATGGATTAAGCTTATGCTTAAAAACTGTATCCGTGTGGCAAAAGCGGCCTACAAAGAAATTTCTCAATCAAAAGCGGATCAACAAGCTAAAGAAAAAAAGTCAAAAGAGGATTTCTCTTCTTATCTCCAAACAGCTAATGAAAAAGAAAGGTGGTCGATATGGTTTGGATTTTCAACGGCTGTTCAGAACAGGGGTTTATCCGAAAGAAAAAAAGACAGTCGAGCGCCCTGATTCTCTAAGAAAACAGCAGTTAGCCACCAGAATTTAAAACATATCCTTTTTGATTGCTATCAAGCTCCAGCTCTTAAAGCCGTTTTTAAAAAGCTTGCTCCTCTCTTTTTAGGAAATAGCTAATGGTGAACCTGTTGAAAGACAAACTTTTTTTAAGTTTTCTATTTTTATTCAATGGGAAAACAAAGAAACAGTCCAACATTGGCCCTGATCTATCTTACCTATGGAACCCGCCCCCGCCATGGAACCCTCCACCATGGAAACCTCCTCCATGCAATCCTCCTCCCCCATGGAATCCCCCGCCACCGCGGAACCCTCCTCCATGAAAGGCCCCGACCTGGCCACCGCCGATAGGTCCTCTAACTGCCGGATAACCATGAAAAGCGGGTCCTCCATGATTGAAGGTTCTGCCATAGCCGCTCATGCTTGGCCCTCCCCACCTTCCCCAAGAAGCTCCCCGTTGAACTGGAGAAGTCCCCAATCGGGACGAGGAGGCTGAAGGTTGAGAAAAACGGGAGAAAGAAGAAGAATTTCTTGCGGAATTAAAAGGCTGCGTAGCAAAATTCCGTTGGGCAAGTCCCATGTTGTAAGCCTGTCCAAAATTATGGGCCGCCCAGCTGTTTTGTCCACCAAATCTATTCCATCCATTACCAAAGGAATTAAAATTTCTGGTCGAAGAAGTGATACTTCGATTGATGAAAGTATTGTTGTTAATGATCGTCGTTCTATTAAAATTAGCCACAGAAAACCAGGGCATCCCCCACCAAGGCCTGCCAAAAAAGAATCCCAAGGAAATTCCCGGTAAAAGGGGATAGCCCAAACCAAAACCGATCCCCCATCCCCCTCCCCAAAAACCAAACCCTAAACCTATTCCCCAACCCCAACCCCAGCCATACCAGGGATACCACAAGGGTGCCCACCAATAAGGGCCATAAACCCATGGAGAATAAGCCCAGTAAGGAGGATACCAATAAGGATAATAAGGAGGAGGATAAGAATAAGAGGCAGCCGTAGATCCCTGGAAAACGCCATTAGAAGCATTGCTCCTGGATTGCTCGCCAGAAGAAGGCTGGTTTTCTCCCCTTCTCCCTTGGCTAATGGCTTTTTGAACAAGAGGGATCTGGGCTTCGACGAATTGAGCAAACTGATCAGCTCCATCGGCCGTACTTGAGAGTTGTTCCAGTTTCAAGGCTTGGGGAACGGAAATGAGATCATCGGCATTCACATGGTAACGTGAAGCAATTTCGTTTTGCTTCATACGGACCTGGTCAATGACCCGACGAATTGACTGGGCATAGCTTTTAGAATTACTAGCCGCCATTTGTAGCTGTAAAATAGTAGACTCTGAAGCATGAGCAGGATCGGACAAAAGACCTTGAACTTGACTCATTCTATTCTGTTGTTCCGATTCTTGGGGGAGAGAGGCAAGAGAAGAACTGAAGACAGAAGAAAATTCATTCTTGGCTTTTTGCAACTGGTGGGCGTGGTAAGTTTGAGACAGGGTTAAGTAGGATAACAGAACAAGAACCAATGCCCCTAAAGCAGCCCCAACCTTTGTCAGCATATATGTCTTAAGTCCTTGATTTTAAATAAACCTGGGAAGGTCCAAAGTCAAGAGACAATCACTTCTCCGTTGCGTTATTATAGAGCATTTTTATTTTTAGATATTGATTGCCTACCCTTTATGAGGATTCAATCTAAAAACCGGGTTTGGATTTTGGGCATAACGACCCTCTCCGTATTCCTGATTTTTTCTCTTTTCCTTTTATATCTTGCCGATAAGATCGAAAAGATGTTGCAGAAAAAATTCCCCATCCAACAGCTCATTACCGTTGTCGTTCCTTCTTCAAATGTTTTTGAAGGTTACATGAGATTTTTTCAAAGAATTGGCGAGGGGGAACAATGGATTGCTGATTCGGATTTTGTTCCTGTTCTCATTGGTAGAAACGGCTTAAGTTGGGGAAAAGGTCTGCACGAGCCCCAGCAAGGGGAACAGAAAAAAGAAGGGGATGGGAAAACCCCTGCAGGAATTTTCAACTTGGGGCTGATCATGGGCATTGCCGACGAGTTACCTCCTGGAAGCCAGTGGCCTCTCTATCACAAGAAGACCTCCCTGGATGCCTGGGTGGAAGATCCAACGCTTGCACACTACAACCATCTCGTCACTATTCAAGATAGCACTTCTCCTCCAGATTGGTTTGAAAAACAGAGGTTGAGGATAGAAGATCCTCACTTAGAATGGATGGTCTTTATAGAACATAATTATCCGGATTCTATACCCGGACTAGGGAGTGCTATTTTTCTTCATGAACGCTATGGAGAACATGTTCCTACTTCAGGTTGCGTGGCGATGCAAAAAGAGAAGTTAGTCGAACTGATCCGGTGGATATCCTATTCTTCCAAGCCCAAAATTGTTATCCTTTCGGTCCCGGATTATGCCAGATTGCAAAGTCCATGGGATCTTCCTCCTCTCTATTTAGCCTTTCCTCATCCTCCTTTAATCGTGAATCAAGCCAAGCAATAAACAGCTCCTAGTTGGACGGTGATCAGTAGACGTCACGTAAATACCTTTTTGTAGAGCGCAAATTCTGCATGTACTCTTGCGCTTTCTCTTTAGAGAGACCTCCGGCCTTTTCGCATATCTGGTGAAGCGCGATGTCAACGTCCTTGGCCATCCTATGGGCATCTCCACACACATAAATAAAAGCTCCCTCCTGAAGCCATGCCCAAATCTCTTGCGCCTTCTCGAGCATGCGGTGCTGAACATAAATTTTATAAGATTGATCACGAGAAAAAGCGGTATCAAGCCGAGTCAATATGCCTTCTTTAAGATAATTTTCTAATTCCTCTTGATAAAAGAAATCCGTAGAACGGTGTTGTTCTCCAAAAAAAAGCCAATTTTTTCCTTTCGCCCCTATTGCTGCCCTTTCCTGCAAAAAAGCTCTAAAGGGAGCAATCCCGGTCCCGGGTCCAATCATAATGATGGGGATCGAAGGATCGGCAGGTAGCCTAAAATTAGGATTCGGCCGAATAAAGATCGGGATAGGCACCTTGGGTGTAGCTTCAGCCAGAAAGTTCGAACATACTCCTCTTCTCCAGCGGCCATGCTGAATATACCTTACAACCACAACAGTAAGGTGGAGTTCCATCTCGTGTACTTTTGGACTGGAAGCAATAGAGTAGTATCTTGGAGAAAGAGATCTCAAGTTTTGAACAAGTTCAACCGCCCCGATCCCTTTTTTAGGAAAGTCATCCAGTATAGAATTTATCTCATAATATCGATAAAGAGCCTCTCTCAAGGGAACGTTTTCACCACTTGGCGTGGGGACAATTTCTTCTCCCGTATATCCCAAGGTTTCTATAATTTCCTGGACAAGTACAGGCCAGTTTGTTGGATAGACTCCAACCGCATCTCCAGGTAGATAACAAAGTTCCGAGCCTTCCAAGGAAAGTTCTATGTGCCTTGTCTCTTTCTCAGACCCCATCAATGTCAACCGCCTGTTCTCTAACACCCTGGAAGGGAAAGGATTGTGCTTGGTAAAGGGAGCTTGGGGTATTTTTGGGGCAAGAGAGGGAGAGGCCAGGGTTTTTGGACCTTCTTCCCTTAATTCTCCTACATGCCTATTTTCTCCAACGTTAACCTGTAAAGTCCGAGGTAATATTTCGAAAACATTTTCAATCCATTTCGATGCCGACTCTTCGTAATCGACGTCACAATCGATTCTCGGGAAAATTCGTTGAGCACCTAGTTCTTCCAATCTTTTATCTATATTCTTACCCGCTTGACAAAAATCAGGATAGGCTGAATCTCCTAGGGCCAGCAGGGCATACTTTAGATTATCCAGCCTTGGCGCTTGGGGGGAGGATAAAAATTCCCAGAACTCCCGTGCATTGTCTGGAGGCTCCCCTTCCCCAAAAGTACTTACACAAAACAATGCATACGATTCTTTTGTTAAATCCACGCTTTTATAATCAGCAAGGTCGATAACGGTTACGGGAAAATTGACGGATTGAAGTTTTCTACCCATCCTTTTTGCCAGTTCTTCAGCATTTCCCGTCTGACTTCCATAAAAAATCCTAATCGTTGTTTGAGGTGGAGTTTGAGCAATTGAAAGTTCTTCTTTTTTTTCTTCTTCCGGAAGGGGAGAGAAAACAAGCAGATTGAATATAAATTGTTCAGCCCATTGCCTGGCTGTTTCTGAAATAGGAGCCCACTTGGGAATAGAAGGAAGGGGAGCTCCTGCTTTGGCATACTCCATTATACCGGCTAAATAACCGCTGATCCATGCTCTTTCGAGGATTGTGAGCGGAGCCACCTCGGGAAGTTTACTTATATTATTGATAGAGTCGTTCGGTGCCAATTCTAAAGGTTCCTCCAATTTTTTAAATTTTCTAATACAAAAAAATGAAAACAAAAAGTTTCTAAAATCATCATACAATTCAAAAAAAAGTAAAATTTCCCACAAAAAAAAATTTTAAAGCCTTAAAAAATTTAAAAAAAATACAGCCTATTTTATTTTCTTCCTATTTTTTTCCTGTTTTCTTCCAAAACCCAAAAGAGGAGGATATTTAGGGAGATTTAATGAAAGCCAAGAGAGTGGCTACACATCCGATGTTCACCATTGCCAAGGGAAGAAAAATCTTCCAGCCCAGATTCATGAGTTGGTCGTACCTAAAGCGCGGTAACGTCCATCGAACCCATATGAAGAGAAACAAAAAAATCAGTATTTTTAACAAGAAAACAAGGGCCTGGAGCAAAATGACTCCAAGACTTTTCCCTTCAGATAACCAACCAAAAGGCAAGCTCCACCCTCCGAGAAATAAGGTGATGATCAAAGAACTGGCCGCAATCATCGCGGCATATTCCCCCAAGAAAAACATGCCGAATTTCATGCCTCCGTACTCGGTATTATATCCCGCGACAAGTTCCTGTTCGCTTTCGGGGAGATCAAAGGGAGCGCGGTTCGTTTCTGCAAACAAAGCCACCATAAAAATCAAAAAAGAAAGAAAAAGAAAGGGCCAAAAGACAAACAGTCGAAAATCTGGATGTTTACCCAGAAAAGGAAAGAGCAACCAGCCGTGTTCAATCTGGTACTGAACAATTTCTGAAAAATTCAAACTGCCCGTTAAAAGAAAAACGGGAATGATCGAAAAGCCCAAAGCCACCTCATAAGAGATCATCTGGGCGGTAGACCGTATCCCTCCAAGAAAAGCATATTTTGAATTAGAAGACCATCCGGCCAGAACAATCCCATAAACGCTGAGCGAACTAATGGCAAACGCCCAGAGAACCCCGGTTCCCGAATTGATAATTACCCCTGGTTGAGGTATAATTATTTTTAAAGAAGAAAGGGTAACCGGATCTATGGAAGCAAAGGGAATGAACCCGATAATAATCAAGGGGGGAACAATGACAAAAAAAGGGGCTAGAGAATAATAAAATTTTTTTACAACACGAGGAACAAATTGTTCTTTAAGCATGAGCTTGAAGGCATCAGCAATAGGTTGCCCCAACCCCCAAAGACGGCTTTTTAAAAAAGGAAGTCCCACCCGGTTAGGCCCCACTCTATCCTGGATAGCCGCACAAATTTTCCTCTCGGCCAAAACCGTATAAGCCACAACACCCAAGAGTATCCCTACTACCAGGATGATTTTAACAAGGGTACTGACAATAAAAATAACCATTGCGTCGTTCATTGTTGACTTTTCCAGTAATTTCTCGTCGCAAAGAAAATCAAGCTTTGCATTTTTGACTTAAATCGATCCCCAGATCTCCAATGCTTGTCCAAGCAAGACCTTTAAAGATCTCTACCTCTTGAGCCATCGCTTCAAAAACTTGCCCTATGTTCTCAAAGGACCTCTCATTCCATCCTACTTCTCCCAGAAGGTCCCTAAAAATTCTCCAATCTTCCCTCGCCCTTCCCGGGCACAATATCGCCTTGTGCAGTTTTTGCAGCCTTCCCGCAATATTGATCATCGTGCCGCTCTTCTCGGCAAAACTTGCTCCGGCTAAAAGAACATGGGCGGTGTGGATAGAGGGTCCAGGGATCAATCCTTGCCAAACATAAAAGGAAAGCGAACTCAGAAGATCCTCGGATATCTCGATTTCTTCAGGGTTCTCATGAATAGCCCAGAGGCATTTTATCTCTTTTGCCCGAATCTTCTCCTTCAATGCAGTCAACTTTTCCCCTTTTTTCCCAATACCCATGTAAACAGTCCCCAGAGTATTTGGATTGAGGTCTTCGCTTCTAAGCAAAAAATCGGCTACTCCTTTCCTGGGAACAATTTCTGAAAATACTGTCCCCTCTTTCCCTAAAACTTCCATGAGTTTTTTCAGGAGGAAAAGCTCTTCACAGGTCAGCTTTGCTGAAACCAAAAAGGCGATTTCCGAAGGAGAAAATTCTCTAAGTCTTTGCGCTACCGTACGAAGCGCTTCTTTCCATTCCAGGGGAAACAAGGAACCGTTTAGATGTGTAGCCGGTTCGATAATTCTTTTTTTGCTATGAATATAATGAAACCCTAATCTACCCTGATCACACATCCAATGGGAATTAACCTCTTCGTTTACCCGAGGAGTCAGCCTATAAACGACATTTTCCCTACTTCCTATGATCACGTTACAACCGGTCCCACAATCGGTGCATATACTCTTGGTTTCCCTTAAAAACCAAACTCTCATCTTGAAGCGGAAATCCTTGCTCGTCAATGCCCCAACCGGGCATATATCCACGGTATTGAGAGAATAGTTGCTATCAAAGGGCCTACCCGGATAGACGGTCAAGGTCGAATAACTGCCACGGCTGAGAAAACCAATGACGTCTTGTTTGGCTATTTCACGGGCAAAACGGATACACCGAGAACAAAGGATGCATCTCTCGTCATCGAGCACAATCCTAGGGCCTAGCTCCACCCGTTTAGGTTTCTTTACCTTTTCTTCAACAAAGCGACTCCTCCCTCTTCCAAAATCATAAGAATACTCCTGCAACCGACATTCCCCAGCCTGGTCGCATATAGGACAGTCCAAGGGATGATTGATGAGGAGAAACTCCGTTACTCCTTCCTGACAATCCCGAGTAAGGAAGGAGTTGGTCTTGATAGCCATGCCCTCGGTGGCTTGAGTAGCACAAGCAATCTGGGGTCTAGGTAACCAATTGATGAGGGGCATGCCCTTGTCATCGAGGAGGGGCTTCCGTTGGGCATCTAATTTGGGGACTCCCATCTCGAAAAGACACATGCGGCAGTTACCCGCTATGGAAAGCTTGGGATGGTAACAATAATGGGGGATAAATTTACCAAAGCGCTTGGCAATTTCGATCACGTTCAGTCCCTTGGGGACCTTCACCCATTGCCCATCGAGTTGAACGTTGACAAGAGGAGTATCCGCAGGGACTAAATCATGATTGAAGGGATTTTTGATCGCCGCACTCATAGTTTTTTCTTTTGTTTTCCCTTACGAGCTTCGTTAAGAAACTGTCCCTACCGCCGGTCCTAAAATTTCCATCGGCGGAGGTTCTTCTTTTACTTTAGCTGTAAATTCTTCTTCAAACATTTCCACAAAACTCTGCACAGGCCAGGAACAGGCTTCTCCAAAGGCACAGATAGTTCTGCCTGCAATATGGTTGGCCACATCGAGAAGAAGTTGGCTGTCTTCCTTTCTTCCCTTACCTCTGCATATCCTATCAAGTATTTTTTTCATCCATAGGGAGCCTTCCCTACAGGGGGTACACTGTCCACAAGATTCATGAGCATAAAACTCCGCTATATTCCTCAGGCATTCGACCATATCGCGGGTGTCATCCATGACGATGATTCCCCCTGAGCCGGACATGGAACCTGTAGCGGCCACGGTATCAAAATCCAAGGGAATATCTTCCAGTCCCACTTCAACCATTTCGGTCGTTCCATCGCTTTTTTTCTTCGGTATCTTGTATTTTTTATCCGCTCGCAACACCTTAGCCGATGACCCCCCGGGAATTACCGCCTTAAGCTTATTGCCGTTTCTAATCCCCCCGCATACCTCGTAAAGAAGCTCACCAAAAGTAATCGCCCCACAAGGATACTCATAATACCCTGGTTTATTGACATCTCCACTCACGCACCATATCCGGGTTCCCGTATTGTTGGGAGTCCCTATTTGGGCAAAGGCCTCTCCACCCATATCCACAATGTGCTTGACATGACAAAGAGTCTCCACGTTATTCACGATGGTAGGGCACATATACAATCCTAAGACAGCGGGAAAATAGGGGGGTTTTATCCTCGGGTAGGCCCTTTTCCCTTCCAAGGATTCAATAAGACCTGTTTCCTCGCCGCATATGTAAGCTCCTGCTCCACGAAAAACGTAAATCTCCAAATCGTAACCGCTACCGAGGATGTTTTTGCCTAAAAAATTTCTTTCCCTTGCTTCCGAGAGCGCTTTTTCTAAAATTTCAGCCCCCCTTGCAAACTCCCCTCTTATGTAGATATAACCCAGGTGTGCCCGATTAGCATAAGCACTAATGATCATACCCTCGATTAGCTGATGGGGATCTTTGTAAATAATCTGCCTATCCTTGAATGTACCCGGTTCGGATTCATCGGCATTGCAAAGCAGATACACGGGCTTTGTATTCTTTTCATGATTGATAAATCCCCATTTTACACCCGTAGGGAACCCGGCTCCTCCCCTCCCCCTTAAACCCGATTTCTTAACTTCTTGAACTATAAAGAAAGGATCCAAACTGAGGGCTTTTTTTAAGACTTGGTAGCCTCCGTGTTGCAAGTAGCAATCTATGTCTACGGTATAACCGGGACTATCGGCGTATTTTAGAATGAGTCGATATTCAGGCTTAAAGGACATGGATAAAAAACTCTCCTTAACTTTATTTTTTTCTTAACTGGGCCAGGATTCCTTGAATTTTTTCTTTGGTCACATCCATCCACTCCTCCTCGTTAATCATCATCACGGGAGCATTTCCACAAGCGGCAAGGCATTCAACAAACTCTACTGAAAATTGACCGTCCTCGCTGAGATAAACATGATGGCCCACTTCCTGAAGAGCATTACAGTTCTGCTTGATATAATCAAAAAGTTGGTAGCTGCCCGCTAACGCACAAGAAAGAGTCCTACAGACTTTAAATTGATATTTACCTAGGGGCCTATGACGAATCATGGGATAAAAGGTGGCAATCTCTTCAACAGCTATGGGCTCCAATTCCAATTTTTGCGCTATCCATTCCACTCCTTCTCTGGAAACATATCCAAAGTGTTTCTGCCATAAATGCAGCAAAGGCAGGGAAGCACTCCTTTTAGAGACCGGATATTGGCTGATGATCTTCTCCGCCTCATCGATAAATCCTTGATCCAAATGCGGTGGCACTGTTTCAACCGTATTCATTTTTAAGCTTTAAGTTTATATTGAAACTCCAACAACCTTTAAAAAACTCTCCTCCTTGTTATCTATCGCATTCTCCCATGACAAAGTCCAAACTGCCGAGAATAGCCACAACGTCGCTTAAGAGATGACCGGGAAGAATTTTGGGCAATATACTTAAATTGACAAATGAAGGAGAACGTATTTTCAAGCGGTAGGGGACCCCACCCCCTTTGCTTACAATATAAAACCCCAGTTCTCCTTTTGGATTTTCACCACCAAAATAGACTTCACCGGGAGGCACATCCACCCCTTGAGTAACAACAATAAAGTGCTGGATAAGCTCCTCCATTTTCGTTAAAACTGCAGACTTCTTGGGAAGATAACCCCTAGGTTCATCAACAGCGATGGGGCCGGGAGGAATATCCGCCAAGGCTTGATCGAGTATCCTACAACTCTGCCTCATTTCCTCGATCCTGACCATGTACCTATCGAAACAATCCCCAACACTCCCCAGGGGAACTTCGAAATCATATTTTTCATATCCAAGGTAAGGGTTTTTTTTCCTCAAGTCATGATCGACTCCGCTCCCCCTCAAGTTTGGTCCCGTCAGGCCATAATCGATCGCGTCTTCCTTGGAGATGATTCCAATATCCTGGGTACGATCGACAAAGATCTTGTTTTTCGTTAACAACCCTTCAATTTCATCAACCTTGGGTAAAAACTGCTTAATAAAATCTTTAAGCTTTTCTGTCCAACCCGGAGGAAGATCCCTAGTCAATCCTCCTATCCTCGTATAAGATGTTGTAAAACGGGCACCGGTAAGCTCCTCAATGAGCAAATAGATCTTTTCTCTTTCCGTAAAAGTGTACAAGAACACGGAGACAGCTCCACAATCCATCGCATAAGCCCCCAATCCCATCAAATGAGAAGAAATTCTTGCCATTTCCGAACAAATGACCCGGATTACTTGAGCACGGGCAGGAATTTCCCACCCCAACAGTTTTTCTACAGCACAGGCATACACCACGTTATTGGCAAGAGGGGCAAGGTAGTCTAGTCGATCCGTATACGGAACGAATTGATTATACTGCATATTTTCAGCTATTTTCTCATCTCCCCGATGCAGGTATCCGACCTCGGGAATAGCCTTCGTGATCACCTCGCCATCCAGTTCAAGCAAAAGTTGAAATACACCATGGGTACTCGGATGCGAAGGTCCCATGTTGAGGATAAGTCTTTCTCCTTCAGGTGCACCCGAAATATCTTCTGATCTTCTTAGAAGTTCAGCTGTATCTGGAACTTCCATTCGAACTTCTCTCGTTAAACCCTCAGCCATATTATTATTCTTTTTTGGATAAAGTGGTGTTCTCTTGTTGCTCTTTCAATTCTTCAAGTTCTTCTAAAAGCTCTTCATCTTCCCTGGCTCTTGGCTCCCTCTCCACGCTGAGCTTTGCCGGACGACTGACAAAAGGCCCTCCATCAAGGGGTGCTGGCTTGGCAAAGGCTACCGGGCTTTGATCGGTTTCCTTTCCTTCCACGGGAAAATCCTTTCTTAAAGGATAATAAGGATAACCTTCCCACATTAAAATACGGCGCAAATCGGGATGGCCTTCAAAAATAATCCCAAACATATCGTAGGCTTCCCTTTCATGCCAATTGGCCGTAGGATAAATAAAAGAAAGAGTCGGAACGATAGGATTGGCCTCGCTTACTCTACCCTTGACCCTCAAAAGGGTAGCCTTTTGCAGGTTATAAAAATGATATACAACCTCAAATCGAGGTTCTTCTCCCCAATGATCTACCCCGGAAATATCGAGAAGAAGGCCAAAACCCTTTTCTTCTTTTAAATATCGAGCAACCTGTTGGATTATGGACAGATCCATGACAAGGGTCCACTCCCCTCGAAACTCTTTTACTTCCAAGAGCTTAATACTAAAAACTTTTTGGATTTCTTCAGCTAAAGGTAAAGATAAAACAGGCATAATCTTAAAAATAATCCCTTCTCAGATCCTTATGCCGCCGATTGTTTCAAACGACGCAAAGAAGCTTCCTTATCTATTTTTTCCTGAAGCTTTATCAAAGCATCAAGCAGGGCCTCTGGCCTTGGTGGACAGCCAGACACATAGACGTCAACAGGGATAAGCTGGTCGATGCCTTGAAGAACAGAATAACTCCTATACATCCCCCCACTGGAGGCACACGCTCCCATGGATATAACCCACTTGGGATCGGGCATCTGCTCGTATATTCTTTTTACCGAATAAGCCATTTTGTAAGTCACCGTTCCAGCAACTATCATGACATCGCATTGTCGAGGCGAAAAACGCATGACCTCCGCTCCAAAACGAGAAATGTCAAAGCGGGCGCATGCCGAAGCCATTAACTCTATTGCACAGCAAGCAAGTCCCATAGGCATCGGCCATAACGAATTTTTTCTCATCCAGTTAATTGCTGCATCGAGTCGAGTAACGACAACATCGCCTTCGATCGGGGAGTTGTAAGTAAGGGTTTTTGTCTGCACCATACTAATGAAACTAAATTAAAAAAAATTATTCAATCAAGGAAAAAAGAAGGAATACTTGTAATGAATTATAATCCTTTTTTCAACTTTTTTAAAAAAGAAAGGCGATGCAAAAAAAATTAATTTTATTTATATGCACAGGAAATATTTATAGGAGTCGGTACGCACAAGCTCTTTTCAATTTCTATGCACCCAATTATGCTTTGCCGTGGGAAGCGTTTTCCCGGGGCACAGCCGCCTCCAATGCCGCTGGCCTGCTTTCTCCCTATGTTAAAGAAGCATTAATCCAAAAAAATATCCCTTTATTTCATGCCGGGAAAGATCCCACCCAGCTTACCCTTAACGATCTCCAAAAGGCCACCCTCAGAATCGCTCTTAGAGAAGAGGAGCACAAGGAAGCCTTAAGAAAGCTTTTCCCGGGATGGGAAAATAAATGCTTTTACTGGCAAATTGCCGATGTCGATCTTTTGCCCCCCAACCAGGCTTTGAACAGGATTGAAAAGTCAATCTTAGAACTCCTAGAAACACTTCTCAAAGCAGAAATATCCCCGCTTTCAACAGCCAAGCCCCTGTTTAACCACCAAGCCTGAATAGTTCTAAAGACAATACCCCAAGCAAGCTAAAGCAAATAGCCTTTTGCCTACATCGGCTAGAGCAGGATTCGACTCCGATCCCAGCCGAGATGAAAAACGACTGAACTTATCCTTCCTCACAGTCTAAGCATCCGCTAGAACTTACTCCCCCCGGAAGAACCGCAAGGGGGGTGCTGCTTCTGCGAGAGAGAGCTAACAGCCGCTTCCGAAAGTACCCCTCACAAGCCCCCTCTCCACAGGCGTAAGCTGGGCTCACTCAGGCCCTGCCCCAGCCAAGATGGATTACCCTCCCTGTATAGACGGAATGCCAGCCTTTGTCTAGCTGATATTCCATGACGATAATCCAAGGCAGAACCGACTCTCTGCCTACCGCCCTTGTGGGTATGTCTCTTAATTTCCACCCTTACGGAAGGGGTCCTGGAGCGTAAATTCAGTTAAAAAGGACAAAACCCACTTCAACCGTTCTACCTTGAAAGGCAAACGGTTAAAAGACCGGCAGAAAAATTTCCTAGAAAAAGCGGTGATAATCCTGCCCCGACTCAGAACAGCTCCGAAAAGCTCCCATCCGGGTTTCCTCTCTATATCGGGAATCGACAGAGTCTTGATTGTGCGGACAAGAAATAAAGCACCAAAGCTTTTAGCCACCGACTTAGGGCTGTTCGATAAAAAAGAGATGGGCTCATATTCAATAAAAGAAGGCAGGCCTTAACGAGGGGCATAGGGATAAAGGAGCCTGGAAGCACCGGCTGGAAAGATTGGCGAGCGGACCTGTAGTCCTCTGCAAGAGGATAATAGATCATGAGGACTTGACTCAAGATTGATTCTGCCAGTAAAACCATGGCAATGATGCTTGGGAAAGAGGCGATGATCTCCTTTGTAAGCCGCAGAAGTTTCCCTATACAGACCATCATCCATTTGCTATAATGGAGCTATTCCCGTTTCTTATCTTTAAATAGAGCGAGCAGACGGGTATATAAATATTACCAAAGATAGCAATTAGGGAAAGGAGAGGCGGGAACGGTGCTATCCCCCCCGACCTAGGGTTTGGGGCTTCCCGCGCAATATCATGACAAATAAAATTCTGTCGCAGGTCAAACCTTCTCTTCAAAGACTCATCCCCTATGAGCCGGGGAAACCCATCGAAGATTTAGCAAGAGAGTATGGATTTAGCCCTTCTCAAATCATCAAGCTGGCATCCAATGAAAATCCTCTCGGTCCATCCCCAAGAGCTTTAGACGCCCTTGGAAGAAACCTTCACAAGATCCATCTTTATCCCGACGGCTATGGATATTATCTCAAAGAAGCTCTCTCTCATCACTTGGACATCGATGCGGAGAACATCGTCTTAGGCAACGGGTCCAATGAAATCATCGAGCTTCTCTTCCATGTCTTCGCCACGAACGAAGAAGATGAAGTCCTTTTTTCCAAGTATGCCTTTGCCGTTTACAAATTGATGGCAGAGCTTTTTGGGGTTCCTTTTAAAGAAATTGCCGACGTCTCTTTCAACCATGATCTTAAAGCCATGCTGGAGGCAATCGGGCCCAAGACTAAATTGATTTTTATTGCTAATCCCAACAATCCAACGGGAACAAGAGTATCCAATGAAGATCTTTATTTATTTTTAGAACGGGTTCCCGATGAAGTCATTGTCGCTATTGACGAGGCTTATATCGATTTCGTTCCAGATCCTCCTCAAACCCTTTCCTTTGTGAAGAAAAGGGACAACATTGTCATCCTACGGACTTTTTCCAAGATGTACGGGTTAGCCGGCTTGAGGATAGGCTATGGGGTGGCTTCAAAATATGTCGCCCGCTATTTGGAAAGGGCTAGACAGCCTTTTAATACGAATTCCCTAGCCCAAATTGCGGCAACGGCCAGTCTTGAGGACACCCAGCATAGGCTGTTGACTTTAAAAATTACCGAAGAAGGGAAAAAGAGACTCGAAGAAAACTTTGATCGGTTAGGCTTACCATTTATTCCTTCGAGTGCCAACTTTATTCTTGTTCATGTAGGAGACGGAGATTTTATTTTTCGTGCGCTTTTAAAGAAAGGAATCATTGTTAGGTCCATGAAAAGTTACGGATTAGCCGAATGGGTAAGGATTACTATCGGAACAGAGGATCAACTTTCACGGCTATTGGAAGAGCTGCCTTTAGCTCTACTCTCTTTTAAAAACAATCGACCCCAGTGAAAGATAAGCCTTGGCTTGTAAATCAAATTACCGTTATTGGACCGGGGCTTATGGGAGGTTCGATAGCCAAAGCCTGCATGGAAAGAGCGCTATCTAAAAGGCTTGTGATCGGCGCCCGGGAAGATGAACTTGATCTTTTAAAAAAATCGGGATTAAATGCCGCTTTTTATAACGATTTCGGCCTTTCCGTCAAAGGATCCGATTTGGTCGTGCTCTGTGTTCCCTTGGAAGCCTTAAAACCCATTTTGCTTGAAATAAAAGATTTTATAGGACCTGAAACCATAGTCACAGATGTCACGAGTGTAAAAAGGGAAGTTATAAGCTTGTTTTCCGAAATATTAACTGAAAAAGTACAGTGGATCGGCGGCCATCCCATGGCCGGCAGCGAAAAATCGGGTTTTGAATCTTCTACAAGCCGGTTATTCGAAGGGTCAATTACCATCCTTACTCCCGGGTTGCATGTTGGTTCTCAGGCTCTGGACATTGTCATAACTTTTTGGGAAAAACTCGGCTCAAAAACGATAACCCTTTCTGCAGAAGAACATGACGCCCTGGTTTCGGAAATAAGCCACTTGCCGCATCTTTTATCTGCAGTACTCATGACGGCCGTCAGCCTGCGCAGTTTAACTCTTGCCGGACCGGGTTTTAGAGATATTACCCGGGTTGCCTCAGGCTGTCCTCATTTATGGAAATCGATCCTCCTGGCGAATCGACATTCGGTATGCGAAGCGGGAAAAAAATTTATCTTGGAGCTGGAAGAAGCCTTAAAAATTTTACAAATCGGAGACGAAAAAGCTCTCCTGGAATTGCTCAATAAAGCCCATATCCGTAGAAAAGGATTAGAGAAAAAATAAATTGATTTTATATTTTTCTTTTGCACGACAAAAAAACTAAGCTATGCAGTTGCCCTTTAGTCTTTTTTTAGCCCTTCGCTACCTTCGCCCAAGAAGAAGTTTTGTTTCGGTCATTACTTTCTTGTCTATTTTGGGCGTCAGCCTTGGAGTAGCGGTGCTGGTTATCGTTCTTTCCGTCATGGCCGGCTTCAGCCACGAGCTTGAAAAAAAGATTATCGGATTTAACGCTCACCTCGTTATCTCCAATGGTGAAATTCTCCATCGTCCCCAAAATTTTATAGCCCTAGCAGAAAAAGACCCTTTTGTTGTAGGGGCTGCTCCCTTTGTCAGCGGACCGGTAATGGTGGAATACGCCAGCCGGATTACAACACCCATTTTACGGGGGATAAACCTCGACATGGAAGAAAAAGTTATCCCGATAAAAAAGTTTCTCATAGCTGGAAGTTATGATTTGGAAGGAGAATCGGTCATCGTTGGAGAAGAATGGGCAAAACACACCGATGCCTACCTGGGAGATAAAGTCCTTATTTATGCTCCTAGGCATTTTCAAGCTTTCCGAGACAATTTTCAAAAAGGCAAGCAAACGACCATTTTACCCTCGGAATTTACCATTACCGGGATTTTTCGAACCGGACTTTATGAGTATGACTCCAGCTATTTTATTACTTCCTTGGCCAATGCCCAGTATCTGTATAGCCTAGGCAACGGGGTTCATGGCATTTCCATTCGAATAAAAGATCCATTGGCGGCGAGCAAAGTCAAAGAACGACTCAATCTTCAACTTCAGCCACCCGTAGAAGCCTTGACCTGGATAGATCAAAATAGGCCTCTTTTTTCAGCCATAGCCATTGAACGTATAGCCATGACTTTTATCTTATTTTTTATCATCATCGTTGCCGCTTTCGGCCTATGCAGCACGCTGATTACCATCACCGTGCAGAAAAGCAAAGAGATTGGACTGCTCAAAGCCCTTGGAGCCAGGGATGACCAGGTCCTTGCCATTTTTATTCTTCACGGGCTTGTCGTTGGTATCTGCGGAACTTTGATAGGGCTTTTGATCGCCAGCTTAGCCCTTTATTACCGGAATAGTTTCCGAGATTTTATCGGAAGACATTTAGGCATAGACCTTTTCTCTGCCGATGTGTATCATTTCGCTAAAATACCCATGGAAATAGATCCCCTGCTTGTAGCCGGCATTAGTCTAGGTGCAATGACTATTTGTGTATTGGCTGCATGGATACCGGCCATGAATGCAGCCAAGTTGACTCCAGCAAAAGCCCTCCGCTATGAATGATTATGTCCTTGAAGCCCGCTCCATCAACAAGTCTTATGTTCTTGGTCCAACACGCATTGAAGTGTTTTCTAAACTGCATGTTCGATTCGAAGAGGGGCTTTTTATTACTATTCAAGGAGCTTCCGGATCGGGGAAAACGACACTTCTGCAACTTCTCGGCGGATTAGAAAAACCGGACAAGGGAATGATCCTCTTTCGCGGTCAAAATATATCCCAGTTTTCTCCCAAGGTATTGTCAAGATGGAGAGCTGAAACGATCGGATTTGTTTTCCAATCTTATTACCTGCTCCCGGAACTGTCTGCTCTAGAAAACGTGGAACTCCCCGCCTTAATTTTAGGAAAAGGAAACAGGAAAAAAGCCGTGGAACTTTTGGAAGCTGTCGGCCTTGATAAAAGAGTTCATCATAGGCCCAATGAGCTTTCCGGTGGGGAACAACAGAGGGTGGCTATAGCCCGGGCATTGAGAAACGATCCTTCCATCATCCTTGCTGATGAACCTACGGGAAATCTTGATGAAGAAACGGGCAAGCAGATTATTCATTTACTGTTGTCTATTCAAAGAGAAAAAAACAAAACCCTTATCCTTGTCACCCACGAAAAAGAAATCGCCTCTTTAGGAGATAAACAACTTCTCCTCTGCAACGGGAAATTAACTGAAATTGAGAGTAAAATTTCGAGCTAAGCTACAAGCTGCAAGGGTTTTTGCTCTAGAAAAAAACATTAAAAGGAGAACATGAGGTAGAATCAAGATGAAAATTTATATCAACGGCCTTTTTTACTCAAAGGAAGACGCTAAAATTTCCGTATTCGACCATGGATTACTTTACGGTGATGGAGTATTCGAAGGAATAAGGGCCTATAACAAAAGAGTATTTCTATTGGATCGACACATTGAAAGGCTATTTTATTCTGCAAAAGCCATAAACCTATCCATCCCTCTTTCCCCGCAAGAATTTTCCGAAGCTATCCTTGAAACATGCAGGCAAAACGCCATAGACAATGGTTATATACGGGCTGTAGTAACCCGTGGAGTAGGAGATCTAGGGCTCAATCCCTTACACTGCCACAAGCCCACGGTCTTTATTATTGCCGATAAAATTTCACTCTATAATCCTAAAACATATCAGGAAGGATTGAAAATTAGGACCGTATCTACACGCATCCCCTCTCATTCTTCGGTCAGTCCAGCGATAAAATCTCTCAACTATTTAAACAAGATCCTTGCAAAAATCGAAGCCAACCTTTCCGGGGCGGATGAAGGCCTGATGCTTAATCAATTTGATCAAATCACTGAATGTACCTCTGAAAACATTTTCATATTCAAAAACGGCACTCTCATGACTCCTCCCCTTTCAGCCGGATTGTTACCCGGAATTACTAGAGAAACCGTCCTGGGGCTCTCCAAGGAGTTGGGACTCAAAACTGAAGAAAAAGATCTGATTCTTTATGATGTATGGACTTCAGAAGAAGTTTTTATTACCGGAACAGGAGCTGAAATCGCTCCTGTAGTCGAAGTCGATGGAAGACCAATCGGCAAAAGGATACCCGGAAAGACGACTCTTTTGCTCATGGAAAAATTCAGGGAACTGACCCAAAGCTGTGGAGTTGAGATCTATGCATGAGTGGGAAAGAAGAGCTTTCGATATAGCTTATCCCGGTTTTAATAGTACCGATCGGACAATGGTTTGATTTTTTGTCGATTTCATATAAGCCGTTTACGGATTATTATAATATTGTAATAATACTACTATGAAATGCGCTTTTTGTAACGAAGAGGCTACTGTTCATCTGACCCAAATTGTGGGCGAAAAAATGCAAAAAATCGATCTTTGCGAAAAATGTGCCAAAGAAAAAGGGATATCCGACTCGATGGCTTTTTCCCTTACCGATATGCTCTTGGGAGAGGATACGTCCAAACATATCGCTCATGAAGGAGAACTGAGTTGCCCCCAGTGTGGTTTTACTCAAACAGATTTTAAGAAGACAGGTAGACTGGGTTGCCCTGCCTGCTATCAAACCTTTGCGGAGATCATAGAGACTATACTCAAGGATATGCACAAGGGAGTAGTTCATAGGGGAAAAACTCCGAAAAAGTTTGCCAAGGTCCAGTTTTACCAGTCAAAAATCAAGCGGCTTCAAGAAGACTTAAAAAAAGCTGTTGCCCAGGAAAAATACGAAGAAGCAGCAACAATTAGGGATGAAATTGCCCAGTTAGAAAACCTCATCAAATCTTGATGCTGTTTGTTGGGGCTTGAACCCTTAAAGTACAAGTTGGCTGTTTTTGTGCATTCATCCATAGAATGCCAGGACCACCGCATCAAAATAAAGGGTTATCTTTTTGCTTTTCATTGAAATCGCTTGTCCAAAAAAAGGGAGGGCTTAAGCCTAAAGAGGTGGATAGCTCAGGAGATTTCGAGGAAGTAAACCGGTTGACTTAAAGCGCAACTTCATCCTCAAGAATCTTTTTATTAACACAAAGAAAAATTTTAGCAAAGGATGCGAGGCAGGCCATGGGAAAAAGCGATCTAGGAATCATCGGTTTGGGAGTCATGGGAAGAAATCTAGGATTAAATTTTCTTGATCACGGCTACAAGATTTCTGGGTATGACAAGGACAGCTCAAAAGTCCAGGCTCTTAAGGAAGAGTCCCATGGGTTATCCCCTTCTTTTGATAGGCTTGAAGAATTTGTAAACTCCCTCCAAAGCCCGAGAAAAATTTTACTTTTTGTTCCGGCCGGAAAAGTTGTTGATCTAGTAATTGACGAACTTCTCCCTTTCCTTGAGGAAGGAGATATCCTTATCGATGGAGGTAATTCTTTTTTTCAAGATACAGAAAGGCGACAAAAACAACTTGAAGAAAAAAAGATCTTCTTTATCGGTATGGGGACATCGGGAGGAGAAAGTGGGGCAAGACATGGCCCAAGCCTCATGGTAGGAGGTCCTATTGAAGCCTACGAGCTCTTAAAACCGATGCTTGAAGCCATTTCTGCAAAAGCCGATGGAGAGGCTTGCGTGGATTACATGGGGAAAGGTTCTGCAGGCCATTATGTAAAAATGGTGCATAACGGCATAGAATATGGGATAATGGAATTGATAGGAGAATGTTTTGATTTTGCCCACAGAGTCCTAAAATGGGATGAAAAAAAGATTGCAGATTTATTTGAACAATGGTCCAAGGAAGAATTAAGCGGATACCTAGTCGAAATTACCGTTTCTATTCTAAGGAAAAGGGACGATAGAAGTGAGGATCTTTTATTAAATAGAGTTCTGGATGTGGCCAAACAGCTCGGAACAGGAGCTTGGACTTCAGAAGAAGCCCTTCGGCTTCAAGTTCCCACTCCAACTATTGATGCAGCGGTCCTGATGAGAAACCTCTCTGCCCGTATCGAGGAACGAAAGGCCTTTAATGCTCTATTTAACGGCATCGAGCCTATCCCCGTTCTTGACGAACCGCGGTTGGATTCAATTGCCGATGAACTGAAAAAAGCCCTTTTTCTGGGCATGATAGCCACTTATGCTCAAGGTTTTTCCTTGCTTAGGGAAGCTTCCAAGCACTACGAATATGGAATAGCCTTGGAAAAAGTGGCAAAAGTTTGGAGAGGAGGTTGCATCATCCGCTCCGTGTTTTTGGAAAAGATACGTAGGGCTTTCAGCCAAAATCCCCAACTTCTCAACCTTTTCCTTGATCCGGATATCTCCCAAGAAATCAAGGCAAGAAATCTTGTTTTTTCTCTTAGAAAACTCTGCGGACTAGCTATCAACTCCGGTCTTCCTTTTTATGCTTTTCTTTCTTCGCTCAGCTACTTTGACAGTTTCCGCTGTGGAAAGTTACCCGCAAATTTAATCCAACTGCAAAGAGATTATTTCGGTTCTCATACTTATGAAAGAATCGATGTAGAAGGGATATTCCATACCCTTTGGGAATAACTTGACTTCATGACAACATTTTTTCCAAGATAGAATCATGAAAATTGCGCTCGGATCGGACCATGCCGGTTTTAATTACAAGGAAAAGGTTAAAAATTTTTTAAAAGAATCCTGCCTGGAAGTTATTGACTGTGGAACTTTTGCCCCGGATCCTCCTGTAGATTACCCCGATTACGTAAGACCCGCTGCCTTACTCGTTGCTCAAGGTCAAGCTGACCGAGCCATAGTTTTCGGCGGTTCCGGTAACGGGGAAGCGATGGTGGCGAACAAAGTCAAAGGGATCCGCTGTGCTTATTGCTTTAACGAAGAATCCGCAAGGCTGGGCAGGCTGCATAACGATGCTAACGCTATTTCTATTGGACAAAGGCTGATTCCAGAAGAAATGGCTTTAAAAATCGTGAAAATTTTCCTAGAAACTCCTTTTGAAGGAGGTCGCCATATTCCCAGGATTAAAAAAATGATGGAATATGAAAATGCTCCATGAGATCTTTAATTGCAGGGATACTCCTCGGGCTAAGTAAAAGGGAACAAAAAAAAAATCACAAGCCTGCGTTCATTTTCAAGCCCCTTTGCTGTTAGTAAAATACAAGTTCTTTGTGCCTCGACAAGCTCAATGCTGTTTACTTAGCCCCTTCAAGCCCGCCTTTAAAAGACTATTTCAATGCTTGGGGAACTGCTAATCCCGACCTTGGATTGAACAGATAACAGGGATAGAGAAGGGAATGTACATTGGTAAAAGGGGTGCTTGAAAAACGGCTAGATAAGAATGCGCACTCAGAGGGATTCGAACCCCCAACCCTCGGTTCCGAAGACCGATGCTCTAGCCGTTGAGCTATGAGTGCTTCATTTCTTTAAATAAATTAGCGAGCCATAAAAGAAAGAAAAAACAAAATTGAATCGAAAAAGAATTTGCTTGCTCCAATCGTCCTTTAAAAGGGATAATGGTTTCAAAATATCTTCTTTACATAATAGCTAATGTAATCCTGGAATGTCTAATCCGAACATCATTTTGATTTTTTGTCTTTCTCTTTATTTATCTTCTTTTCATCTTTTTGGCCAACAAGCAAAAAAGGCCTCTACCCCCAGTCCTATCCCTACGGGAGTGCGGATCAACTTTTCGGAAATCCCCGACTTTAAGGTAGAGGATCTCCATATCGATTCAGATAAAGGGGAAATACCCATCTCCGGGGCGATATCCTTGGCCATCAGCCCCAGCGAAGATACCCTCCTTCTGCTTACGAGCGGATATAACAAGTATTTTGATCCAGGGGGCAAACCTAACCCCGATCTTTCTAAGCAGAGGGTGTTTATTTACGACATTTCTTATGGATATCCCCGGAAACTGGCCGTAGTGGGTCTCTCCAATTCTTTCATGGGCATTGATTGGAATCCGGATGGGAGAGAGTTTTACGTATCTGGTGGAATGGACGATGCAATATATGCTTTTAGGGGTTTTGAACAAAACTGGTCCCCTTCTCGCCCTCCTCTTTACCTTAATCATTCAAAGGGCAACGGCATAGACGTAAAGCCTGTAGTTGCCGGCATAAGGGTGAGCCCGGACGGAAAATTCCTGGTTGCGGCGAACTTCACGAATGATTCCATCAGTTTAATCGACTTGGAAAAATGGACGAAAATCGGGGAACTGGATCTACGCCCCGGCAAAATTGATCCCCGTTACTCGGGATCGGCCGGGGGAGAGTACCCCCTAGACGTTGCTTGGGCGGGCTATAATAAAATATATGTAAGCAGCCTAAGAGATAGAGAAATAGACGTTGTCAGTTGGGACAACCAGACTTTAAAACTTACCCGGCGGTTATACCTCCAAGGACAACCCAACCGCCTCGTGGTCAACCCTGCCTTGAACCGAGCTTACGTTACCGAAGATAACTCGGATCGACTGACAATCATAGACACCACATCCGATAAAATTATCGACTCGATCTTTACCGTAAGCCCTATCGGTATTTCTTCTGCTAAGCTTCTTAAAGGGGCATCTCCCAACAACCTTGCCCTGGATCCTTCAGGCAAATTCATCTACGTAACCAACGGGGGAATGAATTGTCTTTCCGTAATCAAGCTTAGTCCTTATGATCAAGGGACATCTAAAGTTAAAAGCCCCCAAACCAAGACCGAGCTTTTATGCCTGGTCCCCACAGGATGGTATCCCTCTGCGGTGGCTATCCGTTCAGATGGCAAATGGATTTATGTCAGCAATGCCAAAAGCCAATACGGTCCGAACAACGAACAATGGGAAAAACCAGCGATTTTAAATAGCGATTTTTTTAAAAAATGGCTTTCCAAAAATCAATATATCCTTCAAAAGTCGAGTTCGACCCTTTTAAGCTTTCCCCGACCCAAGCCTCTCTCTTACAGCATGTTGACAAAGACGGTATTCGAAAACAACAACCTTTTTTCCCTCTCCAAGGAAACGCAGATGTTCTTCAACAAGCTTCATGGCCTGGTGCATCATGTCATCTATGTCATTAAAGAAAACAGGGGGTATGACCAGCTTTTTGGAGATTTAAAATCCGGCAACGGCGATCCTAGCCTTGCAATTTTAGCCCCCTATGCGCCGAACCATAGGAAATTGGCTACCCAATTTGTTCTTTTGGATAACTTTTTCGATAGCGGGGAGGTCAGTGGTAATGGTTGGTTATGGAGTACGGCGGCTAGAGACTTGGACATAACGGAAAAAACCGTTCCTCTGCATTACAGCGGCCGCGGTCTTACCTATGACTGGGAGGGAATGAACAGAAACATCAATGTTGGAGAAGAGAATATGGAAGCCCGGAGAAAATCCGATCCTTTTCTTCCCAACGATCCCGACATCCTGCCGGGTAAAAGCGATATTTCAGCTCCGGATAGTCCAGAAGGAGAAACAGGTCTTGGCTATCTTTGGGATGAAGCTTTAAGAAAAGGGATTACCGTGCGGAACTACGGTTTTTTTGGGGATGTCACCAGGTACCACCTCCCCAAAGATCACCCCGCATTTATTCCTCCTGCTAGGCTTCCTTACAAAGAAAGCATCGTTCAATTTTTCCCTACCAAGCCTTCATTGGCCAAGGTAAGTGATCTTTACTATCGGGGATTTGATATGAAATATCCCGATTTTTGGAGATTCAAGGAATGGGAAAGAGAGTTTGATGAGTTTGTAAAAAATAAAAACCTTCCTGCCTTGGAACTCGTCAGGCTTCCCCACGATCATTTCGGGATGTTCGGCCAGAGCATAGACAAAGTCGACACCGTAGAAACACAGATGGCCGATAACGACTACGCACTAGGATTGCTCGTCGAAAAAGTCGCCAATAGTCCTTACAAAGAGGATACCTTGATTTTTGTCGTCGAAGATGATGCCCAAAACAGCGTGGATCACGTTGATGCCCATAGAAGCATAGCCCTTGTGATTGGACCTTTTGTCAAACAGGGGATCACTCTTTCTACAAGATACACCACGGTTAACCTCGTCAAAACGATTGAGAAAATCCTCGGGCTCGATTCATTATCCGTCTTTGACCAATTTTCCCTACCCATGACCAACATCTTTGATCTTAAACAAAAAACCTGGTCTTATACGGCGGTCGTTCCCGAAGTGTTGCATCAAACCGATCTGCCCATTCCCCGTAAAACAACTACGAAAAGTTTGCAACATAATGCATCCTTCTGGGAAACCTTGTTTTCGGATGAAGATTTCAGTCGGGAAGACCGTCTCCATCCCGAGCGGTTTAATAGAGCCCTCTGGCTGGGATTGACAGGCAAGGATCTTCCCCCGGCCTACCGGGATAAAAAACAACCCTAGCTTGACCAAAACCCTTCTTCGATCTTCTCCCTTATTTTTTAGCTCGCTCTTCAAAATCATTGGCAGTGAGCTTTTTAGTTTTAAAGGTTCCAAATTGAATATAAGTTATAAAAATGCAATGTCTTGAGGTAGTATCATCCATCTTCTTCAAATGAACGCTCCCATTGGTCGCTGCAGAATTTGTGGTAAAGAAAGGAAATTATCGTTCGAGCATGTTCCCCCAAAATCGGCCTTTAATTGCGATCCGATCTTAAAGATCAAGCTTGAGGAGTTGCTCAGGACTCAATTTGGGAAAATTGGCAAGGATGAAAAAAAGGATGGGTTTGGAGTCTATACCCTTTGCGAGAAATGCAATAATAATACCGGTTCATGGTATGGGAGCCATTACGTCAAATTCGTTAAGCAGGCAATGGAGGTTCTGGATAACACAAAAGGAAAGATCCAGTGGGGGCAAAGAATTCCCGCTTCATTTCGATTCAAGCCCCTTCCTGTTTTCAAGCAGATCATCACTATGTTTTTTAGTCTCAACGATCCCGGCTTTCGGGACCGGCACGACTACCTGGTCAAGTTTGTGCTTGCCAGAAATAAAAGAGGGTTGCCAGACAACATCCGGCTCTTTGCCTCTTACACGGTAGGGCCCTTATACCGGTTATCCGGTGAACAAGGCTGCATAATATACGATACCCGTAAAAGATGTTTTTCAATCCAAAGCGAACTCTGTTATCCCCCGTTTGGTTTTCTTTTGAAAACCGACGGATCGATTCCTGATCCTGAATACCCCATGTTCGAGATTACTCGGTTTGCGGACTATGATTATAATATAGAACTGTCCGATATCTTGCGTTTACCGGTCTATCCGGTTTATACCCCTTATGCAGGAGATTTTTCCTCATGGGAGGAGTTACAAAAAAGAGCATTCCGTAATCTTTTCTCTTATCCCGCAACCTTTTGTTAATTCCAACAGCTAGGATGCTTCCCTTGGCTATCCAAGCCCTATTTCTTGTGGAGCCGGGGAGATCGTTTGAAAATCAGGTCTTGGTTTCACCCACTTGTAGCTTCCTTATTATCTTGGCATCGCCTTGAAAGTTAATCCCGGTTTTTTTCCTGTTTTGTTACTCTTGGTTATTTATTTAATCCCTTCAAAGGACCACTCGATTATTTTTGGCCCTTCCTTTTTTCTTTTGTAGCCCATGAAGGAATCCTCCCTCTTCAGGTCTATTCCTATCCCCTTTGAAAAAAACAAACGTTCCGAGCAAGAAAAAGGGGAAAGTATACCTCTTGCCCTCTAGAAATAGCTCATTTAAATTTCCAAGGCTTGTGGGAAAAACCTAGATTAACAAAGCCTTAAAAAAACAAGGAGAGAAGGGAAGGGCTGCTTTGAAAACACAGGCCACCCAAGCAAACAAGCTCACCTCTAAAAAACCCAAAAGTCTCCTACGACCGTTCCGTCAGACCTGCTCATTCCTGCTCGAAAAGGGAAAAAATGCCTTCTTGCTTCCTCGATGCGGATGCAGCCAAGGCTTGTGCCCCAAGCCAGAGCCTTCCTCTTCGCAGGTGCAACTTCCGGCGGACCTCGCCGTAGGGCCTTTTAGGGCAGCCAATGCGAGGTAAAATATAAAATCAACTAATCAATCAACTGCTCAAACCCTACAAAGAACCCACCGTTTCTAGTTGAAAGGAAACCAAAACCTTTTAAGGAATGATTTCAGCATCTTCGATCAAACGATACCCTTCTGCGCTGACGAGTTTTCCTTTCACCGTCACTTTTTTATCCGCATACTTTGCCGCCTCTTTATTCAAAGGCTTATGTTCCCCAACAAGCATATAAAGCTTTCCATCCTCTCCTTTCAAACCCGGAGGCAGTCCCGCATTAATACAGGTCCGGCCACATTTCATGTGCTTTTCTCCCTGTGCCGCATGATCAATGTAGCAGACAAGATCGACAAGCTCCCCTTTAACAGTAACCTCTTCAGCAGCAAACAGCCAAGAACCTTGCAACGCTGCTAACAATGCCACCGCTAGAAACTTTTTCATTGCCTTACCTCCTTCAGTATTAAAAAGTTATAACTTTTATACCATACTCCTTTTCTTTCTAAAAACAAAATTTCATTAAATTCAACTTTTACTCTTCTTTTCGAAAGAGAAAAATATTTGTAAGATGCTCCAGCTCGATTGAATATTAATGCGTTTTTTATCGTCCATGAGCTCTTCCCAAGAAATCAACCTCAGCCGCTTTATTTTCCTCAGCCTTTTTATCAATTGCCTTTTTGCCCTTGGTAAAATTTCTGTCGGCTTGATCGGTCATTCTTCTGCATTGATCGCCGACGGCATAGAATCGGTTGCCGACATAGGCTCATCCATTCTTGTATGGCTGGGCATAAAAATATCCCAGCTGCCACCCGATCCCGATCATCCGTTTGGCCACGGAAAGGCTGATCCTATCGCCGCTTTGGCTCTATCCACCTTTTTGATTTTTTTGACCGTTTGGGTATCGTTCGAAGCACTAAGAAACCTAGGCCAATCTTCCCCTTTGCCTTCTCTCTATACTCTACCGATTTTGAGTCTCATTATTGTAAGCAAGGAAATCCTTTATCGAATATTTAAAAAGTTGGGCGAAAAAACAGGCAGCCTTGTGTTGCTCGCCGACTCCTGGCATCATCGTTACGATGCCTTTTCTTCTCTGGCCGCGTTTTTTGGAATTCTTATTGCCGTAATTACGGGTTGGAAGCAGGCGGACAGTCTTGCTGCTCTCGCAACGGCGGCTTTAATTTTTTGGAATAGCATCCATCTTTTTCGGCTTTCTTTTTTAGAAATCATGGATACAGCCCCATCCAAAAGTATTGAACTGAAAATAAGAAACTTGGCAGAAGAAGTTCCGGGAGTGGTGAAGATAGAAAAATGCCGCATTCGCAAGAGCGGACAAGGACTGCTTATGGATATCCATGTCGTCGTCTCTGGTTCGATTACGGTTAGAGAAGGACATACTATTGGACACCAGGTCAAAGATAAGCTCTGCTCTTCAAGCTCGCTCAAAATAACCGATGTCGTCGTGCATATCGAACCGGTGGATTGAAAGGGCCAACCCTAGATGTTGACTGCGGTAGAAAAGGCTCGACTATATTTAAGAGAAAGCGGATGGCGGGGACCAAGATAATGGAATAAACTCCTTACGGTTTTCAGTACCAACCCTTCCCCCACGTTCTTGTTTTGATGCAGAAGGCCAATCCCGATGGAGAGTCCTTTTTCAACATCCATTTTTTTAAGAGCTTCCAACCCTTCCATAAATTCCCTTTTTTCCTTGCCATCCGTCCAATCGTCGGTGCTCTTGCCAAGCAATAAAAGGGCCAAAAACTTTATCGCCTCGAAAAGAGTAGGATCTTCTAATCCTGCAGAAGGGGGAAGAACATCCAAAGCCTTTTGGGGATTGGCTAAAAGCAATAATCGTGCACAAATCAAGCTTTCTTGAGGATTTTCAGGCTTCTGCTGGTCTCTTTCAAAAGCAAGGAAAGATTCATGAAAACGGCCTTGCTCAAAGAGATCGATCGCTTCTTTCCACTTTATCTTTTTTTTCTCTTGGCCTAGATTTTTTTCAAGCCAGCTCTGTATAGCTGCTTTAGGCTGCAAACCAATAAAACGATCTTTTTCTTCACCCGCAATAAAAATCCTGACATCGGGTATGCCACTGACCCCATAGGCCATGGCCACTTCACCCCACTCATCCACGTTTAGCTTTGCTAGATCCCATTTTTCTTTTGCTTCCTCGGCCAACTCCTCCAGGATAGGTGAAAGCATTCGACAGGGGCCACACCAAGCAGCCCAAAAATCAACAACAATGGGTTTGGTTTTGCTTCTTTCAATAACTTCTTTTTGAAAATCTTGAACGTCGAAAATCATAATGGTTTATCCTTTCTTCCTAGCGATGACGATCCCGTCAGCCATGGGAATAAGAACAGATTCAATTCTCGGATCATCCTTCAACTTATCATTTAGTCGACTCAAGGCAACCGAATCCTTATCAGAGGGCTCAGGACTAACTACCCTACCCCTCCATAACATATTGTCAAAAATAATCAGTCCATTTTCCTTTATCCGAGGAAGGAGCAGCTCATAGTAGTTCTCGTAATTTTGTTTATCCGCATCGATAAAAGCAAAATTAAAACGGCTCTCTTTACTTAAAGAGCGAATCGTATCCAGCGCCGGTCCAATTCGAACTTCAATTTTATTTTCCAAGCCGGCTTTTCTCCAGAACGGAGCGGCAATAGATATCCAATGGGGATTAATTTCGCAGCAGAGTAGCTTGCCCGATGGAGGCAAAGCCCTGGCTATGGCCATAGCCCCAATACCTGTAAAAGTGCCCACTTCTATCGCCGTTTCCGCTTTAGAAGCGGCAACAATAATCGAAAGGAAGCTTTCTTCTTCCGGAGGTATAGCCATCTCGGCAATATCTCCCAAGGCCATCGTGGCCTTCCTTAATTCTAGCATGATAGGATCAGTTCCATGGCTTCTGTGGCAAACGGCATAATCGTAGATTTCCTTGGTTATAGGAAAAAAGGATAGGCTCATGATGCATTGATTTTTGTTAAAGATGGGATTCTAACTCTTCGGCTTTTTTGTTCGCCGTTTCGATCGCTTCTATTAAAATATCTTCCCAACCCCTCCGAACCAGGAATTGAACAGCCGCCTCGGTAATTCCTCCCGGGGTCTTGACCTCTGAAAGCAGTGTATGAGGGGATTTGTTCATTTCCTTGAGTAATAAAACAGTGCCAAAAGCCATATCTTCAATGAGTTGACTAGCCTGGACTTCAGAAAACCCACAGGCTTTGGCCTTTTCGATAAGAGCTATCAAGAGCATACAAACATAAGCGGGTCCACAACCCGTCAACGCCGTAACCGCCGGCATCAACTCCTCGCTGATCGGCAAAGGGTGTCCCAAGGGCGAAAGGATGAAATGGACAAGATCCATAATCCCCTTGTTTCGTTGAACATCTTCCTTTTCCAAGGCAAAAGGGATGATCCCTTTGCCAATTTGACAAGCAAGGTTGGGCATCGTTCGAACAACCAGGCAGCGGGGTATAATTTGTTTGATTTTCTTTAAAGACAGCCCGGCAACCACCGAAATAATCATTTTATCTTCAGCCAGCGATTTTATTTGCTCCAGGACGGCTTCTGCTTGAAAAGGCTTGACGCATAAGAAAATAAGCTCTGTATTCTTGACCAGCTCGCTATTATCCAAGGTGAGTTGAAGGCTTTCTTTATCAAAACCCTTGACAAATAAATCAAGGCTCCGTTGCGAACGGCCGGCAACCCAAACTCCATTGCTAAGCCACTGCCTTTCCGCATCGAAGGTCAGGCCATGGAGAATGGCCTTTGCCATTTTCCCTGGTCCAATAAAGCCCACGCGTAGACTTTTCAGCGAGGATCTGTCTTTTCCATTGTTTCCCAATAGCTCCATAAAAGTTCTCCAAGTTCTTCGACTGTTCTCCCATCAACCGCAATCTCGATATCGGCTTGCTTATAAAGGACTTCTCTTTCTTTTAACAACTTTTCAAGGATAACTTTTGGCTCCTTCCCTAAAAGCAGGGGTCTATCGGTTTTATTTTTTAACCTCGTCCATAAAAGATCCAAGGAAGCTTGCAGATAAAAAAGCCGTCCATAGCGCTTCAGAAGCCACAAGTTAGAAGGGTTGAGTAGAGTGCCTCCTCCTGTGGCCACGATGCCAGGAGAAGAATAGGCAACCTGCTTAACTATTTCCCTTTCCTGTTCTCTAAAATATTCGACGCCTTTGGAAGCAAAAATTTCGGGAATGGTTGCCCTTTCTTTTCCTTCAATCAACTGGTCCAGATCATAAAAAGGAATCGATTTTGCTTTTGAAAGCCACAAGCCCACAGTTGTTTTCCCTGCTCCCATCATTCCCACAAGAACAATATGCCTAAGCATAGATCAAAAATTTTCTTCTTTTTAATTATAGTTCTCTCCCTCCAAAGAAAAAGAAAAAGCTAAAGAGAAAGCCCATACGTCCTCTTCTGTCTATCTATAAAGAAAAATTCAAAAATGAGCGATCTTGTTTGATTTGGATTTTACCCTTATTTTATTCTTCTAGGTATTTCATCATGAAATGGGAAAAAGCTGGCTTCCGGTAACGAGAAAAGAACGGCTGTCTTTAATTTAAGATAAAACGGCTCATTCTATGCCCAACACTTTCGGACATTTATTTCGTATAACGACCTGGGGAGAGTCCCATGGCAAAGGAGTAGGTGTAGTGATCGATGGTTGCCCTCCAAGGATCCCCCTGAGCGAAGAAGATATCCAGAAAGAGCTCGACCGGAGAAGACCCGGTCAAAGCAAAATTACAACGCAAAGAAAAGAAAGAGACATAGCGGCGATCCTCTCTGGAACCTTTAATGGAATGACTTTAGGTACCCCCATAATGATTTGGGTTAAAAACGAGGATGCCCGTCCTGAAGCCTATGCCGAGATGGAAAAGATTTATAGGCCCTCCCACGCCGATTTTACCTATCAAGCCAAATATGGAATACGCAACTGGCAGGGGGGAGGCAGGTCTTCGGCAAGGGAAACAATTGGTAGGGTTGCAGGAGGGGCGGTTGGAGGGAAAGTCCTACAATTCCTTTATCCTGAAATAGAGGTCATCGCCTGGGTATCCGAAGTGCACGGGCTAAAATCTTTGTGTGATCCTAATACCGTTACCCGGGAAGATGTCGAATCGAATATCCTGAGGTGGCCTAATGCAGAGAATCTTGGAGAAGCTTTGAAAGAAATCGAAAGGGCACAAAAAGAAGGTGATACGGTAGGGGGAATTGTCGAATGTATTGTCCGGGGAATGCCCGTAGGATTAGGCGAACCGGTCTTTGACAAACTCGAAGCGGATCTGGCAAAAGCGATGTTGAGTCTTCCCGCTTCGAAAGGGTTTGAAATTGGATCGGGCTTTCGGGGAGCCCTAATGAGGGGATCGGAACATAACGATCCTTTTTACATGGAAGGAAATAAGGTGAGGACGAAAACAAACTGGAGCGGGGGGGTACAAGGAGGAATAAGTAACGGGGAAAATCTCTATTTTCGCGTAGCCTTTAAACCCGTGGCTACCATTGCCCAAGAACAGCAGACGGTGAGTGTAGATGGGGAAGAAGTGATCTTGCGGGCTAGAGGCAGACACGATCCTTGTGTTCTTCCCCGGGCCGTACCCATAGTCGAAGCCATGACCAAGCTCGTCCTCGTCGATCATGCTTTAAGACAAAAAGCCATAGAGTTAACTCCTCGAAGTTTTTCATGACCCCTTTTGCTGGTTATGAAACCAAGTTTTGATTCACAAGACATTCTTTTAGAGCTTTTATTATCATGAAGTTATGAGTTCTTCTCTTCTGTCTCCTTTTTTACTCTTAGGTGGCATTCTTTTTTCGTTTTTGTTGGGCTCTATCCCTTTTGGATTTTTAATTGGAAAAGCCAAGGGAGTAGACATTAGGCAGCTTGGCAGCAAAAACATCGGAGCAACCAATGTCGGAAGAATACTGGGATGGAAATGGGCTCTTGTTGTTTTTATACTTGATTTTTTCAAGGGGTTTTTACCCGTTTTTATTGTCGTTCACTGGCGTTTCGGTCTAAGCCCCACTTCTTTGGATCTTTTTGCCCTTCTCTGCGGCCTTTTCTCTATTCTCGGTCATAATTTCACCCCTTGGCTCAAAGGCAGGGGAGGAAAGGGCATCGCCACTTCGGCGGGCGTACTTTCCGCTCTCATGCCCAAGGTATTTATTTTTCTGGTTGTGGTTTGGGTAGCCCTCTTTTTTTTAACCCGTATCGTTTCGATAAGTTCTATCTGCGTTGCCCTATTATTTCCCCTGTTTACTTTTTTACTTTATCCTGAAAGTCCTCTCTTTTTCTTCTTCTCTATTGCCGCATCTTGTCTTGCTCTCTGGAGACATCGATCAAACATAAAAAGAATTCTAGCGGGCACCGAACCAAAACTAAAGTTTTCAAAACAAAAAACAAAATAAATGAAGATCGGTATTCTTGGCCAAGGCAGGTGGGGGATAACGATTAAAAAACTGCTTGAAGAAAACAACTACGAAGTCCTTGGTTTTCACCACACGGACACTAGCTGGGGAGCAAAGCTTGACTGCCTATGTGTCGCCCTACCCGTTCAGCATATTCGAGAAACTCTCTTTCGTTTTCCCTCCCCGCGTTGCCCAGTCATCAGTTTGAGTAAAGGACTGGAAATAGGCACGGGGAAAAGAGCCAGTGAAATCATCAAGGATGTTTGGAAGGATGCAATCGTTGGGGCACTTTCCGGCCCTAATTTTTCTGAAGAAATCCTTGCTGGCCTTCCAGCAGCCTCGGTCGTTGCCGCTGAAGAAGTAAACTTGGGAAAATTTTTTCAAAATATTTTTCATTCTAAAAGATTTCGGGTTTATCGTTCAACCGATCTGGTCGGTGTAGAACTAGGAGGAGCGCTCAAAAATATCTATGCTATTGCCGGTGGTCTTTGCTATGGATTGAAGCTGGGAGAAAATGCTCACGCTTCTCTTTTGACTCGATCCTTATCTGAAATGACACGACTGGGGACGGCTGCCGGGGGAAAAACGGAAACGTTTTTCGGCCTCAGCGGGGTAGGAGATCTGTTGCTTACGGCAAGCAGCATGAAAAGCCGAAATTTCAGACTGGGAGCAAGGCTTGCTTCGGGTGTCTCTCTAAATGAAGCAACCGCCATGGAACCAACCGTCATCGAAGGGCTGCCCACGACGATTTCCGTGTACAAAAGTAGGCTCTTTGCCCAACAGAAAAAACCGATCGCCGATGAAATTTATAGAATACTTTATGAGAACAAAAAAATCCATGAATCGGTAGTCGATCTCTTGGAAAGGCGGGTCGGCGAAGAAGACTGAACCTTATTCCACCGTTACGCTTTTAGCCAAGTTTCTTGGTTTATCCACGTCTCTTCCCAGTAAAATAGCCAGGTGGTAAGCAAACAACTGGAGCGGAATGACCGTCAGTATCGGGGACAAGTACTCTGGAGCCTTGGGAATGTACAAGACATCGTCAGCGATCCGGGCAACCTGTTCGTCGTTTTCCGTTGCAATGGCGATGAGAGGACCTCCTCTTGCCTTTATTTCTTCCATGTTACTGATATTTTTGTCATATACCCCATCCCTTGGACAGAGACAAATACTCGGTGTAGTCTTATCGATCAAGGCTATGATGCCATGTTTTAATTCCGCCGATGGATTGCCCTCCGCACAACAATAAGAAATCTCTTTTATCTTCAAAGCTCCTTCCAAGGCAACCCCATATTGGAACTGTCGGCCAAAGAGCAAAAATCTTCGGCATTGAACATATTTTTTGGCTAACTGCTCTACCTGGGAATCCAATTTGAGCACTTCGGTTACCTGATCGGGTAGAGCTTCGATCGCCTCAACGATTTCATGTCCTTCTCTAGCAGAAAGAAATCTCAACCTTCCTAATAACAAAGCAAGCAGAGAAAAAATCAGAACCTGGGAACTAAAAGACTTAGTCGCGGCAACGGCGATTTCCGGTCCGGCATGCATGAAAACTCCCCCTTCTGTTTCCCTGGCTATGGAACTGCCGACGCGATTACAGATACCCAAGACCTTTAGACCTTTCCTCTTTGCTTCTTTGACCGCCGCAAGGGTATCGGCGGTTTCTCCCGACTGGCTCACCGCAAAAACCACGGTATGCCTATCCAGGGGAGAATTTTTGTACCTAAATTCACTGGAAAATTCCACTTCAACAGGAACATGGGCAAGAGATTCAATGAGGTACTCCCCCACTATCCCTGCATGTCTTGCAGACCCACATCCAATGATTTGAATCCTTTCGATTCTCAAAAGTTCCTGGGGACTCATATTAAGGCCGCCAAGCTTGGCTGTGGCTTCTTCATGAATCAAGCGCCCACGAAATGCATTTCTAATCGCCTCAGGCTGGTCATAGATTTCTTTGAGCATGTAATGGGGAAAGCCTTTAAGACTGGCCGTCATTTCCAATTGATCAACATCCCTGATCTCAAACCCATTATTGGATTTATTTAAGGATTGGATGTCAAAAGTCTCGGGGGAGATGGCAACCAGGTCCCCGTCGTTGAGGTAAACAACCCTGTGGGCATAAGGACAAATAGCCGTAACATCACTGCTCAAGAAAAACTCTTCATTGCCAATGCCTAGAACTAAAGGACTGCCACGCCTCGCCCCTAGAAGCAAGTTAGGCACATCGGCATGAATTAATGCTATGCCATAGGTTCCACTGATCTCCTTAAGCGACCGTTTCAGGGCACGAATCAGCCTTTGGCGGGGATCGCTTTCTGCTTCCTCCAGCTCATAATTATAGCCTATAAGATGGGCAAGAACTTCTGTATCCGTTTCTGATTGAAACTTATGTCCGAAATTGAGTAATCTTTGCTTTAAAAGCTGGTAATTTTCAATAACCCCGTTATGGACCAAAGAAAGCCGACGGGATTGATCGAAGTGGGGATGGGCATTTTCATCGCTGGGAATGCCGTGAGTAGCCCAGCGGGTATGACTTATTCCCAACCTACCGTGCAGTTGCTTGGAATTGAGAAGATGAACAAGATCGGCAATTCTCCCCTTTTTTTTGATTACTTCAATTCTTTTTCCATCGGCAATGGCAATGCCGCTGGAATCGTATCCCCGGTACTCCAACCGTTTCAACCCATCAAGCAAGATCGGCTGGGCTTCCTTTTTCCCCAGGTATGCAAAAATTCCACACATATTGCGCTATTTTTAAATAAAATCAAAGTAAATATCAAACATTATGAATAGATCCCATCTTTTTTCGTTTTCCCCAATGGATGTCGTCACCGTTATTCTGGGAGGAGGGGCAGGAACAAGACTTTTCCCCCTGACCAAAGAAAGAGCCAAGCCTGCTGTTCCCCTCGCCGGCAAATACCGTCTTGTGGATATTCCCATAAGCTTGTCCATTAACTCCGGATTAAGAAGAATTTTTATACTAACGCAATTCAACAGTTCTTCCTTGCATCGACATATCCAGCAAACCTATAGATTTGATGATTATTCCCAAGGTTTCGTCGAAATTCTTGCTGCCCAACAAACTCCTAAAGGAGCCTATTGGTATCAAGGAACCGCTGATGCTGTAAGGCAAAATCTTATCCATTTCAGTAGTCATCCCCATGACATGGTCTTAATCTTGGCCGGAGATCAACTGTATAAAATGGATTATCGGGTCATGATCGAACAACATATCGAGACTTGTGCCGATGTAACGGTGGGGATTACGCCGGTGCCTATAGAACAGGCTTCTTCTCTAGGTATCTTAAGGGTCAACGAAGAAAAAAGAATAATCGCTTTTGTTGAAAAACCTAAAGAGAAAGAAGTCCTCAAGGAATTTTCCATTAACGACCCTTTCTTGAGTCTTTATCACCTCCCTAAAGACCGATTTTTTTTCTTTGCCTCGATGGGAATCTACGTTTTTAATCGAAAGACCCTTTCCAATGCTCTCATGGGCTCTGAGCCGGATTTCGGTAAAGACATCATTCCTTCTTTAATCCGTTCTCACCGCGTTTATTCCTACATTTATCCAGGCTACTGGGAAGACATCGGAACAATTTCCGCTTTTTACCAAGCTAATCTCAATCTGTGTGATCTCCATTCCAACTTTGACTTTTACGATAGCCACTTCCCCATCTTTACCCGTCCTCGATATCTACCTCCATCGAAAATTCTTAATGCCGAGATTCAAAATTCCCTTATTGCTGAAGGTTGTATTATCTCTGGGGCAAAAATCGTTCACTCCCTCGTAGGAATAAGAAGCATTGTGCAGCCTCAATCTTGTCTTAAGGATACGGTACTGCTTGGTAACGATTATTATGAAACCGAAAGCCAGGCTCTTGCTGCTGAAGGCCATGGTTTGCCAAGAATAGGAATAGGCAGCCACTCTACAATTGAAAAGACAATCATTGACAAGAACTGCCGAATTGGTAACAACGTAAAAATTTCTCCCGAGGGCAAACCTCAAAATTACGATGGGGAGTTTTATTATATTAGGGATGGCATCGTCATTATCCCCAAGGATGGAGTAGTCCCCCATGGGACGGTTATTTGACGAGACCCTTAAAAACCTTCAATTTCTATTTAACCTGAGCAACTCATCGTGATGAACTTAGAAAACATCGATATGCAAAATCGTGCCATTTATGCCAGCTGTCATGGATTTTCATATCCTTCGGATGCTCTCGCATGCCTAAAGCATTTTCGGTCCTTTTTTGAAGTTCCTGGGGCTTGTTCCTGGCCCAAAGAAAGGTTGACTGCTGGAGAAAAAAAGGAAACCTTGGCCATCTTGGCTCCTCACATCGATTTTCAAGTTAGCCCCAAGGCTTATACTTATGCTTTTTCTCCATGGTTCTCCATGGCCGAAGCTGACTTTTTTATCCTCCTTGGCGTCGGCCATCACAGCCGCATCGAATGGAGCATTGATCCCAGGGATTACATCACCCCCCTAGGAAGAGCCTATAACAAAAGAGACCTTGTCGAGGAGATCAATAGAAAAGTCGACTTTTGCCTGACCGATCCTTTGGCGCATCAAAAAGAACATTCCATAGAATTTCCCATCGTTTTTATGCAAGCTTTACGTTACTGGATGGGCATCCAAAAACCGTTATGTTTTTTGCCCGTTCTGTGTGGAGGATTACATGAACTGATCATTTACGACAACGGGCGGGAAGAGCTCCTCAGGATGAAAAAGCTTGCATCCATCCTTAGAGAAATTCTCTCTTTTTACAAAAAGAAGGTTGGCCTGGTCCTCAGTATCGATGGATGCCACATAGGGCCAAGATTCGGCCATCCTTTCAAAGTAACCGAAGAAATGCTTAAAAACACGGATTTATGGGAAAAAGAACTCTGGAGACATGTCGAAGAACAAAATTTTGAAGGTTTTATAAGCCATCTTCAAAAAGAAAAAAATATCCGTTTTTTCGATGGCGTTGGCGCCATCGCCCTAACGATGGAGATTTTCAAGGACCAGAAAGTTTCATTGAGAAGAACTTATTACGAACAATGGTTTGAAGGCAGGGACAGCTCGGTAGTCACTTTTTCCAGCGGCTACATCGCTTATTAAAGTAAAGTCGAATCGGGAATATCCCTCAAATCGATGGAAAAAAGATAAACTCTCTATCCTAATAACTTGAGTTGAATCATTAACTCATATGAACTTAAATTACTTTCGAGGACTTTCATGAACAAAATGATTCCAAGGGTGCGGTTTGCTCCATCTCCAACAGGTTTTCTTCACGTTGGAGGTGCCCGCACCGCCCTCTTTAACTGGTTATATGCAAGACACTTTAAAGGCACATTCATCTTAAGAATCGAAGATACAGACCAGAGTAGAAATACCCCACAAGCTCTATCCGTTATTTTTGACAATCTTAGCTGGTTGGGCTTGGACTGGGATGAAGGACCTCTGCCCGATGGCAGTTCAAAAGGACAATTTGGCCCCTATTTTCAGAGTCAAAGGAAAGAAATCTACAATGAGTACTGCAACCGGTTAATCGCCAAAGAGCTTGCTTATATCAAAGATGAGGCCGTCTACTTTAGGATGCCTAGGAAAAGGATTATTGTTTCTGACTTAATCTGTGGAGACATCTATTTTGACTGTAGCCTAGAGAAGGATTTTGTGATCCGTAGAAAAGACGGCTCATTTGTTTTTCATCTGGTTAATGTGGTTGACGATCTAGAAATGCAAATCAGCCACGTTATTAGAGGAGAAGATCATCTCTCGAACACCCCCAAACATATCGCCCTTTTTGAAGCCCTAGGGATGAGCCCTCCTCTTTATGCTCATATCCCCCTTATCCTAAATCCCAGTGGTACAAAAATGAGTAAAAGAGACAAGGGTTCTTCTGTCCAAGAATATATCGACGAAGGATTTCTGCCCCAGGCCTTTCGTAATTACCTCTGTTTACTGGGATGGTCTCTAAAAGAAAACAGGGAAATTTTTGGGATCGAGGAGGCGATCGCCAAGTTCGACCTGCCGCAAATCCACCGGAGCAATGCCCGTTTTAACCATCAAAAGCTGCTTTGGATCAATGGAGAATACATGCGTTCTTTGCCGCTGGATGAACTCTATCCCCATGCTTTCTTCTGGCTGAAAAAAGCGGGACTAATCGACCAGAATACCGATTGTTCATTCTTAAAACAGGCGGTGGGAATAGTTAGAGAGAAAGTCAAAACCGGCAAAGAACTCGTCGAGTGGATGAAACCCCTCTTGAGTGATACTCTACAATACGATGAGGCCGTTGTTCAACAATACCTCGATGACAAAGGCAAGGAAATCCTCCGCGAAGCTCTCCCTTACTTGGAAGAGGTCTCTTCTTTCCAGGCAAAAGAGCTTGAAGCAATCATCAAAAATCTCTCCTTAAAAATGGGGAGAAAGACAGCCGATTACATTCACAGGCTAAGGGTAGCCCTCACAGGAAGAACGGTTGGCCCCAGTCTTTACCCGATGTTGGAAGTATTGGGAAAGCAGAAGGTTTTGAATAGATTATATAAGGTAGTTGGTCCAAAAGAATGAAAGCAATGACTCCTGCTAACTGGATCACCTTATTTAGGATCTTTTCTCTTCCTTTGATTCTCGCTTTTCTGGCCCAATACGAAAAGGGCGACGAGATGAATCAACCAGACGAAAAGTTAAGAGTGGGATCCTTCATTTTTTTCCTTCTGGCCGCCTTATCGGATGGCCTGGATGGCTACCTAGCAAGAAACTGCGGTCAAAAAAGCAAGCTTGGCGCTATACTCGATCCTCTTGCAGACAAACTTCTTCTTTTTGTCATGCTCTTTTCCCTGGCAACAATCAATGCCTCTAAAATAGCGAAAATTCCCCTTTGGCTTCCTCTTTTAATCGCTTCTCGAGATCTTCTTCTTCTCCTTGGCCTCCTTTATTTCAAAGCCACCCATAAAGAGATAGAAATTCACCCCCATTGGACAGGAAAAGTCGCTACCTTTGCCAGTTTTACCCTTATCGGGTTTTCTCTTTTGGGAACTTCTTTCCTCAGTGCGATCTCGGTCTACCTGTGTGCCCTGTTTGTTATTGCTTCAACCCTGGTTTATTTTTTCAGAGGCATAAAGTATATTCTTGATCAAGTCGGTCGTTCTGTACCTTCAACGCCTAAAAAAGGGTAATTTGACTGCGGGATGAAAACCATAGCCATAGTGGGAAGACCAAACGTCGGCAAGTCTCTGTTGTTTAACCGACTGTGTGGGAAGGAAATCTCTTTGGTTTATGACCAGCCCGGAGTAACCCGAGATAGAATTGTTTGCTGCATAAAAAAGGAGGGCAAAGAAATCGTCCTCGTCGATACCGGAGGGCTGGTATTTGATTGTCAAACCGATCTAGCAAAATCGCTTTTCGATCAGATCAGCATGGCCGTCGAAGAAGCCCATCACATCCTATTTGTTGTAGACGGTAGAACCGGGCTGCTCCCCTTAGACAAGCAAATAGCAAAATTTTTAAGAGAAAAGCACAAAGCTGTAACTGTCGTCGTCAATAAACTTGATCATCCCGGGATGGAACATTTCTGCGCGGAGTTTGCCAACCTGGGTTTTGAAGAAATCTTTGCCGTTTCCGCCGCCCACAACTTAGGCATCAATCAACTCCTCGAAAAGATTTTTTCCCTGGGAGCCGAAGAGAGAGAAAACCCTATTTTTGCTCCTTCAACCCGGATCGCCGTGATCGGTCAACCGAATGCGGGAAAATCCTCTCTCATCAACAGCCTCATCGGAGAAAGCCGTCTTGTCGTTCACGAAGAACCGGGCACAACCCATGATGCAGTGGAGGTGGGAATCGAGGTTTGCGGCGTTCCATTTACCTTTATTGACACAGCGGGACTAAAGAAAAAAAACAAGCTACAGGAAGGCTTGGAAATTAAGGTTTCGGGTCGAACAGTTCATTCCATTAACCGTTCCCACTTGGTGTGGTTTATTATCGATGGTCAGAAGGGGATCACTCTCCAAGACAAGAAAATCGGAGGCTTAATTCAAAAAGCTTTTAAGCCTTGCATGGTTATCCTTAACAAGATTGACCTCCTAGAAGATCGGTTGAACCTCAAAGAAGGAAATAAAAAAGGGATGTTGTATGTCCAAGAGCAGCTCCCTTTTTTAAGTTATGCTCCGGTAGTCGTTGTCAGTGCAGAAAAAAAATGGAATTTTAAGACCCTTCTTTCTACCCTTCTTCGTGTTGATCAAGAAAGGAAAAAAAGAATACCCACTCACCGGCTTACCCAATTTTTCCAAGAGACCTTGAACCAGTATCCCCCTCCACAAGTCCAGGGAAAAAGGCTTAAAATTTATTATGCCACGCAGATTTACGACAAAGAGGGTTCAGGCGGTTCTCCTTGCCCTACCTTTATCCTTTTTGTCAACAATCCGAACTGTATAAAGGAAACCTATCAAAAATTTCTCGAAAAACAATTTCGGCAAGCTTTTTGTTTCAGGGGTTGTCCTCTCCTCTGGAAATGGAGGAAAGCTGAAGGAAAAGGAGAATCTTCTCTTCATCAAGACGTCATTTTATCCAGGTAGCCCTTAAAAATATCGTTTCAGCGATAGGTCCCCTCTGGCCCGGTTTTGCTGTTCGTTTGCGGCTGTTCAAAAAGCCGTGAGCTTCCTCCTTCGCCTTACAAGGGCAGATGCAATTGAGGAGCCGATTTTATTCTCCTTAGCTTCATTCTATTTCCTCCATTATCAATCGCGCATACACCCATTGAGCTTCTCTACAGCTTTAAATTTATTCTCTTTTCCCGGGCTCTTGGATCAGTGTGATCTTGTAAATTCCTGATTTTGTTCTATCATGAAATTCTTCCTGTTTTAAGCAATGAGCTCCTGGACGGCAAAAGAAGAGCCAACCCTTACTGCCCTTCTTTCCCGGATGACATTGGAAGAAAAAATTGGACAACTCGTCCAACTCCCTCCCAAAGGGGATTTTTTAGATCACGAACTCAAAACTCTTATTGAAAAAGGCCATGTAGGATCTTTTTTAAATATTTCTGATCCTGAACAGATCCAGGAAGCCCAGGAGATTTCTTTAAGGAAAAGTCGGTTAAAAATTCCTCTTCTTTTCGCTTTCGACGTTTTACATGGATTTAAAACCCTTTTTCCCATTCCTTTAGCCTTAGCCTCGAGCATGGATCCTTCCCTTGTCGAAAAGATCGCTCGGGGATCGGCCCAAGAAGCCCGTTCTTACGGTATCCACTGGACTTTTGCGCCAATGCTCGATATAACCAGGGATCCGAGATGGGGAAGAGTGGCGGAATGCCCAGGGGAAGATCCTTACCTGGCCTCTCTTTTATGTGCCGGTTGGATCAAAGGATTCCAGGGAAATGCTCTTTCTTCATCTAGTCTCCTGGCTTCTTGTCCCAAGCATTTCGTCGGCTATGGAGCGGTCGAAGGGGGCAGAGATTATAATTCGGCTAACGTTTCCTTGAAGCAGCTTAAAGAAATTTACTTGGTTCCTTTTCTAGAAGCTTTCAAAACGGGGTCTTTCTCTACGATGGCTGCTTTTGTAGCGATCAACGGGTTGCCCCCGGCAGCCAATCCCTACTTGCTAAAAGACCTATTAAGAAAGGAGATAGGCTTTAAAGGACCGGTAATAAGCGATTGGAATGCCGTAAAAGAACTCGTTCATCACGGCATTGCCGAAAATGAAAAAGAGGCAGCCCAGATTGCAATCAATTCTGGGATTGATATCGATATGGCCAGTGGACTTTACTTAAAGTACCTCAAAGAACTTGTCCTCGAAGGAAAGGTCCAGATCGATACGATCGACCAGGCTGTTTTAAGGGTTTTATCCTTGAAGCATAAACTAGGACTCTTTTCCGTCCGCTCTCCCCAGGTGGAACCGAATAAAGAAAACCTGCAGGCCATCATTAAAACCAACAGGGAGATCGCCCTCGAAGCGGCAATCAACTCCGTTGTGCTTCTTAAAAATGAAAACGCTCTTCTTCCCCTTTCCCCTTCTATTCGCACCATAGCTTTAATTGGGCCTTTCGGCACAGAACAGAAAGAACATTTAGGCCCCTGGCCTGGAATAGGCGACCCTCAACAAGTCGTTTCGCTTGCCGAAGGAATGAAAGCCCATGCTCCTTTAGGGGTAAAAATCGCCGTGGCCAGGGGGTGTGATTTTTTTACTTCATCTCAGGAAGAGTTGCGGCAGGCCCTAGAGATGGCCAAAAAAGCAGAGGTCATCATCGTTGCCGTTGGTGAAAAAGCGAGCATGTCAGGAGAAGCAGCATCAAGAGCCTTTCTTGAACTTCCCAAGGCACAGCAAAAACTTATCGACATCCTTTTGCAGATCGGACTTCCCGTTATCATGGTCGTATTCAGCGGCAGGCCGTTGGATTTGTCCCCATTTTTTTACCGGGTCAAGGGAATAATTCAAGCATGGTTCTTAGGGTCAGAAACGGGAAATGCTTTAGGACGAATTCTTTTTGGTTTCTCCAATCCTTCTGGGAAATTGCCCATCAGCTTTCCCCGATCTGTAGGTCAAATTCCCATCTATTACAGCCATCTGCCCACGGGACGACCCTCCGGTTGGTCTATACCCTCTACCGGCTACCTGGATCAAAAAATATCTCCTCTTTTCCCTTTCGGTTACGGGCTCAGTTATACCAGCTTCCATTACGGCTTTCCCACGCTCAATCATACAAGGATTGGTCCTGACGACGTCTTGGAAGTTTACGTGGAAATAGAAAATAGCGGGGAGAAGGCAGGTGAAGAGATCGTTCAGCTTTACATTAGGGATGCTGTAGCTTCTATTTCCAGGCCCCTAAAAGAACTGAAAGGGGTTAAAAAAATTTTTCTCAATCCTGGCGAAAAACAAAAGGTAAAATTCAGCCTTTTTCCTTCTGATTTTGCCTTCGTAGATTTTGAAGGAAAAAGAAAAATTGAAGGGGGCCGATTCTTTCTTTGGGTTGGCCCCAACGCGGTCGAAGGGAAAAAAGTTCAATTTGAACTCGCTTGGTGAAAGAAAGGGAAAGCTTTTCCAAGATCCTCTCACAGCCATCTATATAACCTGCAGTCAAAAAACCTCGATTCGGAAGTTTCAACTGGATAGAAGCTGCATAGAGGAAAATCCTTTGAATAGTTTTGAAATAGGTCCTCTTGGCACCCTATTTTTAAGGCTATCTTAAGAAGATACGACCTTGCTTGGCCACGATAAATGAAGAACTAGCATTGGCCACGTAGAGGAGGATAAAAAAGACCGTTAATTTTGTATTCCATTGGGACACCGGATAGAAAAAAAGAGGTTAGTTTGAGCTCTCGTTCATCAAAAAAAAAGCCTTATTGGGCAACCATCAAGACCTAGCTTCTTACCGTTTATTGTTATACTCAAATACTCAAATTCCCATGTCAAAAATGAACATCCTTGGGCAAAATAGGGGGATATCCCCCCAAGCAAGAAAAACAGGGGACCCGAGATGGCTGGAAGTATCCGGCTTTTCTTCGTCGAGACAAAAGAACATATTGCCGATGGAAAAGCAATCTTTTTGAATAAGCTCCTGTCATACTGCATCATGGGAATAAAGGTCCCAAAAGAATCATGAACAAGGTCTAGGCCGGTAAGTCCTGGATCTTGATGAAGAGCTGAATCTAGATCCACAATTCAAATTCAACGCTACTTCCTAAAGGGCTTTTTATTTGCTCCTCCACTTCATTTCTTTCCTTGCTTCAGCTATAGGGATAAGCTTAAAAGAGGCCTATAGCTTACAGCTTAATCCTATGAGAAGATCTTCCATTCTTTTTCTTCATGGAATCTCGCAATAGGCTATCGACTCATAGCTGCTGCTTGCTTGGATATCAATGGCGATAGGAAGGAAGCGGGGCAGCAAGAGAATGGAGACCTAGCCAAAAAAGACATTTTAACTATTTTAGTCCTTTAGAGCAGAAACTTTATCATTCCTACCCGTTTTTTTATAATAGGAAGAACAAACATGATGCGGTATCCCAAGCGGTTTTCTTTTTTGCGATGCCTCTTCCTTCCGCCTTCATGGAATTCAACCGGTGTATTCTGGAATAACAAGCCGAACTTGGCTTATGGTTTCAACACCCTTTTGCATCAATTCCACGGTTTAACAAGGCTTTAAAATGAGACTTTCCTCTCAAGCCATTTCCCCCTACGGCATCATCGGTAAGAGTAGATTAGCCGAAGAGCTTCGGAGAATGGTAACAATCGCTTCTTCCACCGATCAACCCGTCCTGATTTCGGGAGAAACGGGCAGCGGCAAGGAATTCATCGCCAGGGCAATTCACTCCCAGAGTCCAAGGTCCGCTTATCCTTTTATTTCCATTCACTGCAGTTCTCTTCCAGAAGAGCTGGCAGAAAATGAAATATTCGGAGATAACTTTAGGGTAGCTGGACAACGCCAAGAAGCGGGGAAAAAAAGAGGAAAATTGGCGGCAGCGGCCAAGGGCACACTATTCCTTGACGAGATAGATGAACTCCAACCCCTTTTACAATCCAAGTTTCTTCGGCTCTTTGACCAAGAGGTAAAGAACAGCCTCAACAACTCTATCCGAATCATAGCCTCCAGCAAAGGCAATATCGAAAGGGCGATGCAACAGGGGAATTTCCGCAAGGAACTCTTTTTTCGACTCAACGTCATCCGCATCCATGTTCCTGCACTCAGGGAAAGAAAAGAAGACATAGCCGATTTCATTCAATATTTCCTCTCTAAATACTCTAAGGGCAATCCCAAACGGATATCCAAAAAAGCTCTCGAGCAACTGACCCGGTATTCTTGGCCGGGCAATGTAAGAGAACTGGAAAACTTGATCATTCGGCTTTGCCTCACCTTACAAAAAAAGACCATTGAAGCCCTTGACATAGAAATACCTTTTAACTCTTCTTTTGCAACAAAAGAGAAGGAAATTCAAAATCTTTTCAATCTGCCTTTACCGAAGGCGCTTGAAGGACTTGAACAAATGTTTATCCAGAAAGCCCTGGCTGAATGTCCAACGCGGTCGGCTGCAGCCAAAAAACTGGGCATTCTCAGGCCTCTTCTCTATGCCAAGTTGCGGAAATACGGAATTCACTGAATTTCTTTTTTTGTAAAAAAGAATTTTCTCAAAAAAAAATTTTTATCACAATCATGCCATAACCTAGAGTAATCTCATGGAAGCCCAAAAAAAGATAGATAAATCCGCTTCGGCTGTCGTGATCTATCCTCCTTCTTCGTTTTCTCAAAAAGCCCTTATCGATAGCCTAGAGAAATACAGTTTTTTATACAAAGAATCGATCGAAAACCCGGAACTGTTTTGGGGAAAAGCTGCCCAAGATATAGAGTGGTTTAAATCCTGGGACAAGGTTTCCAACGGCCGTTTCGTTGATTCCCAATGGTTTTGCGGAGGCAGCCTCAATGTAGCTTTTAATTGCCTAGATAGACATTTGAAAGGCGATCGCAGAAACAAGCGGGCGATCATTTGGGAAGGAGAAAATGGAGAATGCCTTTCCTATACCTATGAAGAGTTAGCCAAAGAAGTAGCCATTGTTGCAAATGTTCTCAAAAGGCATGGAGTGAGAAAATCTGACACGGTGGTCATTTACATGCCTTTGATTCCTCAAGCCATTATCACCATGCTGGCTTGTGCACGGATCGGGGCTATCCATAACGTTGTCTTTGCCGGATTCAGTGCCAAGTCCCTGCTTGAAAGAATCCAGGATAGTGAAGCAAGCATTGTAGTCACAGCGGACGGGGGATTTCGGAGGGGAAAGATCATTCCTCTTAAAGCTCGGGTGGATGAAGCCGCAAGCCTGAGCAGTCAAATCAAAAAAGTCCTTGTCTATAAAAGGGCGGGCTGTGCTATTCAAATGATTCCAGGAAGAGACTACTGGATGGAAGAAGAGCTGCAAAAGGTTGAAGAACATTGTGAGCCGATTGCCCTGGATAGTGAACACCCTCTTTTCATCCTTTATACGAGCGGAACAACGGGAAAACCCAAAGGCATAGTCCATTCTTCCGCAGGATACTTAGTCCAAGTAGCTTTAAGCACGAAGATGATCTTTGATCTTAAAGAAGAGGATTTATACTGGTGTACGGCTGACATAGGATGGATTACCGGGCATAGTTATGTCGTTTATGGTCCCTTGGCCAATGGCGCTTCGGTTTTTATTTACGAAGGTGCTCCCGATTACCCTTCAGTCGATCGGTTTTGGCGGTTGATAGATAAACACAAGATAACCATTTTCTATACTTCTCCAACCGCCATCCGAGCTTTTATTAAGTGGGGAACCCCCTGGATCGAAAATTACGACCTTTCTTCCTTAAGATTACTCGGCAGCGTGGGTGAACCTATCAATCCGGAAGTCTGGCTGTGGTTTTATCGTCACGTGGGAAAAGAAAGGTGTCCGATCGTGGATACCTGGTGGCAAACAGAAACAGGATCCATTCTTATTTCAGCTTTGCCCGGGGCTACGCCTATGAAACCCGGATCGGCCACTTTACCTTTTTTCGGCATCTTGCCCGATGTGGTTGATGAAAAGGGCCGGTCTTTACCACCCGGCCGCAATGGGTTTTTAGTCATAAAAAGGCCCTGGCCATCCCTGCTCAGGGGAATACACAAAGATGAAACGAGTTTCAAAAAAATATACTTCAGCCGAATACCCGGAGTTTATTTTACCGGAGATGGAGCTTATAAAGATGAAGAGGGCTATTTCTGGATTACCGGCCGGATAGACGATGTCATCAACGTTTCGGGGCATCGCATTGGATCTGCGGAAGTTGAAAGCGCCTTGGTCAGTCATCCGGCAGTAGCTGAAGCTGCGGTTGTCGGTATTCCCGATTCCACTAAGGGGGAAGCACTCCTCGGCTTTGTTACCCTCAAAGAAGGCTATTTGCCTTCAACCGAACTCTCGGAAGCCCTCAAGGACCATGTGGTCAAAGAGATCGGTTCTTTGGCGAGGCCAAAAGAGATTCGTTTTCTTGACACCTTGCCCAAAACAAGGAGCGGAAAAATTGTAAGGAGGCTTTTAAAAGAAATAAGCCTTGAGGGGCGGATCACCGGGGATACTACAACACTTGAAGACAGCCAGTTTATAGATAAAATAGCCAAGGCCAAAAACGATTTTCCTTGAATTTTTTACCCTGATCGGTTATTTCAAAAAGGTCTTCCATTTTGAAAATTTTTTGTAGGCTTTTCCCAGGTAAAACCCTATAGCCTTTCATTCGTTGTCATTTTTTCGTGGTGCCTTTCATGCAAATTAAAAACATAAAAATGACTTTTAAACCCATGAAAACCGTCTTCCTTTTGATTCTATCTAACATTTTCATGACGCTGGCTTGGTATCTCCATCTCAAATTTAAAAACAAGCCTTTAGTAGCAGCTATAATGATGAGTTGGGGCCTTGCCTTCTTTGAATATATCTTTCAAGTTCCCGCCAATAGAATAGGATCTTCCACTTTCAGCGTAACGCAGCTCAAGGTCTTGCAGGAATGCATTACCCTTGCGGTATTCACTCTCTTAGCCTGGATTATCTTTAAAGAATCCCCAAGCTGGAATCTCTTGATCTCTTACTTGTTGATCATCGGTGCAGTGTTCTTTGCTTTTAAAGGATAATTCAAGGATCTGTTTTGTCCTCGAAAATTAATCCCCCCAGGGCGGTCGGTAGGATAAAAATTGGCAAGATCTCAAGTCTCCAACCCCTACCCCCCCCAAGGGGCAACAAGGGGAAGGATGAAGCTTTTAAGAAGAAGATTTCAGCTTTTTATACCTTTTCCGACTTCTCAGACGATTCGGACTACCCGGTCGGGACTGAAAGAAAAAAGAAATAAGAAAAGAACAAGCTGATTCCAACTTTAAGGGTATTGCAGCCGTTGAACTTTGATCCTAACCCCATTAACGCCCAGTTACGTCATTACTAGAAATATAAAATAAAGTTGGTATCTTAAATTCTGCCGGAACTTAAATATCCCGTTTTTTTTTCTTTTTTCTTGGAGTCTGGCTGAATCAGTCTATAGACTTCAGATCGATCCGGACCGCCTTGGCCAGGATCTTTTCCACAAGCTCGATCCTTTTCCCCTGCTCGGCGAAACGCGCGTTCATGTCGGCTCTCAACTCCTCCATCCTCTTGTTCACCTCAGACCTAAGATCCTCTATCCTCTTGTTCACGTCCGACTTAAGATCCCTAAAAAGATAGAAAAATAAGCCTCCCAAGGAGACTATAATTGTTATAGTCTGAACCCAGTTCACAGATCCATCCTACCAGATAAATACCCGCATTGCAAAAGATTTTCCGGATGGACGGCCGGGGAAGCCTACACTACTTTCTCCAGGTCTTTTTTCTCTTCCTGCTGATTGTGGACCGAGTGGTTGCTATGCACCCACCTACCCCCGACTTTCTTGACCCCGAAACGCCTAATTCCCATAATGAGCCACTCCGCAATGCTGCGCACTGACAACCCTGTCTTTTCGCTGATTTCTTTCGCAGTCAGCCCTTCGTCCCCCGCGGACCTCAAGGCTTCTAAAATTTTTTGTTCAAGTTCCGGGTTCTTTGGATTTTTTATGCGCAACCTTATTTTGCCAATTTTGTCCAACTCGGTTTCCTTCTCCTCAAGGCTGTCAAGTTCCGTGTTTATCTTTTCAATTTGTTCTTGCAGACGTGACATTTGTCCTTGCAGACGTGACTTGACCTTGAGCAGTTTTGCCACTTTCTTTACTATTTCTAAATTCCACTCTGATATTTTCATATTACCGAATTATCACGTCAGCGAAAGTGTAAATATTTCATCTTTATTTTCCTAAAAAATTGTGCATATTTTTTAGAACGAGCGATGAGCGAACCGAGCCTGCTCGTCAGAGTCGAAGAGGTCCAGATCTGAGCACTTTCCGGAGCCCTTGTTGGCTTGACTGTAGCTTCCTCCCTGGCCATTGGCGTCAACCTCTACAGTCTGTATAGCTTGCCTGATCTGCTCCACGAGCCGCGGGTCTTGCTCGTCTACTTTCTGATGCTTTTGGGAGCAATCGCAGGAATCCGGCTTGCCTCTAGACAGCAGGCTTTTGAGCATCTAAGAGGCGCTCGATTCATCAGCGACCCTACACGGGCTACAGCGGAGCTACGAAAGCGCGAACGGGCCGCGATGAGCGTCAGCCAGCAAAGCGGGCAGGTGTCGGGGATAATCATCGGAGGGGTCGAGCTCACGCGGTATTCCTAAAAACGTGATCAAAAGTGTTTAGCTAAGCCCACTCTGTTAACCGTTCCGTCAGACTTACTCACTGCTGCTCAAACAGGAACAAAGCTGACTTCATGCTTCATCGAGGATGGTTTTACTCGGGTATTGCGAGCTGAGCCAGAGCCTGCCTCTCCACAGGCCTGCCTTTCGGTGGAACTCACCGCAGTGGGCAGGTGGCACTCAAGATTTGTTGGCGCGTTCAGGTCACGGTCGTGGTGTGTCCTGCATTGCGGGCATGTCCATTCCAGATCCTTGAGCGTCCGACGCCTTGATTCTGCTCATCTCACTTTCCCTAATCACCATTATTATATTAATGCGCATGCAATACTACATTTAGCTCCCAGTCACTGTACTTGGTGAGGTGAAGCAGGAAGAGGCAAGGGTTTTTTTTCCTCTTGTCCGGGTTCCTTGTTCCCCGGGTCGATGGAATAGTTTTCGATTTGCTGAAAACCCGAAGGAATCACGAAAAGATCCTCGGGCTGGGGACCTACTTTGTAATCTTTCCAGACTACAACGATGTTTCCTTTTTCTGGCATAATCTGGATGGGAGCTCCAGTCTCTTTTTCAATCCAAAAAGTAGCTTTACCCGCTTTGGACTCCATCAAGTATTTGCTGCAAAGCGCCCCTTGAAGGTTCTCTGTCCCAAGAAGGGTCCATTTTGCCGAGGGATCACCAGGAGTAATATCATATAGGGGAGTTTCTTCCTTGATTGGATGTTCAAAATAGATGTGTTCATCGGGGAAAAGGGTGTAAATGATTTTTTTATCTTTTCGAATAATATTGATTTGCTGCTGGATTCCCGTTGGTCCCTCAACCCTGATTTTATCTCCATCAACAAAAATCCTTTGAATGATCTCTCCACTGCCTACCTTGATGACTTGAGAAACAGAGAACTGCTTGGGTAAACTAAAAGGCCTTTGGGCATATAAACTCAAAACAAAGAAAAAAGGGAAAACCAAAACATAAAATATTCTTATTTTGATCATGATTTCCTTATAACACATTGAAAAAACTTCTAGACTACAAAAAATTATCTTTTTTCGTTAGCCGCCACTTTATAATGGCAAGCGCAGCCTTCTGGAAAGACTTCCCAAGATTCCAGTTTGAATTTTATTCTTTGATGAGCAGGGAAAGAAGCTTCAATCAAAAACTTTTTTCTTTCCGGATATAAAGAAGGCGTCCACAACAAGGCTATCCTATCTACTGCTTTAGCCTCCAAGGCCAGCTTATTGGCCGTCGGGGAACCCAAAAGAAAAAAAGGATGCTTCAAGGAAAAGATTTTTTCCAAGGAGCTAGGATTAATTTTTTTTAATCGAAAAGCAGCCTTATCCGGGGCATCCCAATCGAGATCGGTCAAAATTTCCCTTGAATCCTCCTCTTTCAAAGGCAAAAGCCTTTGACAGAGCAAGGCCGGGGAGAACTCCCGGGTTAAGTACTTCCCATCAAGACTTATTGCTGCAAGTATTGTTCCATAAGAGCTATTGCTCATCTTTTTGCCCCAAAACCGTACCTATAGCTAACCGGGCTCCACGAGCAAAATCTGCAGCATGCATCCTTTTCCTACCTTCAAGCTGGACCTCTCTCAACAGAAGCCCACCGGAACGGCCCGCGGCAACGAGAATGCCATGCCGATCGATTCGAACCACTTCGCCGGGCATACCTTTTGCCCGATGAGAAATGATCACTTTAAATATCTTTAAAATTTTTTTCTCTCCTCCGATCCAAACGGTGGTAAAAGCGACGGGCCACGGATTAAAGGCTCGAATCATCGCGTCAATTTCGTGTCGATCCTTTGTCCAGTCGATCAGGGCCTGCTCTTTTTTGATTTTCTTAGCATAAGAAGCAAGGGCGTTATTTTGAGGGATCCGAGGGGCTTTGCCCGCCCTAATCGCTTCCAAGGATTGGATAATTAATCGAGCCCCAAGCTCGGCAAGTCTATGATGTAATGTTTCAGCCGTGTCGGTAGAGCGAACCAACAGCTTATCGCTCATCAAAATATCTCCCGTATCAATGCCTTCATCCATCCATATGACCGTCACTCCTGTTTCTTTGTCCCTGTTCATTATGGCGGCCTGAATCGGAGATGCTCCACGATACTTGGGAAGCAGAGAGCCATGGATGTTTAGAGCACCTATTGAAGGAATTTCCAGTACGGCTTTCGACAATATTTGTCCATAGTCGCAAACCACGAGCAGATCAGGTTTAAGAAATTGGATCTGTTGAATTGAACCCGCAGAATTTATGTTTTCAGGTTGAAAAACCCATATGTGATGTTTTAAAGCGGTCCTTTTTATAGGTGAAGGGATAACTTCCTTTTGCCTCCCCAAAGGTTTGTCAGCCTGGGTCACAACTGCCGGTATAGTATATCTTCCATCCAGGGCTATCGCTTCAAGGCTTGGGACACCGAAATCTCCCGTGCCGATAAATACAACTCTCATCATTGGCTATTATCTCATGTAAAGAATTCGATTTCTTCAAAAATTTTTTTTAATAGGCATAAAGAAGGATTTTTGTATTTTCATGCTTTTTATAAAGAGCTCCCTTTCGCATTTTTTAATCAAAGCCTACTTTCATCTATTCGATGTTTTTTAATTCATGAAAGATAAAGAATTTAATCTAGAAATCAAAAAGGCAATAGAAAAGGCTGTTGACCTTTTAAATAAAGGTGAAGTTGTCGCTATCCCTACCGAAACGGTTTACGGTTTAGCGGCAGACGGTCTAAATCCTGAAGCCGTAGCTCGAATTTTTGAGCTGAAAAAAAGACCCAAAATTGACCCCGTCATCGTCCACTGTTCTTCTCTTAAAGAAGTGGGCTTTTATGTCTGCGATTTGCCTGATGAAGCGAGAATACTCGGAGAAAGCTTTTGGCCCGGTCCATTGACTCTCGTTCTTAAAAAAAAGGAATCTATTCCCGACATTGTCACTGCAGGTCTTCCTTTTGCCGGCTTCAGGGTGCCCAAGCACCCTTTAACATTAGAATTGATCCAAAAATTCGGCAGGCCCCTAGCAGCACCCAGCGCCAACAAATTTGGGAAAATCAGCCCTACAACCGCTCAAGCCGTCTACGAAGAGTTCGACCAGATTATCCCCTTTATTTTAGACGGGGGTCCATGCCAAGTAGGAATTGAATCTACCGTAGTTTCTTTCGCTCAAATTCCTCCCTTGTTACTTCGATTCGGCGCCATTTCCAAAGAAGAAATTGAAAGAAAAATCGGCCCTGTAACTATCCCCCCGCCCTCTACAGGATGGAACCTGGCTCCAGGGAGATTCCCAAGGCATTATGCTCCATCAACCCCTCTAGAAACCGTTTTTACTCTTACCGATCTACCCTTGTATAAAAGAAAAAATAGTGCTTTGCTTTTTTGGGGAGAAGAAGATACTCAGGGTTTTAAAACGTTCAGGAACCTTTCTCCCCGGAAATCTCTTACTGAAGCAGCAGCAAACCTATTCCAGATGCTTCGCGATCTTGACAAAAGCGGGGTAGAAAAAATTTATGCTTTACTCCTTCCCGAAAAAGGACTGGGTATAGCCATCAATGATAGGCTAAAAAAAGCAGCAGGGAAGAGCTGATATGCCAATTCTACTCAAGGGGGTGTCCAGGGGTAATATCCAAGAGAAGAATGGAAGGAGACTGCGCCGTTGATTCCCAAGAAAATGACCGCAAGTTCAGGATAGTAGAGCCATTGGAGCGGGCAGGCTCTGCCCTCAAGCCCAAGACAACAAGATAACCGGACTCAATGAAGGGCTAGGTAGTTTTTTTTGGGTAAGCAGCAATCGCTGGGTAATCTACAACCCGTAAGTCTAAGGCCGCACGGCCTTAAAAATCGCCAAGGAATAATCCTTGGTCGATCTCCTTATTGGTTTGTTCCTACCCGGCACGCGGCACGGCCCTTTCCTTTTACCCACGTTAACGGGGACATTGTAGTTCGCTAAAAAATACTTAAAGGGATAGTCATTGGGTCCATCTTTATTATATTTATTCCTGCCAAGGCATCCTCTTGGGAATCATCCAAGCCTATGGGAGAGTCGCCGGGCTACCTAGGATCAGCAGGAGAGCGCGGATCCATGGGAAAAAAACCTAGAGCAACAAAAAAAAGTTGCCTAAGAGTGCTCTCTTCATCCCGTTTCCTGGTGAGGCTGGATGTGAAGATGCCGCTTTAGCCAGGGATAAATTAAGGAAATAAAGGCTCTTCATTGTCTTCTTTGTCTGGAATAATCCGGGCGATGGAAGTGACTTTATCTTCGCTGTCCAATTGGACGAGCCGAACACCTTGGGTATTTCTTCCCGTTTTTCGAAGATCTTTAACATGGATCCGAATTACATTTCCTTTAAGGGTAAGGACTAACAGCTCGTCATCATCCAAAACGGTGATCGCTTTTACCACTTTGCCCGTTTTATCGGAGGTTTTCATCGTTATTACTCCCTGTCCCCCTCTTTTCTGCTTGCGGTATTCTTCAAAAGAAGTTCTTTTCCCCATTCCCTTTTCACTGACAACCAGCAAAGTTGCCCTATGATCAACGATAGACATCCCTACGACCTCGTCTCCGGGCTGCAAGTCGATCCCTATGACTCCGGCGGCATTTCTTCCCATGGGACGAACGTCGCTTTCTGAAAACCTTATGCTTTGTCCTTCCTTGGTAATTAAAACGATTTCTTTCTGTCCATCCGTAAACAAGCAATCGATAAGCTTGTCGTTTTCCTCGATAGAAATGGCCGTTATACCCCCTTTACGAATATTACGAAACTCACTGACAGGGGTTTTCTTCACCTTTCCTTTTAAGGTACAAAAAAATATATAGCCTTCTTTATCCCACGATGATTCTCTCCCATCTGAAGCCTGCGTATTAGCAACTATCCTCAACATCGAGGCAATTTCTTCTGTCGGCTTTAATTCAAGAATGCTGGCTATATTTTTACCTTTACTCGCCCTTTCTTTTTCAGGAATTTCATAGACTCTTTGGATATAAACCCTTCCGTCCGTTGTAAAAAAGAGCAGGAAATCATGGGTCGAAGCGTTGAACAAAGATTCAACAAAATCTTTCTCTTCCTCTACCCCCGTATCTTGGGTAGACATCCCTATTACCCCTCTTCCTCCCCTTCTTTGAGACCTGTAACTGTCTAGACTCGTTCTTTTAATAAACCCGTTGTGGGTAAGGGTAATAACCACCCGTTGGTTGGCAACCAGGTCTTCAAAGGCCACTTCTCCCTCATCGGGAATAATTTTCGTCTTTCTTGGGTTCCCATATTTCTCCTTGATCTCGAGGAGTTCAGCCTTGACGATAGCCCAGATTTTTTCCTCGCTGGCCAGTATGAGACGAAACTGCTTAATTTTTTCCAGCAATTCTGCATATTCGCCGGCTATTTTTTCCCTTTCAAGGCCCGTCAGTTGATATAATCTTAAATCCAAAATGGCTTCAACCTGCCTGAGGGACAGTCTATACATTGCTCCCTCAGTCATCCTCTGCCCATCAAGGGGTATACCCAGGCTTTCGATCCATTCAGGGGAAAACTCCCTATCCAAAAGTTTCCTTCGGGCTTCATCTCTATTAGAGGATTGCCTTATAATCTCGATAAACTCTTGCAATCTACTTAAAGCGATCAAAAATCCTTCGAGAACTTCGGCCCTTTCCAAGGCTTTGTTTAAATCAAACCGCGTTCTCCTGGTTACGACCTCATGCCGGTGATCCAGATAGCAACTCAACAGTTCTTTTAAATTAAGTGACTTGGGACGCAGCCGATCAATCGCGACCATGTTCACAGCAAAGGTGGTCTGTAAAGGGGTATGCCTGTAAAGATTGTTGGCGACCACCTTGGCCACGGCATCCCTCTTCAGCTCGATGACCACCCGGGTGTTTTCATCGGATTCATCCCTGATATCGGCAATTTCCTGGATAACTTTTTGATTGACCAGTTCTCCAATTTTTTCAACAAGAGAGGCCCTATTGACGTTATAAGGAATTTCATCGATCACGATCGCCGACTTCCCTCCCCTGAGTTCTTCAACATGGATTTCTCCCCTCACCTTAAGGCTCCCCCTGCCCGTAGTAAAATAATTAACGATTCCTTCCCTCCCTAAAATCACTCCCCCCGTAGGGAAATCCGGGCCTTTTATATATTCCAAAAGCTCTTCGGAAGAAAGACCGGGATGGTCGATCAAGGCAACCAGCCCATCAATCGTTTCAGAAAGATTATGGGGAGGGATATTCGTAGCCATACCTACGGCAATACCCGTTGCCCCGTTAACAATCAAATTGGGAAAAGAAGCGGGAAATACCGAGGGCTCCATCCGGGTTTCGTCATAGTTGGGCACAAAATCCACGGTATCCTTATCCATATCCGCCATGAGCAAAGCCCCCGCCGCGGAAAGCCGTGCTTCGGTATAACGCATGGCTGCTGGGGGATCTCCTTCAATAGAACCAAAATTTCCTTGGCCATCGATCAGCACTTCGCGCATCGCCCAAGGCTGGGCCATGTGCACCAGGGTGGGATAAATAGCTTGATCGCCATGGGGATGGAAATTGCCCATGGTTTCACCCACTATTTTTGCACATTTTAAATGCTTCCGGTTAGGAGCCAGGCCGAGCTCATGCATGGCAAAAAGAATTCGACGCTGGGATGGTTTTAAACCATCCCTGACGTCCGGCAATGCCCGCGCGATAATCACCGACATGGCATAGTCGATGAAACAGCTCTTCATCTCTTCGGACACGTCCACCAAGTGAACCGAAGAGTTATCCGGACTATCCAATTGTTGGTTACCGTTTTCTGGTTCTTGAGGCATAAATTCAAACAAAATACAAAAACAGCCGGTTATTAAACATCTAGGTTCCTGACATGGAGGGCGTTTTCTTCTATGAATCGTTTTCTAGGCTCAACCTCTTCGCCCATGAGTGTTACAAAAACCCTTTCGGCTTCAATGGCATCGGCAATCTCTACCTTGAGAAGCTTCCTTTTTTGAGGATCCATTGTCGTTTCATAGAGCTGCTTGGGGTTCATTTCCCCAAGACCTTTAAACCGTTTGATTTCAACCCCTTCCTTTCCATTTTCCTTCACCACTTCCAAAATTTGTCCTATGGAAAAAATATCTAGTTGCTTTTCCCCTTTTTCTCCTTTTTTGACGATCATTTTATAAAGGGGAACATCTTTAGACTTATAGCGGCTGATTTCGAAACCCAATTGTAAAAGTTCTTCCAAGATTTTCATCACCATGGGGCTTTCAAATAATTCCAGGTAACTGGCCCGTCTTGCTCTCGGCCTTTCTTCATCTGCTTGGAGTTCTCCTCCGGTCGGAGGGAGGCTCTCCCTTCCCGGGGTTTCAAATAGGAGCAGATCGGGATTTTCTTCGGCAAAATGACCCAGTTGTCTTTCATCGAAGAAAAAGTAAAGCCTTTCTTGATTGTTTTCCCAAACCCGAACAATGTGTTCGGGAAGTTTGCCCGTCTGGGGATCCTTGTTGGCAAGGAGCAAATCAAAATCTATCCCATGAAGCTCAAGGTACTTACAGAACTGGCTCAATTTTTCCAACTTCGAAAGAATACCAAAGAGTTCTCTTCCCCGAAAAACCTTTTCTGCATTTGCTCTAAAAAGTTCGACGTTCTTTACTCCCTGCTCGAGAAGGATCTTGTTGAGCTCCTCGTCGTTCTGGACATAGTACTCTTCTTTTTTCTTTCCTATAAGGTAGAGGGGAGGTTGAGCGATATACACATGGCCTTTGTTGATCAGCTCCGGCATCTGGCGATAAAAGAAAGTTAAAAGGAGGGTGCGAATGTGAGAACCGTCCACATCGGCATCGGTCATCAAGATAATCTTGTGATACCTTAACCTTTCCAACAGAAAAGATCCTTCTCCATCGCCATCCCCAATGCCAGTGCCCACAGCCGTAATGATCGTCTGGATCTCCTCGTTATTAAGGACCTTGTCCAACCGGGCTTTTTCTACGTTGATTAATTTTCCTCTTATAGGAAGAATGGCCTGGAATTGCCTATTTCTTCCCTGTTTTGCCGATCCTCCAGCGGAATCTCCTTCAACGATAAAAAGTTCGGCTTCTTGGGGATTCCTGACGGAGCAGTCGGCAAGCTTCCCGGGCAAGCCTCCCCCGCTTAAAGCTGTTTTTCGGACCGCTTCTCTGGCTTTTTTTGCAGCCTCCCGAGCCCGAGCCGCAGTCAAGGCTTTTTCGACGATCCTCTTGGCAACTTGAGGGTTGAGTTCTAAATAATTCATGAGACCCTCGTAAACCAACGAGGAGACTACTCCTTCTACTTCCGGAGAAACGAGTTTGACTTTTGTTTGAGACTCAAAACTAGGTGAAGGATGTTTTAGAGAAAGAATACAGACAAGCCCTTCCCGGACATCCTCTCCACTCAAGGGAGGATCTTTTTCCTTAAACAGGTTGTTCGCTTTGCCATACTGGTTGATCGAACGGGTAAGGGCTGTTCTTAACCCGGAAAGATGGCTTCCCCCATCGGGATTAGGGATACCGTTAGTATAGCAAAAAATCTGCTCTGTATAGCCTTCGGTATATTGAAGTACACAGTCGACAATCAGGTCGTCTTTCTGCTTTTGGATAACAATCGGCCGCGGGCACAGGGGCTTCAAATCCTGGGTAAATTGGGACACGAACTCTGCAATGCCCTCTTTGAAAAAAAACCGCAAACTGCTCGGTTTAGATCCGTCGAGTTGTCTCTCATCCAAAAGCAAGATCTCCAACCCCGGATTAAGAAACGCTAGTTCCCTAAGTCTTTTGGCAATAATTTCCGTTTTAAATTCCAAAGTTTGGGTGAAAATTTCGGGATCAGGTTTAAAGGTAATCAGCGTACCGGTTTTGAGCGTTTTGCCGACCACTTCCAAAGGTTTAGATGTTTTTCCTCTTCGAAACTCCATCCTGTAGACCTTACCATCCCTAAACACCTCAACCTTGAACCATTCAGATAAAGCATTTACACACTTGGCTCCCACCCCGTGCAACCCACCTGAATACTTGTACACTCCTTGACTAAATTTTCCCCCGGCATGGAGATTGGTTAAAACCAGTTCAACAGCAGGAATTTTAAACTTAGGATGGGGATCGACAGGAATTCCTCGTCCATTGTCTAAAATAGAAACAGAACCGTCAACATGGATGGTCAGTTCTATTCGAGAACAATAACCGGCCAAGTGTTCATCAATTGAATTATCGAGAACTTCAAAAATGCAATGGTGTAAGCCTCTTTCATCGGTTGGGCCGATATACATTCCTGGCCTTTTCCGGACAGCTTCCAATCCTTCCAACTTCTCTATGCGAGAAGCATCATAACTTACATCTCCTTTGGGTAAGGTAGAAATACCTGGTTCTATCGGCATAAGTTGTGCTCGTTCAATTCACTGCAAAAAACGGTTAAGCCTTTGAGAATCTTTAAAGGGCTAAAAAAAGATCTAATTGAAACTCATTAATGTTATTATATCTAGAATGGGAGGGATTTAAAGAAAAAAAATAATGGAGATCGAACGACGTTGCTATCTAGAGTATCCCCTTTGGTGAGAAATTGCAAGCAAAAGCGACTTTTTTGACGAAATTTTCGCTTTAACATTCTCTTCATTCTATTCTAATGTTAGTAGAGAATAATTCTTTAAGCTCTTTTTTCATCATCGAGCGGTGTTGTGTATCCATGACTACCGATAAGGGTATAGATAAAAGAAAGAAAAAAATACTCGTGGTCGAAGATGAAGAAGATGTTTTGTCTTTAATCTGCTTACACCTCAACTCCCAAGGCTTTGAGACCATCGGAGCAAAAGAAGGGATGGAGGCGTTGCGTATCGCCAGAAAAGAACTTCCCGATCTGATCGTCCTTGACCTGATGATACCTGAATTTTCGGGACTCGACGTTTGCAAATACTTGAAGAAGGATCCGGATACCTTATCCATTCCTATTGTCATTTTGACCGCGAAGTCCGACCCCTCGGACCGTATTTTAGGCCTTGAATTGGGTGCCGATGACTACATCGCCAAGCCTTTTAGTCCCAGAGAGTTGATCCTGAGGATACAGTCGATACTGCGCAGGAGATTGGAAGATAACCCCTTAGCCGAGCAGATCCAGCAAGAGGACGGCATCAGGCTCGATCCGATCGATAAAGTCGCCTATTTTAAGAAAAAGAAGATCGAATTGACCCCTATCGAATTTCGACTCTTGTCTACCCTTGTTGAAAGAGAAGGGGCCGTTCAGAGTCGTGAACAGCTTTTAAAGGAAGTCTGGGGATACGATAAAACAGTCGATACGCGAACGATCGATACCCATATCCGGAGACTCCGGGATAAACTGGGCAGGGCTTCCCAATACTTGAGGACCGTCAGAGGTATTGGATACAGGTTTAAAAAAACGAACTAAGGCTCTTATGACAGGGAGACTAATCTTGGATTTTTACCCCATTCCACCCAAGCTATGCTTTGGCTTTTGACCGGTCTAGTCATTTTCTTGTGTGTCGGTTTTCTTGCTCTTTTTTTTCACAAGCAAAAATTTTGGTTATCCAGGTTACACAAAATCGAAAAGATCACTGATGCGATAAAAAATAAACGAATTCCTCCTTCTTTTCTCCTTACCGGAGATCCACTGCTTTCCGCCATATCAAGGAATCTCGAGGCTATATCCACAGAGCTTCAACGACTCATCCATGCTTCCAAAGAAGAAGAAATCAATCTAAACACCATCCTGAAATCCATGGCTGAAGGGATCGCGATCATCGACCGCAGCCATCTTATCAAAATAGCCAATGAATCCTTTACGAGGATTTTAGGACTAAGTGGAAATCCGCAGGGGAAAAAATTGGTTGAACTCATCCAGCTTCCCGAAGTGGAAAAAATGATCGAAGAAGCTTTTAAAGCCCAAGAACCTTTGTCCCAGGAAATCCTGGGGACAGAAACAAAGGGAAAGCTATCTGGATATTTTGTTGTCGATGCCGTCCCCGTAATCACCAAATCCCAGGATCTGCCCAGTGATATTATGGTTCTAGTTTTTCGCGACATCACCGAAATAAAGATGTTTGAAGAAGCAAGAAAAGAATTTGTAATCAATGTCAGCCACGAATTACGAACCCCCCTGGCTATTTTTAAGGGTTACGTTGAAACCTTGACTGATAACCCCAGGCTTTCTAAAAGCGAAGTAAAAAGAATCTATGAAATTTTAAAGAAACACTGCCAAAGGCTTTCTTCTCTAATTGAAGACCTTCTTCTTCTTGCCAAGCTCGAATCCCGCAAATTAACCATTGAAACCACCCCTGTCTCCATCGCTGAATTCCTCGAAGAAACCATCCAGGATCTCCACCCTCTTTTCAAGCAAAAGGAATGCACGGTCAACCTCTTGATCGAGCCCGATCTTCCAACCGTTGAAATCGATCCCTTTTGGTTTCAACAAGCCGTTTATAATTTAGTCGACAATGCCCTAAAATTTTCCATTCCGCCTAGAAAACTGGTGATTGAAGCCCAAAAAATCGATCAAAACTTCGTGTTAAAAATCATCGACAACGGTTTTGGAATTCCTTCCAAGGATCTTCCCTTCATCTTTGACCGGTTTTATCGTGGAGACAAATCCCGGAGCAGCGAACAAAAAGGGACCGGACTAGGTCTGTCCATAACCAAGCAGATTGTTGAACTCCACGGAGGACAAATCCGAGCGATAAGCGAGCCGGAGAAAGGAACCACAATGGAATTAACCTTTCCCTTGCAACGAGAAAATGGGCTTAAGGAGCCCATGGAAAAGAGCTAATGAAAGGGTTCTGGAGAAGCAACGACTTTTTCTGCGGGTTTTACAGGGAGGCTGCGAAAGGGTTCTGCCAACGCCTGGATCAATCTCTGGGCACTTTCCGGGACAGGAACCCTTCCTGAAAGGATTTGATAGGGTATATATTTATTCTTGTAATACTGCCAATTGGTCGCAGGATCAGCGATAAGATCGAAATTGCCTATTTTTATTCCTTTTATTTTATTCTTGGAAATGAGATAAACGTAGACGGAGGCTGTCGGAGAGGAAACTTGATCTTCGGTTAGTTCAACCAACCCCGGCTGCGCACTCTGCCCAACTCCAATATTACATCTTTTGCCTTTAACAAGCAGATCGATCGTTTCTTGAGCGTTGAAAAGCAACAAAAGATCAACAGCTTTGATCCCCACCTCTAATCCCAAATCCCATCCGGAAACATTCACAGCAAGGGGGCCAGACCAGCGTCCCTCAGGCAGTCGAATAGCTATCCATCCATTGCCCCTTCTTTTTTTCATAAACAAGCCGGCCTCAAGAATACTCAGATAACCTACTCCCTTAGCTTCCTCGAAGAGGGGTTCAGGAACAGTATCTTTATACCTGTTTTTCATCTCTAAGAGTAGAGAAGCCCCCTGCTCAACCTTCTTTTCTAAATTCCATCCCCTAAGAGAAAGGCAAGAAGAACAAAAAAAAAGAAGAAGGAAAATGAACTTTCCCTTTAGGCCATTAACGATCATCCAGGGGGACCTGGTCCTCGATTTTATCCTCATAACATCGTGTCAGGAATGACCAATTCATTGGCGATAGGTTTCTACGCGGTTAAGCCATCCTGCAAGCCATCTTTCTTCATGGCGAGAAGGGGGAGCATTTCTTACTCTCCTTCTCAGCACCTTTTTAGCCGCTTCGCAAAAGGCATCTAGAGGATCATTTCCTTCCATTTCTTCAAGAACTTGTAAAAGCCCCCATCCTTGCCCCTGGTACCTCTCCGTGGGCCAGGTGCCGTCGCCTTTAAAATTGACATAATCGATCAAGGCATATAATCCTTGAGGCGAACGGGTAAGCTGAATAAAATTGCTTTTCACTTTTTCTTTTTCATTCTTAGAGCATATCGCCAACATTTTAGGGAGGGCTTCTTTAAGCTTCTGAATAGCAAACTTCACCTGCAGAGGAATGGTATCCAATAAAAAAAGTTTTAACTCCTCCTCCTGTCTGCCTCCCCTGGCCGCATAAAAAGCCTTACGGCTGGACCAGGGACAACTGGAATGCAGATTAAGCCACCGGGGAAGCCTAGCTCCATTTTCTACAGCAAATTCAAGGTACTTGGGGAAACTCTCTTCAAAGGGACCCCTTTTTCCCATAGGATACCAGATAAAATGACAAATGCCTAAAGAAATAAAATCTTCTCCCTCATTCCAACTGATCAGTCCAGAAATTTTTCCAGCCGATTCATTATCCCAGATTTTCTTTCCGATCTCTTCCGCTTGGCTTTCCGTAAGGGCGATATTCAGGGTTTTTTCTTCTCCACCATGGGCCCAAGGAATAATGGGGAGGAATAAAAAAAGAGAAAAAGCCAATACAAAAACCCCTCTTCCCCAACTGGGGACCGTCTTTTTCTTCCTTGCCAGGCTTTTTATCCCCATTATGGCTCTTGGGGAAAAGAAGAGCATAGCCATTTGACATTCAATAGAATTATCCGAAGATAATAAAAAAGAAAGAACGGTTTTTTTTATAAAAAGCATTCTTTCGCTACCACCAATTCCTTAATGAATGCTCTCTGCAAAGAAAAAAGTCCTTACTTGCTCCAACACGCCGACAATCCAGTGGATTGGCATCCCTGGACCGAAGAAAGCCTGCTTAAAGCAAAGCATTTAGACAGGCCCATTTTTCTTTCCGTAGGCTATTCAACCTGCCACTGGTGCCATGTCATGGCTAAAGAATCCTTTGAAAATCCTATTGTGGCCCAACTGCTCAATTCCTTTTTTATCCCGATAAAAGTAGATAGAGAAGAAAGACCGGACATCGATCAGTTTTACATGGAATTTGTCCAAGCCTTTACCGGGCAGGGAGGATGGCCTATGAACGTTTGGCTTACCCCCAATCTTGAACCTTTTTTTGGAGGAACCTATTTTCCCTTGGAGAGCAAATGGGGTAAGCCCGGATTTGTTGATATTCTCAAAAAGATAGCCGAGCTGTGGCAATACAATCGATCCCTTCTTGAACAGCAAGGCCAAGAAATTTTTCATAAAATGAGGGAGGTAATTCAGAGTTCTTTCGAACCGAAAAGTCCTCCCAATCTGGCGATCGCTTCAAGAAAAGCTGTAGAACAGCTTTGGGGAAGCTTTGATAGGACTCATGGAGGATTCAGTCCTTCTCCTAAATTTCCTCGTCCTAGCCTATTTTATTTCCTGTTTAGAGCCGGCTCATTGGCTGATTTTTCAGAGGATTACAAGAAAAAAAGCCTCCAAATGGCCTTGTATAGTCTGCAAAAAATGAGCGGTGGGGGCATTCATGACCAGCTGGAAGGGGGTTTCCACAGGTATTCCGTAGACGAAAAATGGCGACTGCCCCATTTTGAAAAAATGCTTTATGACCAGGCTACCCTGGGTCTTTCCTATCTTGATGCCTATCAAGCAACTGATGATCCCCTTTTTAAAGATACTTTTGAGTCTCTTGTTGAATACCTCCTGAGCCATCTTCACCACCCTTCAGGAGGCTTCTATTCGGCTGAAGATGCCGACAGCCTGAATGCCTCTGGACAAGAAGAAGAAGGAGCTTACTACTTGTGGACTTTCCAGGAGCTCCAACAAACCCTTGAGCCGATTGTAGGGAAAGACAGAAGCAAGATCCTTGCCCATTTCTTTGGCGCAACCGAACAGGGTAACCTTCCGGGTGGACTTATATCTGAAGAAGCCCTGGCTAAAAAAAACATCCTCCTTATGGAAAAACCCCTTTCCGACCTCGCCCATGAACTGGGCATATCCCTTGAAGAGGCCAGGGAGATCGTGTTGAAGGCAAAAGAAGGCCTGAAAAAAGAACGACTTAAGCGTTCGAAGCCTTTTTTGGATGATAAGATCATCTGCGCTTGGAACGGTTATACCCTTTCAGCCCTTGCAAAGGCATACATGGTCATTGGAGATGGCCGGCTGATAAACGAGGCCAAAAAAACGGCAACATTTCTTTTAGAGAACCTCTGGGATCCAAGCAGTAAAACCCTTTACCGCATTTATCGCAACGGCAGGGGAACGCCCGGATTTTCTTCTGACTATGCTTCCCTTGCCCTAAGCATGCTTCATCTCTTTGAAGCCGATCAGGACGAAAAATGGCTTTCCTTGGCAAAGCTCTTCCAAGAACTGCTTGAAGAAAAGTTCGTGGATCCCTATAGGCACAACTACATGGTGGAAGCGGTGGAAATCTCTGCAAAATCTATCCAGACTCGAGAAGAATATGATGGAGCCGAACCGGCCACCCTTTCCTTGGCCGCTCATTCTCTTTTAAAACTCTATACCCTTACAGGCGAAGAAAAATGGCGGAAAAGGCTAGAAGAGCTCTTTAGCTATGCATGGCCCATTTTAGAAAGATTTCCTACCGCACTGCCCTATTTACTTGGGGTATACTGCGAATATAGAGCGCCCCTTGTTGAAATTATCCTTGTCGGCGAGAAAAAAAATGAAGAGACAAAACGGCTATTCCACAGCTTATCCAAGTTGCTCATCCCTAACCGGTTGTTAGTCGTCTTGGACCCCCAGGAAAAACTCCCTTCCTTGTTAAAATCTCCCGATTTCTACACGACTCTTACCCGGCACTACGAGGGGCTACCCTTAATTTATATCTGTACAAACGGCCAATGCCACTTAGCCCAAACAGAGAGGGATAAAGCCTTGGAGATTCTGAAACCTTTTGCGGTTTTATTTCCTGAGAAGAGCTATCAGCCGATTTAGCGTTCCAGTTTTTTTTGCGGTCTTCTTTATCCCTGCTCTTTGATCCATACCGAAGGGTTATTTCCTTTGGCCATGATCGCACCGAGCTTTAAAGCCAAAACAGTTTTGCGCATGGGCACATTTCTTCCCACAATTACAATGGGCTTTCCCTCCTAAAGGCTTAGCTTGGGATCCCAACGGGACCCCCCCAACGAGCAAGAAGAGGAATATCGCTAATATTTTTGATTTCATGAGCAAAAAGGAATTTTTAACTTAACATCGGCCAAGAAATTTTCTTTGTAAAGAAAAAGGCAAAGGGGACTGCCTAGAGTTTGCGGTGAGTTGTTCCCTAATGAAAAATCCGGTTGGTACGACTTAATATCTCTTTAGCAACGCCGAATCCCGCTTTTTCGTGCTGAACAATAGCTCGCATAGGAATTCTCTTGCCTTGTCGATTCTCTTGTCGCGATCGGCAAACCGCAAGTGCACATCAGTCCTCAGCCCGGCAGTTGTCGAATTACATCCGCTCTCAAGTAGGCAGCATCGAGTTTAAATCCGCCATTAAAGTCGACTATCCTTTTGCCCTGCTTGGCTAGGCCGCGGGTGCTCTGCCGGTGTTCTTCTCTAGGGTTTTTTGGGCTTCACTGTCGAATGGACCTGGACTTATGTCCGGATGTAAGATTATGCGGTTTTGATGATGCAAGTCTATAAGGCTATAAGGACATGCGATTGTAAGGATCTATAGTTATAATGATATAAAGCTTAAAGTATATGTAAGGAGGTGTAGTTATAAGAATATGAGGTTATAAGGATACAAGGTTGTATAAGTAAGCGAGCAGTTGTGTGCTGCAATCCGTTGGTTAATTTGTTCTTTTTCTTGGGGCCGGGAAGTTCGGCTACTTCCGGCTGCCGGCCAATGCCGGTTAAGACAGAGAGCAGGCCGACAGTTAAAGATGGGCCGGAATTCTTCACTGAGCCGCTGATTCTGATCCGGTTTACTAGGAGTAAAAAAATCAGTCTAGAGTCTGCGGATCGATCCGGACCGCCTTGGCTAGGATCTTTTCCACAAGCTCGATCCTTTTCCCCTGCTCAGCGAAACGCACATTCATGTCCGACCTGAGATCCTCTATCCTTTTCTCCTGGTTTCTAAATAGGTAGAAAACAAAGCCTCCCAGAGAGACGATAATTGTTACAGTCTGAACCCAATCCACAGATCCATCCTACCAGAAAAAACCTGCATTACAAGAGATTTTCCGGATAGACGGCCGGAACTTCGACTTGACGTTCATGTGCTCTTACAGATTGGAGTATTTACTCAGTTGTATTGTTCTCAAATTATACTTTTCGTTTTATTATTTCTTCACAGAACCGGATCAGTACAATTACGTTTTAGCGTATTCATTCCTGCTGAGGAAATCTCTAATGATCTTCAATTATTTTAACCAATTTATGAGGGGATGTCGTCGGCATTCCCCATCCCGGTTTCCCTCGTGCCGCACAAGTAAAGCGAGAGATGGCCGTTACCTTCATAAAACACAAGTATCCAGTAAGTTTCGTCGAAACCGTCAGTTTGGCCCGTTGCAAGCAAGTATTGAAATGTCTTTCCGTTTCCTATCATGAATTTTTTCCACTTGAACGGCGCCACCATTTTAATGAATTCCTCCCTCCAATCCGGAGATGACCTGTCGACCGGTTGCTGCCAAACAAGCGCGTCCCTGCTCAACGCCTTCCCGAAGTGGTGGTAGTAAAGGCCTCTAACAATTTTATCTATAACCCGATAGAAAGCGTCTCCGTTAGCCGGGAAGGCAACTACCTGTCCAAGGAAGACGTCGCTAGGAGTGAACACATCAACCAAACGAGCAGACTGAACCACTCGGAACGATTTTTTCCTTCTTCCTGAACGGATCACTCCTTTTCTCTCTCCTCGAAGCTCGCGCACAACCTTACCCAAGACCTTATTGGCTTCGTTGTTCTTATCAAGAGCCGTTGCCGAAAGGACCAGGTCAATCAGAAACTCCTCTTCGTCCCGTGAATAACCATTGTTACAAGATTTACACGAAGGCACGGTGATCAGGTTTTCCGGTGCCGGAGCAGGGAAAATACCCTTCGGCACCGCATGATCTCTAGTTTCATACGGCCCACCTCAGTAAATGCATTTTAATTCCTCTTTTTTGGGTTTTTTACTGCAGCTTGTCATTTCTTTACCTTACCTTGTGTATTTTCGAAGAAATAATACCCAGTGGAATACGTGATCTAAAAAGATGGAAAAAAGATTCATAGAGAAACGATAATTGTTGTAGTTTGGGCCTAGCCCGTAAACTCACCTTATCAGAAAAAAGTCGTTTTACAAAAGAAAGCTTAATAAATGGTTCCTAACGCCTCGTACCGTCTTAACTGCTACCTATAGTAGGTCTCCTTTCTGCTAGCACTTTTATTTTTCTTTTTTCCGCTTTTATCGAGAAAGCGACAGATATGTCTTTTTGCACATATCTTTATTTCCATATTTCCGTTTATACTGATTCCAATTTTTGCTATAAAATAAATACTAAAGGCTTTTTGAAAGACGACGCCCGTGTCCGCGCATGAGATGAGCGGCCGCTTTCCTCAACGGGGACCGCAATATATCTGGGCGCGTGGAGGAATTTGCGAAGCCAAAGTAGAGGCTGGAGCAAGCCATCGGCCGGGAGGTGCAGACCATCACGAGGAGCCGGAATCCCTATTGGGAATTCGGATAAACATGACGGTCAGGAATGTAATTCGGCATAAGCCCTCGCGATAGGAACAGGTACAGGAGGACCAGATCGATGTCCCATCCAACGGATAGTGAGCCAATAGAAATTATCTTAGGCAAGGCTAGGCAGATCATCCGAGAGGAAGTGGAGCGAGCGGGATTCCAAGTCCGCCGCGCGCTACTCTTCGGCAGCCGCGCCCGCGGGGAATGCCGGCCTGACAGCGATTGGGACTTCTACATCATCATCGCTCCTGCTGCCCCACGGAAGACCCGGTGGGAGATTGCCGACCGCATCTGCGATCGTTTGGCCGAAGAGCAGATCTGGGCCGACGTGTTCGTCCAGTCCGAGGAGACCGCTATCCAGCGAGCCGGGGACACCGGCAGCCTCACCTATTACGTGCTCAAGGAAGGGATTGAGCTGTGAACGAAGAGACAGTTCGGGCATGGATCCGGAGGGCAGAAGACGACCTGGAGGCTGGCAAGATCCTAATGCGATCTAACCATCCCATTTACTGGGTCACGTGCTTTCACATGCAGCAGTGCGTCGAAAAATACCTGAAGGCCTTTCTCATCTTTCACGGTCGAGAGCATCCTCGAACTCATAACATTCTTTCTCTCGTCAACCTTTGTGCACAAATTTTCCCTTCGTTTTACGAGCTAAAGGAATGGGGAGTACGGGAACTCACCCGTTGTGCGACTGCCCTTCGTTACGGCGAGGAGCCCTATGCACCCGATCAGGAGGAAACACAAGGGGCTGTTGAACTTGCCGAGCGGGTCCGGGCTTTTGTGCGAGAAAAACTGGTCGAAGCAGGCCTCAGGCTTTCAGACTGACAGCAACCCCTATCCTAAAGGAGATGCTCTACGACATCACCTTCGACGACCTACCCCCTGCCTAACAGGGCCAAGACCTGGCTCGCTTATCGCCTGCCAAGCACATGTGAGGCTACCAAAGGCTCGTATCCTCTGTCGCCTCCTCTTCAACCGCATGGGCTTCTGGATAGACTCAAGAAGCGGCAAGAGCCTAATCCTAGTCAAGCTAGTTGATGGTCGCCAGCGATGACCTGCTGGAATAGCCCAAGGCATTCATGGCAGAGTCCAGCACCAATCACACAGATTTCAGCATCTACCCATAACACCTAATGTCCTATCCCAACTGCCAGCTCAAAAAGCCTTCCCACTAAGACATGTTAGTCTTCAGTCGACTACTGTCTTTATTTTTTTCATCATGCTTCATAAAACCAGTTCCACAAAGTTTCGTCGACGAGGATTAACGCTTGAAAGCGGAATCCACGCAAGCTTAATCATTTTGTCCAATGTTTTCGTCCCGCCTCCGGGCAGACGCCAACGATAGACACAACAGTTATTTCGTCGATTATTTTTTCCAGCAACTTTATCTTAAGATTTGCTGAAAACATTGGACGTAAAGAGCTGAGGGGATAAGATTAAAGTTGACATTAATGGAGAGGACTAAGGAGGTCCAAGACAGCAAGAAAATGAAGAAGTGGGATATAGGTACCTTACATTCTCTGGCTGGTATTATATGTAGCATCGAGGATCCTGGTCCTCTATGGGTAATGACAATTAAACGCCACTCTAATGCTGATAGAGATGCCCTACAGGAGTGGATATGCCAAACGTTGCTAACAGCATCCCAATTCCCGGGAAACATCGAGAATACAATTCTGAGCCTTGCTGATCCGCGTGGGTATGGGGGCGATCCCAAGAAAGTTGAAGAAGTCGTAACCAAGCTGAACAAAATGCTCATTGTCGAAGGCTACGAAATAAAACTTGACGGTATCAAGCCTCAGTTGATCGATAGAGAACCAGGACTGATTAAGGATCCAGAAAATCCGCTTGGATTTTTAGATCCTCCAGATTTTACGCCTTTGACGAATGATCAACTGCTTAGGGATATTTTGCACGAACGATGGATAGAAGTTAGAAAATGCGTGGATTCTGGTGCTTACGTGGCCGCATTGGTGATGATGGGAAGCCTGCTTGAAGGCGTTTTGCTTGCGGTGGCTGAAGCCAATCCAGAGGAAGCCAATCGCTCAAGTGCTTCCCCCAAGGACAGGAAAGGACAACCTAAAGATTTTTGCGATTGGACCTTAAATGATTTGATCAACGTGGCCCACAAACGCGGGTGGATTCGGAAGCATGTAAATGACTTTAGTCGCATATTGCGCGAGTACAGAAACATTGTTCACCCCAAAAAACAACGTGAGATGGAGATGCAGCCAGATAAGGACACTTGCACAATCTGTTGGGGGGTCGTGCGGGCAGCAGTAAATAATGTTGTTGATTGGCAGAAGAAGAATCGGTCATAGGGTTTGCGCAAACGAGCAAACCAAATAAACACAATTTTGACTCCAATACTTCTCTTTTTTCCTTGAAAAAAATAAATCGTTGCAAGGCCGAGCCAGCCGCATGGGTTTCACTTTCTTCCCTCCGCACGTAAAGCAATACAGTAAAAACAGCAGCCAAGCAAGGTTCTTGACAGGATCGGGCGACTGGGTGGCCAAGCCAGACATTCTGGCGGAGATCAGATGCTTTACACGATCAACGGCACCACGGTGGTTTCTGTACAAGCCAAAAAGATCGTAGGATTGCTGCAATGGCTACCATCCATTCTTTTTCAGGAATTGGACTAGCTTCTTGCAGTCTTGGAGAAGCCAACCTTTAGCGAACTTATAAGAGGAGCACTTCCTTTATTTGTTTGGTTTTAAGAAAAGAAAATCGATGACGACTAGGAGGTAGTCCCATATTGGTTGGTGACTTGGCTAAGTTTACCTTGTTAAGGTTTTTGGAAATAGAGAAAGCGGGCTTTCTTTTCTTGCTTTAGATTTTCTCAAAGAAGAAGCTAATGAATGGCTGGGTAGATCCCAGGAAAGAGAGCCGGTTGCTTTGTCCTTTGCATTGAAAACCTTTTTCCTTCTTGAAGAGTGGCTGAAAAAGAAAGGGAACTTAAGATTTTGACGGAATTTCTTAAAGGGAAGCGAGCTCGGTTCCAAGCGGTTGTCATCCTAAGATCAACAAAAAGGATACGATCGACATGGGTGATTCGTCTTTTTTTCTTAGTCCTAGTTCCTTCCTATTAGGTGATTTTTCTTAATAAGGATAAAAATAGGGATATAGGCTAATAATATAGATAAGGCTTTTACATCTCTTTCGAATTAAGCGATTTAATGTGCAAACCCATGCCTTAAACCACAAGCGATCTGCAACCTATTCCACCCGACGCAGCCAAGTCACTGACAGCGGGCTGTTCACGACAGGGTTCGAAGCCCTGCCATAGTAGGCAGTCGGCAACCTTGAGAAGAGCCGGGGATGGAGCAAGGAGTAAAAAAGGCTTATTCATCCCCCTTTTAAAACCAGTCATGCTCCTTTTTCTCTTAGGGCCAAAAGTTATATTGAATAGCTCCCCAACCTTCAAAATCCTGGTACCATCCCAAATGGGCAACAACTGAAGACACTCCCCCGGGCGTTTCTCCCTTCAGGTTAAAATCCTGTGGGGAAATAAACCTCGTCGTATAGGCAATGAGAAGATCCCAATGCGGGGCAAGCCTAAAGGCCATTCCCGCAATTAACTTCGATGTCCATGCCAAGGCAAAAGCGGTCTGATTGGGTGCTAAAAGGGATTCACCCTGTGGACTGATCACAGCCGGATCGGTAAGCCAATTTAAAGCCGCACCCAAGGTTATACCCACAAAAGGGACAAATCGCGTCGTGTTGGAAAAGTTAACCCCTGCTGCTATTTCAGGGATAAAGGACTGACTGCTGGCATTGGAAAAAGAGGGATAAGGAGAGAGCCCATCATAAGAAAAACCTGAACTGCTGATCTGACCATAGTTAAAGATGCAAGCCACAAAGGGAATCATTTTCCATTTTTTATCGGCACATAGAGCCAGGGCTGCTTCCTTTAAATCATAACCGACATAAAGTCCTCCAAAATAACCGGAATGGGATTGGCTGTACCCTTGAGAATGGACCTCCCTGCCTGAAGGATAAAAGGTGGTAGAAGATGTCCTTGAAACCGATGGCCAGAATCCCCCTGAAAACACCCCTAGAAAGAGATCTTTTGTCCAATCTTGTTTGAGATTTTCTTCTTTTAAAACAAGATCCTTGCTGGCCTCGATCTCGCTTAGATCCTTGATTCCAGCTTGGGCATGAACAAAAAAATTCCAAAATCCAAGAAAAAGAACGAGGATCAAAAAAGAATTTCTTAACCCAAGAACATGGGATTTCCTAAAATCGCAAATCGGTTTCATGGATAAGAAAGGATCGGCTCCTCAAGGTTTTCCTCTATTATTCATTATTTCTAGTTATATGGAAATATTTTTAACTCCCTTCCTCATAAATTTTTTGTCCGCCGCAGTCCCAAGGGTTCTCCTGTAAAGAGAACGATCGCAACCGGCTTTTTTCTTTATTGCCCTAGAAAGGACCCAACGATAACAGAAGAAGGTTTACAAACCGGCCATGAGAAAAGCGGGTCGTAATGGGACCTCGATCTTTTAAGTAAAAAAAGCAAAGCGATGAAGTGCCAGGGATGGAGAAATGGGTTATAGGATAACCAAAGGATATCCTCCCTCCCCATACTATCGGCTCCAATTTTCTATCTTCAAATATTAAAAATGAATCCACGATCATTACCGGTTAGAAAATGGCCGAGTCAACTTGCTTGTCAATATACAGATCAAAGATCGGCCATCGGCAAGACTCCAAGCTTGAACTTTGACGGCCAAAGATACCCTTGAAAAACGCCTGCAGCTTCCACTCTAAATTAAATAAAGGTTGTCAGGACAATAGGAAATAGTTTAAAACAAAGGAATGATACCGAGTGTTTATCCGATAAAATTTTTCTTTTGGGTTCTTTTCCTCATCCCCTGCTTGGGCTTATCCCTCGCCTTGGGTCAAGAAATGGACAAGGAGAGCATTCAGCAAAAAGCCAAGGAAGGCTACCATCACAGTTTTCATGATGTAGAACATTATGCCCAGATATTTGAATCTCGACAAAGAGATAAGTGGCAAAAGCCGGATCGTGTTGTTGAAGCCCTTGACATTAAACCCGGCTACAGCATTGCCGACTTGGGTGCGGGAACGGGCTATTTCACGAGGCGATTTTCTAAAGAGGTAGGAGAAAAGGGGACGGTATACGCATTAGATTCGGAACCCGCCATGATCAAGTACCTAAAAAAAGAAGTCAAAGAGAAGAAACTTAAAAATGTTGTCGTCAAGCAGGTGCAACCTGGCAATCCCAGTTTGGAAAGCCAATCGGTCAACATCATCTTTCTCTGTGAAGTTTATCACCACATAGACAACAGGATAGCCTATTTGAAGAAACTTTCCTCGTCTCTCAAAAAAGGAGGAAAGATTGTCTTGATCGATTTTTATCCTCATGCCCCTTATGGACCACCTCGAAAGCATCGGCTTTCAGAAGAAACTGCAATAGCCGAATTCAAACTCGCCGGTTACAAATTGCTTAAAAAGCATGGTTTTTTACCCTACCAATACTTTCTCGAATTTGTGCCCAAGAATGAGCCTTAGTTCTTCAGTGTCGGCTCAATCCTGCTTAAACGGATGGGATTCTACCAAAAGGCCCGCGGATTGTTCCCTTTTTTATGGAACACCCCCTTGGAGAATGATTCGCCGGACCGCTTAAGCTCACGATTGACATGCCGAGCTAACCTACCGACTCTTTCAATTCCATCTTCTTAAAGAAATAGAAGTTCTTGAACTCTCTTGAAAATATCCAATCAATTGACATTGGATTATATTTCTGCCATACTAGAAATATGAAAACATCTGAGGCAACTCAAGATTTCGTTCGCCAGTTCTACGCGCAAGTGGCAAAGACCACAGGGGGATGTTGCGGGAAACCGGCGGTTGCGTCCACAAAAGCTGAAGAGTTGGGGTATTCCCATGAAGAGCTGCAATCTGTTCCCGAAGGGGCCGAAATGGGGCTAGGGTGCGGGAATCCCCTAAGCAGCGCCTCCCTCAAGGAAGGAGAAACCGTCCTCGACCTGGGTAGTGGCGGCGGCTTTGACTGCTTTTTAGCTGCCCGCCAAGTCGGTGAAAGCGGCAAGGTAATTGGCGTTGACATGACTCCGGAGATGGTAGCCAGGGCACAAGCAAACGCTCTCCTAGGCCATTACACCAACGTCGAATTCCGTCTTGGAAAGATCGAGCACCTTCCGGTGGGCGACGCTACAATCGATGTCATTATCTCTAACTGCGTCATTAATCTTTCAGCCGAAAAACAGAAGGTTTTTTCCGAAGCCTTCCGAGTCCTTAAGCCAGGGGGACGGCTGGCGATTTCTGACGTGGTTGCCACCGGTCCGCTTCCCGAGGCGATGAAACAGGATCCAGAACTTCTTGGCTGTTGTATTGCCGGGGCATTAACCGTCCCTGAGATCGAGGAGGGGCTAGCCGCTGCGGGTTTTGAAAAGATAGATGTAAAAATCAAGCCTGAAAGCCGGCAGTTCATCCAGCACTGGGCTTCGGAACTGAAGGCTGAAGATTACGTGGTATCGGCAACGATCACGGCCATCAAGCCCATGCCAAAACAGAGCCCGGTACGCAGCTAAAAGAAAGCTTACAGGCTCTCTATCGCCAGGCCGGCTACAAAGGCTTGAGCAGAGGCTAAAGAATAGCTGCCGGGAGGTTCAAAGTCGGTGGGCTATTAGAATCATACATCGAGTCCATGCAGAATCCAAGATGCAATAGCGGTGTAACCAACTGATGTTCGCATGCACCGGCACGCAGAGGCAGAACCGCCAATTTCGGCCCGGTATCTCAATCTGGTCTTTGGACCCCGCCCAGCCCTTTTAACAATAGCTCCCTCACGGCTCCTTTATAAATCCTAGGGAATTTCAACGCAAGAGAGGCGCTGGTGGGTAATTAAAGAAAGCGGTCTTGAGCCCCCTTCGCATGCGGCTACCGGGGCTTCTTTCATTTAAAAAGCTGTGAGCCCTTTCCAATGGATACCGTAGCCCCTATTGCGGACAAGCTGTTCTAGGAAGGCTCTCTCTGGGTTCGTCCATTTTTTCTCAAGAGGGATGAAGGACATTAATCTCTCCAAGGTGCTGGCTTGCCCGCTTGCAAAAGTCGACTTTGCCAAGGCCAGCCAAGCTTCTTTCTTCGGCTAGCCTGCTGAAGAGAACGGCAGCCGCCCTCTCACAGCCGCTTCACCGGCAAAAAAGGGGTCGCCTTGGGTTATGGTAAGCTTGCACAGCTCTCCAGCCCAGGGGTATACGCCGCCAAAAAGAAATTGGTGGATTGCCAGGAGATGGTTCATGTCGAATTTTTTACAATTGCTAACTGGAAAAGCTCGCAAGCTCTCCCAAGGAAGCATAGGCTCTCTATTCGGTCCAAGGCTTGTTGTGACTTAACCCCGGCGGAATTCCGTAACAGAAGGGGTGGATCCATGGCGCAGTTCTTTTTTTTCTCTCTCTCCGGGAACCCCGGAAAGGGATCGATCGGCACATTCAAGCTTTTCCCTACTTAGCTGGTCGATTCCTAGCCTTTCGATTGCAGCCGAGGCAATCGCATTCTCCAGGGCGTCACGTCGTTTTGGCCTTGGCAGCGCGCGCTCATCGGTCTTTCTCTTTTTTTTCCTTTCCCTACAAACCACCCGATTACTTTAAGGCCATATTCCCAAGTAAAAATTTTTTCGTGTCGTTCCCTAGCCTTTTCCCTGGAAAACAGATCTCCTTTGGGATTCACCGATACTCCCGGGAAATGAACAACAGGCTGCCATGGGAAAAAAGCCCGGTTGCTTAAGCTACTGTAACCCCCTCCATTCTTCCCAGTAGCTAACCAGGGGAGCTGACAGCCGAAGTTAATTCCAAAAGTGCCTCGGCCAAAATTACACGGCAAAGGGCTTCTTGCTATTCCGGATGCTCTTCTGGACAGGGCAAGTAGCTTTTCTTTCAAGGGAAGCATACTCTTTATCCTCCAATATCTTCCAAGCAATTCCTAGAAAGCTGCTTGTTCCTAAAAAATACTTGGAATAAAAAATAATTTTTTTGAACACCGGGCTAAAAACCTATTAGTTTTGTACATGGGGATAGAGGATGTGATCAAACGGATCGAGCTGGTTCAAGGTGATATCACAAAGCTCAAAGTGGATGCGGTTGTCAACGCAGCAAATACGCGGCTTGTTAAAGGTGGGGGTGTCGATGGAGCCATCCATAGAGCAGCAGGGCCAAAACTGGCTGAAGCTTGTGCCCAGTTAAAGGGTTGCCCTACGGGCCAGGCTAAAGTTACCCCCGGGTTTAACCTCCAGGCCAAATGGATCATTCATGCCGTAGGTCCCGTTTGGCAAGGAGGCCAAGCAAAGGAAGAAGAACTTCTTGCTTCCTGCTACCACCAGGCCCTACTCCGTGCCCATGAACTTGGAGCTCATTCCGTGGCTTTTCCGGCAATCAGCACGGGAGCTTACGGGTTTCCCATTGCAAAAGCGGCAAGGATCGCATGGAAAATCGTTCTAGAATTTCTTGAATCCCACTTGATTCCCCAAAAGGTCATCTTTTGCCTTTTCGACCGCACCGCCTTTGAAATTTATGCTTCTATCCAAGAGCAACTTGTCCAGGGAAAAAGAGGAATCTTAAATGAAGGCCAACATCCATCAGGGTAATGGGAATGAAGCCCTTTTCCTTCATCCTATACGTTATATATTGATATAACTGTTTATGAAAAATCGGATAAAAGATTTCTATCCCAAAGATAAAATTGCCGAATTTGAAGCGGCTCAAAAAAATTCAGAAGGAACAAATCTTAAGGACTTCGACTTCCTTGAAAGAGAAGATGAAGAAGAAATTCTACCTACGGTAGAAAAAGATTCTCCACTCATTATTGATCTAGGCTTGGGGAAACCGATCACTATCCCTTCCAAGGAAAAAAAAATCCATGGGGTCTTAATCTTTTTGTTTTTAATTTTTCCCTTCCTTCTTTTCTTTTTACCCTTAGCCGGGGTCTTCATTTTTTCTTTATTTTCTCATGGACATCTCTGTTGGCATCAAAAAGTGGGTTTTTTAAGCGGACTCCTCCTCAGTCTTGCTATTTTCGGACTCTTCCTTCGTTACATCGTTAAGAAAATAAAATAAATCTCCCTTCTCGAATTAGAATAGGGAAGAAGGCCTTTTTTGTTAGAAAGGAATTTATTTGGCCATCAAAACGGCAACGGATTCTATCTGGGGTGTTCTTGGGAAAAGATCTAGGGGAATTATTTTTTTAAGCACGTAGCTTTCTTCAAGCCTCAAGATATCTCTTTTTAAGGTCAAAGGATTACAAGAAACATACACCAGTTGCGGCAGAGGATGATCGATTAACCAAAGGAGCAGTTCTTGAGCCAGCCCCTCTTCCGGAGGATCAAAAAGATAGGCGGCCTTGGATTTTTCAACTTGGGAAAAACAATCGGCTATCTTCTCCTCTACCTTTCCTTCAATAAATACAACATTGCGAAGTCCCAGTTTTTTTGCTTCCGCTAAGCTTTGAGGATTGGCTTCAATGGCATACAGCCGTTCTACGCTTTGGCTCAAGGGGACTGTAAAAAACCCTGCTCCACAATACCCTTCAATAATAAAGGAGATATTAGAACTGATGAGTTTTTTAACCGTCTCCTTGAGTTTTTCTAAAAGAAACCGATTGACCTGGTAAAAACCAGAACCCGGAATCGTCGGTTCCCGCAAGGAAAAATGTCTTATCCTTTCAGAACACCGATCTTGGACTTGGGTGATTTTCTCCGCCAATAGCCTATTGATCTCTTCCGAAGCAATAAGACAGGACTCCAGCGGGACAATCCGGTTCGATCCCCTTTCGTAAAATCCCACCACCCCTCTGTAAGCATGAAGACTGATGCGATTGCGGTAACCGTAGGGGGAGGGCGAAGCAACGATCGGTTCGATCAAAGAAGGTTCATCTTTGATGAAGCCAAAGAATATTTCTAGTAGCTGCTGCTGCTTAATCGAAAGTTCTGTATTATAATCAAGGTGCTGGTAGAGGCAGCCTCCACACTTACCATAATAAGGACAAGGTGGATCAACCCTTCCTTTTCCCTTCTCAATGATCTGCTTTATCGTACCTCTAGCATAGCTTTTTTTAATTTCTCGGGTCACTACCCGCAATTTATCTCCAGGAGCTGCAAAGGGAACAAAAATGACTAGCCCTTCTTCTAATTTTCCGATTCCTTCTCCCCCATAGACGATTTTTTCTATTGTTACTACCCGTTCTTCTCCTCTTTTCATGCTGAATGATACAGGCGGTTGTCCACTCTTAGAAAATTCTTAACAAATTAAAAAAACACGCTAAAGGTTCCCATGACCCAAAAAGGGAGTCCAATCAATACCTTATCGTAATTGTAGACCCTATCTCCCTGGAAACCCGTCCCCGTCGGGAACCAATAATGATTATCGGTAATGTTGTAAAGTTGAACTTGGATTTTCCACCGGTTTGTTCCATAAAAAAGGCTTGTGTTGAGAGTGTAATCTACGGGAATCCGAGTCGCATAATCATAGGAAAGGAACATGCCGCTTTGGATCCAGAGCCAAAAATTGATCCCAAAACCCCTATCAGAATGATAACTGATCATTGCCGTGCCGTGTTCGTGGGGAAAACCGATGAAGGGATAAATCCCCGTGGGTAGGGTAATGTAGGGATCCACGGGAAGATTATAAGCTGCTGCCACCGCAGCCGAATAGTTTTGGATGACCGTGGGGCCGGTTTGCGCACTCGACTGGGTCCAAAACTCCTCTCCCGTTAAGTAATCAAACCCACAATTAAAAGACCAATCTCGGTTCGGTTGATAGGTGGCGGCTATTTCGGCCCCTATCACATCGGCAGGAGTAATCGGGGTAAATCCACCGGGAAGAACTGTAACGGGGAAAAAGGTAGAGTAGAAAAATCCCTCGGTGGTCACAAAGAGCTTGTCATGGATGAGGTTCCATTTGACCCCGGCCTCATACTCGATGTTTGTCAGATGGTAGTAGCGGCTTGTAAATTCCGGGCAAAACCCGCCCAGGACGTCCATAGCGGCCGTTTGGGCGTTGGCATAAGTAAAGTAGGCATTCATCCAGGGGTAAGGCTTGTAGCTTAAGCTCGCATTGACTTGGGGTTCAAGCACAGAGTAGTAGCTTTGCAACATCAAGGCCGGAGGGGTGCCGGGAGGATCAGTAGCCCCAATCATGTACCACTGCAGCCGAGCTCCAAAAAGCAGGCTCCAGTGCTTCCCCAGTTGAACGTAATCCTGAACAAAAGGGGAAATTTGAAAAAACTGGTCTTTTGCCGTTGCGAAGTTATTGGTATTGTAGGTGATATAAGGGATGCCCGGAACCGGGATATCGGTAAGATAAATGTTTTGGGCACGCAAAGCCTCGGCCAGGGTCAAGGGAGGCAATAGATCGGCCCGGGAAAGGGGCTTGGTCATGTTCCAAAAGTTATCGGCGATCCGGCTTGTCTCCGTGTAATCGGTATTACTCCCGAACATGAAAAAAAGCCCGCCATCGAGAGCATGGCTGAGGGAGATCTTGCCCAGTTCCGTGTTCGTTTTGGCAATGGCTTCGAGCCGGTTTTCGACCAGCCAATCCCCGGGTGTGTAGGTCCAATTGGAATTGGCTAAAGGATTTTGAAGAAGGGTGACATATTCATACATGGAGTTATTCACGAGCTGGAGCTCATCGGAAAGCTTCAAAGTCTGGATGAGCTGTGCCACCCCGTAGGTAGACCGGTTTCCAGAACCAGCCAAGTTGGCCAGGTTGCTACGCAAACTTATCGGGACCTGCGGTCCCCACTGGATGATGTATCCCTCCCCGGGAACGGATGTACCGATCCCCGGATGGAATTGCCCGTTGGGTCCAAGCCAACCGATCATGTTTCCACTCTGGTAGAGACCGGAATCGATCAAGGCCTGATCGGGCCGATTAATCCCCAAAGGAAGGTTAAAGCCTAGGGTATCGAATTCAAAATTCGAATCGATAGAGTAGTTTTCTGTAGGCCTGGCCGATAAAGCCAAATAAAAAGCCTGGCTATGCATGTAAGCACCCTCGTAGTAGCTCCCCGAATATTGCCCGGCATAATCAAAGCGGTAAGCCGCTTTGCCTCCCGCAAAGGGCCCACCTATATCGACGTTCCACCGGTTTTGGTCGTACATCCCTACCGAATATTGGGCTGCACCCCGGAATCGATCGAAGTAGGGCTGCTTGGTAATCTGGTTGGCATAGCCGGCAGCCATTTCTCTCGCTCCAAAAACGGCGGGCACAGGGCCCTGGACGATATCGATATTTTCATAGGCATAAAAATTGGGTAACACCCCACTGGTCCCATAACTTTCTAGCCCGACAAGCATACCGTTGCGGAAAGTCGTTGCGGGCAAGCCCCGAATAAAAGGCTCCACGGAATAATCTCCGGCCGGAGCCATGGTTGTCATGGAAGGCACCAAGGGAGCAAGGTCGTCATATCCCATGAGGTTACCCGGAGAAAGGGTATCTAGGGCTTGCCGGGATATCTGGGTGATCTGCCTGGGGGTTTCTAAGACACTGAGCTCAGGTCCATAGGCGGTCGTAGAAGAGGAGGCTGGGCCCGGTAGGGCCTCTTCAGTCACTTCGACCGTGGGTAACATAATCGGTTCGTTGACTGCGGAGGAAGAGGAGGATGCCGCCGGATTTTGAGCAGTAAGCTTATCCAGCATAGAGAAAGTAAAGCAGATAAAAAAAATAATAAAAGGCATAAAATTAGCCTTACCTAATTTAGGAAAGCCTAAATATATGTCAATGCCAACCTTTCCTTAATACTGATAATTCATTATCATTATTTAATAAAATCCTCTTTTTATCAATCTTTTCAGCCGTTTAGCTCGTCACGGCAGCTTGCTTGGATTCCTTTTTGAGGGAAGCCTTGGCTTCCGTTTCCTTCAAAAAAATTGGGGAACTACGTTGGCTTTGTAGAATAAAACGGTTGGATGACTTGTCTCATTCCGGATATTTTTTAGCTCAATTTGTCAGCTCAAAAATGATTGTCCAGAAGGAGAGAAAACCGTAACTTGCTTAAAACCAAGGTCATGGAAGAAGAGCTTTGTGCTTATAAAATAGATATTGAGCGCTATTTCAAACGGATCGGTTACAAGGGGGAAAGATCCCCTTGTTTAGAAAATCTTTTCCAAATTCATTTTGCCCATGCCAAGTCTATCCCTTTTGAGAATCTTGATGTTCTTCTTGGCAAGACTATTTCTCTGGAGATTCAAGACATAGAAAAAAAGCTCGTCAGGGACCTGCGGGGAGGATACTGCTTTGAGCAAAATACCTTGTTTGCCCATGTCCTGAGCCAGCTCGGTTTTTCGTTCATCAAGCTGGCAGCCCGAGTCCATTATAAAACGACAAAACTCCTTCCCAAAACCCATATGAGCCTTTTGGTCCAATGTGATGGGGCCATGTGGATTGCAGATGTCGGCTTTGGCGGCCATGGACTTTTATTTCCCCTTCTTTTGGAAGATAGCCATGAAACGGAGCATTTTGGCTGGAAATACAGGGTTAAGCGGTTCAATTCCCTGTGGGTGATCCAACTTTGGGAAAATAGAGAATGGAATTCTCTTTACTCTTTTTCTCTTGAACCTCAAGAATACGTCGATTACAAAATGGCCAACTATTACGTTTCTACTCATCCCGATTCCCCCTTTACAAGAAGCTTAATCGTGCAATCTTTATCCCCCGGGGAAAGAAAAATTTTACGGAACAAAAAGTTCTCCCTTTTAAGCCCTCATTCCTCTCAACTCAGAGAGATCAAAGACGCCTATGAACTCATAGAAGTCTTAAATGCGGATTTTGGCCTTTATTTTTCACCAACAACCTTCTTTAGATTCGAAGAGGAATGAAACTCTTGAGCGGCTGATCGTTGCTAACCGCCAAGGCATGGTTTTCAAGCAACTCTTGCAGGATTTTGCAAGGCTTCCTTAAGCACAACGGCTGTTTTAAAAAAAAATTTCTTGCCCTTTAATCTTTCATCAAACCCGGTTTAATATTTTTATTATAATGAAGTTATGAAAATCCACTATTACGGTCACTCCTGTTTTGGATTAGAAATAGGAAGTTCTTTCCTTCTTTTCGATCCTTTTATTTCCCAAAACCCCTTGTCCGATCCTACCCTTCTCGATACCCTTAATCCGCAGTATATCCTCATTTCCCATGGTCATTTCGACCACATTGCGGATGCTTCCCCAATTGCAAAAAGAACGCAAGCACCCATTCTATCCAACTTCGAAATTACACTATGGCTTGAAAAGCAGGGGCTAAGTCAAGTTCTTCCCATGAACCTTGGGGGGAACCGCTCTTTTGATTTCGGTAAAATCCACTATGTTCAAGCGGCTCATTCAAGCAGCCTTCCTGACGGTTCTTACGGGGGAACCGCCGGTGGATTCATCGTGGAAGGGCCGGAAGGAATCCTTTATTATGCCGGGGATACGGCACTGATGAGCGATATGAAACTTTTTGGAGAATGTTTTCAAATCGACATCGCCCTTCTTCCTATCGGGGGAACCTTTACAATGGGGGTAGACGAAGCCATTCGGGCGGCCCACCTTCTTAACTGCAAGCAGGTCATGGGCGTTCACTTTGATACCTTCGAGGCCATTAAGATCGATCATGAAGAAGCAAAAAAGAAATTCCAAGACGAAGAAATTCCCTTCCGTCTCCTCAAGGTGAAAGAAAGCCTAATCTTGTAAAAAAATAGCCGAACATTGAGGAGTTTTTCTTAACCTTTCGAGTTCCCTGCACAGGTTGGCGGGAAAAGAAGGGCCATTGTACACAAAACCGGTAAAAATTTCGATGAGGTCGGCACCGGCCTCCATTTTTTCGAAGGCATCTTTTGAAGAGAAAATGCCCCCTACGCCGATGATGGGGAGTCGGCCGGCCGTTTCTTTTTTTACAAAGCGGATCAGCCCTAAAGAAAGTTCCCTTAGAGGCTTTCCACTTAAGCCTCCTTCTTTGCCACCGGGTCCCTTGGCAGGGAGGGTGTTGGCTATGACAATCCCCACCGATTCATTACGGAGAAGAACTTCCAAGATTCCAGCAAGGTTTTTAAGTTCTATATCCGGTGCAATCTTGACAAGCAGGGGTTTGCGGGGAGAACTGTTGAGCGGGTTCAAACGGTCAAAAAGGAGCTCCAAGAACCGCTTTTGTTGAAGGGATTTTAACCCCGGGGTATTCGGAGAGCTCACGTTGACGACAAAAAAATCTCCAAGATCTTTGAAATAAGAAAAACATTTTTTATAGTCCTCTATCGTCTCTTCCAAAGGAGTGTGCCTGTTTTTTCCTATATTGATTCCTACAGGGATTTTGGGCCTGCCCGATAGAAAAACCTTTTTCAATCTCTCGGCTACCCTTTGTGCTCCTTGGCTGGGAAACCCCAAGCTATTCCAAAGGGCTCCTTCCTTGGGCAATCTACAAAGGCGGGGAGCGGGATTGCCTTCTTGAGGCAAGGGAGTCACGGTTCCTATTTCGACAAAACCAAAACCGAAAGATTCCCAAGCCCGCAACCCCACTCCATTTTTGTCAAATCCGGCAGCAAGGCCAACCGGATTGGGAAACTGCATTCCCCAAAGTTCCTTGGGCAGCAGGGGAAGATCCTTTTGAAAAGAAGCTAACAGCTTATGAAAGAAAGGATAAAAAGGGTGGCTAAGAAGACCCAGGCAAAGGTTGTGGGCATACTCGGGCTCAAGAGAAAAAAGGATCGGCCTTAAAAAGCTTTTGTAGATCATTGGATCATTTGCCTATGCAGAATTTCTGGAATATTTTATCTAAAATGTCTTCAGAACTGACAAGCCCGACAATTTCTCCTACTCTTTCCAGGCATTCGTGCAATTCACTGCTGATCAGCTCAGGAGGCAGGCTATTTTTTATTCCTAAGATCGCTTTATTGAGAGCTTCTGCCATCTTGGCAAGGGCTGCCTGCTGGCGGGGATTTACCCCATAAGAAAAATCCATGGGGAAAAAGCTTTCTAAAAGCTTTTTAATTTTTTCTTCCAGTTCTTCCAGCCCCATGCCCGTTACGATCGATAGCGCATGCTTGTCTTTATTCGCCGGATGGATCCCCAGGTCGGCTTTTGAAGCTATGGCAATGACCTTTTGTTGTGCCTGTAGTTGAGGAAGAACATAGGGATCAGTGGAGGGATCGTCTGGAGCCGAAACCAGGTGCAAGATGAGATCCCCTCTTTTAACCGCTTCCTGGGCCCTTCTTATTCCTTCAGCTTCAATCTGGTCATCGGCCACTCTTTGCCCGGCGGTATCAACAATTTTGACCAGAAAAGAGCTAATGCGACATTCAGCCTCGATGGTATCCCTTGTCGTTCCCGGATGCGGAGAAACAATGGCCCTATTTTCCTTAAGTAGGGCATTGAACAAACTCGACTTGCCGACATTAGGAGAACCCGCCAAGACTATGGTTAAACCCTCCCGCAGGACCCGGCTTAAAGGGGCTGAAGAAAGCAGTGTTGAAAGTTTGTTTTCCATGGCCAAAAGCCGGCCAATCAACTGGTCTCCTACTTCCGGCTGGATATCTTCTTCGGGAAAATCGATGTAAGCCTCGACTTCGGCCAAAATATCTATAAGTTCGGCCCGAATGCGGAGAAGTTCCTTGGACAATCCCCCCGACTGCAAAGCTTGGGCGGATTTTAAAGCCAGCATCCCTCCTGCATGGATCAAGTCGATGATCGCTTCGGCTTGCGTTAAATCCATTTTCCCGTTAAGAAAAGCCCGCTTTGTAAATTCCCCGGGGGAAGCCAACCTAGCCCCCTTCTTAAGACAGGCTTCGAGTATCCTCTCCACGATGTAGGGGTTACCATGGCAAGAGATCTCTATCATGTCCTCTCCCGTGTAGGACCGGGGAGATTTCCAATAAGACAACACGACGTCGTCCAAAAGTTCTTCTCCAAAATAGAGCTTCCGGTAATAGAGTCTTTGAGGATCACCCTTGAAGCTTTTTCTGAGCAATGAACTTATGATCTCCAAGCTTTTTGGCCCACTCATCCGGATAAGGGCTATAGCCGAAAGTGCAGGAGGAGTAGCCGGGGCAACGATGGTATCTTCCACATTAATAACAACTCTTTAATTAGTTGAATATCTAAAGAGCCATAAAACCTTTCGGCTAAAATATATTTTAGAGCCGGTTTTTTGGCAATGGGCAGCCTTGAAGAGCAGCGCTGAAATGGTCAAAAAGTAAACCTTGCCCCACCCCATATTCCAAAGGGAGAACCAGGAGTGATAAAGGGGACGATAGTACCCCCATTAGGGGCTCCCGTAAAAACGTTCTGGCTGATCAAGCCTGCGCCCGCATAAAACTCGTTGAACACGTTGGTAGCAAAGACAAAAAGTTGCAAGTACTTGTTTAGCGTTACATAACTCTGGATGTTAAGAACGCTAAAACCCCTCATCATAGGATACATGTTGGCCCAGTCACCATAAAGAAAGCGGCTTGAATAATACTGGAAGTCAAGAGAAACCAACCACCAGGGAAAAATTTGATAGTTGAGCCCCGCTTTAAACATCTGCTCGGGCAAGTTAGGCAGCCGGTCCCCAGGAGAAACGGGAACAGAGGTGCTGATCGCGTTTTCCAGAAAAAGGAAAGATTGGAATGTCGCTTCCAGGAAAGACCAGTTGGCAAACCAACCCAGTTTTTTATAGTTTCCTTGGATTGTCACTTCCACCCCTTGGTTTTGTTGAGCGGCTACATTTTGAAAAAACCCGGCACTGGAATGCCCCGTATTCTGAAAAACGATGTTGTTAGAAATGTCCGTTCGATAAAAAGAAAGGGCCCATGAAATTGCCCCGGGTTGTATTGTCCCTCGAAAACCACTTTCAAAGGTTTGGGCTAGAACAGGAGCCAAGGAAGGATCCCCCAGTTGGGCGATAGGTAAAATCACGGGAATGGCCGGGTTGGCTCCAACGATTTCTCCGGGCATCGGAGCCCTAAAGCTTTCGCTGTAATTGAAATAAAAGGTCAAATCTTCAATTGCTGGCTCCTTCAGCCCTAGTGCCGCAAGGGGTTGGAAAGTAAAACCCGCAGCAGGGGTGAGTTGTTGAAATCTCTCCGCTGCGCTTAATGAGACAGTCTGCCCATTATTATCTACGCCAAATCCTCCAATAATCATCTGGGCATAGTTGTCTCTTAAAGCTCCGGTAAGATGAAACCAAGGAGTAGGGGAGAAAGTATCCGTCAGGTATAAGCCCACAAACTGCGAAAACCCGGGAACGACAAACTGCTGTTGGAAAGGAAAACCAGGGATGAGGATATTATTATAATTAGCTCCCATTGCTGCCGGGTAAAAACCCGAATTAAAGATGCTTTGAGACCAATCGTAACTGGCACCCAAAACAAGGTAATTTTCCATCGTGGAGAACTTTTTATCCCATTGTCCCTGTACCCTAGCCCCTGCTCCGGTTTGGTTGATGTTGCCGAAATCCCACTCCCCTGCAGGTCCGAATTGAGGGGTGCCATCCGGGTTGTAGCCCACTATAGCCTGGGCATTCAAAGGATAATTAAACCCTAAAAACTGGACGACATCGTTAGCGATATTGCCGTTGTTAAAGGAAAAATCCGATTCCCTAAAATAAACATTGCCTCCCAGGGTCCACTCCTCTCCCAGGGCTTGAGTACCATAGAGATTGACAAAATTAAGATTATCCTGCTGGGGGTTAGGGCCGGTGTAAATCATCGAGTTGCCAAACGGCCCACCTAACATATCTAGCGGTGTAGGACCAAGGATATTGAGCTCGTTATCCGCTCCTGTATATTCAAGGTGGACGTCGGTCCCCGTAGTCTCGTTATGGTATCCGATTTTCCCAAAGAGTTGCTTGACATAGCTTGAACTCTCTTGCCTCCATCCCTGTTGGCTAAACCAGTTCCCCGCCAAAAACCAGTCCCAGTTCCCCTTGTATCCCCCGTGTTGAAACTCGAGATCATTAGTCCCCCAAGCACCGGCATAGTCCTGGATCATGGATCCGGGGTTATGCCTCCCATCCTTGGTTTGGATGACCAGCGCCCCTCCCAACGTGTTTTGTCCATAAATCGGGTTTGAGCCGGGAACGACTTCCATGGTCGAAACAGCCAGTTGGGGAACATAATCCCACAAAACATTGTTTGTAAAAGGTTCGTTGATACGCACCCCATCGTAGAAGACCGAAATGCCGACAGGAGTCCCGGGAATGGGCGAAGCCGCAAACCCCCTGTAATTGATATTGGGAAGAAAGGGATTGCCGTTAAGATTGACTTCGTTAACACTGGCCATGTTCCTTTCCATGAACTGCGGCAAGCTGAATTCCTCCTGTCTTAACCAACTCTCTCCTTTGGCTAACTGATAGTTGCCCGGCAGGTTTTCCATGGGTTGGCCCATTCCCGGTAAAGGGGTAACGGCAACAACCTGAACCTCGGGCAGTTGACTGACGGTTTCTTCTAGTGTCCTTTGGGTATAACCGGCACCGGGTTGGATGGGATCGGCCTTTAAGGTTTCTCCTCCACTTTGGCTCCCTTCCAAGGCTATTGAACGGTCATTTTTCTCGGCCAAAGGTTTCTCTTGCTTGGCGGTCCCGGTCTTATCCTCTTTGTTGGTTGACCGATCTTTGCGGTTGAATGAACTTGGATTGTCGGTTGGTGAACCCGTTTGACCATCCATAGATTGTCCCGGGAATAGAGAGGGGGTCATAAGCGAAATAATCCCTATGGTCAATAGAGTAATTCGGACCAAAACAGTCATGGCGGAGAAGCTTTGAGCAAATACTATGCCAACAATGCCGATTCCCGCTACTGGCCGAATAGCAGGGAGAAAAGAAAAAAGCATAGGAAAGAATTGCTCAAAAAAAATTAAAAAGTGGGTGAAATTTCACCCGTTTTACCCAATTTTCCGGGAACCGTCGGATCAGAAGAAAAGGATTAGCCTTCTTGCTTTTTAAGGAAAAAAAGACAGAGCTTGTTCCATAGCCGCTTTCCGATCGTCGTTTTCTTGCCATAAATGCGGACTTTTGCCCGCATGCCCTCAATAAACAATTCACCTTTCAAGGGAGGGACAGGGGCAAGGGCAAAAAATACGGGAAATTTTTTTAAAACGGCGCTTGGATTTCCAAAATCCACGCTGGGTACAGGCCCCCCGTTACGGACGAACAGGGCGGGCAGAAGATCTTCAGTATGGCAATCTCCTTTAGTGATTTTATCAATCGTCGTATAAAAATACTCGGCCGTTGCCAACCATGCCGCTTTTATCTTGTTGCCCACCGCAACGACTTTAGTCTGGGACTCATCAAGAGGTATCCACAGATACAGGGTTTTTGTCTCCGCTATATTTAATATCACTTCATGAGCTTTACAATACTTGCCGACCAACGCTTGAGGATCGGGAGTCGTAACCATCCCTTCTGCATTTGCCCGAATGAGCAAGCCTTCCTTGAGTTTTTCTACCCACCGCAACCTAGAAATCGTTCTATTGAGTGAAAGGGAGGCGATGGCTCCCTTTTCTTTCTCTTTGACTTCCCTACTTCCATGTTGAGGGGAAAGATCGAGCATCAGGGAAGCTAATTCTAGTCTTTCCCATCTTTCTTCTGTTTCTATCTCCGGATTTTTGAGTTTTAACAAGGGCTCTCCGGCTTTCACCCATTGACCGTTCCGGACATAGACTTCTTCAACAACCCCTCCCGAAGGACTGGATAAACTTTGTCCTTTTTCTGCCCTGGCCACAGCTTGAACACTGATCTTTTCCCGTACCGGGACAAAAAAGAGAAAGGAAAGCAAAAGGCAAAGAAAAGCGGTAACCTTGGAAAGCCGAATCCAAACATTTTCTATTTTCACGATATAAGCTTTATTGTGCGTAGAGAAGGCATCGTAAAGCACCCGGCTCACAAGCAGAAGGGCAAAAGAAGCTTCAAAAAAAATTCCAAATAAAAATCCAACATTTTCTAACCCATAAGGCTTGAGAACCCTGGCAAACAGCACACCTCCTACCGCATAAATCAGGTAAACCATGTACAAATAGGCCGCGATGGCATAAAGAATAAAAACCTTTCCCTTGCTTTCATCCTGGAAAAGTTCTTCTTGCATGAGATTGCGATAGCCAAAAAGCAGTCTCTGGACTTTTGCCGAACAAAAAGCAATGGCTTTTTCGCGCAAGTTGGGTATTTCCAAGAGATCACAAAGAGCATAATAGCCGTCAAAGCGCATCAAGGGATTTAAATTAAACAACAGGGTGGTGACGCTGGCGGTCACCATCACATTGAAAGCGAGATTCTTGGCTAGGCCTAGGGGAGAAAACACCCAAAAATAGGAAGCCAAGGCAGCGATCGTTAATTCCATGTATATCCCGGCAGCGGCAACAAATAATCTTTTTCTTTTATCTTCAATCATCCACGTATCGGAGGCATCGACGTAACCTACGGGGACAAAACAAAGAAAACCGATACCCATTTCATGAACTTCTCCACCGAACCTTTTACAACTCAGGGCATGGCCAAACTCATGAAAGGTTTTAACAAGGCCGGTGGCTAGATATAAAAGAAAGAAGTTTTGAGGAGAAAAAAAATTGACCTCGTTAGTCTTAAAAGCCTCCTCGTTTATAAAGAGGAAGAAAACGGTGATCATCCAAAAAGCAACGGTTAGGGTTATTCCCGTTTTCGACCAAACAAAAGAAAACAATTGCACCACTTTTTCGATTTTATCGTTGGGATCGAGGAGGGGAATTTTAAAAAAGATCAAGTTATGAATAAGTTGAGCCCATAAACCGAAAAGAGAAAAGGGCCTTTTCTTGGTTACTTCACTGACAAAGGATCGAGCGGGGAGAATTACCAACCCCTTTTGTATCAAGTCCTTATGAAAGGAAATCACTTCTTCAGCAGTAATCTGGAGATGAGGATACTTTCTATGGAAAAGCAAAAGAATTTCCCCTATCCTTCTTTTCCCATCGATCAGCTGTGCCAAATCATACTCTTCAGGAGGAAAGCGGAAATAATTGAGAGAAAGGGGATCTTTAACCACGTAGAATTCTTTGCCGGCAAAGAGTTGCAACTTCCCCACTAGATCTTTCCTTGTAGAAACCAGGACCAAAGCCAAAAGTTCTTGCTCTGTTCGCTCCCTCATTGGATCAATCTCAATTCCATCTTCATTTTGGGTTGAATCCTCAACACCAAGATGGAGCTTTAAAGTTCCTTTCAAGGGGAAGGAGGTGCATGATAACCCGGAGGAAACTGTCCCCCAACCGCGTATTCTAAATCCGCAAGAGCCGTATTGTAATTGTACAAAGCTTCAAGAAAACCTAACCTGGCTTTAAGCAAGGCCTGCCTTGCTGTTACCGCCTGCACCCATCCCGTCTCTCCGCTTTTAAAAAGATTCACGGCTTGATTCAATCCTTGCTCCGCCGCCTTTACGGACAATTCTTGAGAGGCTACGGCCTCTTTCGCCTTTTTGAATTGAGCATAATACTGCCTAAGTTGTGCCGGAATATCCATTTGAAGCTGCTGTAACCTTATTTCAGCTATATTTTTCTGGGCTTGCTTCTGCCTAATTTTACCCTCGTTTTCCATGATGTTAAAAAGACCCCATTGACCTTGCGCACCGGCAGTCCACCCGAATTTTGGATAAAGAACATAAATATCGTTAATCGTTTCATACTGCAATAGAAGGTCAACGTTGGGATAATAACTTGCTTTTGCAGCGGCAACGGAAGCATCGGCTGCCCTGAGTGCATATCTAGCTGCATTCAAATCCGTCCGTTTTTCCAAGGCGATTTTCAAGGCCTCCTCAAAGGGAACGTCGAAGGAAAGCAACTCGAGTTCTCCTTTTAGAGGCAACGGCTCCTTTTCGCTTGTACTCGGCAGATTCAAAAGCATCCTTAGCTGTTCTTGCGCTTGGATCATCTGGGATCGTGCTTGAAAAAGATCCGCTTGAGCCGTTCTATATTCGGATTCTGCGGTCAAAGCCTGGTAGTTGGGTATTTCTCCGGATTCAGCCAGCCTCCGACTAGACTGCATGATAAGCCTGGAAACTTCAAGCAACTCCTCCCGGATTCTAACAACCTCGCTCCGGTAAAGGGTGAGATAAAAAGCCTGCTTGGTTTTAGCTACTGTTTTTAAAGCCACATCCATGGACGACCAGATCGCCCTTTCAAGGAGTTCCTTTTGTTGCCTTGCTTCCTTAACTGCAGATAGATTTAAAAGGGTTTGCCTTACTTGGATTGCTCCAAACCAACTCGTTCGAGTAAGGGGATAGACGGGAACCGTAGGGAGGAACATGAGAAGGGAGCTTTGTTCCCTTTGAAAATTGTATACAAGCCCTCCCCTAGGGTAGAGTTTAGCCTTGAATTCCATTTTGACTCCTTGCTGCTCTTCAATAGCCTTGCGGGCGGCTGTCACATCCGGATTGGCATCAAGGGCTCTTTGAACGGCTTTTTCTAAGTCCCATTGTTCCAAGGTTGAGTCCGTCTGCGGAAGGGAAAGACGCTTAGGGGAACGGATAGAGGAGAGGAGTTGAGGGGCGGAAAGAGCTGGACCCAGGGAAGGATTACTCTCGGGAAACATCTGGGGGGATTCCATGGAAAATAAAGAAGAGAAAAACAAGGGTATTTTTCCAAGACATACGAGGATGAGCGATACCGTATAGAAAACCGAAAATATTTTTCTCTTCATAAATCCATAGGCAAAAATCAAGGGCTTTTTGAAAGTTCATTTCTCTTTGCCGTTCCTTCTTCGGGAAGCAAAAGAAGGGCGGACATGCCCGCAACGATAAAATCGGTAGGTTGGATGAGGAGCTTGACCCTGAACGTACCGCTGATCGGATCAAGGATGGAATCTACGTGCACAACAGTAGCCAGGGTTTGCCTGCCCGAAGAAGGGCCATCTATGATTTCAACCTGCAATTGGTCGGCAACCTTGACTTTCCCAAAATACTTGGCATCACAAAAAACTACCATTTGTAGTTCCTTAGTATTGACGACCCTGCCGATGGCCTCGAACCGCTCTATTGATTCTCCCGGATTTTTTAGTTTCTTAAAAAAAATTCCATCAATAGGTGAACGAATAACTCTCGATTCAAGCTTGCTTTTGGCTGCACTCAAGGAAGCCTTGGCTTGATCGTACTTGCTCTGAGCGCTGCTCAACTGGAACTTTGTTTCTTCGTACTGCTTTTTGCTCGAAATCCCCTCTCGAAAGAGCCCTTCAATCCTCTCGAATTCGGCTCGTGCGTGTTCTATTTCTGCCTCTGTCCCCTTGATCAAGGCGGTGGCCTTTTCTACTTCGGCTGTCTCCTCCTCTGCATTAAGCCTGGCCACAATGTCTCCTTTGTGAACCACCTGACCTTCTTCCACGGTGTATCCTTCAAGAATCCCCGGTTCTTTCGAACACAAACGAACATCTTCTATGGGCAAGAGCACACCCCTCAAAGAACCAACCCGATTCGATTCAATCTCTGGAACTAACGGGAAATCTCTCTGTAGGGATAAATCAAACGGCAGTGTAGACTCGGACATTGAACCCCAAAGGGCGTTACCCCAAAATAAGAGGAAAATAATCATCAAAATCATAGTCTTATCTGGGATCATCCGGCAATCCCACGGTGTTAGCGATCTTTACAAAGCTATTCTTATAAGAGCTGGATTTTCATGTAGTTAATGAAGTCCCTGAATAAGACTTCGGCTGCAGGCTTCATTCCTAATTCAATTGCTGCTTGTCCTCGAAGTCCCTTTTTGAGCAACTCAGGATCGATACTCGAACTGTTCCATGGAAGGACAATGCTAAATTCATATTTCTCTCCTTCCGCTTCTAACCCTCGAATGAGCATATTTCCAGAACTAAGCTTTAATGAGTAAGTAGCGGCCGGATCGGCGGCCAAGCGGAGTTGAACCTTGATTGGATGGTTGTTCATCTGGAAATATCTCCTAATCATGATAAGGTCTTGCTCCCTAAGCACCACTTTCACTTCCCAACTTCTGGGATCGGCGATCTCGATGAGCACTTCGCCTACCTGGGGAACTTTCCCCTGGATGAAGGGAAGGTTAGCCGGCCCCATAATAATCCCATCAATGGGAGACCGGACGATCGTTTGTTTGTAATCCCAATACAGTTTTTGAGCCGTAGTTGCAGCTTTGAGTGCATTCAGTTTTTCAACCTGCATCTCGGTTTCTTTACGGAGATTCATCGCCAAGTCCGCTTCGGCCAGATGCCTTTTATAATCCTGTTCGGCCTCCTTTAACTTGAGTACGAGTTCAGTAGGATCCATCTGGAGCAAAAGGTCATCCTTTTTAACCCCATCCCCGATGCGAACAAATACTTGCGTTATCCTGGCGGAAACAAGTGCAGGGACAGTTATCTCAAGGGTGGGCCTAATAAAAGCTTTCCCCTTGATTTTGAAAGGCACAGGAATCAAAAGGAGAAGGACTAAGCCCAGGACTCCGCCTAGAGACTTCAAAAAAAATTTCTTCTTCTCTCCCCGTTCTCCCTTCATGAGGAACTTGAAAATAAAATTCCAAACCCACTCTCTATCTATCGATAAAGCCATTCCAAGGGACTGGCCCACAGGCCCTGACAAATTTCTTAAAGAATCAAGAAGTTCAGTCGAAGGCTCAGGAGCTTCTCTTCCCTCAAAGAGCAAAAACCCCGAGACCCTACCTCCTCGATCTACTAGGGGAAGCGAAGCGATCCAATTCATGGGTAGAGATTCAAAATATTTCCTGACCGGCTGTGGCCATGAGAGGATTCGAGCCGGATCTCTTCTGGAGAATCCTATCCGGATTCCTTGTCGTGCTTTCGGTTTGTGGTTTTCACTAGTCCTGTTGTCATTCCTATCCGCAAGGGGGCAGCCTGTCCGGGGAGCTTGAGGAAAAAAAGAAAACCCTTCTTTTTGAGAAGAAGCCTTTTTTGGTATTGATCCGTTCTTTTCCCCTTCATGGGCTTCTTTTGTGGGTCTTTCTTTTGCATTCCTTGGGGATGAGGAGGTAATTTTTAACCGCTTTCTTATTTTCGATTCCGGGAAAAGATGCTCATTGGCAAGAAAGGCCAAAGTTAAGCCCACTTCTCCTAAAATTTTTGCTTGTTCGGTCTTATCCGAGGGCTTTTTAACCCCGCTACAGGAAAGCAAACGAAACCGGCAGTAAAAATTCGCATTGGATTGATAGGAGTCGGCAGGCAAACCTTTATAGTCCTTGGCGACAAAAAGAGTTGTTCTATCGCAGCCGGCTATTTCCCTGCTATAATTGGCCACAACATGGCCAAGCCTTCCTATGTCATATTCTCCAGAAAGAGCTTCCAGGAGCTGGATATAAGAAGATAGGCCAAAAGAAGCCTTTGTAGAACCTTCCTTCGGCCCCATTTTTTTAAAAAACTCTTCCAACAATCCAGCTCCTTTAAAGAGAAGCTCTTTCCGTAACGGGGCTAAATCCTTTTCCCAAGCTGGAAACAGGAAATGGAGAACAACAAAGGGAGGATAATCAAACGGTTTGATCGGAATAAAATGATGCTCGAGGAGGTTTTCAGAATTAACCGAAGCCAACGATTCTCCGGTCATAACCCGGTAGGAGTTGTTCTCTAAAACCTGGTAAAGGATGGGAAGGAATTTCTCTTTTTCCGCTACCGATGCGGCAATCCCTTTAAGCTCTCCCCGCTCTAAAACGATTTCTACTTTTTCCTTTTCTATGAACCAGTACAAGCACCCTATCCCTGCAAGAACAGACAAGAGAGTTTCTCCGTGAAAGCAGAGATATTCTTGGATGGTCTTGGCCTTGTGCGAAAAATCGACAAGCCTAGAAACCACTTCCTTGGGATTCAAAGAGTCGAGGTTAATACTACTGGTTGCCCTCATCGTTTCCGAATATCCCGATTGCCAAGCCCGTGTTAAAGCCTAAAGCCTTTTGTCAGCTCAAGCTCGAGTCAACGGGATCAGAATTCTTTTTTAATTGTTTCTTTAAGGAACAGGTAAGCTCTCCGGGATTCTATCGCTACTCCCCTAAAATAATAGAGGAGCCAGTCCTCCCAAGCTCCCTGGCGAATCACTTTTAAAAAATAATAGAGAAAATCCATCGCACTCCATTCGAAATAGCCTGTCAAATCAAGCAAGGGAAAGGGAAAAAATCTTTCCTTCACCCAAAACAAGGAAGCAAGAAGATTGGCTACCCTTCGGTTAGCATCTTCAAAGGGTTGAATGGATACAAATTGAAGATGAACCAGGGAAATGACAACAAGAGGAGGCATCTTCTTCCCCATGTCATAAAAACAACAGAGGGATTCCATGCACGGCCTGATTAGCTCCGGGGGCGGGGATAAATAAAGCGCCATCGTAGAGCCGCTTAAACGGGGAGTCCACCGGATCTGAACCGTTCGATATTTACCCGGTTCTCCTTGTTTGCAACCTCTCAAAAGAACTTTATGAAGAAGGCAGGCTAGGTCGGGCAAAAAAGCTTTGGAATGAAGTTGGCTATACCCGTTTTCAATAGCCTCAATATAAGACTTTTCAAGCAAAGGACTGGGATTTAAATTTTCCTCTTTTTTCTCTTCTCCAGCATAGGGATTCCAACTTCCTTCCCTTTCCTTTCTCCGTTGCCTGAGTTGGTTGAAACAACGGGAAAGAAAAGGAATTTTCCTGTCGAAAATCCAAGATAATTTTGATAATTCTCCTAAAAAATAGGTAGCAGCTTTGTATGTTTGATCAAGTTGAGCGTTCCAGGAAATCCTTGGAGGAAGCATCTTGGGAACGAAAGCAAAAAGCCCCTCTGAACCGGTAGGAAGAAGGTATCCCCAAGCTTCCTTCGTTATCGTCGAGGGAATCGTTGGACTCAAGACTATGGATTTTCTTTCTTCAATTCCTTTTTTATCCAATGTTAAAGAGTCCATATAAAACACTTCCCTTTAAAATACGAACTAGCCTCCGCCACTCCATCCACAATAACTCCCCCTCTGCATGGCTAAAAACGACTTTGATGATCACTGGATCTGCAGGCATCAACTACGGCATCTCAAATGATTCCGCATAACATTCCCCTATTTACTCCCTTCGGTTCAATGAATTATGGGAGCGTTATCCAAACGTTGCTATTCTTATACTCTAAATACCCCTAGAGAATCTTCATTGGCCAGGTCTAAACCCCCAGTTTGAGACCGAGGAACCATTTGTATTGCCGGAGAAGAACCGCCTTTTCCATTAAGCTCCTTTTGTTCGCCGACAGGGAACTGCCCGGCAGAGGGGATATTCCCCTTGTCGGTAGGAGTCATCATCGAATAATTAAAGTAATTGGTCAGATCCCCAATCGCAGGCCTATTTTCGGGAATGTAAGGGTCGGATGGGTTGGTTACCGGGTTGGGTAAATTATCCAGGGTATTGGAAGCAATAGGGGGAAGTTTCCAGTTCTTTTCAACAAATTTATCCATAGAAACAGTATCGGCATATTGATGATTGACGACACCTTCTCCAACATAAGGAGAAATCATTAAAAAGGGAATCTTGGGGCCGTCGCCAAAATAGGTTAAGGCTTGGTTGTATCCCGGTTGATAATATCCTCCCGTTGAATCGACGGTAAACATAATCGCCGAACTGTACCAGAGCTTTTTGTTAGCCTGGACATGGTTGACCAGATTCTCAAAGAAATGTTGAAGAGCGGCCGGGGTCGAAGAGGCCGGATGTCCGTCGTTTGTTGCATCCGGTCTCACAAACGAAACCGCTGGCAATGAATCGTTGGCTACGTCTTGATAAAATTGGGTCATTCCCTGGATGTTATTTTTCAGGGGACTTTCCATGATGTATTGAAAATAGAGGGGTGCTTCCCTATGAATCGATATAGCTTGAGGATCGGTATTTTTACCTTGAGCAAACCATGCCCAGGAAACTCCGTGATCTTGTAAATCCTGGAATATCGTTGGATCGTTTGAAGGAGGAACATTCTTTATGTTTGGCCCTAAAGGACGTAACGATCCATTCATATTATAGGCTGGATCGTAATCGGTTAACATGTAATAGTAGCCTTTTTGAGCATCACCGTTTTGATAAAGAGAATAGGGAAGATGAGATAAATATTTTCTCACCGCTTCTACTCCAGGCTGGGAAGGATCTGAAAAGTTGATGTAAGCCGCCCCATCATTGATGTACCTATTGTTGGTTCCTAAAACGGGGTTTGGATTTTGGATCTGATTTTGTGGGGGAACAGCGGCTTTTCCATCAGCCGTATAATAGAGAGGGACTCCGCCCGTAACCCAATTCAATGTATTAGGAGCCGTAGCTCCCCAAAGGGATTGGTGAAAATTATCTCCAAGAGCATAAGCATTGGCCAAGTAATTAAAATATTTTCCATTTCCAGCTAATACATTATAAAATCCCATCGAGACCCCGCCTTCTGGAATCTTGCTGAAGGTTTGCCCTACCCAGGTATAAAGTCGATTTGTTCCCCCATCCGTTTGCTGGAGTTCAGTAAAGTAGGTATGGATGGGATCCCCCGTTTTCGAATCGTAGGGGGCCCACTTAGTTATCTGAAAGGGCCCATTGGGCAAGTTGGTAGGAAACCGTTTATCCGGAGTCGTGTAGTTCGATGAATAAGGTTGAGGCAAATACTTATAAAAACCGGTAATCTTTGGTTCTATCTGGTAGATTGTTCTATCGACTGCCGTTGCTTGCTCGGCGGTCGAAAAATGAGGTCCAGGAGTTCCATTGGGATTGATAATTCCTTCCGATAAAAAGTTTTTTACGCTCTGTCCCTGTTTCGGAACATAGGTCGCATAAAAATTATCAAAGGAATGATTCTCACCCATGACCATAATTACATGTCGGATGGGACTTTGTCCTGGAGCATTAGAAAAAAGGTCCGCACTTACCTTTGGGGCTTCAAAATTAAGCATACCCACCGTTCCCTGGGGTGCCGACAGACCGTATGTACCGACATTATAGACCGTCTTATCTCCCTGGATAAATATTTGCCCTCCGTTGCCCCCATTCTTGCCCCCATCGACAAGAATGCTTCCCGTGATCGCACTTTCTCCCGTAGATTCAAGGATCACCAATCCTCCATTCCCGTTAGCCCGTGCACTCATATCGGCTATGCCATTAAAATCCGTTCCAATCCAACCACTCGAATAAAAAAGAGTTCCCCCATTACCGCTTTCTTTTCCTCCCAAGGCGGTCAGTTCTGCTCGAAATTCATTTTCTCCCTGCGACACCAAGGCAACCATTCCCCCATTTCCTCTTTGCCCTGCATCCAAATTCCATCTGCCTCCCGTGGTCAAGTCATTGCCCGCCAATATGTTCAACATCCCTCCATCTCCCTTTTCCTCTCCCCCGTGAAGTTCTATCTTTCCATCCACTACTACAGGTCCCACCGAAACAATGCTGACCATTCCCCCCTCTCCCTTAGATTGGGCCGATGCCAATATCTTCCCTCCAAAATCCGCTTGATTAAGCCCTTCAAGGAGAATCCTGCCGCCACTGCCTCCATCCTTCCCTCCGTTAGCCAAGAGATTACCCACGACGGTCGTATTATCGGCAAGGATCCGGATCTGCCCTCCGTTTCCCTTGTCAACCGCACTGGCCTCAATAACATCCTGCGGACCTACCACCGCATTTGTCCCCTGCAAGATCACCTTCCCTCCTCCATCCTTCCCCCTCACGTCCACCGTCCCTTTTCCCCATAACACCGCCCAGGGTGCATTGATCTCCACCTCTCCCCCCGTATCCCCATCCCTAGCTATGAGCTTGCCCTCATCCTGTACCGCATTCTGCTCCGCCTTCAAGATCACTTTCCCTTCCCCTGAACCTTCCCCTAAAGCCCGAATCGTCCCCTCGTTTTCTACCGCCAAACTATAGGGATCATCCCCCTTCGAATCCATCATCACCCCTACTCCCTCCACTACCCCCTTATTTAAAATTTCGTCATCCGACTTCACCGATACCACTCCCCTCTTCGATTCAATCAGTCCCTCCTTCCCAATCACCACCCCATCCTTCCCTTCCAGGGTTATCCCCTTATACGCATACACCACCCCATCTAGGTCAAGCTCCTTGCCCTTGATCGCCCCTATCCCACTCCAGGCAAATATACTCGAACCCTTCGACTCCGTGATCTTCCCCATACTCTCTATCTCCCCTATCCCAGAAGTCGACCCTATCAACCCTCCCTGAAGAGTTATCCCCTTGGTGGCCTCCACTTTCCCCAAGTCCTTGGAAGTCGTCTCGATTATTCCCCCATCCACCAAAAGCTTGCCTCCTACCTCCAAACTCCCCAACGCATTAGTCAGGACCATGGAGCCCTCTGCCAACTCCATCCTTCCCTTCACCTCTATCTTCTCTACCTGCGCGGCCGGGGAGATCACAGAACTGTTGACCATGTTCCCATCCACCTGCACAGCATTATTCACCGTAGGATTGAGTCCCAATATCTCCAAGGTGCTTCCCTTTAAATTCCCTTCCACCTCCAACTTGTTAAACCCAAGAAATGCCCCACTCTTCCCGTTAAACCATCCCGTCTTGTTATCGATCGTTACATCGTTGTAAATCTTATCGGCAAAATCCGCCGCCTTAAACTGGCTCCAATCCTTGACGATAATGTTCCTAGATCCAGCCGACTCCACCCCATCCAGAGCCACACCCCCTTGCATCGCTGACAAATGACTTTGATGGTCAACCGGGGCTGCATGCATCAAATACCGCTTCTCAAGAGACTCAATCCGTAGCTTTTTCTTCATCGAGGGCTCCTTTTTATCTGATTTTGCCCTACAGGATAAAAACCCCTAAAGCCCGATGCAATCCAAAGAGTGTGAATTTTGCGTGGCACAAAAATGACTCCATTATGGAGTCATAATAGCGTCAAAAATAAAAAAATCTCCTTGGCTACCAACATAGTAAAGGGAACCTCTTTCTTCATGGCATTTCATTTACTTCATGTGAGCAACAAGCTCTACCCCCATTGATTCCTCACTTGAACAGGAAAATCATAAAAAAGAATCGCTTGGCCAAAAGACAAGAACAACCTATAGCCTAAAGTTTTAATGGCAATATCCGGTAGGAGGGCATTCCAACAAAGCTTTTATATCCTTGCCAGTTTTCCCTGGATTTTAAAAAAAGCTGAAGGCGATAAGAATAAATATCCCCGCATTCCCAGCGATTTGATTATCAAAAAAGGCCAGCAACCCAAATCACAAACCTTTGAAGATTGTTCTCCTCCGGTGGTGAATCCCTTGTGCTGATTGCAAGCAAATCCAACCTGCTCTCGATTGACTAAGGTTAGCATCCAATATTATTTACGCTATCTTACTTTAACTCGGGCAGGGATGGATCAAGCTTGCGTGCCTCGGCTTCGAACCGCTCAGCCTTTGCTGGCTCCCCCTCTTTCCTGTAAGCAAGCCCATTGTTAAACAAGCAGAGAGCCAGGAGTTTTTTCTGCATCGTCAATCCCTTTCCCGCTCCCGCTCCTGCCTGTCTATATGTCGATCCCCCGCTGTAGCCGGAGGCCATCTCTCCTTGGCTCACCGCTGCCCTCCCCAACCCGATCGCCCGGACAAACATCTTGTGGGCATCGGCAAACTTCCCTTCGACCGTGTAAACAACTCCCATGTTGTTATACGGCACTAACAATCCAAAAGAACTAAAACCCGATCGAGAAATGGCCGTGTGGAGATCGGCCTGCGCCACCGCCTCTGCCTCGGCCAAACGGCCTTCTTGCAAGAGCTCCTGGGCTTTCTTGCCTTCACCGTTCGCTCCCAAGATCATTTGGGGCGCCAAAGCCACTTTCTTTCCCCCGGCGGGCAGCTTCGAAGGATCAGGGACGCCCAATGTCAATTCGGCTGAGGACATAAGAAAAATCATGCCCAGGGCCGCCAAAACAAGCCACTTTGCTTTACTCCCCGTTTCTATTCTCGGGTTCATCTTCTCTTCCCTCCTAGAATTGATAACTTACCTGCCCTTGGATCCAGAATGGATAAGAGACCATCAGCTCATCGTAGTTGTTAAAGGAAGTTGCAAAGCCGCTACCGCTTGTCATCCAGTTGTGCTGATCGGTGACATTCCAAACCCAAAGCCTTGCTACCCAATGCTTATCTTTGCTCGTGTAGCTTAAACCCAAGTTAAGCGTGTACTGCCAGGGGATCCGCACAATGTAATCGTAGGCAAGGTACTGGGGACTCGTCGCGTTAAAGGAAGCAAAAAAGCCCAGGCCCCAATCGAATGTATAGGTAGCCATGAAAGAGGTTTGGAAGTTAGGCCAGCCCACGTAGGGGTAGGTTCCCTGCGGAAAATAACCAAAAAGATCGAAGGGATATTTCGCCGGATTGTTCAAAACGTAGTTACTTGGATAAGGCTGGTCCATGCTCGGACCCGAGGTGAGCGGTGGTGCATAGTTAAAAGTACCTATGATATATCCGGCATTGGCGACAAGCCAAAGATGACGGTCGGGCTGATAAGCTACCTGTAGCGTTCCACCCACAACATCGATTGGAACCGGGACAAGAACCACCTTTTTGAAGACTTCTAGTTCCTGGAATTCTTGGTCAAAGGCGGCAGTCAAGATGTTGAGTTTCCCGTTGAGGAGACTAAAATTGATACCCCCGCTGTAAAGCCGCTGATGCAAGTGAAGGTCGTAGTTGGAAGTCAAAGGGGAAACGCCATAGAAAGCTCCGGTTTCAGCCAGATATGCCTGCTGGAAATCAAAATAGACTGTCGTCCACTCGTTGGGCTTCCAGCGCGGGCTAAAGTCGAAATTCGGGATAACGGTCGAAAAATATGCTCCGGTTGGATGGAGGGCTTGACCGAAGTCGAAATAGGTGGCGGGTGTTCCCGGTGGATTTTGCGCCGTGGAAAGCAAGGCCAATACACTTGCCCCCATGAAGATCGAAAAATGCTTGCCTAAATCGACCTGGTGTTGCCAATAGGGCCTCAAGTACCAGCTCTCCGAATCGGTCGAACTAAAGTTGCCTGGGTTGAAGTACTCGCCGGGTCGGCCAGGAATGGGAACATCCTGGTAAAGATACTTGCTGAACCAGGGCTTACCCGGCAGGTTGAATTGAAAATAGGAAGGATAAACCGCATCATAAAGCGGCCCCATGTTCCAGACATTAAAAACCTGCTCGAAATCGTCTTCGTAGACGATCATGTTGGCATAGTCGAACTCGAACCCCACGTTGACCGTGTGATGGATATCGAACTTGTTTTCTTTCTGGGAAGAAGGATTCTTCTGGTCAAGCAAGCTTTCTTTTCCGTCGTTGTCAGTCCCTCCGCCGATCGGGGTGTCAAAATTGAAAATGAACGAGGTGTTGTTCTGCGCGACCCAGGAGCCGGGAGTATAGATGAAATAAGGGGTAAGATTCTGGTAATTGTAACTGAAATATTCAAAATTGCTATTGTTGATAATCTGGAATCCATCGTTGACATTGAGTCTTTGGATCACCTGTGCCCGCTCGCTTTCAACGTACCCTCCTGATCCTGGGTTTAGAAGATTGGCTCGATAACCCCCAATCGCCGACAGAGGAACATATCGCATCGTATTGTAATTTTGCGGAAGAACGGATACTCCGTAATTATACAACTCCGGCCCAATATTATAGTTTACTTTGTGATGATCGATAAAGACAGGAGGACCAAGGAAGGTGTTCGGCAAATAGGCGGAAAGGTATTCGTGATCCGAAATGAGTTCTTGGGTCGGTCGATTAATCCCTCCAATCTCGTTGTATCCTTCGGTATAAAAGGAATTGTTGAAAAACACCTCGTAGTTATCGTAAGGCTTGTAGGAAAGGGCTAAATAAAAAGCCTGGTTGTGCAGATAGTCGTTTACGTAATAACTACCCGAATAATCTCCCAAGTAGCTGAACCGGAAGGCAAGCTTGTCGTTGATCGGCCCTCCCACGTCCGCCTGCCAGAGGTTTTGATCGTACATCCCTTCCATGACCGTTGCCATCCCATGAAACCCGTCCCAATAGGGACGTTTTGTCTGGATATCGAGGTAACCACCCGCCGCACGGATAGAAAGCAGGCTTGGCATCGTCGGCCCCTGGACGATGTTGATCTGGTCAAAATCGTTCATGTTCATCGGTCCGCCCTCGTAGCCGGTGCCGGGCAAGAAGGAAAGCATCCCGTTGATGTACTTGTTTGCCGGCATACCCCGGATGTTGGGAACGGAAAATTCGCCAAAAGTGGTACCCATGTAAAGCCCAGGGGCCATGTACATCAAGGACATGACGTTTTGGGAGATAAAGGCCGAGGACTGGATCTCCTTCTGGGTAATCACTTGGACACTCCGCGGGGTATCCACGATATTCAGAGGAGTTCCGTAGACCGAGCTAATGTCGTAGTCCCCGGGAAGAACCGACTCACTGGTGATCGCAACGATCGTTTCGGGCATCGTGACGCTGCCGGTGCTGGGGTTGGCCAAAGAGGGCGAGGAGGGAGAAGAGGCAGCAGGGTCGGTCCCCACATTGCTCCTCGAAGAGCTCGATGAGTCGGCCAAAAGGGGATGATTCCGCAGGAGCTTCTCCAAAGGCTGAGGCCCCGTCGCCTCTCCAAACACACTCCCGCCCATCGAACCCCCCGATTCCACTGGAGCTTGATCCCACGATCCCGGTCCACCGGAAAGAGTGCCCGCGGCCGATTGGCTCTCCGTGCCGCACCAAAGTGTCCCTGACCCCACCGCTTGCGCATACGGTTGGGGAAAAAAAGAAAAGCCTGAAGTGAACATCGCCCATAGACACCCAATGAATAACCAATGCCGAACATGGATCCATCCTTTATTTCCCCATGCCGTTCGTCCGGTCTCACTTCCTTGACCATCTAGAGGTTCATCTTGCCCACCTCCATGAGAAGAATCCTTCAAGGCCCTTTCCCCATTGAGCTTGTTAACTCCGAGCAATGCCCCGGTCTTCCCGCTAAACCATTCGCCCTTTTTATCTACCGTTAGATCTCTGCAAACCCCCGTCGCAATTCCCCCTCCCTTAAACCGGTTCCTCTCCTTGAGGATAGAGGTAGCCGATACAGCTCCCATCACCCCATCCTGAGCCATTACCTCCCTATTGACTAACTGATAACCAACCGGGGTTATCTGCATCCGATATCTTCTCTCAAGGTATTCAATCGGTTGCTTCATCGAGGGCTCCTTTTTCTTTTGTTTTGCCGGTTAGAATAAAAGAGCCCAAAACCCCGATACAATATGAGGAGTGTAAATTTTGCTTGGCGCAAAAATGACTCCATAATGGCGTCAATATGGAGACAAAATAAAAAACATCTTTATGATGGCCAATGAGATATAAAGCATGCCTTCTTTGCAACTTTCTTGGAATTTCAATTATGTAAATTGAATAGGTGCTTTTATGGCATTTTTGTTACTTTCCTGATCCAAGAAACTATTAATCAACCAACTTAAGGAACTTAAAAAGAAATTCGTTTACCGGCACTGGACCATTTAATTTCCCCATGGTTGATTTTGAATCCTTTGCCTAGATGATTCTTTGCGTGATCTACAATGAGATGCATTTCTCCGAACCCTTGATCCCGAATCTAAGAGGATGGTCCGCTATGCACCGATGGCAACACTAGAACAAAGCATAGTGTATCGCAATGCTCAGGCGTATTTGACATCCCTAGCCTTACCCTTTTAGGCTTTATATTTATTATTAAACTAACCGTGATCTCATCGACTTTGGCTTGCACAAATCAAGGTAGGCCGTTGGCATATTGCTAAACAAGTCTTGCTGGTCAAAATCTGTCCACAGACTTGTTGAGTAATTCTGTCAATCTTGCTGTTCCCTTAGTGGAGGAAGAGTTAAGAAAGTGTCATAATAATCATAGAGTTTACGACCGAGATCAAAATCGAAAATGTCACTATCATCCCAGATCGCAAGTCTACTTCTAATGTTGAGATCTGAAAAATTCCCAGAAAGTCGATTTCATGGAGAAGCCCTAGGCTATGTTCTCCTAGAACATGACGTTTTAAGAAATGAAGGCTGATTATTTGACCTTTTTTTGAGTGATCAGCTGCATACTTAGTGATGAGTCGACAACATTGAGCAATATCCAGCACACCGACCGATGTTGCAGTTTCCAGAAAGAACTAATTTCGAGGGGGTAGAAACGAGCATTCTTGACATCAAAACATGACCAAAGTTGGGATCTTCCAAAGCTGATTTAGATCAGTCCCAACCTTCTTCCAAAGGGCTCAATACCTCGAGCCAAAATGAGCTCGGCGTGTAGTAGTATCTATAACGGTTGATGCATAATCTTGCCTAATAAATACACTACTGTTCTCTTGCCCTTTTACCATCGTAACCAAAACCCACAATCCCGGACTCCCATCAAAAAGCTCCCACTGCAAAGAATCCGAATCAGCTCTATCCGCCATAAAACAATACTGAAGAACCAACAGCTTTTCCCCCTACAATAAAAAAGGAAGCCGGTAGTCAGCGTTACTCATAGAAACCCGAATAATTGATATTCGGCTTGTTACAGAAATACCTCGTATTCCCATTAAACTGCCATCCTTTGTCTCCCATCTTTATGCTCTTGTATAACATAATCTTCTTCACCAATCTTCCGCCTAAACTCACCCTATGACTAAACTATAATCTGGGCGGATCATGCCTTTATCGAAGTTTCTATAGCCGTTTTCCCTTACTTGGCTAATAAATGACATTAATAATCGATTAATAGGGATAAGGCTCATTCAATATCGCAGTTAAAAAGATTCAATTGTCAGCTTTCATCCCTAGTTTCAGATGATCATTGACCTCGTCATCCAAGCATCTCTTTCCTTATACTCTAAATACCCCTAGAGAATCTTCATTGGCCAGGTCTAAACCCCCAGTTTGAGACCGAGGAACCATTTGTATTGCCGGAGAAGAACCGCCTTTTCCATTAAGCTCCTTTTGTTCGCCGACAGGGAACTGCCCGGCAGAGGGGATATTCCCCTTGTCAGTAGGAGTTAAAGTCGAATAATGGAAGGAAGTGGTCAGATCCCCAATCGCAGGCCTATTTTCGGGAATGTAAGGGTCGGATGGGTTGGTTACCGGGTTGGGAAGATTATCTATTGTATTGGAAGCGATCGGAGGTATTCCCCAGTTAGCTTCTATATACTTGTCAATGGAAACATGATCGGTATAGGTATGATCCACAAATCCCCCTTGAGCATAAGGAGAAACCACAATTAGCGGGATCCTGGGGCCATCGCCGAAAACCGTGAGAGGTTGGATGTAGCCGTTATCGTAATACCCTCCGCTTTCGTCCATCGTGATCATAACAGCCGAACTGTACCAGAGCTTTTTGTTTGCCTGGATATGCTGGATTATGTTTTGAACAAAATTCTCAAACAAGGCTGGATTGGAAGAAGCCGGATGTCCATCATTTATATCATTGGGCTTGATGAACGAAACAGCAGGGAAGTTCCCGCTTTTCATGTCCGTCCAAAATTGCTGCATTCCCTGCAAGTTGTTTTTAAGGGAAGTTTTCATAATATTGGTAAAGAAAAGACCGGGATCCCCCAAGTCATCAAAAACGGGACTCGGCTTCCCATTATTCCATCCTTGGCTAAACCAATTCCAGGAAACGCCATGACCACTCATGTCCGTCATGATATTGGGCGTATTTTGGGGAGGAACATTAAAATCGTTTGGACCAATGGGCCTAGGAGTGCCATTCGCGTAATATCCTGGATTATAATTGTTGACTAGGTAGTATTCCCCCGGCTTAAAATCTCCCCCCATAAAGGGCTTATAAGGAAGCGAATCGAGCATTTGTAGAATGGGTTTTATCCCCGGAGCCTGGGGATCAGAGGGATTGATATAACTTCCTCCTCTATAACCATCATTGGTGTAAAAATTATTGGTTCCGGGAGCGGGATTGGGGTTTTCAATCTGGTTAGCGAACGGGGTCGCGGGTTTCCCATTCACATTGAATACGGCAGCTAATCCACCGCTTACAAGTCCATAGTGGTTAGCCCCGGTTCCCCCCATGATCGACTGGTGAAAATTATCATTGATCGTCCCACTCGAAGCAAGGAAGTCGATAAAGGATCCTCCCCTGCCCAGGTTGTTATAAAATCCCATTTGAACAGCTCCTTGATAGGTATTTGAAGGAGTGGGAGCCGGAGCAGAATTAGCTCCTCCTATGCCGACGGTCTGGGCAACCCACGTATAGAGATCATGTTTACCGAGGTCGGTTTGTTGATACATCTGGAAAAATCGGTGCACGGGATCCCCTACATAAGAATTGTAGCCTACGTACTTGTTGATGGGGAAAGGACCGTTAGGAAGGTTCGAGGGAAACCTGGGATCGGGTATATCGGGAATTTGTCCTACCGCATAGGTCGTATTGGGTTGGGGCAAGTGGGCATATAAACCGGTATGGGTCGGATCGAGTTGGTATTTAGTCGTATCAGAAGCTATAGCTTGAGCGGCAAGAGAAAAATTGGGGCCAGGAGAGCCGTCAGGATTGACTATTCCTTGGGTAAGCAGGTCTTGGACGGTTTGTCCTTGCCGGGGTAAATAGGTTCCAAAGTAATTATCAAAAGAGTGGTTTTCTCCAATGATCACGAATAGATGCTGGACCGGAGATTTTGCAGGACCGGCAGAAAAGAGATCATGACTAACCTCCGGAGCCTCTAAATTCGGTGTACCGCTAGTCCCACTTGGAGCACCGAGATCAAGCTGCCCGACTTGATAAAGAGTCCCATCGCTTTGAATGGTGATATTGCCCGCATTACCCCCATTTTTTCCTCCTTCTGCAGAAATTATCCCCGTGATTGCCGTTTGACCCATCGAGGTGAGTAATGCGATGCCTCCATTGCCTTTACCCCTGGCATTGAGATCGACTATGCCGTTGAGATCCGTCCCGATCCAACCACTTTGCATGAAGAAGATTCCCCCATTGCCCTTGAGTCTCCCCCCTTGGTCTAAAAGGGTCGCCCCAAAACTATTTTCCCCAGATGAGATTAGAGAAACTGTCCCTCCGTGTCCCCGGTCGGGAGCCGAAACGTTCCAAAGTCCATTGCTATAGAGTTCACTGCCTGCACTAATGGTAATCGAGCCTCCATTCCCGGAATCCTTTCCTCCAAAGGCAAAAAGATCCCCATTAACCGTTGTAGGACCTGCAGAAGTAAACTGGATTTGGCCACCATTTCCCTTATTCAAGCTTTCGGCCTGGATAACGCCACCAAAATTAAGTTTATCCAATCCACCGATATTGACAGACCCGCCACTGCCTCCATCCTTCCCTCCGTTAGCCAAGAGATTACCCACGACGGTCGTATTATCGGCAAGGATCCGGATCTGCCCTCCGTTTCCCTTGTCAACCGCACTGGCCTCAATAACATCCTGCGGACCTACCACCGCATTTGTCCCCTGCAAGATCACCTTCCCTCCTCCATCCTTCCCCCTCACGTCCACCGTCCCTTTTCCCCATAACACCGCCCAGGGTGCTTCGATCTCCACCTCTCCCCCCTTATCCCCATCCCTGGCTATGAGCTTGCCCTCATCCTGTACCGCATTCTGCTCCGCCTTCAAGATCACTTTCCCTTCCCCTGAACCTTCCCCTAAAGCCCGAATCGTCCCCTCGTTTTCTACCGCCAAACTATAGGGATCATCCCCCTTCGAATCCATCATCACCCCTACTCCCTCCACTACACCCTTATTTAAAATTTCGTCATCCGACTTCACCGATACCACTCCCCTCTTCGATTCAATCAATCCCTCCTTCCCAATCACCACCCCATCCTTCCCTTCCAGGGTTATCCCCTTATACGCATACACCACCCCGTTCAGGTCAAGCTCCTTGCCCTTGATCGCCCCTATCCCACTCCAGGCAAATATACTCGAACCCTTCGACTCCATGATCTTCCCCATACTCTCTATCTCCCCTATCCCAGAAGTCGACCCTATCAACCCTCCCTGAAGAGTTATCCCCTTGGTCGCTTCTACCTTCCCTAAGTCCTTGGAAGTCGTCTCGATTATTCCCCCATCCACCAAAAGCTTGCCTCCTACCTCCAAACTCCCCAACGCATTAGTCAGGACCATGAAGCCCTTCCCTATCTCCATTCCCCCCTTCACTTCCACCTTCTCCACTTGCGCTGCCGGCGATACCACAGAACTGTTGACCATGTTCCCATCCACCTGCACAGCATTATTCACCGTAGGATTGAGTCCCAATATCTCCAAGGTGCTTCCCTTTAAATTCCCTTCCACCTCCAACTTGTTAAACCCAAGAAATGCCCCACTCTTCCCGTTAAACCACCCCGTCTTGTTATCGATCGTTACATCGTTGTAAATCTTATCGGCAAAATCCGCCGCCTTAAACTGGCTCCAATCCTTGACGATAATGTTCCTAGATCCAGCCGACTCCACCCCATCCAGAGCCACACCCCCTTGCATCGCTGACAAATGACTTTGATGGTCAACCGGGGCTGCATGCATCAAATACCGCTTCTCAAGAGACTCAATCCGTAGCTTTTTCTTCATCGAGGGCTCCTTTTTATCTGATTTTGCCCTACAGGATAAAAACCCCTAAAGCCCGATGCAATCCAAAGAGTGTTAATTTTGCGTGGCACAAAAATGACTCCATTATGGAGTCATAAAAAAAAGAATCTTCTTGATTACCAATGAGCTAAACAAAATCCTTTGTTTGTGACATTTTTGTCATTTTTAATAAGACAAAAAACATCCCTTCCATGGGCTCAATTTAATGATTGTTTAAAAAAACGATAACAAAAAAGAATCGGCCAAGAAACATTAACCCCTTCTAAGCTAAAACCTTAGGGAGTGGAAGCTCGCAAAAACCTTGCCGGTTTTCTCCTTTTTGGGCCTTAAAAAAAGCAAATTGCCTTCGTTCCGTCCTGGATTCCAGTTACAAGGGGCTTGCATAGGGCCCTTTTCTTTTTAGGATCTTCATGTTTTTTTAGTTTCTCTTTTTCCAAAGGATCTCAAGGAAAGATTTTTAAATTTGTCTTTTTTGGAGAGAGAAGCATCGACAGTTTCAATAGATTCATAATGGCTTTTTAGTCCGAATGGAACAAAGGCCTTTTCTTCATAAACAGGCCTTTTGATTTTTATACTGCAGCTAAGAATCTTAAAGCCGGTATCAAAAATTGAAATCGATAGCCTTTTGCCTATTCTTCCCCTATTTTTGCTCCCCTTGATTTGAAAATTGGAGCCTTTTTCGGCACTGGCGTTGATTTCCCTTGTTTTTTTGCCGTGTACAAAAAATTATAAATTTTAAAAAAAATAAACTTTTCTTTACAAAGCCTTTATTTGAAGCGAGACTTTCTTACACCGCCTTAAATACCTGAAAAATGTTTGGCCTTTGTTTTTTTCTTTAACTTTAACAATCCTTTCTCTTTCTTTTCTATGTCCTCTTCCAATGATCAATCCGATCCATCTCAAATTCTTTCCTGGAAAGCAAAACTGCGTGCCTATCAAAGGCCTTCTCTGTGGAAAAGCCTTTGGCAACTTTCTAACACCCTGCTTCCCTATGCTGCTCTTTGGTATCTGATCTCTTTGTTTGCCTCTGTTTCTGTTTTCATCGTTATTCCCTTGATTTTTTTATGCGCGGCTTTTCAAGTTAGAATTTTTTCTCTCTTCCACGACTGTTGCCACGGCTCTTTTTTCAAATCGCAAAAGGCAAACGAAATCGTAGGGACAATCCTTGGCCTGCTCGTTTTTACTCCCTATCACCATTGGAGATGGGAACATTCCATCCATCACCGCAGTGCTGGAAATTTAGATAAGAGAGGCATTGGAGATCTTTGGACATGGACGGTAAAAGAATATTTAAACGCAGCCTGGTGGAAAAAACTCCTCTATCGTATTCTCCGTCATCCTCTTTTCTTATTCGGGATCTCTCCTCTGGGCCTATTTCTCGTCAAGTACCGTTTTGCTTCCAAACAGGCCGGGGAAAAAGAACGTCGGTCGGTATTCGTCACGAATGTCGGGATACTGGTACTGGGTTGTTTTTTGGGCCTGATCATGGGTTGGCAAAAATATATTCTCATCCAGCTTGCCGTGGCTTTTCTGGCTGCCGCTTCGGGAATATGGCTATTCTATGTTCAACATCAATTTGAAGAAGTTTACTGGGAACGGGCAGAGAGGTGGGATTATAAATCGGTTGCCCTGGCAGGCAGCTCCTTTTATAAACTTCCCAAACTCTTGGAATGGTTTACGGCTAATATCGGTTACCACCACGTTCATCATTTAAGTCCTCGAATCCCTAACTACTTACTCAGCCGGTGCCACAAAAGCCTACCGCTGTTTGAAAAGGTTACGACTTTAACTCTTCCTTCGAGTTTCAAAACCCTGCACCTTCACCTCTGGGACGAGGAAAGTAAAAAGATGGTCAATTTTAAATTTCTTAAAACTCTTTCTCATTCCAAAAAACAAGCTCAATAATAAGGGGTTTGTTTTCCTTTGGTTTTCAAACGGCAACAGCCGCTTTTATCGGTGGATGGGGATCATAGCCTTTAAGTTCGATGTCCTCAAAAGAAATGTCATCGATGGATTTCACCTTTGGATTGATAAACAAGGAAGGCAAGGCTTTAGGTGTTCTTTCCAATTGAAGCCGGGCTTGAGAGAGGTGGCTTGCATAAAGATGAATATCCCCAAAACTGTGTATAAATTCCTTGGGGATTAAACCGGTAACTTGGGCTACAAGATGGGTAAGAAGGGAATAAGAGGCGATGTTAAAAGGAACCCCAAGAAAAATGTCTGCACTTCTCTGGTAGAGTTTGCATGAAAGATAAGGGTAATGGACGTAGAACTGGAAAAGAACATGGCAGGGAGGAAGAGCCATTTCTTCAAGCTCGGCAGGATTCCAGGCACTGACTATGAGCCTGCGGCTGTCGGGATCTTTTTTGATCTGATCAATGACCCAAGCTATCTGATCGACGGTTCTTCCATTCGCCCCACGCCAGCTTCTCCATTGTGCGCCATAGATTCTCCCTAAATTCCCGTTTTCATCCGCCCATTCATCCCAAATGGTCACTCCATTTTGGTGCAGATAGGCTACGTTGGTATCCCCCTTGAGGAACCAAAGCAGTTCATAGACGATGGCTTTCCAGTACAGTTTTTTTGTTGTAAGGAGGGGAAAACCTAGAGTAAGATCAAATTTCAACTGTTCTCCAAAAAGAGAATAGGTTCCGATTCCCGTCCGATCTTTCTTGGGAATGCCAAAGTTCAGGACTTTTTCTAGAAGTTGAAGATAAAGCTGCATAGTCCCATTATTATTAGCAAAAACAAAAGCCAAAGAAAATGAAGGAAACCGAAAATCTTACTCCGATGATGAAACAGTACTGGGAGGCAAAACGGAATCTTCCTCCCGATGTCCTTCTTCTCTTTCGCCTTGGGGACTTTTTTGAACTGTTTTTAGAGGATGCCAAGGAAGGAGCCAAGATACTTAATTTGGTTTTGACCCAGAGACAGGGAGTACCGATGTGCGGTGTGCCCGTAGAAAATATCGAAGGCTATATCGGTAAACTGGTCAAAGCCGGGAAAAGAGTAGCCATTTGCGATCAAATGGAACAACCCAAGCCCGGCCAGCTTGTCAAGCGACAGATTGTTAGAATCGTCTCCCCGGGAAGCAACGGCTATGGCTCCTTTCTTCATCCTAAAGAGCACCAATTTTGCATGGGTCTTTTCCCTTGGAGAAACAAGCTAGGCATTTCTTTTATAGATATTACCACCGGATTATTCCTAGCCGGACAACTCGATACCGACAAGGAATTTTTCGAAATGGTTGTCCGCTACAAGCCCGTTGAAATCATTGTCCCCGAAGGAGTAGATTTTCCTTTCATTCGGAGAGATGCACAGGGCAAAGAAGCCTTGGAAGGACCCGTCCAGGATTGTTTTATCCATCGCTATTTTAGCTGGGCATTTTCTTACGAAGAAGCCCAAAGCTTTCTGGTAAACCATTTTAAAGTATCCTCTTTGGAAGGCTATGGCCTTGGAGAAATGCCTGCTGCCGTTTGCTCTGCCGGAGCCCTTCTTCGCTATTTTGGGGAGGAACTCCACCAAAGCCTTTCCCACATCGTTAAGATTCTCCAGATAGTTCCCCAACATATCCTCTGGATCGATGCGATTGCTCAAAAAACTCTTGAAATTAACCATACCCAGTCTAAATCGGGCAAAAGTCTTTTTGAAGCCATCGATCGAACCGTCACCCCCGGGGGAGGAAGGCTATTGCGGCGATGGCTTTCTGAACCCTCCAACCAACTGGGCGTGATTGAAGAAAGACAGCAGGCTATCTCTTTTTGGCTAAACAATCCCAACAAGAGGAAGGAACTTCGAGAAATACTCGAAAAGATAGGAGATTTGGAAAGGCTTCTTTCCAAAGTTTCTCAAGGCTATGTAAACCCTAGAGAACTGAGCAGCATCAAGGAATCTTTAAGGCAACTTCCTGTAGTGAAGGGTCTTCTCAGCTCCCTTGACGAGGGATTGATCTGCAGGCTTTGCGAGGATATCGCTTTAGAAAACGAACTCGTCGAGGAACTGGAAAAGGCTTTGGAAGAAAATCCTCCTTTTTCGACTAAAGAAGGAGGGATAATTAAAAAAGGGTATTGCCCGGCTTTAGACGAACTCAAGGAAATGTCGGAACAGGGGAAAAAATGGCTCATCGATTTCGAGCAAAAGGAAAGGGAAAAAACGGGCATAAAGACTCTGAAAATTAAATATAACCAGGTTTTCGGCTACTTAATCGAAGTCAGCCATTCCCAGTCGAAATGGGTCCCCCAACACTACGAAAGGCGCCAAACCCTCGCTAATGTCGAACGGTTTATTACCCCAGAGCTTAAAGAAATTGAACTTAAGATCCTCGGATCAAAAAATCGAGCCATTGAACTTGAACAGAACCTATTCGAAGTTTTAAAAGAAAAGATCGCTTCGAGGATTCCCTCCATCCAAAAGACAATGGAGGCGATTAACAAGCTGGATGTCCTGACTTCCCTTGCTGATTTAGCCCAAGAAAGAAATTATTGCAAGCCGACGATGGTCGATGAACCGGTTATCGAAATCGAGGAGGGGAGGCACCCCATCGTTGAGCAATGTATGGCTTCAGGAGATTTTGTTCCTAATTCTACTTATCTCGGTCCCGATCAACGGATTTTGTTGATTACCGGTCCCAACATGGCTGGCAAAAGTACTTACATAAGACAGGTCGCCCTTTTAAGTCTTTTGGCCCATACGGGGTCCTTTATTCCCGCAAAGAAAGCCAAAATCGGCTTGCTTGACAGAATATTTACCCGGATTGGATCCAATGATGATCTCGCCATGGGGCAAAGCACATTCCTTGTAGAGATGAATGAAACGGCCAACATTCTTCACAATGCAACCTCAAGGAGTTTAGTCATCCTTGACGAGGTGGGACGAGGAACGAGCACCTTCGATGGTTTATCCCTCGCATGGGCCATAGTTGAAGAGCTTTACAAGACAAACCGCTCTCTTAGCCTTTTTGCCACCCATTACCATGAGCTTGCCAAGCTGGCCGATATTTATCCCGAAATCAAGAACTATTCAATGGCTGTTGTGGAAAGCGGGGGGAATGTGGTTTTCCTTCGAAAAGTGGTCAAGGGAAGTACAGATAAAAGCTACGGCATTCAGGTAGCCAAACTGGCGGGAATCCCAGATCGAGTCATAGAAAAAGCAAAAAAAATCCTCTCCATGATGGAATCAGGACAAAAAAAGAAAAGCCCATCCAAAAAAATTAAAGATAGCCTTGATGGCCCTTCTCTTTTCCCTTACCTTTTCGACCAAGAGCAGTAAAGGGTGTTTCAAAAACTGGCCGCGACTTGATCGATCAAAAGGTGGCGCATTTAAAAATCCAAAATTTATCTTTTCTTCTCCTCTTTCACTCCGTTACAATTAGGCCAGCATAAGCCAAAGTAAAAATGAACAGGTTAAAAATTGCCTTAGCTGCTCTTCTCGGTTGCTTGGCCGTAATCTGTGGGGCGTACGGGGCCCACGGATTAAAACTTCCTCCCCAAGATTCTCACTACCTGGAAATGTGGAAAACAGCCGTGCAATATCACTTGGTTCATGTCCTTGGCCTTCTTTTTGTGGGTTCCCACAAACAGGGATTTTGGCTCCCCTACCTTTTGTTTCTTTTAGGCATTGTTTTTTTCAGCGGTTCTCTTTATATTTTAGTCTTAACCAAGTCGTTCTTCTGGGCAAAGTTTACCCCTTTTGGAGGAATGGCTTTTATTCTTGGATGGCTAGGGTTGAGCATTGAATCCCTTTTTAGAAAAATCTCAAATTGATAAAGAATGTTTTTTTAGCGAGAACAAAGAGGAATGAACCGATTTACCGAAAAAGCACAGGAAGCGATTGCCGAATCCCAGGCAATTGCTACGCACTATGGGCATCAAGTCGTTGATGTCGAACACCTCCTTGAAGCCCTAATAGCCCAAGAAGGAGGGCTGATTCCGCGCCTCTTGGAAAGATGTGGTATTCCCCTTAAAATCTTTCGTGAAGAGCTCGAAGGGGAACTCGAAAAATTCCCTAGGATCACGGGAACAACTGCAACCACGGGCAACTACATCAGTCAACGCTTCAGCGAACTCTTGGTCAAGGCCAGGGAAGAAGCAAAAAGACTCAAAGATGAATATGTGAGCGTCGAACACCTGCTTTTGGCCATGCTCGAAGAATCCTCGAAAACCGTGGTGGGAAGGCTTTTCCGATCCCACGGGCTGACAAGGGAAGCTCTACTGCGGGTTCTCACCGAGGTTCGCGGATCACAACGAGTGACTTCTCCAAACCCCGAAGTGACCTATGAAGCCCTGGAAAAGTACGGCAGGGATTTAACCAAGCTAGCGGAACTTGGAAAACTCGACCCCGTTATCGGCAGAGATAGTGAAATCCGGAGAACCATTCAGGTACTCTGCAGACGGACAAAGAACAATCCCGTATTAATAGGGGAGCCGGGTGTAGGCAAGACCGCCATAGTCGAAGGGATTGCTCAAAGGATTGTCAAAGGGGATGTCCCTGAAAGCTTAAAAAGCCGGCGCATCGTAGCCCTGGATATGGGAGCATTGATAGCGGGAGCAAAATACCGCGGGGAGTTTGAAGAAAGGCTTAAGGCTGTTCTTAAAGAAATTAGTTCATCCCAAGGACAGATCATTCTTTTTATCGATGAAATCCATACCGTGGTGGGAGCGGGTAAAGCGGAGGGGGCGATTGATGCAGGCAACATGCTCAAGCCGATGTTAGCCCGCGGAGAGCTCCATTGTATCGGGGCCACGACTTTGGATGAGTACCGCAAATACATTGAAAAAGATGCAGCCCTGGAAAGAAGGTTTCAGCCAGTGCTGGTGGAAGAACCTAGCGTTGAAGACACCATTTCCATTCTCCGGGGACTCAAAAACCGCTATGAAGTTCATCATGGGGTGAGGATTAGGGACAGCGCTCTTGTTGCTGCAGCCGTTTTATCCCACCGTTACATTTCCGACCGGTTTTTGCCCGATAAGGCCATTGACTTGGTCGATGAAGCGGCGGCAAAGCTCAAGACAGAAATAGAAAGCATGCCCGAAGAGCTCGAATCCTTGGAAAGAAAAGTTCTCCAGTTGGAAATCGAAAGGGAAGCTTTGAAAAAAGAAAAAGATGAAGCTTCTCAATTAAGATTGAAAGAATTAGAAAAGGAACTTGCGGAGACAAGGGCTGAAAGGGACCGGCTAAAAGCCCATTGGGAAGGAGAAAAAGGAGCAATTATTAAGTTGCAGCAACTGCGTGAAGAACTCCAAAAAGCGGAACAGGAAATGGAAAAAGCTCAAAGGGAATATGACTTAAATAAAGTGGCCGAACTGCGCTATGGGAAAATTCCTGTTCTGAATAAACAGATCCAAGAACTCGAATCAAAAATCTCGGAAAAGGGAGAATCCAAAGAGCGCATGATCCAGGAAGAGGTCACCCCCGACCTCATAGCTGAAATTGTTTCCCGATGGACGGGTATCCCGGTATCTCGCCTTCTTGAAGGTGAAAAAGAAAAGCTTCTTAAGCTCGACCAGATCCTTCATAAGAGAGTGGTGGGGCAGGATGAGGCGGTTCAAGCGGTGACGGACGCCATTCTGCGGGCACGTTCAGGACTAAAAGATCCTAAAAGACCCATTGGCTCGTTTATCTTTTTAGGACCGACAGGGGTGGGAAAAACCGAACTGGCTCGCTCTCTTGCCGAGGCCCTCTTTGACAGCGAAGAAAACATGATTCGACTCGACATGAGCGAATACATGGAGAAGCATACGGTTGCCCGCCTGATCGGTGCTCCTCCGGGTTACGTCGGCTTTGAAGAAGGTGGCCAGCTGACCGAAGCGGTACGCCGGAAACCCTACTCTGTGCTCTTACTCGACGAGATAGAAAAAGCTCATCCTGAAGTTTTCAATCTCTTTTTGCAAATCCTCGAAGATGGTAGGCTTACCGACGGACATGGCCGAACAGTTGATTTTAGAAATACCATCATCATCATGACTTCCAACATTGGAAGTGTTTATTTGACAGAAGCAGCACTGGCCGGAGGCGTCATACCCGATCATGTCCGGGCGAAAATCATGGACGAGTTGCGGGCTGTTTTCCGTCCTGAATTTCTCAATAGAATCGATGAAGTGGTGATCTTTAAGCCCCTGAGTCTAAAGGAAATAAAGCAGATCGTCGATCTGCAGGTCGTCCTTCTCAAGAATAGGCTCAAGGAAAAATATATTGAAATCGAACTTAGCGATGCGGCAAAAGAACATCTTGCCCAAGAGGGTTACAGTCCTGTTTATGGGGCAAGACCTCTTCGGAGAGTTATTCAGAAAGAATTAGAAACTCCTCTTTCAAGAAAAATTATCCAGGGAGAGATCGCCGAGCATGATCATGTTTGCATTGACTTTAGAGAAGGAAAACTCCAATTTGAAGTAAGAAAAGAGCAATGAAAGAGTCTTCTCCCACCCTTTTTTCCTCTGCCTTGGAGGAAAAAATCCGGGCAAAACTCTCTGAACTCTCTGTCCAGCTCGACCAGCTTGCCGCCGCCTACCTTTTAAGGTTACATAGAGAAATAGACAATCTTTCCCTACAGGTTTCTCTTCTCAATAATCATGCCCTTGATAGCCAAAAGAAAGTGAAGGCGCTCAGCCAAATTCTTAAAACTCTTGAAGAAGTACAGATTCAACCGGAAAAAGGAAGAAGGAAGGATCTCAAAAAAATAGATTCTTTGATCGGCTTCCTTTCTGAAATGCTTGAAAAAAGCGGCAAGGAATTAAAGGTGTCTTCTTTTTTAATTTCCCTAGAAAGACAAATCAAATAAAAAGAAAATAAGCTTGCATGATCTTTCCGCGGAAAAATCCTTTTGTTGAAAATAAAGACAGGCCGGAGAGTTATTATTCCTTGGTTGAAGATACAGAAGGTTTTGCCGTCTTTGATATTGGAAGCAACACGATCAAGTTCCTTGCAGCACGGCAGAAACGGGATAACACGATTGAGTTTCTCCTGCATCAAAGTTTTACCACAAGGCTTGCCGAAGGCCTTTTTTTCACCGGGGAACTCAGCCCCGAAGCCATCTATAGAACGCTGGACATATTAAGCCTGCTTCGACGCCAGGCTGATGAATTAGGCCTTAGGAGCCGTATTGCGGCAGCCACCAGTGCTGTAAGAGACAGCAAAAACCGCAAGTATTTCTTGAAGAAGGCCGAAGAAATCCTCGGCCATAAAATCCTTCTCTTAAGCGGGGATGACGAAGCCAAGATAATTTACCGGGGAGTATGCTCTGATCCATTATTGCAGGGGCAGGCAAGTCCACTGACCGTCGTGGATGTCGGGGGGGGAAGTTCGGAATGGATCCAAGGAAAAGAAAAAACACCCGAATATTTTCTTAGTCTTCCTCTGGGAGCAATAAGGATAAGGGATCGGTTTGTCAGGGGCTATCCCGTCGGCACTAAAACCGTTGCAAGGATGCTTCTTTGCTTGGAAAAACAACTCCAAGATCCGTTAAGGGAGATAAAAGGGGGCTGTCAAAAAGTTATGGGTACAGGAGGAACGATCTCGACCATGGCCAATATTTTCCAGCAATCTTCTAAAGAAGATTTTTTGAAAACCCACCTTTTCTCCATGGATACCGATTCTATTCAAAAAAAAATTGAGGAGCTCGCCCACTACGATCTTGAGCAGTTAAGCACGGTTCCCGGTTTGCCCCTTAACCGCGTTGAAATCATCATTCCCGGAATGGCTGTTGTCTTTGCAACGCTGTCTGTTCTTGGATCAGCTACCCTTGTTTCAAGCATTCGAGGCCTGCGCTACGGTCTTCTTGACTTGCTGGTAACTGAAAAACTCCAAGTTGGATGATTCGGGCTCCCGTTGTTCTTTTGTTAAAAAAAATTTATTTAAAACTTTATGCCGTTTTATCCGTTGAAAATAAAAGAGCCAACAGACTATGCATAAATTTTTTGATAATCATCTCCAAGAGGATAAAATTGAAGAACTTCTCTATCCTGCCTATGCCAAGCGGGCTATGGTAGAGGCCGTTCCAAAATATCGGCTTCCTCAAAAAGGCATGCCTCCTGAAGTTGCCGCTCAGCTCATAAGAGATGAATTAATGCTCGAAGGCAATCCTCGGCTGAACCTGGCCACCTTTGTAACGACCTGGATGGAAAAAGAAGCCAGGGAGTTGATAGCTGAAACCTATGATAAGAACTTAATTGATAAAGACGAATATCCTAAAACGGCCGAAATTGAGAAACGCTGCGTACGCATGATCGCCCGGCTTTTCCATGGATCGGACAATGAAAAACCTGTTGGAACTTCCACAGTAGGTTCTTCTGAAGCGATTATGCTCGCCGGGCTGGCCATGAAATGGAATTGGAAGAAAAGACAAAAAAATTCAGGAAGGTCTTTCGATAAGCCTAACTTAGTGATGGGAACCAATGTTCAGGTCGTATGGGAAAAATTTTGCCGGTATTTTGAAGTTGAACCGAGGTTTATTCCTGTCGTTGCAGGAAGCTATGTTACTAATCCAGAAAAAGTAGCTTCATATTTAGATGACAATACGATCGGGGTTGTAGCCATCTTGGGAACGACTTATTCCGGCGAGTTTGAGCCTATAGAGCAGATCCATGAGGCGATAAAAGATTTTTGTCTCACCCGGGGAATGAAAATCCCCCTTCATATCGATGCCGCAAGCGGGGGCTTCGTGGCTCCTTTTATTCACCCCGAGCTCAAGTGGGATTTCCAGCTCCCTCTTGTTGAATCGATTAATGTTTCGGGTCACAAATACGGCTTGGTGTACCCGGGTGTAGGATGGGCTATTTGGAGAACTGAATCGTCTTTGCCTGAAGAGCTTATCTTCAAAGTCAATTATCTAGGAGGAGAACTGCCCACCTTTAGCTTAAACTTTTCCCGCCCGGGGAGCCAGGTTATCGCCCAGTATTATAACTTTCTGAGGCTTGGGGAAGAAGGTTACATCCAAATCCTCAAGTCTATGCAATCGATCAGCCTTCATCTGGCAGAGAAAATAGAATCCTTGAGGATCTTTGAAATGATCAGCCGAGGAAAGGATATTCCGGTAATCTGCTTTGAGCTTAAAGCAGAAGAGCCATTTAGCGTGTTTGATCTTTCCCATAGGCTTAGAGAAAAAGGATGGCAGGTCCCCGCCTATTTTATGCCTCCAGAGGCTCAAAATACCGCGGTGATGAGAATAGTTATTCGTGAAGGATTTTCTAGAGACATGGCCGATGTTCTTTTCCATGATATTAAAACCGCCGTTGAAGAGCTTCGGACTCACACCCTCAGCCGCCAACCTAGAAAATCCCTCCGTTTTATTCATTAATTTTGGGTTTTTCATTAAAACTTTCTTTTGTCAATCGTTAATCCATGGAGAAAAACATAAAAATCGAGGATGAAACGGTTTTTGACTACCATGAAAGGACAAAACATCGGCTCGAAGCTTATGCTCCCTCTCCCCTATTTTTGGATTGGGAGAATGAGCCTTTCCCCTTTAGGATTTATGAAGGAGCTCCCAAGCTCCACCTAGCCATCATCAAAGAACTCTCCTCTTTATTTTATGATCAGCTCGGCTTTGCGGACATTGAGGCTAGGCCCGTGGACAAGGAAGCCCTTAGTCTTTTTCTTCTTGACAGCCTTTCCATTTCAGCATGGAAATCGGCTCCTGGTCTTTCTCCATGGAGTTTGAGAATCAATCCTTCAAGCGGCAACCTCCATCCTACGGAAGTTTATCTTCTCATCGATTGGCTGGAAGACGAAGGTAATATCACAGCCTTATATCATTATTGCCCTTTGTACCACTGCTTGGAAAAAAGGGCGATCCTGGGCAGCCATCTCTTGGCGGATTGCGGTTTGCCCGAGCAGGGGTTTTTCGTAGGGATTAGTTCTATATTCTGGCGGGAGGCCTGGAAATACGGAGAAAGAGCCTATCGGTATTGTCAACTGGATATCGGGCATGTCCTGGGATCAATCCGTTATTCCGCATCCCTGTTAGGATGGGAAAGCTATTTAGTTCAAGGAATTGGAACGGACTTGCTCGGTTCCATCCTTGGCCTTGCTTCCCAAGAAGGTCCCGAAAAGGAACATCCCGAAGCTCTCTTGTTGATTGTTCCCGACCAGAAGAAAAGAGGAGAGACGACCCTGGGGAAAGAACAATTAGAAAAGCTTATTCCTCGAACTCTTCTTGGACATCCCAACACGCTTAGCAAGGAACATTTTCCTTGGCCGGAAATTGAAAGAGTAGCCAATAGCTGCCGAATTCCTTCTTTTTTACCTCTCAAAATCCGATGGGGTAAAACATCCCCGGCCCCTATCCCCATATTGGATCGCCGCCTGCCCGCTAGGGAAATTATCCGTAAAAGAAGAAGTGCGCAGGCGATGAATAAATGGGAGCGATGCCCCATAGACCGATTCCAATTCCTTTTGCAAAAATTACATGACTCTCTGAAAGGGCGATTATTTCCTTTTGACTTTTTCCAAGAGAATTTTATCGTGGCCCTCCTGTTCTTTGTCAACCACGTCGAAGGGCTATCCCAAGGGATATACTTATTAAGTTTCCTGTCAAAGCTTGAAGATTTCAAGGAAAGGCTGGATCAAGCTTTCCTCTGGGAAAAGATTTTTGACTCTCTGCCCTTTTTTTGTCTCCGCCCCCTCAATACGGATATTTTGGCAAAGAGGGTTCATTGCCATCAATCCATTGCGGCTGATAGTTTTTTTTCTCTTGGAATGATCGTAAAATTTGAGGAGCCCATTCAAAATTTTGGCCAATCCATCTATCCTGAACTTTTTTGGCAATGCGGCTTGCTAGGACAATTTCTTTATCTCGAAGCAGAAGCAAACGGATGGAGAGCCACGGGGATCGGTTGCTTCTTTGACGATGAAATCCACAAGATCCTGGGGATTAAAGATAAAAGATGGCAATCTTTATACCATTTTACCCTGGGGAAAGAGGTCGTGGATAAAAGGATTCAAAAAATCGATCCTTACGGTTTTCTCGAAAAACTCCGGTCCCAATCCGATTTTTTTCAGTAATCTTCGCTAGGTCGATTAATTTCTAACGAGTACCGGTGTTCCTAAAGAGACAAGAGGATAAAGATCTTGAGCAAAACTTTTAGGAAGTCTCACGCAGCCATGGGAGGCGGCATAACCCGGCAGGTAACCTCCATGAAGGCCGACCCCATCATCGGTAAGCCTAAGGAAAAAAGGCATATCCGCCGGCTCATAATGCAAGCCTGCCGGTGGAGTCATTCCCACCGTGGCGTTAGCGTAAATGATCTTTCCCTTGGAATCGACAAAACAGCCATACTTGTTTGAGCGATGAAGGATTTCCTTGTTGATGACCGCAAATCGACCAAGCGGGGTAGGATGGTCCTTTGTTCCTGAACATATAGGGGCAATAGCGGCCAGTCTTCCTCCTTGATACACGTAGAGCTTTTGTTCGCTAAGGACGATTTCAAGCTTGGTGACTTTCTGGGAAGGATCAATATTCCACCAAATAGCGGGCAAAATGCGGCTGACCGTATAAACTCGTTCGGTACCAGGCTTTTTTTCTAGGGGAGAAGTTGATGCATTGGTCCCCGGTTGTTTTTTCTGCTGCTCTTTTTGTATCTTTTCTTCTTCTTTTCTTTTCCTTTCTTCTTCTTCTTTTCTCTTTTTTTCTTCTTTTTCTAACTGCTTTAGTCTCTTCTTCTCTTCTTTTTCTTTCTGTTTTAAAATCTTTTTAAGTTGTTCTGGGGATAACCCTGTATCCAGTTCGGGAGAATTTTCTAAAGGAGAAGAAGAATTCAAATCACCTTGATTGTCTTGCTGGCCGTTGCCGGGATTGATTGCCGAAGTTCCTTCGTATCCTCCCTCTTCTGCAAAACCTCTCGAAATGCTCATCGAAAAAGGCAAAATAGAAAGGATCAATAGAGATAAATATTTTTTTATAGAGTGAGAATTCATGGAATTACACCGAGAGCCTATTCACAACTTAGAATTACCTTATTAAGCTATAAAAGGAAAGAAAGCAAAGCATATCTAAAAAATGAGCGGGTGAAGGGAATCGAACCCTCGTGTGCAGCTTGGAAGGCTGCCGTTCTACCATTGAACTACACCCGCTTTTTGAACTACATTGTTTAAAAGATAAAGGAGGATAAAAACTTCGATTATATTTTTATATGTTCAAAGCAAAGCCCAAATCAACTCTTTTTTTTGGGTGATCCTTGTTAGCTTATTTCCGTTCCGTCAGACTTACTCACTGCTGCTCAAACAGGGGCAAAGCTGACAGACTTACTCGTCGAGGCGGACGGGGCCGGCATATTCGCCTCAGGCCAGAGCCTTCCTCTCCCGCAGGCCTGCCTTCCGGTGGAACTTGCCGTAGGGCCGTCCGGGACGGCCAATACGGGGTAAAATGTACAAGAAAGATTGAAAAAGAAATAATCAATCAACTGTTCAAACCCCGACAAAGGGGAAAATCTTTTCGGTTCTTTTTTTTATGGGCCCTACAGGATTTGAACCTGTGGCCTGCTGATCCGTAGTCAGCCGCTCTAATCCGCTGAGCTAAGGGCCCTCTTTTTTAGAAAAGCTTCTGTTTCTGAAGGGGAGGAGTTTTTTGGTTTGGCCCACTTCCCCTGGAGTCTTCGCCCCCCATTAACGTAAGAACCTCGTTCCAGGAAAGCCAAAAAAACCCACCTTTATATTCCTTATACCGCTCGAGAATTTTTAAGATATATATTTTGGTCGAGGGGAAATCAATCCTCTTTAAAAAAGCCTCCGCACTGGTTGGGTTCTGGGGATCTACCCAATGGAGAGCATTACGCCTGCCCGCGTTATACTCGGCAAGAGCAAATACCATGGGATTATCCGTGTTTTTCCATCTTCTAAAAGCTTGACCTAAATACCAACTCCCTATTTGGATATTTAATTTCGGATCCAGCAGATCATCCATGGGGATAGGAGAGGTTTTCTCTTTCTGGACCCAATCTTGCACAGCCGGCTCTCGGATTTGCATTAATCCCCTTTCCCCCGATCTTCCAATTTTATTTGGACGAAAACGGCTTTCCTTCCAGATAATCGCCTTAATGAGTAGGGGATCTACCCCGTATTCATGAGCATACTCGGCAATAAACGCATCGTAGCGCATTTCAATTTTTGAAGCGATGTCTTGCCACAAAAAAAGGATCATGACGAGCGAGGCAATAAGAATAAGGATGAGATTGATGGTTTTGGTCATTTTTATCTATTAAGCCCTCTGGAAAGAGAACTCCCTTTCAAAAAAAATCCTAATTTTATTTTATCTAAAGAAAGACTCAGGTAAAGAAGGACAATTATTCATAAGGGTCATCGTTATGAGATTTCTGTTCAATCTTTTCAAAGGAGCAATTTGGAGATGGACTAAGCATAACGACTCAAAAATGGGTGCGGCCCTTTCCTGTTACATTCTTTTTTCCATAATTCCCCTGATATTGGTTCTTGTATCCGTAGCGAGTTTTTTTGTAGACCCGGTTAAAGTTAATCAAGAAATCATCTTCATTTTTTTGCAGATCCTGGGAGAGGAATCGATCAATATTTTAAAGAACTATCAAATTCATGCTTCTATTGGATTCTGGAGAAATCCTCAAACGAGCCTGACCGTTATTTTTTCCTTGGTATTCGGCGCTTCTGGAGCTTTTATAGAATTGCAAAAATCTCTCAACGAAATATGGGAAATAGGTCCGGGTAAAGAAGCGGGTCTTTGGCATGTTGTCCGAAAACAATTCTTGTCCTTTTTTATCGTTTTTTTATCAGGATTACTCCTTCTGCTTTTTCTATTGCTTTCGACTACATTTTTGGAAACGGCCACCTTTATAAGGGAATTTTCACCGGGGTTGAAAAAATACATCCCTGAGGGAATTCAATTCGCCAGCCTGCTCGCTGAATTCCTTATATTTTCCTTGCTGTATAAAATTTTACCGGATGCCAAAGTTTATTTCAAGGATGTCTGGTTCGGAGCAGCCTTTTCTACTTTACTGATTTTTTTAGGGAAATCTCTCCTTTGGATAGCCTTAAGAAAAAGTGCCGTAGCTTCAATTTACGGGGCCGGGGGTTCGGTGATCATGCTCCTGCTGTGGATCTTCTACTGCTCGCAAATTTTCTTCTTTGGAGCCGAACTCAGCCGAGAATACGCCCTGTTAAAAGCCAGATGCGGAAAGAAAAAAAAGGAAGACAAAAAAACATTATCCTTTCTGTCTCGTATCCAGTAGGTAAAGGAAAGGAAGGCTCTAACTTAGAAAAGCTGTGGAAGCCATCCTAAAACGGCATTGAATAGATCGTTATGGCCCATAAGGAGGTATCAATGGTTTTTTGGCCTCCACAGCCAACCTTTTAAAGCATTTTTCATACCATTTTCTTTCTATTCCTCGCCTAGTCCAAGAAAATTGTTTAATACCTTTTTTCAACTTTTTATTTTTAAGCAAATGGTTTAACATTACAATAAAGTCATTCTCCATGAAATTCTTAGAGAATGAGACCCTAATCAAAACAATTCAGAAAAAAGAGGGAGGAAACCTATGAAAAAAATAGCCTATATGCTATCGGCGCTTGCCTTTTTAGGATTTGGCACAGGGGCTATTCCCCTTTATGCCCAAGGCCATCACCACCATGAAGAAGGAACGAGCATGAAGTTCCACCACATGCATGAAATGATCAATCATGCCGTTGAGATGGCCGCTCAAGGCTCTAACCTAATCATGTTGGGAGAGATGGGAATGTCTCCGGGTACAGATGAGCTATCGATTGAACATGGTAGGCATCACATTAGGGAAGCTCAAAGCTTAATCAACCGGGTTTTGACAAGTAAAACAATGAAGGAGCTTCATAGCAAGGGGTTAGGAGAAAGTTCGGAAATGAGTTACACCCACAAACTTGCAGACAAAGCCAAGGAATACATCAATCTTGTTGCCGAGATGCATTCGGTCAAATAACCCTAGTGGGAAGCGGGCTTTTGACTTAGGGCCCGCTTCGAACTTTCTGAGACTTTTGACCGTTCTCAATGGCCGGGCATAATGGATATTCAGAAGAAAAAACCTATCCCGGGTTTGGCACGGTTTAATCGTTTATTCATCTACGGCTTTCAAGAGGCGACGTCCGGAAGGCTTTTGAGCCGAAAGGACGGACTTTCTTTCAAGGTAAATATAGATTACCGGATAGATGATCAGCTCCAACAGGGCCGAGGTTATAACGCCTCCGACCATGGGAGCGGCTATTCTTTTCATGACGTCCGCTCCCGTTTCTTGGCTCCATAATATGGGCAAAAGACCAAAAAGGATGGCGCAGACGGTCATCACCTTTGGCCTTATCCTTCCGGCCGCTCCTTCTTTCACCGCCTTGAAAAGATCGTCCATCGTGTTCATCTTTCCCTGTTGCTTTGCTTCCCTAAGAGCATGATCAAGATAAAGGAGCATGACGACACCGGTTTCAGCATCGATACCCGCCAGAGCGATCAGACCAACCGCAACGGCCACACTCAAGTTATAGCCCAAAATGTAAAGAAACCAAAAGGCTCCCACCAGGGAAAAAGGGAACGCCAGCAGTACAATGAGCGTCCGTTTCAAAGAGCCGGTATTAATAAAAATTAAAATAAAGATGATAAACAAAGTTAAAGGAATCAGAACGGAAAATTTGGCCTTCGCCCGCAAGAAATATTCATAAGAGCCGGCCCATTCAATATAATAGCCGGGAGGGAAAAAGACTTGCATCGCTAACTTTTGCCCCGCTTTCTTGATGTAGCCGACAAGGTCTTTTTCTGCCGTATCCACGAACACGAAATTGACCAATTGAGCATTTTCACTTCGGACAAGCGGAGGTCCTTGGTTAAAACGAATATCGGCTATGTCTCCCAGGGGAACTTGCGAAGAAGCAATCGCTACCGGGGGCATACCCTCTGCCGCCATCTGCTTGGGTAAAGGGGGTTGTGGAGGCAGGGGGACGAGAACCTGAGAAAGGCTACTCAGGTCTTTCCTAAAATCCCTATTATACCTCACGCTGACGGGGTAACGCTCTCTTCCTTCGACCGTCGTCGTAACCGTGTTCCCCCCAATGGCTCCTTCGATAATTTGATTGACGTCTTCGACAGTCAAACCATAGCGAGCCAGCTTCTCTCTCCTTGGAACGATATCGATATAATTGCCTCCTTCAATTCTTTCGGCATAAGCGCTCCGGGTTTCAGGCATCTCCAGGAGGACTCTTTCTATCTGTTCTCCCAGTTTGTTCAACTGTTCAAAATCCTTCCCAAAGATCTTGATTCCCAACACGGATCGAAAACCCGTTGTAAGCATCTGGATCCTCGTTTGGATAGGCATCCAAAACACGTTAGCCACTCCCGGAAAATGCAGCTTTTTATTCATTTCTGCGATCAGCTTATCCCAATCCATTCCCTTTCTCCACTTCTCTTTAGGTTTCAAGCTGATCACCGTTTCGGTCATAGACAGGGGAGCCGGATCGGTTGCCGTATCCGCCTGTCCCGATTTTCCAAAAACCATTTCTACTTCCGGAAAAGTCATTAGATAGCGATCCTGGAGATTGAGAAACCGGGATGCTTCAGAAATACTTATTCCAGGCACGGCCGTGGGCATATAAAGGATCGTTCCTTCATTGAGGGGAGGCATGAACTCCGCTCCCAACTTGGACAAAGGATAATAGGTGGATCCGAGTATAACCAAAGCCAAGGCAATCACCACCAGCCGGTGTTTGAGAGCTAGTTCGAGCAGGGGCGTATAGAGAAAGAAAAGAAGACGGTTCACCGGGTTTTTTTGTTCGGGGATGATTTTCCCTCTTACAAAACCGATCATAAGAGGGGGTACGAGAGTAACCGAAAGCAGGGTAGCAAAAAACATGGAAAAGGTCTTGGTAAAGGCAAGAGGCTTAAAGAGCCTTCCTTCCTGGGCTTCCAAGGCGAAAATGGGGAGAAAAGAAACGGTGATGACAAGAAGAGAAAAAAACAGGGGCCGGCCCACGTTTCTTGAAGCTTCAAGCAAAATCTCCTTCCGGGTAGGGCCACTAGGCTCAGAACCTGTAAGAACTTTATATTCCTCAAGCGATCGGTGGGCATTTTCAACCATAACAATAGCGGCGTCAACCATCGCCCCTATCGCTATGGCTATACCCCCAAGCGACATGATATTGGCCGTTAAATGAAAACTGGAGAAGGGAATAAACGCTAAGACCACGGCGGTCGGCAGCATGATGATAGGCACAAAAGAGCTGCGGATATGCCAGAGAAAAATAACACAGACAACACTGACAATAAGACATTCTTCAACAAGCTTTTTTTTAAGGGTATCAATCGATCTATTGATCAGCTCAGAGCGGTCGTAAACCGGGATCAGTTTAACTCCTTTGGGAAAAGAGGGTTCGAGGCTTTGTATTTTCTTTTTTATTCCATTGATTACCTGCAAAGCATTTTCTCCATACCTCATCACGACAACACCCCCTACCACTTCCCCAAGGCCATTGAAATCGGTTACTCCAAAGCGAAGGTCTCCTCCTATAGTCAAATTCCCCAGTTGACTGACAAGGACCGGAATTCCCCTCCTGTCTCTCTTTACAACGACACTGCCGATGTCCTGGAGGTTTCTAAAATAGCCTTTTCCCCTTATGTAAAATTCAACCGTTGATACCTCGATGCTTTTGCCCCCAACATCTTGGTTGCTCTTTTGTATCGCCTGGACAACCTCATCAAAGCGGACCCCATAGGCTAAAAGCTTGTTAGGATCGATATTCACCTGGTATTGTCTCACATAACCCCCAAAACTGGCTATCTCTGAAACCCCATGCACCGAAGCAAGGCCGTAGCGTAAAGTCCAATCCTGAAAAGAGCGCAATTCAGACAGGGTATGCCTCCCGGAAGTATCGACCAACACGTATTCATAAACCCATCCTACTCCCGTTGCATCCGGTCCCAAGGTAGGCACAACGTTGGGTGGGAGATTGGCCCGCACCGTGTTCAAATATTCCAGGACTCGGCTTCTCGCCCAATAAAGATCGGTGCCATCTTCAAAGATCACGTAGACAAAAGATTTGCCAAACATCGACTCCCCCCTCACATACTTGACTTTTGGGGCGGAAATAAAACGGGTCGAAATGGGAAAAGTGATCTGATCCTCGACAAGCGTAGGGCTTCTCCCCGGCCATTCCGTATAGACGATGACTTGAACGTCGGAAAGATCGGGAATCGCATCCAGGGGAACGTGCAAAATCGAATAGATGCCAAGAATAATCCCAAAAAAAACCAAAATAAACACAAGGAAGGGATTTTTTCCGCTCCAAAGAATAATTCGGTTGATCATGGCTCATTCCATGCCCGGCATCCCATGCATATGACCATGGTGCATGGGACCATGGTCCATCGGGTAAGGCTCCTGCCCTTTTTTCCCAGGCTGGGTTGTTGAACCTCCAGGGGAAAGGCTCTTTTCCCGTGTCCAAATTTTAAGCGCTCCTTGCACCCGGGCTTCAGCATCGATTAAAAAATTCGCTCCACTGACCACGCGGTCCCCTTCTCTCAACCCTCCGCGCACGATGTAATACCCATCTATTTTTTCTCCAATATCCACAAATCTCGGCTCTAGATGTCCCCCTCCATGATCGATGAACACAACGAAGTTTTCTCCGGTGGGGATGACGGCATCTTCACTCACGGCAAGTCTCTTGCCAAAATCGATTAGCGTATTAAAATCGGCATACATCCCCGGATGAATCCTATGCTGGGGATTAGGCAAAACGACCCTGAGCTGCAACCTCCTCGTCTCTTCTTCAAAGTGAGGTTGAATAAAATCGATCTTGGCTTCGTAGATCTTTTCAGGCAGGGCCGGGAAACGGATTTGACAAGGAAGGCCGATAGCTACATACTTGGCTTGGTCTTCAGGCAATTCAGCTAAAATCCAGACCGTTCGAAGATCCACGATCCTAAGCAAAGATTGACCCGCCGTAAAATACATCCCTTCATAAACGTTTTTTTCGTGCACATGACCATCCACGGGAGATCGCAGCTCAAAAGTGCCTCGAATCCCTTTTGCCGTCCGTACGTCATTGACAGACATCGACCAAGCATATTTTTCCAGTTCCTTGATCTGCTCATCGTCCAGGTCCCACACCCGCAACCTCGCCCGCACGTGATAAAATTGCTGGTCTAGCAGAATGGGATTATCTTTTTTGACCAACAAGCTTCTTCGCCAAGCCCTGTAAGCCCTAATATAATCCATCTGGGCTTGAACCCAATCCTGGCTCAGGATAGTCGCTAGAACTTCTCCTTTCGAAAAATGTTTACCCACGTAATTGGCATATAATTTGAGGACATAGCCGTTGCCCGCCTTGACGTTGATGTCGTAAACTTGAGATTCGTTGATGGAAACGATCGCTGGGGCCTTGATATCTAATTTTAAAGGCCGAATCGCTACCTCTTCGGTCCTTATCCCAATGGCTTGGAGCCTCTCGGGAGGAATAAAAAAGGAAGTGCTTTCCGCAACTTCTTTTTGGACCATTTCCGTGGCATGAGTTTCAACATTGCTCGAATGGACGGGAACAAGATCCATCGAGCAGATAGGGCATTTGCCGGGAGTTTTCGATTTCACACTGGGATGCATGGTACAGGTATAATAGAGGATATCCCCCTTTCTTTCTTCGGACCGAACAACGCTAAGAAAAGAAAAAAGAAAGAGAAAAAAATAAAGGAAGAGCTCCAGGAAATGCTTTGTTCCTTTCATTGATTATCTGGGGAAGAGGAAAAAATTTTTTTCACGAAGAAAAAAGGCCTTGGTTGTCAAAGATCATACCATGAGGGTTTCATTTCCCGTGGAGCGATAGAAGGCGGTGGACCTAGAATTTCTGCCAGGACGATCGCCCTCTTCAACCCTCCGGGGTTTTTCAAAAAAAAGGCTAACTTCTTAGACTCCATCTCTTGGGAAGCGGTCTTCAGTTTATCATAAGCCGATGTTTCCCAGCTATATTCTTTCTCTTCGAATTTTGTTGGCTCAAAAGCTGAAAGGAGCTCTTTCGTTTCTGGAATTTTCTCAGGTTGGACATAGAGAACGGAAAGATTTTTTTCAAAAGAGGTGCTGAAATCCTCTTTTTTAGATTCGGGTTGAGGGATGTCGTCATCGGCCGATTGCTCTTTTTCCCATGGAAAAGGTTTTCTATCCGGCTGAGGGGGATGTTTGCCGCCTCTTCTCAATCCATAAAGCAGTTGGAGTGCCACAATAAACAGGAAAAAAAGAAAAGGAAGTAAAGTTCTCATAATCTCCAAACACAACTCAAGGAAGACCCGCAGAAGAAGAGCCTTCAGTTGCAATGCTCGTCCTCATTTGCGTATCGGCCTGGATGTTGCGCAACCGGTAATAATCCATGACCCCAAGATATCCCTTTTTAAAGGCTTCAGCAATAGCCATCGGGATTTGGGATTCGGCTTCCACCACCTTAGCTTTCATCTCTTCGACTCTTGCTTTCATTTCCTGTTCCAAAGCCACGGCAGCAGCCCTTCTCACTTCGGCTTTGGCTTGGGCTACCCTTTTATCCGCTTCAGCCTGTTCAGCCTGGAGTTTCGCCCCAACATTATCCCCTATAATCACCTCGGCAATATCTATGGATAAAATCTCGAAAGCCGTCCCTGAATCCAACCCTTTCTGGAGAACGATTTTCGATATTCGATCCGGATGTTCCAACACCTCCTTGTAGGTATTGGCCATTCCGATAGTCGTCACTATCCCTTCTCCAACCCGAGCCACAATCGTCTCTTCGGTCGCTCCCCCAACAAACCTTTCCAAGTTCGTCCTTACCGTAACCCGTGCCTTAACCTTGACGGTTATTCCATCCTTGGCTACTCCGGCTATGTAGGTAGGGCCTCCTGCCTGAAAAGGACAATCAATTACTTTAGGATTTACGCTCGTTCGAACAGCTTCATACACGCTTTTGCCGGTTCCTATCGTTGCCAGGTCGATAGCGCATGCCCGATTAAAAGTAAGGGGAATGCCTGCCCGATCCGCAGCCACCAAAGCCCTAACGACATGCTCGATATTCCCTCCGGCTAAAAAATGGGACTCGAGTTGTGCCGTTGATATGGAAAGACCGGACCGGACCGCGGTAATTCTTGTGTTGACGATCAAGGAAGGGGGTATCCCTCTAAGTCTCATGGCCACAAGATTAAGGATGCTGACTGCTGCTCCTGTAATCATCGCCTTAATCCAAAGACCGATGAAATTAAAGAGGATGGCGGCAACAATAAGCAAAACTACAAGTAAAATGCCGATCAAAATCCAACCGATCATGCTCATCCCTTCTTTTTAAACGGCTTGAGTAATGAAAAGCTCATGCTCTTCAACCGTTTCTTATAGCTCTGACTATCGCTTTACCTTCCTTTGTTCCCACGACTTTTATCCTTAAGCCCTCCTCAATATATCCTGTTTCCGATACCGCCTCCAACCTTTTCGACATTACCCTGACAAAACCTTCAGGCTTACACGGAGATTCGCACCTCCCTTCCTTTCCCACCAACCGGTTTATGTCGAAAGCTGTTTGCTCTCTATTCGTTTCCTCAAGCTGCATTTTCTTCTTGAGCCGGGTTCGAGGAAAAATTTTGATTCCTATCCCTAAAGCCACTAACAATACAAGAAGTTCAGCCCCTATCACGACAACAGCCCCTCCAGGCCCATAAAAGATAAAACCCAAGGCCAATGCTCCTACCAGAAGCAATGACCCTAAAAATGCCATGATGTAACTAGGAAAAAGTAATTCAATAAAAAGGACGGAACTTCCCGAAAAAATTAAAATACATAGGAGGGTTTTCATCTTCCTTTTCTTGGCTATCTAAACTTTCTTTTTTATGGGTTCGACCACGATCCGTATGCCCTCGATCTGGACGATCTGGATCGGGGTCCCTGCAGAAACAAACTGGCCTGGGGTGACTACATCAACGATTTTATCCTGGAACTTCCCCAAGCCGCTTGGCCTGAGGACGGTCAGCGCTTGCCCCCTCATGCCTATGGCCAGATCCCTTGGCTGCTCCCTCCCCTCTTTAGATACCTCGCTCACCGGGGCTTTGGCAGGAATAAGCCTAGAGAGCATAAAAATGAGTAAAAGGGAAAGACCTAAAGCTAAAACCAGGGAAAAAGCGGCTTCTTTTGCTCGAGAAAGCCAGCTTACAAGGCTTTCAGAGGGCATCTTTTCAACGGCAGAGGAAAGCAAGGCGGCAAGGATAACCAGGAAGCCGATCAAGGTAGGAATGATCAGCCCCGGAAAAACAAGAAATTCAAAGAGAACGAGAGATAATCCCAAAAGAAAGAGAAGAAAGGGTTCATAACCACTTAATCCGGCCAGGTAGTGACCTAAAAAATAAAGGGAGAAAAAAAACAGGCTAAGCAAGCCTAGCACCACACCCCCGGTTTGTAATTCCAAGTAACCAAAGATTAACCCAAGGGTTAAAAAAATAGGTCCAAGCAAGGTCATCATCCGGCCTATTTTTTCGAAACCGGTGGGTTTCACAACAACCAGTTTCGGCTGAGATACGCCTAATCCCTTTTGAGCCAGTTCTTCCAGGTTTTGAGCAATCCCCTCTGCCAAGAGGGGTCTTGGAGGATGCCCATACTTTTTACAGGCTTCAGAGTCGGTTAAAGTTAAAATTTTTCCCTTGGGCAGGATTTCAACTCCATCAATGTTAAGACCGCTATCCTTGTCTACCATGGCATTGAAAACGGCGGGATTATGACCGTGCCTGTCGGCAATAGCACGAATCAACCCTTGGTAAGCAGAAAGCATTTTTCTTTCATAGCTTTCCGGTAGATTTTGGACTCCCCCTTGAGGAGAAAATACTACAGGGGTTGCTGCACCGATAACTGAACCAGGCGCCATGTAGATGTGCCGGCAACAAGCGGCAATAAAAGCGCCTGCCGAATACGCTTTATGATCTATAAACGCATAGGTATTCTCTTGGAGGGGGAACCGTTCGAGCTCCCGAATTATTTTTTCCATGGAGTTCGCCAACCCCCCCGGGGTGTCGATGTCCAAAATCAATCCCTGGGCTCCATTCTTCATCGCCTCATTAACAGCTCTCCTGACGAAGTAAACCATCGATTGTTCAATTTCATCCCTTATGGGTAAGACATACACGATCTTGCCCTCCCCTTTTATCGCTCCGGCGTTGAGAAATAAAGGAGAACAAAAGGAAAAGAACGACAAGAAGATTGCAGCGATCTTTCTCATGCCCAACCTCATCCCTTGAACCTCTTTTGGGTAGGCTTCTTGGAACATTTTCAAAGGTGTTTTTTTTAAATCCTATGTTTAATTTATTCTTATTTTATCGAGGTGGTATTTCTCTAGATCATTAATATTGCATTTCCTTGTTGACAATGAGGCATTCCTTTTAAAGAATCATTGCAAGGTCCCTATCATCGTGAAGATTATTTCTCCTGGTTTCATTCCTCGTTTTTTTTCTTCCTCTCTTTTGTATTTTTGCGTAGGGTTGTTGCTTTTCCTCGGTTTTTCCAAGGTCCTTCTTGCTGAAGATTCCAACACCCAGGGTTCTCCCTCAATCAAAAAGAAAACTTCCAAAAAGCAAAAGCCCAAAACCAACCAGGACAATTCTGCTGATAGTTCATCCATAATCGAAGAGAAGAACAAAGAGATAGCGGAACTGGTCAAGAAGCTGGAAGACCAGGGCATACCGGTGCAGGCGAACACCAAGGGGATAGTCTTAAGCGGCTATGTTGATGCCAGCTACACCTACAATTTTATCAATGCACCGGCTTTTAACAAGGTGCCCGGTTTTGTTCCCCCACCGGGTTACGTGGGACCGACCAATGCGGCGGGCTTTGCCCAGGGTTACCCGGCGATTCCGGGCAGGGAACCGGTGGATGCGATTCCCGGGGGAGGCTTTAACATGAACGCCTTCAAGCTGGCCTTGGAGAAGCCCTTGACCGAGGAGAACCGCTGGCAGGCGGGCTTTAGGGCGGACCTGATCGTAGGCCAGGACGCGGTCGTGGGGGCACCCGATGCGATTACCGGCCTTGGGGTTCCCTTTAGTTCCTGGTATTCGTTCAACACTTCCAGTTTTTGGCTTGAGCAAGCTTACGTGATTTTCCGGGCCCCTGTAGGCAACGGCTTAGACATAAAGATAGGGAAGTTTGTGGATCCGGCGGGCTACGAGGTGGTGGAGCGGCCGGTGAACCTGGATTTTACCTATGGGCTATTGTTTGCCAACCTGTTGCCGACGACGCTGACGGGGATGCAGGCGATCTACCGGTGGGATGAGCAGTGGACGAGCCGCTTTGGGATAGCTGACGGGGGGTTCAACGTTTCTCGGGGGGGAATGGAATATTTTGGTTATCTCAACAACATGATTAACAACAGCGACGCCTACCTGCTTTTTTTGAACAGCCAGTGGGATGCGAAGGGGAAGAATGCCACCTTGAGTGCGACCTTGATGTACGGCTTTAACGGGGTCAACCCGCCGGGTTTTGGGGCTTCGCCCATAGACGGGGTAGCTCAGCCTTATGGGATAGCCCAGGGGATAAGGGGGGAGGGGCCCTTCAACCAGAACAATGCGTTTTTTCTTGGGGATGTATGGGGTTCGTGGGCGCCGAAGTTTGCGCATGACAAGCTTCTTCTGGGATTTGAGTTTACGGGGGGATTTTACAACAACAACGTGACGGTTGTGCCAGCGGCGGTGAGCGGGCTACCGGTCAACCTATCGAGCGGGCCCTCCAACTGGTATGGGGCATCGGTGCACATGAAATACCAGCTAACCGACATCATCAGCATAGCGCAGAGGGCCGACTGGGTGGAATCGGGATGGAACTCGATCCTGGCCGGGCACAACAGCCCGACCGACATATGGGCTTACACGGCAACGCTTGGGTTTGACCTGGCCGATAACTTCATGATCAGGCTTGAGTACAGGATGGACTGGGGAAGAGGAGTACTCGGCTACTACGGGTTTCCTTTCCAGAACCCGACCGGGAGTCCTTCGGCTCTCTTGGGCAGTTCAACCGGCCCGGTCTATTTCGTAGGGCTTGAATTTGTCTACAGCTACTAGTGGATTATATTTTTTTTTAGCTTAAAAAGATTATGAATCCCTTGTTGTTTCTCTTAAAACCAGGGTTTTATGATGGCCCCGGTGATCCCTATTATTGCCCCTACTGCATGATGTTTGAAGGTGTTTTAAAAGTCTATCCCCGGTTAACCCATCAATTGGAGCTCCGATACGTTGATTTCAAAAAACCCAGGCAAGAGATCATCGATCTCATTGGAGAAGAAAACCAATCCTGCCCGGTGATCGTCTTCGATCAATCCTATGCTTCATTGCTTCCTTTCAAGGCTAATCGCTATGGCGATAGGCTTTTTCTTAATGAACCTGAAGAAATCGGCTTGTTTCTTTCAAGGGTCTTCCAGATTCCAAGGCCTCATTTCTAACGGAGGCCATTCAGGAAAGCATGGACTCTAAAAAAGAACCGCTCTTTCTCCATGCTAAAACCTAAAAAATCCTGAGCGGTTGACTCCCTGTAGCTATTAGCTTTCAGGGTCTTGGCTAGACCTTCCGGATCCTCGCAGCCAAGCAGGACCGTAGGCCTAGAAGGATATGATGCGACTAAGCCAGGGGGGTTCTCCTTGTGTCATCTCTTAAACTGGGAAAAGAGGCTATCGTAGGCTTGGTTCTTTTTCTTCACTTTCCTTTGGCTTTCCTACGCTGTTCAAGCCCTCACCAAGCATCCCTTTTGGTTCTTTGCTTCTTTCGAAGAGATAGCGAAGTCTAAGCTGTCCACAAGCCCCGTCGATATCCCGGCCTCGTTCTTTTCTTATGGAAACCTGGACAGCTTTGTTTTTAAGCCACCGGAAGAAAGAAAGCTGTTCTTTTTGATCTGGAGACTTCCAAGCTAACCGCTCTATCGGATTATAGGGAATGAGATTGACTTTAGCCCTCAGTGAGGTAGCTATGCGAGCAAGTCTTTCTGCGTCTTCCCTCCGGTCATTTAATCCAGAAATTAAGATATACTCCAGGGTAATTTTCTGCTTTCTTCGCGAGCAAAACTCTTCACAACTTTTAATAAGCTCACTTAAGGGATATTTGCTATTGATGGGCATAATCTTGCTACGCAACTCATCTGTTGTGGCATGCAGGGAAACAGCGAGCCGAAAAGGCAAAGTCTCAAGGGCTAGTTTTCTAATGCGGGGAGCAATCCCACTTGTAGAAATGGTTATTTTTCTCGGGCTAATCCCTATTCCCCAAGAAGAAGAAATAAGTCGGATCGATTTGATCAGCTGATCGTAATTCAGCAGGGGCTCCCCCATGCCCATAAACACGATATGGCTGACTCTTTGCTTAACAATCGATTCGCTCAGCAGTACCTGCTCAACAATTTCACCGCAAGAAAGATTTCTTTTGAATCCAAGAAGGCCGCTGGCGCAGAAATGGCACCCTAAAGCACAGCCGACTTGAGTAGACACGCAGAGGGTAAGACGCTCCGAAGATCCTCTACTGTCTGTTGCAGGAATCAATACGGTTTCTATGGCATGACCATCGCAAAGCTGCCATAAAAATTTTTTTGTGCCGTCAATCGATTGTTTTTCATGGATCAATTCCAAGGTCTTAACTTGGTAATTTTCAGCCAGTTTCTTTCGCAAGTCCAAGGAGAGATTCGTCATCAAGGAAAAGGAGAAAACCCTCTTCTTGAATATCCACTCGGCCACCTGTTTTCTTCTGTATTCAGGCTCGGAGTCGAAAAAATCCCATTCAGAAGGCAAGAGATCGAGAAAAAACTTCATCTCTTATTAATTGAATACAATCCCCATAAAGATCAAATTATAATCGGGGGACAGTGACTCCTTTCTGGTACATGTATTTTCCATTTCTTTCCGCATAAGATATAGAACAGGGCTCAGAGGCCTGGATAAAAATGACCTGCGCCAGTCCTTCTTCAGCGTAAACCTTGGCAGGAAGGGGAGTCGTATTGGAGATTTCCAAAGTTGCATAACCTTCCCACTCCGGTTCAAAAGGAGTAACATTGACAATGATACCGCAGCGGGCATAGGTGGATTTTCCCAAGCAGATCGTGATCACGTCCCTGGGTATTCTAAAATATTCGACACTTCTAGCCAAAGCAAAAGAATTGGGAGGGATGATACAACAATCCGACTCCATTTCAACAAAGGACCTGGGATCGAAAGCCTTCGGATCGACAACGCTATTAAAAACATTGGTAAAGATTTTAAACTCCCTGGAAACCCTTAAATCGTAACCATAACTTGAAAGGCCGAAGCTTATGACCTGTGAGCCATCAACTTTTTTCCTGACTTGAGATTCTTCAAAAGGCTCGATCATTCGATGTTTTTTTACCATTTGCCGAATCCAATCATCCGAATGGACACCCATCGTTCCTCCTTAGCTGTTCAATCCTCTTCTTTAGCCCAAAACCGACCTAAACAACGTCTTTCCTGCAACCGTTTCCTCGGAGTTGCTCATTTCTGTCCAATCTGGAATGAAGTCAAGTTACTCCTAGGCTGGATCCAGACGGCATTGGCGTCTTGGGCCAGAACCCTCCTCTGCCCAGGCTAACACCGTGGAACTCACGGCCATCTCTCTCCCGTTGACCGAGCCGTAAACGCTGGCGGTTATGCTCGGCACCGCAGGCCATGCAGGGCAACTGCCGCAAGGTCTGCACCGCGACATCCAGGGATCCCGCGGCCTCGCGGATGTGGACCACCTTGCAGGACATACCCATAAAATAAGCATGGATGAGCATGAACGTGCAAAAAGTTTTTTAACTGCTCAAAACCGTTCAAGCCCTTCTTTTTGCAAGTCTCCCCTCAAAAGCAACCGTGTCTTGAACCTTATCTTTTAGGCTTGGAATTTGACCTATAGTCAGGAAATCAGCTGGAGTTCTTTTAACCAATTGACCACCGTTTCCGCCATGAAGGAATCATGAGGCGGAGGAAAAAGATGGTCACATCCAGGAATCTCAACCAGTTTCTTTGGCCCGGAAGCGATGGCAAAAAGATCGCGGGAATCCTGGGGAGGGACGACATCATCGGCAAGCCCATGAATAAATAACCAGGGCAGTTTAATTTTCTTTGCCGCCTCTTTCACGTTGTCTATACGATTCATATCTTCTATTAAAACCTTGGAGAGAGGAAATTCGGGCATATCCCACATGTACCCTTGGCCCGGCGTAACCGTTCCAAATTCCCTCTCAGCAAAAGCAGCCGTATAAGCCATCCCTGCAAGTGAAATCAAAAAAGAAACTCTTGGATCCTGACTCGCAAATAAGACACCCACGGCAGCACCAAGGCTATGGCCGACATAACCGTACTTGGTCCACCCGGGAAGGGCATTAAACACGGATTGCAAATCTCCGACTTCTTTTGTCGGAGTGAATTCTTCAAACTTCCCTTCGGATTTTCCGTGTCCCGAAAAAGAAAATCGAAGAGAATGAATCCCATTTTTGGCAAGATAGTTGGTCAAGGTCACAAGCATCGGCCTGTCCTTATGGGCAGTAATACCATGGGCAATGATAATAAGGGTATTATTATCCGCAGATCCAGGGGTATAAATAAAGTCTAACCGCTCTCCATGAGCGTTGCGAATTTCTGAAGGAATTGAATGGTTCATACTGTTTTCTTTTTAATGGGAGAAATTTTTTATGTCAAGAATCTCTCAAAAGCCCAAAACTATCCTTCCGTTATTGGAGAGGCAAAGAACAACGCAGCGAGTTTTTTTTTGAAGAGTCATGCCTCAAATGGATGGGTAAGATCATCCGGTAAATAGGCTTTAAGAAAAAAGAAGGGGTCAAGTAGTGCAAAAAAGAAGCAATGCGGGTATAAAACCCGGGCACATAAAAAGCTTTGCCCGCCTTCGCCGCAGCCAATGACTCATTAACTACTTTTTCCAGGGAAACCCACATAAATGGCGGAACAAAGGGTTTCTCCTCTGAATCATTCCTCGATGCGCTGTAGAAAAACTCAGTATGTAAAGGGCCGGGAGCTATGACCGTTAAGGTCACACCACTGCCTTCAATTTCTAATCTTAAAGCTTCAGAAAAAGCATGAACATAGCTCTTTGATCCAGAATAAGCAGCGCAAGTAGGAAGAGGTTTCCTTCCTACAATCGATCCAATATTAATGATGATACCTCGTTTTTTGCGGATCATTTGCGGCAAAACAAACCGGGTCAAGTAAGTCAAGGAAATCACATTGAGTTCCAAAAGGGATCGAATCCGATCGAATCGAGACTCTTCAAAAAGTCCGTAATCCCCACAGCCCGCATTATTGATCAAGATGTCTATCTCCAATCGTTCTGCAGTCAACCAATCACAAAGAATTTCTCTTCCCTTTTGACAACTTAAGTCAGCGGGAAACCAAAAAACCTTAATTTGAGGGGATTTGGCTTGGATTTCTTTGGAAAGAGCCTGCAACCGATCCGCCCTCCTCGATGTGATCAACAACTGGCTGACTTCTAAAGAAAGTTGACGGGCAAATTCCGAACCTAATCCAGAAGAAGCTCCGGTAACCAAGGCAGTCATTCCTCTAAAGGATTTCATAAACCATAAACTCCATGCTAGTGAATCTGGTGGAGTAAAATATATCGATCTCTTTCTCCTCTTAAAGGAACTTCAGAAATCAAAACAATCTTTTGGCCGCTCTCTATCCCTTTTTTCTTTAAGTAGCTTTCTACCAGCTCTATACTTTCTTCTTGGCTTTTTGGGAAAACCACCAAACAAGGTTCAACCCCATAATGCAGGGTAAGTTTCCTGCAAACATCTTCGTCAGGACAAAAAGAATAGATCAAGGAGTAACGAGGTCGAAGTCCAGCAATCAAAGTTGCCAGGTGCCCGAAACGGGTAAACACGCAAATTGCCGGCGCACCCACGTCATCGGCAAGGTGCACCGCCGTTTTAGCTAATTTTTCTTCATCATCAAAAAGTTCTACCAAAGAAGCATAACCAGCCCCACCGCTTTTTTCTGTCCTTACAGCCACACGATCCAATACCTGGATACACTCCAACGGATACTTTCCTGAAGCTGTCTCTCCGGAGAGCATGATGCAATCGGCTTGTTCATAAACAGCGTTGGCTATATCCGTTATTTCCGCGCGTGTTGGGGCGGGATTCATGATCATGCTTTCCAGAAGATGGGTAGCGACAATAACGGGCTTTCTTTTCTGGATACAGGATTTAACTATGCGTCTTTGGATAATAGGCAACTCTTCAAAAGGACACTCTATGCCTAAATCGCCGCGGGCAATCATGATCGCATCTGAAGAATCGATAATCTGGGATAAGTTTTTTACCGCAAGCTGGTCTTCTATTTTTGCTACCACTTTCCCATGAGATCCCTTTGAAATAAGGATCTGCCTTAAAAGATCACAATCGTTGGCTTCCCGGACAAAAGACAAGGCAAAAAAATCCATGCCGCATTCTATTCCTAATTGGATGTCTCTTAGATCCTTCTGGGTAAGCGGAGGGAGATTTATCCTTACTCCGGGAATATTGATATGTCGTCTGCTCTTCATCACTCCTGCGGTCAAGACCTCGCAGCGCAAAATATTTTTTTCCTTCGCGATGACCCTCATCTGGATATTCCCATTGTCTACGAGCATTACATCGCCTACGTGGATGTCATTGACAATGTCATCGTAATTGACCGAAACAGAATGAAGATCGTCGGTTTTTTCCCCTCTTACCGTAAAAGTAAAAGAATCGCCTGGTTTTAATTGCATAGGGTCTGGCAGATCCCCTGTCCTAATAGCCGGGCCTTGGGTATCCAGAAGCATCCCCACGTATTTGCTCAGCCGTTTCGAAAACTCCTGGATAAGACCTACCTTTTCTCTTACCCAGTTAGGGTTGCCATGAGACATATTGAATCGGAAAACATCAACCCCTTTTTCTATGAGTGAAAAAATCTTTTCACCGGATTCCGTGGCCGGCCCTAAAGTAGCAATGATTTTCGTTCGACGTTTCCAATTTTTAAAAGGAATCATTGAATTTCTCTTTCTCGATTCATTGTTATCTTTGAGTTAAGGCTCTATTTTTATTGAAGGAAAACTCAATTGGATATTCAACTCTTTAAGTTGCTGGTAATCCACCTCGGAAGGGGATTGGGTAAGCAGATCGACTCCATGCCTGTTTTTAGGAAAGGCGATCACCTCTCTAAGGGATTCAGATCCTGTTAAGAGCATCACAAACCTATCAAGACCCAAGGCAATGCCGCCATGAGGAGGAGCTCCATATTGAAAAGCTTTAAGAAGATGACCAAAAAGAAGTTCTTGTCTTTCTTTACCTATCCCCAAAATCGAAAAAACTTTTTCCTGGAGTTCTTTCTCGTATATTCGAAGACTCCCCCCTCCCAGTTCAACACCATTAAGCACGATATCATAAGCAAGAGCCCTAATGGCATCGTATTTGCCTTCGTTTAACTTTGTTAAATCTTCAGGATGAGGCCGGGTAAAGGGATGGTGCACGCTGTTCCATTTCTGCTCCAAGGGACTGTATTCAAAAAGCGGAAAATCCGTGATCCAGGCAAACTTCCATTGGTTGCCAGGAATACCCTGGGTCATTTCAGCAAGATGGAGCCTTATTTTCCCTAGAATCAGGCAGGCCTGCTCTCGGGGACCGGCACTAAACAAAACTAAATCGGAAGGTTCCATGCGGAGCAATCTTTCCAGTTCTTTTCTCTCCTCGGAGGAGAAAAACTTAACGATGGGCGATTTCCATTCCTGGTTCTCAACCCGAATATGAGCCAAGCCCTTTGCACCCATAGAGGTCGCAATGCCCACAAGCTCTTCGAGGGCGGAGGAATTGACCATTGGAGCCCTGCCTTTTGCATTTAAAGCTTTGATGACTCCCCCCTTTTCAATAACGTCTCGGAACAATTTAAACTGGGTATTTTTAAATACCGTCCCCACGTCTTGAATTTGCCATTCTATCCGCAAATCCGGTTTATCCGATCCGTAGTTATCCAAAGCCTCGCTATAAGTCAGACGGACAAAAGGCAAAGAAAGTTCAATTCCAAGAACTTTTAAAAATATCAGTTGGATCATTTCCTCGACCCACTTCATTATGTCTTCGACCTCGACAAAAGAGGCTTCAAGATCAATCTGGGTAAATTCAGGTTGCCTGTCCGAACGCAGGTCTTCATCTCTAAAACAGCGGGCAATTTGAAAATATTTATCTATGCCCGCTACCATTAAGAGCTGTTTGTATTGTTGAGGAGCCTGGGGTAAAGCGTAAAATTTCCCCGGTGAAAGCCGGCTGGGCACAAGAAAATCCCTGGCTCCTTCGGGAGTGCTCTTCGATAATATAGGAGTCTCGACCTCAAGAAATCCTTCCCTTGACAAGTATTCTCTAACGACAGACGAAACAAGGTGACGAACCTTCAAACAATTGAGAATCTTCTTTCTCCTCAAATCCAGGAAACGAAATGACAGTCTTAATTCTTCATTCTCTATGTCTTCGTCCAGGTTAAAAGGCAAAGGCTGAGAAGGATTGAGGATTTCAAGGCTTTCGGCTTCGAGCTCGATTTCTCCGGTGGGAATGGATGCATTTTTTGTACCAGCCGGTCTCTCGACAACCTTGCCCTCGACTTTAACCACGAATTCATTTTTAAGCTGTTTTGCCTTAGCGAAAAGAGGGGGATCCTTCTCGGGATGAAAAACAACTTGGGTAATACCTTCCCTATCCCTCAAATCGATGAAAAGGAGTCCTCCATGATCTCTTTTCGAATGAACCCAACCACACAGTTTTGCCTTATGACCGACCAGCGCCAAATTCAGTTCATTGCAATGATGAGTTCTATACCCTTTCATTTCACTTTTTTTCATTTAATCCTCGACATGATTTCAAATCCTAGCCTTGCTGAGAGTAGGGTTATTTTTATAAAGAGAGCCCCATTGTTGCCAGGGGCTTTCCCCTCAAACCGCATTCTTTAATCCTAAAATGAATCAAAGAGCCTCTCTTTTAGCTTCTTTCCTTAAGCCACCCGGCTAGTTGCTCAACAGGCAGGGTAAGCTGCGTTCTTTCATCCATATTTTTAATCTCAACAACACCTTCCTCTATCTTGTCAGACACAATGAGTGCAAAACGCGCGTTCAAAGATTGAGCCGTGGCCAGCTGCTTTTTCAGTTTCGAAGGACAGAAAGAGAAATCGACCGAAAAGCCTTGCCTTCGTAACTGTTCTATTAAAAATAATCCTTGAGGATTTTTCTTCCCTTCTGGAAAGACCACGTAAACATCCAGCCTTGGAAAAGAAGGTTCAATGACTTTCTTTTTCCTGATAATCTCACCCAGAACCACGTCTCCCATTCCAAAACCCGCAGCAGGTATATCTTCTCCTCCTATCTGCTTCAGAAGATCGTCATACCTTCCTCCTCCGGCTATTGCCCGAAATTCTCCCGCTCTATCAAAAATTTCATAAACGATTCCCGTATAATAGGCTAATCCTCGAACAATGCCAAGGTCTATACAAACGTACTCTGCAAGCCCCCTATGACGAAGCCCTTCCAACAGGATTTCAAATCTTTCCCAGCAGGGAGGACTTTCCAGTATTGCAAACACCTCTTTAGCCAAATCACCTAATCGTCGTTCAATCTCCTCCCTGGGCTCCCTTTCAATCTTGTCAATGGCTTGAAAAAAGGCATACCAATCATCCCTAGGGATTGCCTTTTTTTTCAAAAACTCCGTCCAAAACAACCGATCACTGACACGAACTACAAAATCATCCTTCCCCAAATCAAAAGAAAGAAGAATATCAATCGCTAAATTGATGAGCTCGATATCCGCTTCTAGATCAGCTTCACCCACAATATCACAGTTTAGCTGGTAGTGCTCTCTTAATCGTCCTTTTTGAGCTCGTTCGTAACGAAAAAGCTGGGGAATGGAAAACCATTTGATCGGTTTTTTGTATTCCTTGAAATGGGCTTCAATCATTCTTGCTAAGGTTGGAGTCATTTCCGGTCTTAAGGCTACATGACGACTCCCTTTATCTATAAAATGATAAATTTGGCTTAGAATTTCATCTCCAGATTTTTTTTGGTAAAGTTCAATCGTTTCGAGCAAAGGTCCATCATATTCGACAAAATTAAATCGCCTGCAGCTTTCTCTCCAACGAGAGAAAATGAAATTCCTGAAAGCGCAATCAGAAGGGTAAAAATCGCGAAAACCTGGCAACGGCTGCATAAAAATAAAGATTTATAGACCGGGTGTAATTTTTAAGAAAGCAAAAAAGAGGTTAAATCTTTTTTCTCTTCTTTGTTTCTTCTTCCTTTAGGAGATCCTTTGTAATCGCATTGAGAATCCCCTTGACTTCTTTCCCCGGTTTAAACCGAATAACCGCCCTTGGAGGTATCAGGATGTCCTTTTCAGGATTCCTTGGGTTTCGGCCAATCCTAGCCTTTCTCAAGGTGACTTCGAAAACCCCGAAATTGCGCAGCTCTATGGTTTCTTTTTTCTTGAATACCTCCATGAATACGTCAAGAATCTCCTCAAAGATTTTAGCCACCTCTTGCTGAGGCAGACCGGTTTTTGTCGAAACCTTGACAACCAAATCTCTTCTTGTCAAATTCCCCATATCATATTACTTTCTACTTTTCCTGTGAATGCTCCCCTCTTTTATTTAGACTATGCTTAAAGTGATAATGATCAAAATAAAAGGTAGCATATTTTCTTTTTTCTCAAGAATATTACTCGAAAAATTTTATGAAAAAATGAATTAACAGCACCAAGCCATATCTTTTGTCCTCTTCTTTATGCCTGATTCCTTTTTCATCACCACAGCTATCGATTATGTCAACGGCTCCCCGCACCTTGGTCATGCCTATGAAAAAATCCTGGCCGATGCCATCGCCCGCTATTACCGAAACCGGGGATATGCCGTTTTTTTTCTTACAGGGGTTGATGAACATGGACAAAAAGTCCAGCAATCTGCTGAAAAAGAAAAAATGGAGGTAAAAAAATTTTGTGATATCCAAGCCGAAAAGTTTCTTCAGCTGTGGGAAAAACTCCAGATCCATTATGATGCTTTCGCTCGAACGACCCAGCCTTCCCACGTTCAATATGTGCGTCATGCTCTTCAAAAACTGGCCGACAAAGGACTCATTTATTTCAAAGAACACGAAGGCTACTACAGCTTAAGACAAGAACAATTTGTCACAGAAAAAGATTTAGTCGACGGGAAATGGCCGGAGATCTACGGAGAAGTCATTAAAACCAAAGAACCAAACTACTTCTTTAGACTGTCGGCATTCTCAGAATGGTTGAAAAGTTATGTAAGAGACAACGAAAATTGGTTTATTCCCCAATCAAAAAGAAAAGAGCTATTGGGAGCCTTGGAAAGGCCCTTAGCCGACCTCTGCATATCAAGACCCGTCAGCAGGCTTTCTTGGGGAATTCCCCTGCCTTTCGATGAAAATTATGTTACCTATGTCTGGTTTGATGCCTTACTGAACTACGTTTCTTTTGCCAGAAAAGAGGGTGACAATCAAGGCTGGTGGCCAGCCCAACTCCATGTAATCGGAAAAGATATTTTTATTCCCGCCCATGCTATTTATTGGCCGATTATTCTCAAGGCCCTGGAACTAGAACAACCTAGGCATTTCTTAATTCATGGATGGTGGATGAACAAGGGAGCAAAGATGAGCAAATCTTTAGGCAATTTCATCGATCCCCTCCCCTACCTGGAAATTTTTGGAGCCGATGCCCTGCGTTATTATCTTTTAAGAGAAATGGCTTTCGGCCAGGATGCCGATTTTGCAGATGATAAAATTTGGGCTCGATATAACAGCGATCTGTGCAATGACCTAGGCAATCTCGTCCAAAGAATCACGGTGATGATCCACAAATATCGATCGGGAGTCATTCCTTCATGCTCGGAAACGATGATGGAGGAAAATGAAAAAGAACTTCTCGATCGAGACCTGTTCGAAAAATATTGCCTTAGTTTTGAAAAATATGACATAGCACAGGCCTTGCAGGAAATATGGCAGCACATAAAAAAGCTAAACAGGTACATAGAGAACAATGCACCCTGGTCCTTGGCAAAAAATTCCAAGCAATCTCAACGATTGGATTGCATTCTTTTAGCCTCCAGCATTTGCCTCAAAAGGTATGCCCTTCTTATCGATCCCGTCATGCCCCAAACCGCCAACAAAATACTTTCATTGCTGAATATTGAAACCCAACCCTGGAAACTCGACGACCTTTTCTTTGCCATGGACCTAGCCGGCAAGGAAATATCGGCTCCCAGCCCGTTGTTTCCTCGAAAGGTTTCCTCATGATCTCATGAAGCTTTTTAATGTTGCAGAAGAGTCCAAATGGTTTACTCTGCGAAATGAAGGAAGTACACAATGAATAAGAAAGGTGGCTGTTTTACGGTTTTTTTAGTTTTGATCTTAGGCTTTAGTCTTCTTTTAAACCTCGTTTTTTTATCGATTTTGCAATCTAAAAAGGGAGCAATCGCCCCCGTTCCCTTAGAAGAAGAATTCGTGAGCGGGGATTTTAGCACGAAAGATTCCAAAATCGCCCTTATCCATCTCCGCGGACTTATAAGTCAGGATGAAGCGGGGAGTTTTACTCAAAACAGTGTCGAAGACATAAAAGTTCAACTCAAAGCCGCCCGGGAAGACAAAAAAGTCAAAGGAATAATTGTGGCTATTAATTCTCCCGGTGGAGAAGTCAACGCCAGCGATGTCATTTACCATGAAATTCGACTGACCCGCAACGTAAAACCCGTCGTTATTTACATGGAATCGATGGCCGCTTCAGGAGGGTATTATTCGGCCGTCGGAGGATCCTATCTCATGGCCAATGACTTGACGATTACAGGGAGCATTGGTGTAATCATGGAATCGTTCCTTGTTAAGGACTTAATGGACAAGGTGGGCATTAAAGCTTTCGTGTTTAAGTCGGGAAAAATGAAAGACCTGCTCAATCCCACGAGGGAAATGACTCCCGAAGAACAAGCTTTTGTCCAAGGGCTCATCGATGAAGCCTATAACAAATTTATATCGATTGTATCTAAAGAAAGGCATATCGACATCAACAAGCTTAAAAGCAACCTTGCCGATGGAAGGATCTTCATGGGAGAGGATGCTCTAAAAAACGGGTTAATCGACGGCCTCGGCTATTTTGAAGATGCTTTTAACAAGTGCAAAGAACTCTCCAAGGTGCAATCCGCCCGTCTCATTCGCTATGTTCCTCCATTTAAGATATCGAACCTGTTCCGGTTGTTCTCCAAGGGGATGACGCCGAAAATCGAACTGGGCTATCCGGCGGTTCGTTTTCCTTTATCCTCAGGACAGCTCTACTACTTATATCCACAAGCTTTTGGATTAAGTTCGTAAATAACGCAACTTTTTCTTTCAACCCTATGGATTAAATGAAAACCACCCTTCATGTTGATCGGTTAAAGATAAAAAACTAACTGCCCCGGGCCGAAAAACGAACAAGAATAGCAGCAAGAGAGGATGATCTCTAGAGGTTCTGAGCAAGGAGAACAAAGTGGATGAACTGACCCAAAGACTCATCGTTCACTACAAGCCTCTTATCGTCGGCTTCATTTTGCTGACCTTTTTGGCTGACTTCTTAATGGGCCTTTTCCTTTTCCGCTGGAAAAAATCGGGGTTTACTCCCTTTGGGGAGTTTCTCAGTATACCCTTTAGCTGGTGGGAGTTACTGGCCGTCTCTCTTTTTCTTTTTTCAGGAATACTGCTCGGAGTGGCTGCCGGATTAAGCATTTTCTCCATTTTTCTCGTCGTTCTCTTGGTGCGTTTCCACGGTTATAACCTTTCCGATTACCTGGGGGTCTCTTTGTACGATCCACTCAAAATCGCTGTTGCCAGCTTCTGGATATGCCTTTCAGCCTATCTTCCTCTCCAAATGCTTGCCGGATTGAGCGAAACTATTGGCAGATCTTTGCATCTTCCTGTCCCAAGACAACCCGCGGTTGATCTTTTTTTACATGCTTCAAAACCCATTGACATTGTGATTATCTTATCTCTCATCCTCATAGCTGCCCCTATCGGGGAAGAACTCCTCTTCAGAGGATTTCTGTATCAATTTCTGAGGTATCATTTCACCAGGAGAAAAGCCATTGTCATCAGTGGCCTTATTTTTGCCTTGCTCCACATCCACTGGATCACTTTTCTTCCCCTCTTCTTCTTCGGAATGATTTTAGCCGTCGTTTACGAATTCAGCGGTTCTCTGGTCCTCTCGATGGCCGTTCACTTCTGGTTTAACGGTTTTACAGCCTGCCTTCTTCTCTTGGCAAAGTATGGTTAAAGTTTCTTTCTTGACTTCTTGAATCCGAGTTGAACCTTTTAACTAAAAGCTTTTTTTATCAAGTGCAATCCCATAAAATCCCTCTTTCTTTTTCTTCTGAATCTCTGCTCAGAGATATTAACGAAGAGCAACTTTTAGAAATCCTTCTCAAGGACTTTCAGACCAACAGGCCTGGAATCGTCGGCATCGGAGAGGATTGCGCAGTGGTTCAAGGAAGGGGAAATGACCTTTATTATCTTTTTAAAGTTGATGCTACGGTTGAAAATGTCCATTTCGAGGCCGGCACCCCTCCTGAACTGATTGGAAGAAAAGCCTTAGCTCGGGCCCTTTCGGATATCGCCGCCATGGGGGGAGAGCCGCTCTATGCCCTAGTCGGTATCGGCATCAGCAAGGATCAGAAAATAGAGAAAATAAAAAAAATCTACGAAGGGATCCGTTCCTTAGCCCAAGCCTTCGATCTTTTGATCATCGGCGGAGAAACCACCGTTTCCGAACAACTCTTTTTAGTTGTAAGCCTATGGGGAAAAACCGAGGGCTACAAACCGGTGTTGAGATCGGGAGCAACCGATGGGGATGGCCTTTTTGTTACAGGGGTTCTTGGAGGAAGCTTTCAATCCGGCCATCACCTGGTGTTCATGCCTAGAATAAAAGAAGGTAAATGGCTTGCCAATGGCCGATGGGCAAAAGCGATGATGGATATCAGTGATGGCCTAGCCAAGGATTTGCCAAGGATGGCCAAGGCTTCATCAATAGGTTTTGAAATTGACTTTGATGCCATTCCCATCCGCGGTGGCTATACAATCAAAGCCGCTTTAACAGAAGGGGAAGACTATGAGCTGCTCTTTTCTGTCGCCAAAGAAAAAGAAAATAAACTGATCCAAAGTTGGCCTTTTGATGTTCCCTTGAAAAAAATTGGCTTCTTTAGCCAAAGAGGAAAAAGGAATTTCCCCGATGAATTCAGAGGTTTCGATCATTTCCAAGAGCCCTAAAGAAACTATCGATTTCGGCAAAGAGCTTGTCAAAACAACTCGGGGAGGAGAAGTTTTTGCATTAATAGGAGAACTCGGAGCAGGGAAAACCCAAATTGTCAAAGGGGCAGCCCTGGCTTTAGGTTTTCAAGGGGAAGTCACAAGCCCGACCTTTAATTTAGTTCACTGCTACGAGGGGGAAAAGTACTCCCTTTTTCATGTTGATCTTTATAGGATAGAAAAAGGGGAGAGCTCTCTTTACCTTTATTTGGAAGAAATCTTATACTCTGGAGAAGTATGCTTTATCGAATGGCCTGAAAAAATAGAAAAATGGTTACCCTCTTGGACCCAATATTGGGAAATAACCGTCATTTCTGAAAATGAAAGAAAAATTAAACGACTGCGCTGATCCCTCTTTTCTTTTATTTCATTCTACAACTATATTAACCGTTGCCGGGATATGATTATTGCGATCGACACCTCCTCTGAAATAGGGAGCATAGCGCTTGCCCAAAATCGAACCGTAGTGTGGCGCTCTTTTTTCAAAGGCGGCCGTCACTTTTCTTCCCTGTTTCAATGCCTGGAGCGGCTCAATCTTTCCTCAACAAAGATAGAAAAAATTCTCATCGGGACAGGGCCCGGTTCTTTTTCTTCTATAAGAGTAGGCATTGCCGCCGCTCAAGGGCTTGGAATCGCCAAGAACGCCCCGCTTTTTTCCCTCCCTAGTGTATGGTCCATAGGCTTGCAATTTGCCCAAGTTCCTTCCCTTGGAGTTTTTTCCGATGCTCGAAGAGGAGAGCTTTTCTGTTCTCTTTTCTCTTATGGAAAATTAGTAAAGGGCCCTTATCTTATTGCTAAAAATCAACTTTATGAGACGATTCACAGCTTGGATTTAGCCGTCAGCACCGAGGAGCTGCATGAGAAGATTATTCGTGCTTATCCACGGGCTGAAGACTTTTTTCTTTTACCCGATTCATGTCCACCCTTTGATGATAATCCCTTTCCTGAACCTATCTATTTGAGAGGACCTGTTTAAAATGACCCAGGAGACATATCCATCTTGTTCTTTTCCTGCGCATCCTCGAAGCTGGGTTGAGATCGATGGGAGAGCACTGCGGTTTAATATTCGCGTGGCCAGGGAAAGAATCCCTAAAAAAACCAAAATTATTGCCGTCGTCAAATCTGAAGCTTATGGACACGGCCTTATCCCCATTGCTAAGGAGCTCGTGCATTCCGGTGTTGAAGTCCTGGGTATCAATAACATCGATGAAGCCATAGAACTGCGGCAGGCGGGCATCAGATCGGCTCTATTGATTTTATGTCCGATCTTACCTTCGGAAGCTTCTATAATTGTCTCTTATAATGTTGGAGTAGTCATTTCTTCTTACAATGAAGCAAAATGGCTCAGTCAAGCTGCAGAACGCCAAGGCAAAAAAGCGATCGTGCATATCAAAATCGATACCGGTATGGGAAGATTAGGCTTTATCCCTTCTCAATTCATCCAAGAGATGGAAAAAATAAAAAGGCTTTCTTCTCTTTCTATTGCCGCTATTTGCACCCATTTTTCTCAAGCGGAAACGGATATCGAGGCCACTGAAAAGCAGTGGCTGGAGCTACTCAAATTTCGACACTATTTCAAAGGACTTCCTATTCATGTAGCCAATAGCGCGGCTTTATGGAGAAAAAGCGTTTATGCCTGTGATTACGTCCGGATCGGTCTTGCCCTTTATGGAATAGCTCCCATGCCTTTTCTTCGAAGATTTTTAAAACCTATCCTGACGTGGAAATGTAAAATCGTTCTTATTAAAGAGCTTCCCCGAGGACATCCCATCAGTTATGGAGCCACCTATAAACTCAAAAAACCTTCCCGGATAGCCGTGCTTTCAGTGGGATACGGGGATGGCTACTGCAGATCATTATCCAATAAGGCTTCTGTTCTTATTAAAGGGAAACGATGCCCGGTGAGGGGAGCCATAACCATGAACCTCCTCATGGTCGACATTACCGATCTGCCCTCTTGTAAGGTTGGGGATGAAGCGGTGTTATTAGGGACTCAAGGCAAAGAGAGCATCACCGCCGATGAGTTAGCCAAGCTGTCTCAAACCATCTCTTATGAAATCATTACTAACATCCATTCCCATATCCGTCGAAATTACCGCCATTTTCTTTCCCATTCCAACGAACTTTCCCTCTATGAATGAATCGCCCTTTTGTATGCAGAAAAAGTAGCCTCCCTGAGTACTTCGGAAAGGGTCGGATGGGCTAGAGGGACTTGCATAAATTCTCCTGCCCGTATTTTTTTCATAATCAACACCGTGGATAAGGATATGAGTTCGGAAACAGAGGGGCCAACTGCATGGATCCCTAAAATTCGATCGGTTTTAACATCGACTAAAATCTTGACAAAGCCCTCGGCGACATCCCCTGCCAAAGCCCTTCCATTAGAAGCAAACCTAGAATGCCCGACTTTATACTGCCTACCCCAAGCCTGCAATTCTTCTTCCGTAAAACCCACTCCTCCCGCCTCGGGGAAGGTATAAATAATAGAGGGGATAGCCGAATAGTCGACTGGAAAGGGATCTTGATCAGCGATAAGCTGCGCTACTGCAATTCCCTCCTGCTGGGCCCTATGCGCAAGCATGGGTCCCTCTATGACATCACCGATAGCATAGATATGTGCTTGTGTCGTTTGCCAACGCGAGTTGACTTCAACATATCCTTTTTTTGTTCTCCTAATCCCTATTTCCTCCAATTGAAGCTCTTGGCAATGGGGAATCCTTCCCACGGCAACAAGGACTTTTTCAACGTTTAACGATAAAGTCTTGGACTGCGAAGCCAATTCAAGAACGACTTCGCCGCTATCTTTTTTTATACCAAGAAGTCGCGTTTCAAGAAAAAATTCCATTCCTTGGTTCTTAAGAAAGCTTTCTAGATGCTTGGAAACATCGTAATCCATTAAAGGGCAGATGCGTGGGAAAAGCTCTATAACATAAACCTTGGAACCCATTCTGTTCCACACCGAACCCAGTTCTAAGCCAACGGCTCCAGCCCCTATGACCGCCAAGCTTTTAGGAACGGACTTGAAACTCAAGGCCGATGTGCTATCCACAATTTGGTCGTCGAAGGAAGCTAAAAAAGGGAGAGTCGCCGGACGACTGCCGGTGGCAAGAATAATATTTTTGGCTTTTATTTTTAGTTCTCCCCGTTTTTCATCCTTTACGATCACCGTTTGAGGATCGGAAAGAGACCCTACCCCATGAAACTGCTCAATCCCATTTTTATTCATGAGAAAATCGACGCCTCGGACAAGTTTTTGCACAATGCGTTCTTTTTTTTCCATCATTTTCTCAAGATCAAAAGAGAGCTCCTCCACCATGAGCCCATTGGAGGCAAACTTTTGGCGGGCAAAGTGAAAATATTCTGAGAGGGAAAGCAGGGCCTTGCTTGGAATACAACCTACATTAAGACAGGTCCCCCCAAGTGTTTTATCCTTTTCAACAATGGCCACTTTTAAACCAAGCTGAGCAGCACGAATAGCCGCAACATACCCTCCTGGACCTGATCCAATTACGACGACGTCAAAGTTGTTCATTGTTCTTTCAAAAGGGGAGGAAAAAAAATTACAACCCGAGAAGAACGGAAGCCGGTTGCTCTAGGAATTCCTTGATAAGCACAAGGAAACTCACAGCTTCCTTCCCATCGATTACCCGATGATCATAAGTAAGAGCGAGGTACATCATGGGCCTGATCTCAACCTTCCCATTAACGGCTACCGGTCTTTCCTTGATCGCATGCATACCCAATATACCGCTCTGGGGAGGATTTATAATAGGGGTAGAAAGCAATGAGCCAAAGATTCCCCCATTGGTTATCGTAAAAACTCCCCCTTCAATGTCTTCAAGGGTAACTTTACCCTCCCTGGCTTTTTGAGCTAAATCAGCAATTCCCTTTTCGATTTGATGAAATTCCAGTTCTTCTGCCGAGCGAAGAACGGGAACGATCAATCCACGGTCAGTAGAAACGGCTATTCCCAAATCCAAGGTAGAAGGATAAACAAGTTCCTGACCTTCAATCCTTGCTCCTACTTCTGGAATTTTTTTCAAAGCCTCAACGACGGCGCAAACAAAAAAGGACATGAACCCCAACTTGACCCCATATTTTTGTTCGAATTTTTTCCCATAATTTTTTCTCAACTCAACGATCGTGGTCATATCGACCTCGTTAAAGGTGGTCAAATGCGCCGTCCCTACATGGGCCTCGAGCAATCGCTGGGCAATTTTCACCCGGATGGGACTGAGCCGTTTTCTTGCTCCTTTAAGATCCCAGGTGGGAGGCTGAACCTCTTTTTGAGGCTGGATTTTCTCTGCTATCTCTTGCCTTTCTTCCTCTATTTCTTCTTTTTCCAGGTTTAAATTACGTAAAGCTTCTTCCCTTGTAATCCGGGATGGCTGTTTTAAAGGTTCCCTTAAAGGAACTGCCTCCGGGAGTTCTTCTTCCAAAGGACTTTCCAAGGTCTCTCCAGGTTCTTTATAGCTAGGGATAGAAGCTAAACCGGCTGCTTTTTCTTCTTTGCCGGTGAGAAGGACGGCGGGTTTTTGTTCAGTTGCCTCTTGAGGTGTCTCCTCCAGCCGAGCTATGACTTGACCGACTTTAATCTCCGAACCCTCGTCTACCAAGATATGTAAAATGCCCTCTTTTTCAGCATAGATTTCAGTTGTAATTTTTTCAGTTTCAATTTCACATAAAGCATCACCCGGAGAAACCCTTTCTCCCTCTTTTTTGATCCATTTGCCAAGAAGTCCCGACTGGATAGATTCTCCTACAGAAGGCATTTTTATATCTACGGCCATAAAGCTCCTCGATTAAAATTAAATTGAAATAATTTATAAAAACTCACTCTTTAAAGGCATCCGAAAGCAACTTTTGTTGTTCAAGTCGATGATAGGCTAAGGATCCTGTCGCCGTGCTCGCGGAAGCCTCTCTTCCCGCATAGGTCAAAGGCAATGAAAATAGTTCTTGCAGTTTAGGGAAAATGTAATTCCATGCTCCCATGTTTTTAGGCTCTTCTTGACACCATACAAGGGATTGAGGTTGGTAACGTGAGATGATCTCTTTTAGTTTCTTTTCGTGCAAAGGATAGAGTTGCTCGATTCGAACTAGGGGTACATCCATTTTTCCTATGCTCTTTCTATACTCCAACAGGTCATAATAGACTTTGCCGCAACAAAGAATAACCTTTGGAGAAGGTTGATGTACTTGGGGATCAGCCAACACCTCTTCAAATGTGCCTTGCACAAACTCCGAAATTTCCGATGAACAATGAGGGTTCCGCAACAAGCTTTTGTGGGTAAAAAGAACCAGGGGCTTGGAAAAACCGCGTAGAACCTGTCTTCTTAAGATATGAAAATAATTGGCTGGAGTAGTGCAATTGGCAACAACGATATTATCTTCAGCACAAGCCTGAAGGAATCTTTCTACACGGGCGCTTGAATGCTCTGGACCCTGACCTTCATATCCATGAGGTAAAAGCAAAACGATATTCGATGTGACCCCCCATTTTGATTCCGAACTGACTAAATAGAGATCGATAATGACTTGTGCCCCATTGACAAAGTCGCCATATTGAGCTTCCCAGATAATCAGGGCTTCGGGATAATCCAAAGAATAGCCGTAGTCAAACCCTAAAACGGAATATTCAGAAAGAGGGCTGTTATAAATGCAGAAAATAGCCTGGTTAGGATGGATATGTTCAAGAGGAACGTATTTCTTGGCTGCTTTCGTATCGTAAAGAACGGCATGTCTTTGACTAAACGTTCCCCGCCTGCTGTCTTGACCGGACAGTCTTACCGGAATACCTTCGTAAAGGAGTGTGCCGAAAGCCAACATCTCCGCAAAAGGGATGAGGATGGGCTCTTTGCCCTCGATCATCGCTTTTCTTTCTGCAAGGATTTTTCTCACTTTTGGATTAAGATTAAAATCGGGTGGCTCCTGGACCAGGCAGCGGCCAACATAAAGCAACTCTTCCAAGGGAACCGCTGTTTTTACCGGATCCAAAATCCTTGGACAAGACATCCTTTGTCTGAGAGTAGGGGGTTCTTCACTCTTTATCCAGGCTTTCGATTCCTCCATTTTTTGGTTCAATTCGGCAACAAAAATCTTGCGGTATTCATTGGCTTCTTCCCTCGTCATATCCCCCGTCTTTATTAATTGATCGAGGAATACATCACTGATGTTGGGGTGTTGGGCAATCGCCTTATAGAGAAGCGGTTGGGTAAAACTGGGTTCATCGCCTTCATTGTGCCCGTACTTTCTATAGCCAATGAGGTCTACCACTACATCCTGACCAAAAACCTGTCTGTATTCTAATGCCGTCAATACAGCAAAAACCGCGGCTAAAGGATCATCCCCGTTAACATGAAATATAGGAACGGCCAACATGAGGGCTACCGCCGTACAGTGATGAGTGGATCGCCCATCTTGAGGAACCGTAGTAAAACCAATCTGGTTATTAATAATAATATGGAGCGTTCCTCCCGTTTTATATCCTTCCAGCCTGGACAAATTTAATGTTTCCTGAACCACTCCTTGCCCCATAAAAGAAGCATCCCCATGGATGAGGACCGGTAAAACTTTTTTTCTTTTTTCCGTGTCGAGCAATCTTCTCTCCCACGCCCTTGCTTTGCCTTCCACCACTGGATTGACAGCTTCCAGATGGCTGGGATTGGGAGCCAAGCCCACGGTTACGATCTCACCCGAACGGGTTTTTAATGCCGCCTCAAATCCTAGATGGTAACGCACATCCCCATCCCCTAGCACCCCCTCGGGAACGTAATTTTCGGAAAATTCATCGAAGATAACTTTGTAATCCTGCTGCAAAATATTCGTGACAAAATTGAGCCTACCCCTATGGGCCATCCCGATCACGATACGTTCTATTCCATGCATCGGGCAATTTTCAATGACGGCATCCATCATGGGGATGAGCGTACAACATCCCTCGAGAGAAAATCTCTTCTGACCCACATAACGGGTGTGTAAAAAAGCTTCAAAAAGTTCGGCTTTAAGCAAATCATAAAGGATCTGTTTTTTATGCTCCTTGGAAAACTTCAGCTTGAAGAATTTCCCTTCGATTTTTTGGGCTATCCACTGTCTCTGGACAAAAGAGTCCATGTGCATGAATTCAACAGCCAGGGTTGAACAATAGGATTCCTTGAGAATGTCCAGGATTTCTTTTAATTTTCTTGTTCCCCCCCCGGCCAGGTCTCCAGAATCGAATTCTTGGTCAAGATCTCCTTGATTTAATCCGAATCTCCCTAGCTTCAACTCGTCGAATTCATAACGGTTGAATCCTAAAGGATCTAAATTGGCTATATAATGACCAAGAGTCCGATAAGCATTTATAAGTTCATAAACAGCCCTCTGCTTTTTGAGATCAATGGAAATAGGTTTTTTCTTCCCGACTTCTATCGGCCCGTTTTTTAAAGATTCGTTATAGCCAAATTCAAATCCTTCGAAAAACGCATTCCAATCATCAGGCACCGACGAAGAGTCTTTCTTCCAACGCTCGTAGTATTCTTCGATGAGCGAAAGATTCTCAAGCCCAATGGACCTTTTCTTCGAACTCATTAAACCGGAGGATGAAAAATGACGTTCCATAATAACAAGAAAAGAGCGAAGAACAGATTCAAAAATTTTTTTGTTTCGATTATAAAATATAATTATACGAAAAAGAAAAGGAGAAAAATAAAAAAAAATATATCAAATATAAATATTTTTGATTTGATTAAATTGACGGGCTTTTTCTTTCATTCCTTCTTTAAAGGCATCTTTAAGGGCTAAGTTGTTCTCTTCTGCGTATTTTAGTACTTCTTCGGTAATTTTCATGGAACAGAATTTCGGACCACACATTGAACAAAAATGGGCGGTTTTTGCCGCCGGCTGGGGCAAGTTTTCGTCATGGAAACTACGTGCTGTGACCGGATCCAGGCTTAAATTAAATTGATCTTCCCATCGGAAATGAAACCGGGCGTCACTCAAAAAATTATCGTGGAGTTGCGCACCGGGGAAACCTTTAGCCAGGTCAGCCGCATGCGCAGCAATTTTATAAGCAATAACCCCAGTTTTTACGTCATCCAAGTTGGGCAATCCCAAGTGTTCCTTAGGAGTAACATAGCATAACATCGAACAACCAAACCAACCGATCATGGCTGCCCCTATCGCACTGGTAATATGATCGTAGCCGGGAGCAATGTCGGTAGTCAAAGGCCCTAGGGTATAAAAGGGGGCTTCAAAACAATGTTTTAATTCTAAATCCATATTTTCTTTGATCAGCTGCATCGGGATATGCCCTGGTCCCTCAATCATCACCTGGACATCATGATCCCAAGCTTTTTTAGTCAATTCTCCAAGAGTATAAAGCTCGCTGAGTTGTGCCTTATCGTTGGCATCCGCTATCGCCCCCGGCCTTAATCCATCTCCAAGGGAAATACTGACATCATAAGCGCTTAAAATCTCGCAAATTTCGTCAAAATGAGTATAAAGAAAGTTTTCTTGGTGGTGGGCCAAACACCATTTGGCCATGATCGATCCTCCCCTACTCACAATACCGCAGAGCCGATTGACCGTGTAGGGGATATACCTTAAAAGGACTCCTGCATGAATGGTAAAATAATCCACTCCCTGCTCGGCTTGTTCTATTAAAGTATCCCTGTAAATTTCCCAACTTAATTCTTCTGGAACACCTCCAACCTTTTCCAAGGCTTCATAGATGGGCACCGTGCCAATGGGCACAGGACTGGAACGGATAATTAATTCACGGATCTGGTGGATATTTTTACCCGTAGAAAGATCCATGACCGTATCCGCTCCCCAAAGAATAGCCCAGAGCAGTTTAGCCACTTCCTCGGACATCGAAGAGCTGATAGCCGAATTGCCTATGTTGGCATTGATTTTAACCCGGAAATTTCGGCCAATGATCATGGGTTCAAGTTCGGGATGGTTAATATTGGAAGGAATAATCGCCCGACCCGCGGCCACTTCTCTTCTGACAAATTCCGGAGTAATTTCCCCGGGAATCGATGCTCCCCATGAGCAACCCACATGCTGGGAATAGAGAAACCCTTCACCCCGGCGCAAGGAAAAATCTTTTCTCCCTAAGTTTTCTCTTATGGCCACAAATTCCATCTCCGGGGTAACGATTCCTTTTTTGGCATAATGCATCTGGCTTACCCTTCTTCCCGCTTTAGCCCGTAAAGGCATGCGGTTGAAAAGCCCTAATTGTCCATTTTTAAAGGCCAATTCTTTCTGGGCATCTGGGAGCCGTCCCCTCTCTTTCAATTGCACAATTCGACCTTCATAAAATTCACAATCTTCTCTTTGTTGTATCCACTGCGCCCGTACTGGAAAAAGTCCTTTGCCTATTTCTACCCCCGATGAAGGATCCGTATAAGGGCCGGAGGTATCATACGAATAAAAAAAGGAAGGCTCCGAGCTACGAGTTCCGCTGTTTGGCGATAGTTTTATTTTCCTAAATGGAACATTGACCCCTGGATTATCACCCTTGAGGTAAATCTTTTGAGAATTGGGAAAAAAAGACAACAGAAATGAACTTAATTCTTTTCCTTTAGAAACAATATCAAGATAAGTCAAACGGGATTGGTTTTGAATCATCGCTACTTCCTCCATTGAGAGAAGAGCCAACAAGAAGAAAAGAAGATAAGATCAAAAAAAAGAAAATCCATCCTTTCCCTCCGCCGGCATTATCCGGATCAGGTTCATAGGGTCGTTTCCCTCTTCATTAAGGGAAACCTCTCAGCCATAAAGGCTCCCCCACGGATCTATAAATAGTATTTATAACTCAATTTAAAAAATTGCGCAATAAAAATAACCTTTCTTCTTTTTAGGAAAAGAAAAAAGAGGATGATCTAGCTTTTTAACTTTCTGATCCTTTCTCCACGCAAGCATAAGCGGCATGATTATGGATGCTTTCCATGTTTTCGGCTTCCACCCTATACCAGAAAATATCGGGATTGGCATTAAGTCTAAGAGCCACGTTGCGAACCAAGTCTTCCACGAACACCGGGTTATCAAAGGCCTGTTCAGTCACATACTTTTCATCGGGTCTTTTGAGAAGAGAATAAATCGGACTACTTGCCGACGCTTCCACCATCTCAATGACGTCTTCAATCCAAATCGTATGGATAAATCGCAAAGCCACGGAAACATACCCTCTCTGGTTGTGTGCCCCTCTGTCACTAATCGCCTTTGAACAGGGGCACAAAGTGGTAACCGGTACGGTCACCCACATCACGAAATCGGTCTCATCGAGATAGGCTGCCGCTTCAAACCGAACCCAGTAGTCCACCAACCCTTTTGATTCCGTTACCGGGGCCTTTTTTTCTATAAAATAGGGGAACTCTAAGATGACATGAGCTGTTTCAGCATGCAGTTTCCTTTGAAGTTCATGAACGATGGCAAAAACATTGCTGACATGGATCATCCGCCCGTGAGCATTGAGCACTTCGACAAATCGGCTCATATGCGTCCCCTTAAAATGGTGGGGAAGATCGACAAGAAGGGATACGGTCGCAACGGTATGCTGGCTTTCAAAATTCTTATCTCGAACTTCTATCGGATATTTAAGTCCCTTAACCCCCACCCTGTTGATCTTGATTTTTCTATGGTCTTTCTGGCTTTGACAATCGGCTAAGGCAGTCACTGAGATATTCTTCATAAGAATATGGTAATCACCGGGTTTTTGAAACTATACCTTTTGGATAGACAAAAACAACGTTATTTTCATATAAGAAAAAGAGATCAAAAATTTTAGATTTTTTTTAGACATTTTTTTTAAAGAAAATAAATTCTATGGATCAAGGGCAGATAGCTCAACGGTAGAGCAGGTGCCTTTTAAGCACTTGGTTCAGGGTTCGAATCCCTGTCTGCCCATTTTATATTTTTTTTTTGCTCTCATTCTATAAAAAAAGTCGCAATACCATTCTCTGGAAATCAAAAAACAGCTTGTAGCGATGCAACAAGCTATTTCCAATAATTCCCCCAAAAGGTATTTTTTCCAAGGTAGGCATTTCCAAAGACAAGGGAGTAAAATCGCCCCTTAATCCTTTGATCTGCAGGCTATCCAGGGTCACACAACTCAAAGGATCATCTAAAGATCCCCGGGTGAGCTTCAAGGCTCGGACAAATTCTTTAGAAAATTCCATAGGATAATCTCTCGAGCCTGTATCGAAGAGAAATAAAAATTCCTTCAAGCGGCATTTTCCTTTAAGAAAGATCAATCCCTGGGGATTAAGAAAAAAAGGAATTTCAGCCACGATCTTAGAACCTGTAGCGACAACATCTTCACCGGCAATATTCTTTTTCAAAAGGTTAATAACCCTATTGGGATAATCGATGAGAAGATTGAACCGAGATAAAAAATCCATTCCCAAGACTCCCTGAAAATTATATCCCCGGGCATACGGTTTTTGATGGAGTTGACCGACGATGAGTGCCGGAACGTTTTTCACGAACAACGGGCCCAAACTGATACTCTCAATGGCACACAGCAAGCCTTCGGTCTTGTTGCCGCTACTCAAAACCAGCTTTAAAGGGGATCTTCCCTTCATCCCTATCTCTTGGGCCAGCTGCTTATCCACAAGACTGGTTGAGGAACCCGTGTCAACCAAAAATAAAAAACTCCTCCCTTTAATATTAACCTCTACAAGTGGATAAAAAGGATAGGGAGAATCCACGAAGGCCAACCGAACGCTTTTAAAGGCAGCCACCTGGAAAGGGGGCCCAATTTCCCTATAAAAAGAAGCCACATCGCCCTGTTTCGACCTGTCCAGCCATAAGACAGCCTCCTTAACCTTGTCTTCCCTAAGATAGGCTAAAGCAAGAAGTTCGCTGATCTGTGGATCTTCGGCAAATAAGGATAAACTTTTCTTTAAGTACCTTATGGCGATAGCATTGCGATTATTATAAATGGCATGGAGGGCTTTGTCTTTATAGTCTTTCGCCCTTTTTTGTTCGGTTATTGCCGAAGTACTTTTTGCTTGAATTGTACAAAAATCAGGGCAAAAAGAAAAGACAGGGAATGTTGCGGATAAAGAAAAAGCGATGATTTCCCTAAAAAACTTGAACAAATATAACCCTATCGTTAGCTTTTCGGCTGACCGATTGCTCAAGAAATAGTGTTTTTTTCTTGGATTCATATCTGGATTTGAGCCGGTCCGCTAACCTATTGGCTTATTTATGAACAAACCTCCTCTTTATCCATGGGCTGCTCTTTTTGATTGGGACGGAGTCATCGTCGATTCACTCAAACAACATGAAAAAAGTTGGCGACTCCTTGCTTTAGAACAAGGAAAAGAGATCGACCCGCATTTTATGGAAAAAACTTTTGGAATGAAAAACGAAACCATCATTTCTCAATACCTTGGATGGACACAAAACTTAGAGGAGATTTACAAGCTTTCAAAAAGAAAAGAAGAACTTTACAAAAACATAGTCCGGGAAGAAGGGCTTCAGTTGGTCGAGGGAATAATAGGCTTTCTCAACGCTCTTAAAAAAAAGCACATTCCCATGGCCGTATGTTCTTCGACAACAAAAACCAACATCAGCTTCGTATTGGAACAACTTGGCCTTAGCCCTTATTTCAGCGTCTTGGTCTGTGCAGAAGACGTTAAGGAAGGCAAGCCCAGTCCAATGCCCTATCTGCTCACCGCCCAAAAACTGGGTTATCCTCCAACCCATTGCGTCGTCTTTGAAGATGCCCCTGCCGGCGTCGAATCAGCCATAGCTGCAGGAATGCACGTAGTGGCTTTGACAACAACCCGATCAAAAGAAAGCTTGGAAAAAGCCGATATAGTCGTTCAAAGCTGGCAGGAGCTCTCGATAGAGAAAATTGATGCCCTCTTCGCTCTCGGCTGCAACTCCCATCCTTGTTAAGTTTCTTTGCTATTGAGCCTTCCTGTGAACAATCCTTTGCTGACCTTTTTTTTACTTTTCAGTGTTCTCACCACTGGATGGTCCATTGAAAACACCTGGATAGATATCTTGCACGGGACCGTTGTCAACCAGCAAGAACTACTCAAGGATCTCTCTCAATCGCGGATCATTTACCTGGGTGAGGTTCACACCCTAAAAACTCACCACAAAGCCCAGTTGGATATTCTACGGCTTCTTTACCGCAGGGAAGTTCCTCTGGCTTTGGCCCTTGAATCTCTCGACGCCCAAGATCAAAAATTGATTAACCAGTTTGCAGAAGGCCATCTAAGCTTCGAGCAATTTGCTAAACTTATCCAATGGCAAAAAAAATGGCCCAATTACCTCGACTACCGTCCGCTTTGCCTTTTTGCTCAAAAACATCGTATCCCTATTATCGGCATAGATATTCGGCCCTCGATCCCTTCCAAAATTGCGCGAGGGGGTTACAGTTCTTTAACTGAAAAAGAAAAGGAGCTTTATCCCCTGCCTTCCCTAAGCCCACTCTATAAAAATTTTTTAACCCCCTTCCTTGCCGTCCATTCCTTCATGGACGATAAAAGGATCGCCCATGCAATAGAGGCCCAAAGAGTTAGGGAAGCCTTCATGGCCAAGCAAATTATGAACTTTCTTGAATCGCCCCTAGGAACACGCAGGACGGTCTGCGTGGTCACAGGAGAAATCCACGTTCGCTATGGCTTGGGCATTCCTCAATTCAGCCGCCGTTATCCCCAACGCTTGATTCTTTTTGGCTCTAAAGAGCCGATTAAACTTACCCCAAGGGAGCTCCAAGTGAGTCAGAAAATCGATCTAGGCCATCAAAAATTTTCTTTTATTCGATCTCCCGTGGCCGACTATTTTGAAGTCATTCAAGAATAAGAGCACCCCTCCCCTCAAAGAGCCTTTTTTGTTGGGAGGCATCAAGAACAAAAAAGTTTAAGGCTCGATTCAAAAATCAGATCGGTTTTGTCTTGGGTAAACCAAGGACTTTATCTCCCTCTTTCCATTTTCCCTGTTTCTTTAGGATATTAATTCTTTCGTATCTTTTAAGGACATTTCTTTTAGCCACTAACAATGAACCGGTACGATAACTGCGGTGTTGAGACATTTTATCCTCCAGTAAAAAATCTAAATACAAGCACAATGCCCTACGAAAGGCAAAATATTTTTCATATTTCCAACAGTCTTTCCTCTCCCAGCTCGACAAAGTTTTTTTGAGTTTCGCGGCTAAGGCAAGAATAGGTTTTAAATTCCGCCTCCAAGTGAGAAAAAGGCTCGGCAACCAATCGATTGGTGAGCATTTTTTTTGTGATTAAACGACCGAAAGATTCGATTTTTAAAAAATCCTTGGCTATAACCTTTTCACTTTGAACTATTCCTTTAATAACAAGCTGTCCGCTGATAATTTCCCTGGCCTGGACCGAAGCAAACCGGTTCACTGTCACCCTTGGAGCAAAAACTACCCCTTTAACCGAACATTGGGAGTAAAATTCCACTTCTTCCAATGCTTTCACCGAGGCTTGAATGATGCCTCTGATCTTTATTTTTCTTCCCTGGACAGGAGGTCCCGAATATTCTGAACCCACTCCAAATTGGATATCTCCGAGAGTAGAAAGTTTTCTCTTTATTTTCCCTTTTACATAAAGATTTTCGACGTAAAGATAGGCTCCACAATGGGGACAACCCACGGAAATCGCCTCTGCATAAATTTTTTGAGAGTGAGAGCAATAGGGACAAACCACTACTCGAGTTTTAACTAAAGAAGAAGGAGAAGCAATCCGGTGGTCTGCTTCTCTTCTCGAAGCCAACCCGATGTAGCGGCAACAGCTTTTGCAAAGGGTTGAAAGAGCCCACTTGGACTCTGTTTGGGTATGCCCACAAAAGGGACAATGGATGACCTTTGTTTTGCTGGTTAGCTCTTTGATTAAATCCAAAGGTTTCATTAATTGTTGGGTTTGCTTTTGCCGATGACTATTTTCCCATTGATGATCGCTCCCGCATCAATTTCTATAGCTTGAGCGTAAACTTCGCCTTCAATCACGGCTCCAGAAAGGATTTCTAATTTTCCATCCACTCTTATTTTTCCATGAAAATGACAATTGACAACCGCCTTTTCCTTAACCCACAACTCCCCTTCAAGAGTAATAGAGGGAGATAAAAAAGTCTGGTCATTTTTATTTTGCATTGGCCATGCTCGGCATTTAAAGAGATTTTCTTAAAAAATCCGTATATTTTAATTTAGTTTATTTCTCCATTGCAAAAATGAAAGAAAAAGCTCAAGAACTGCAAAGAAGTTTTTTCCAAGACCCGGTCAACAGACAATGGTGGATGGATCAGATCATCTCCCTCGTAGAAAATCCTCAACGTTTCAATTCTCTCGCCCTGTTTTTATTTGAGTTTCAAAAAAACCACTGTCCTCCCTATAAAATCTTTTGCCAATCTTTTCCGCAAGACATTCCATGCTGGAGGGATATTCCCGCCCTTCCCCAAGAACTTTTCAAAAAAGCAACCGTCTTCTGCCATGAAATAGAAAAAGCAGCCGTTTTTTACCTTACAAGTGGAACCACTTCTGGAGTTCGCGGCAAACATTACTTTTGGGACAATGAGATTTACAAGGCCGTTTCATGGCTCGGAGCTCTCCAAGCAGCCGTTCCTATCGATTCGGTCCACCTCCATTTCTTGGCTCCCTCTCCTAAAGAAGAGCCCCGGTCCTCTTTATCTGCGATGTTCTCATTTTGGGCGGAAAAAAATCCCTTTCCTTCCTCTTTTTGGATCGAAAACAAAACATTCTCAATCGAACCCTTTAGGAAAAAACTAACGGCTGATATCCTTGAAAACAAAAAACTAGGTATTTGTGGAACCGCTTTCAGCTTCGCTTACCTTATGGAAAATCAACCTGACGATCCTCTCCCCTTACCCCAAGGCTCGTTTATCCTTGAAACCGGTGGAATGAAAGGGAAATCCAAAGAGATCGATAAAAAAGAATTCTATCAAAGACTTTCTTCTTATTTTGGGTTACCTCAAGATCGGATATTCAGCGAATATGGGATGACGGAATTATCCAGCCAGGCCTATTCCCGGGGACATGATGGAGAATTTCATACTCCTCCTTGGGCTAGAATTCTGGTGATTGATCCAAGAACCGACAAAGAGTGCCAAGTAGGCCAAAAAGGGTTAATTCGCTGGATAGATCTCGCCAATATTGATTCAATTTTATGCATTCAAACAGGGGATGTCGCGATAAAAACCCAAGAAAGTTTTTTCCTCCTCGGAAGATCGAGGGCCGCTTCCCCACGAGGTTGTTCATTAAGTGTTGAAGAAATGCTTTCTATTTGAAGCCCTTAAACTTCTCGAAGGATAAGGCAATCCATGGATACGCTTGAAAGAATTGAACTGCTTGACGGCGTTTGCAGACTTTTCCCTGAAATGGGATTCAAAAGCAAAAAGGATCTTGCTACCCTTTTAGAGCTTGAACTAAAAAGCATAACGGCTTTGGATGGTTTTTTCCCTTATGGTCAAGGTCGGACAAAAGCCATTGCTCCCTATCAAATCTATCATGTGCTCGCCGCCAACACTCCCATAGCAGGGTTTCAAAGCCTTATGCTCGGCCTACTGCTTGGTTCTTTCAACGCGATACAATGCCCAAAGCCCATCAAAAAACCGATGCTCCAATTCATCTCTTCTCTTCCTCAAAAACTCCGAGACAAGGTTGCACTCTACGAGGAGTTTAATCGACAAGCTTTTGACCAGTCCGATTGCATTGTTGTTTTTGGACAACAAAAGACCATAGAACATTTCAAAAGCCTTACTCCGACTACCAAGAGATTTATCGGTCATGGGCATAAAGTAAGCCTAATTTGGCTAGGGGCAATCGAAGAGATCGACAAAGAGAAAATCGCCCTAGCAGCCCATGACATTAGTCTCTATAGCCAGTTGGGGTGCCTTTCCCCTCAAACAATCGTTGTTGAAGGAAACTCTGCAAGGGAAAAAATAGAGTCTTTTTGCCAGGTTCTCTCTGACAGTTTGAGAGAAAATCGGGACCGGCATCCCGCATCCCTGGACATCGAAGCCTTGGCGGAAATCAAAAATCGTAGGGATTGCGCCAAAGCGTTGGGATGGCCGTTATGGGGAAACAGTCTGCTTGAGCCAAACCCCTGGACGGTCATTTTAAGGAAAACCCCTCGTTTCGAACCCACATGCGGCTATCGCACGATCTATGTCGATCTTGTTGAAATAACAAAACTCAAAGATTGGCTCCATCCCATAAAAGGCATGCTCAGCACGATCGGGGTTTTCAACAAAACACCCGAAAACATTGTTTCGATCTTCATAGAAGCGGGGGCAACGAGATTTTGTCCTGTAGGGCTCATGCAACAGCCCACCGCATTCTGGCATCATGACGGGAGAAACAGGCTTGAAGAAATGGTGAGATGGGTCGATTGGGAACAGTAGAAAGAAAAACGAGAGCCTCAGCCATGCTTGTAAACGACTTTAGGATCAAAGACCTTGTGAGTTTCAGTAAACTCCAGTTCCTTGCTGCTCCCTTTTTTTAACCTTCTATAAAAACAACTCCTGTAACCCACATGGCAAGAAGCACCTCCATCGACTCTTACTTTTAAAAGCAAGGTATCTTGGTCATCGTCAATGAAAATATCTTGAACGTGCTGGAAAAAACCGGATTCTTCACCCTTGACCCAAATTTTTTTTCTCGATCGGCTGTAATAGGTTGCAAGGCCGCTCTGTATGGTTTTTTCCAAGGCTTCCCGGTTCATGTAACCAAGCATAAGCACTTCCCCGGTTTCCGCATCCAGGGTTATACAAGGAAGAAATTCGTAAAGATCGAATCGTGCTAGAAGTTGGTTTCCTTCTTCAATTTCAAAAACCGTTGGTGCTGTCTTTTTATTTCCTTCGTTCATAAGTAATTTTTTCTAGAAATGGCTGTTAACCTGCTATCAAAAACATGCGCAAAGGTGCGCACTGTTCTCTTCCTGCCCCGATTCCTCAACGGAATCGTCTCTGACAGGCGTAACTTTCCCGACTACGGCAGAGACCATCTCTGCCGCAGTGCCGCTGTTACCAGACGGACTCGCCACGGGTAGGGCAGTTGCGGTTGCCAGCCGTTTGAGGTTGAGCGCCGCGTTGAAGTCGCGGTCGTGGTGCGTGCCGCACTCGGGACACGTCCAGCTCCGATCCTTGAGCGTCAGCGCCTCGTTCTTCCACCCGCAAACCGAACACAGGCGACTGCTCGGATACCAGCGATCGGCGATGATGAGCCGCGTCGGCTCGGACACCGCATGGCGCAGGCCGAGAAAATCACGAAGCTGTGATTCGGTGTAAAGCCTTCGGTTGCTGTCGGTCCGCACCGCAGGAATTAGTCGGCCTTCACGCTCCCATCGCTGCATGGTCTTGACCAAGACCCCCAGCAGCTTGGCCGCCCGGCCCGTGCTCATAGTGCTTTCCATGCCCTACATAATACACCATTACGCACTATTTGCAATACTAGAGTTTAGCTCCCCTCCCCACGGACGGAGCTTCCGGTAGGGATTACTCCCACCCGGAGGAACCGCAAGGGTTTCCTGCATCTGCGGGGAACGGCGAACACCCTCTTCCGAGGGTGCCCCGCACAAGCGCCTTCACCACAGGCGCAAGCTTGGGCTCGCTCCGATCCTACCACCCCTATAGGGGTGAGCCCTCCCCGCAATATAGACGGAACGGCTGCCTTTGTCTAGCTGATGTTCCATGCGATCATCCAAGGCAGAACCGGCTCTCCGTCTACCCCACCCTTGCGGGCGACGCCCCGTATCCCCTCCCTTGCGGAAGGAGACCTAGAGCGTAAATTGCCTTTATTTATACATCTAAAAATTTCTTTAAAAACCAACCCTGACTGTGGGGTTGCCACGCAATTTCCGTTCCGTCAGACTTATTCATTGCTGCTCAAACAGGGGCAAAGCTGACAGACTTACTCATCGAGGCTGGATGCGGCCGGCCCGTTCGCACCAGGCCAGAGCCTTCCTCTCCACAGGCCTGCCTTCCGGCGGAACTGGCCGTAGGGCTCTTCAAGACGGCCAACTCGAGGTAAAGTATAAAAAAGATCAACTCATTAATCAACTGTTCAAACCCTCGCCATCAACTCAAAGCAACGAAGTTGGAACCAGTTCGGTTCGATTTTTTTCCCCATCTCTACATCTATCGGTTTTAATGGTTCATTTGGGCCATTTTTCCAGCGCTGCTCAAAAAATTGCAATGCATCCTTCAACAGTTCAACAGCTCTTCTCGTTATGTTTATAGAATTTTTAAAAATGTCAACCTTTCTTCATCACCGACGTAAGCTCAAAGTGGATTTAAATTTTTTCAGGCCGGCTTCAGGGATGCAGCTTGTTGGATAAAGTAGGTCTATAGCCACGAATATGATCTAAACATTCGACAATGGCTTCTCCCAATAACGATAAGCATTCAGAAATTGCCGAAGGTTTCCCCGGCAAGTTGACGATCAACGATCGCTTGCGTATGCCCGCTATCGCACGGGACAAAATGGCCGTTTTTACCTTCCTGTAAGACTCCATTCTCATGATTTCTCCAAAGCCGGGCAGCTCCTTATCCAGGACAACCTTGGTCGCTTCAGGAGTAATATCCCTTGCACTTGGACCTGTACCCCCCGTAGTCAAAACAAGAGGACAGTCCAGCTCGTCCACAAGCCGAATAAACTGGGATATGAGCAGCTCTTTATCATCGGGGATCAATACCGACACAAACTCCACCGGCTCTTCAAAGAGATTGCTGATCACCCTCTCTATTTCTGGACCGCTTTCATCCTTATATATCCCTGCCGCTGCCCTGTCACTGAGCGTCACACGACCGATTTTCATGCTTTCTTCTTTTCGAGGAGCTTGATTGGACCAATAACCATGGATTGATCTACGGCTTTACACATGTCATAAAGGGTCAAAACCGCAATAGCAACCATCACAAGAGCTTCCATCTCCACGCCTGTCTTGGCAACCGACTCCGCCGTTGACACCACTCTTATCCCTTTCTCTTCAATCTCAAAAGTAGTGTCAGCAAAGCTCAGCCCGATAGGATGAGCCAATGGGATCAATTCCGCCGTTTTCTTTGCAGCCATAATAGAAGCAACCTTGGCAAGGGTTAAAACATCTCCTTTAGGAATGGCACGAGCTTTCAATAGCTCAAGAGTTTTCCCGGAAAGAGTGATAAAGCCTTCGGCAACGGCAGTTCTTTTTTGTTCATGCTTTTCCGACACCCTGACCATCCTCGCTTCACCCGAAGCGGAAAGATGGGAAAAAAAAGTTTTTGCATTTTTTGAAGCTTCTTCTTCCATAAAAAGGCGATGACTTTTTTCTAAAACTTATTAGACTAAGGTAATTTCACAACAAAACAACCAAAAATGTTTTCTTTAAAAAAGAGAAACGTCTGCCCCCTTCCATGTGGTTCCTTGCTTTGTCGAATAGCTTACAGTTGCCGTTAGCTCTTAAAAGTCAACAAAACCGGGCGCCTAAAAAGCCCTCTTCTTCTCATGAATAAAAGTTGTTGTTGCCCAACACTCACCCTTTTTTTGCTCTTTTCAATCTTTCCTTCTTCTGCCCTGATGGCCGCGGATAAACCCTCTTCTCATGGCTGGATCCCTTACGAGGGATACGCCCACCATCTTCCCTTTCCTTTTTTAATCGATCCCTTGGGGATAAAACATCCCCGGGAGATGTTCATCGGGAAAATTTCTGTTTTCATTGTTTCCGTACCCAACATGAGCCAAGGCAGAAAACAGGAAAAATGGGCAAAGCTTCTCGGGGAAGATCCTAAAACCAAGCTTCCCAGCGAGGTAGCTCTTATTTTAGTTGAAGATATTTCGCATGCGGGCTTTTTTAAAGCCATGGCTCTTTCCCATATAAAAAAGCATTTTGATGAACACTCCAGGCCTTTTCCTGTCATTGACTATAACGGCACACTCACCCGAGATTTCGGAGTGGCTAAAAACTCAACCCAGATACTCATTTACGACAAGTCGGGGAATCTCTACGAAGTAGAAAAAAATCTCGATAATGTCGATTTAACTTTAAATCGCATACACAAGGCCATTCAAAGACTTGAAAGGGAAAAAAGACATCCTCATCCTTCGACATAACTGAACAATAGGCCAGGGTTTTTAAGGCAAAGGATCACAAGCAGTTGTTTTTTGGCAACACCTAAGATAGCTTTACTCTATGATCGATTTGAAACTTGTTTCCGACAGGCTTTCTGAACTTAAACAAAGGGTAGCTGTCTTACGGGGGTTTCTTTGATCCCAACCAGATAGAAGGAGAACTTCGATCCCTAGAAAAAGAAATGGCCAGTCCGAGTTTTTGGCAAACGCCTGAAAAAGCTGAAAAAGCCCTTTCGAGGTCCAAAGAACTCAAAGCCAAATTTTCTGATTATAAAACTCTTGTCAATCGATTCAAAGACATCGAGGCTCTCTATGATCTTTTACAGGAAAGCGAAGATCCTTCTCTTGAGAAAGAACTAGAGCAAGAAATCAACGCTTATTCCGATCTTTTAGACAGCATAGAAGTCAAACTCGTTCTTTCTGATCCCATGGATCAGAAAAACGCCATCCTATCTGTTCATTCGGGAGCGGGAGGGACCGAAGCCTGCGATTGGGCAGCCATGCTTTTACGAATGTACCAAAGGTATGCCGAAAGACATGGCTTTAAAGTAAGCCTTATAGATATTCTTCCCGGAGAAGAAGCAGGCATAAAATCGGCAAGCCTACTTATCTCCGGAAGCTATGCCTATGGGTATTTAAAAGCGGAGCGTGGTGTCCATCGCTTGGTAAGAATTTCCCCTTTCAACGCTCAAGGGAAAAGACAAACTTCTTTTGCTTCTGTTGACGTCGTTGCTGAAGTTGACGAAAGCATCGAAATTGAAATTAAAGAAAGCGATCTGCGCATCGATGTCTTTCGTTCCGGGGGACATGGGGGCCAGGGAGTCAACACCACCGACTCCGCGGTGCGTATTACCCATCTGCCTACGGGTATAGTCGTGGTTTGCCAAAACGAACGGAGTCAAATTCAAAATAAGGCCACAGCAATGAAAATTCTACGTTCCCGGCTCTACGAACTGGAAAAAGACAAAAAAAGAGCAGAAATGGAAAGAATCTATGGTCAAAAAGGGGAAATAGGCTGGGGTAGGCAAATTCGTTCCTATGTTCTCCAACCTTACAAGATGGTTAAAGACTTGAGAACAGGAGTAACAAAAACCCAGGTCGAAGAGGTTCTTGATGGTGATCTGGATTCTTTCATTTGGGCTTATTTGCTCGGCAAAAAGAGTGGAGAAGAAACTCTGCAACGACAGGAAGCTTGAACGCGGAGGTTTTTTTTTTAAAATGAAATTCTCATGTTGCTCAAGCTAAGGATTGAAAACCTTGCCCTTATTGATGAGCTCGAATGGTCACTTGTCCCTGGACTAAATGTTTTAACCGGAGAAACAGGGGCGGGAAAATCCATTGTCATTGATTCCTTGAAGCTTTTGGCTGGAGAAAAAGCTCTCCCTTCCTTTCTGAAAAATAAAGATAAAACGGGCATAGTGGAGGGGGAGTTCCAGCTATCTGGAGAATGCGGCAAAAGAGTAGTGAGCCTATTCCAAGAAAAAGGAATAGAAGAACTGGACAGCCCCTTTTTTATACTCAGAAGAGAGATCCGCCCTACCGGAACGAGCCGTCAATTTATAAACGGCAACCTCATTCCTCTTTCGCTTCTAAAAGAGGTTGGAGAAAACCTCATTGATGTCCTTGGCCCTCATGATCATCAATCGCTATTCGATAAAAAAAACCAGCAAAAACTCCTCGACAGTTATGGCCATTTAGAAGAAGAGCTCTTGCGGTTAAAAAATCTTTATGAAAATTATCAAGGCCTTTTAAGAAAAAAAGAATCTTTTTCCGCGGAAGAACTTCTTAAAAAAAAGCAGCATCTCAACCGCAAGCTGTTGGAAATTGAAGCCGCAAATCTCGTTCCCGGAGAAGACGAGGAGATTGAAAAGAAGTTAAATTTGGCTCGAAGCAGCTGGAAAATTTATGATTGTATTGCTGAAATCCGATCGGTCCTTTCCCAAAACAATCCTTCGATTCTTTCTTCTCTATCTTCCTTGCACAGGCTCCTCTGTACTGTTGAGAAATTCGATCCTTCTTTAGGATCGCAAGCAGTATCCTTGGAACAGTCAGCCAACCGGGACCTGTTGGAGCTCGATAGGTTAATTGAAGATTATTTTTCCCGGATCGAAATCAATCCCGAGGAGCTCGAAAAGCTCGAGCAGAGAAAAAACTTCTTAGAAAATTTAAAAAGAAAATTTGCTTTAAATATTGATGGCATTCTCCAGTTTAAAAACCAGCTTATCCATGAACTGGAGCAAGCCGAAGAAGAGGAAAATCTTATCGCTAGTCTTTCCCTAAAAGAAAATCAACTCAAAGAAGAGCTGCTCAAAGAAGCTTCCCTGTTGAGCGCAAAGCGCAAACAAACAGCTGAAAAACTGACCCTCTCCATCCAGGTGGTTTTAAAATCTTTGGGCTTTGCCCAGTCCGACTTTTCGATCCGAGTCGAGAAAAAAGATACAATCAGCCCAACCGGTCAAGATGATATTGAATTTCTTTTTTCTCCCAATCCCGGAATGCCTTTGAAACCTCTTAAAGAGATCGCTTCGAGCGGTGAAGCAGCCCGGGTTATGCTCGCCCTTAAAACCGTTCTTACCGCTGCAGATCCTATTCCTATCCTGGTCTTTGATGAAATAGACGCCAACATCGGTGGTGAAATAGCATGGAAAGTCAGCTCTTTATTAAAGGAACTGTCAACACGACACCAAGTTCTCTGCATCACCCACCTCCCTTCTATGGCAGCCGGAGGTGATGCTCATTTCAAGGTTGTAAAAGAACTTGCGGAAAATTCAACACGGGTGTTGCTCAAAGAAATTGTCGCCGAAGATCGTTTAAGGGAAATAGCCAGAATGCTTGGAGGAATCAACGAAGAATCGGTCAGGCTTGCCCAAAGACTTCTTCTTTCCGCGACGGAAAAAAAAGAAAACTAAAGCATTCCAAGCTAGCTTATAGCCCCACCACGGGAGGAAAGGTTTTTTGCTAGGCAAAATTCCATTTTCTCAATATAATTGAGTAATGGCAGACCTGTTTTCCTTAAAAATTCTACCCGATAAATCCGAGCTATTCTTAAAAAAGTTTGAAAACGGCATCGGCAAAATATCCTCGAAATCCCTGGCCAATCACGTCAACTTGTATAAGAACCTATTGGAAGAAGCCAACAACTTGGCCAAAGAATGTAACGAGTACGTTGGCCGTTGGCTTTCTTCTCAACCCCTAGAGGAATCTCCAAAAAATGAGCTTGCCTTCTCGGGTATCGGACAATGGTATTCTCTCTACGGAAGGATAAAGAGCCATGAACTCTATTTTAGCGGCCTAAATAAAAACGGCAGTTGCGAAGGGAAAATCAAGGATCTTCTTGAATCCAACTTCAAGTCAATCGAAAATTTCAAGTTAGACCTGAAACTGAAAGCATTGCATACCTCCGGTTGGGTTTGGACGGTCTTGGATCACTCTACGGGAGAACTTTTCAACATTCCTTCCAACAGGGAAGATGCTTTTCCGTTTGCTGGCATGAATGCCCTGATTGCTTTAGATCTTGCCGAGCATGCTTACGAACCCGACTTTAATCAAGACAAAGAAGGGTACATCGAAGAATTTTTAAACGCGTTGGATTGGCAAGAAATAGAAAAGAATTTGCCCTTAATGTAAGGCCGCCCAATCCTTCGAATTTCTGATCCGCTTACCCATGGGAAAAGCCCTGACGCAACCGTTCATGCATAAAATTTGTTTATTTTTTTAGCCAAAAAAATGAAAGCAGTTTACCTGGATAAAGATACAAAAGAGCTAGCCCAAAGATACGATGAGTTAAGTTACTCTCAACTTGCCCATGGTATAAAAATGATTAATCTATTGGGCATCAAGCCAGCAGACCGGGTATTAGACATAGGTTGCGGTACCGGTAAGCTCGCTTTACACGTTTCAGAAATTGTAGGTCCAAGAGGCAGGGTTATAGGCATAGATCCCCTGGTCTGCCGGGTAGAAATCGCAAAAAAGAGGGCAAAAGCCAATCTCCTTTTTGAAGTCGGCAGTTCAGACGATCTTTACCGGTTTGCCGATAACTCTTTTGATTGTGTTTATCTCAATAGTGTTTTCCATTGGATTGAAAAAAAGGAAGAAACCCTCAAGGAGATAAAAAGAATCCTCAAAAAGGAGGGAAAGCTCGGTCTGACGACCGGAGATAAAAATCAGAATACTCCTATCCGCCTCATTATTGAAAAAGCCGTTATAAAAATCCTTGGTTATAAACCCGAAGAGGGGGTTTTTTCCCCTTTTTCTCTGGGAATCCAAGAAATACAAAGCCTCATTGAAAAGAGTGGCTTTTCCATAGATCTCTTCCAAGTAGACGAAGATTCCTTTTATTCTGATACAGCTGAACAGATCTTGGAATTTTTTGAGTCCAGTAGCTTTGGTAATTTTCTTTCTCAAATCCCCCAAGAACGTAAACCCCAAGTTGTCGAAGAAATAAAAAAAGAACTTGAAAAATTAAGAACTCCAAGAGGGATAGAAAGAAAACATAGGATAGTTACGGTCATCTGCAAAAAACTCTAAATCCTTATACGGTTTCCTTTCCTATCTTCCTATCTTTTGGAAATGGCCTAATCTTCCGCAAGAAAAATCCCTCTTCATCCCCGCTACAAGCCTCTCACCGGGCCTAGCTTTGGAATTTTTTTTGGAGCTGTCCACTTAGCTGGGCATCATCCAATTTAAAAGACTCTTTATTCCAAGAGCTCTATCGAGAAATAGGGACTAATGGGCCTGGATTTCTACGGGATGCGTTTCCTGCTCGAGAATTTTTTTTGCTCTTTCGATCTCTTCTGCACTTCCCCGAACCACAAGAAGATATTTTCCGGCCTTGAGATGCTCTTCAAATTTCAAGATGTGTTTTTTCTCGATTCCCAATCCGGACAAAAAACCCAGTGCAGCCCCGGCAATCCCTCCAGCCACCATTCCTTCAAGACCCCCAAGCAAAGCTGCGGAAAGAGGGCCTGCGACAATGAGGGGACCAAACCCAGGAACCCAAACAAAGGCAGCTCCCACAAGCACCCCAAAAAGGCCTCCTACCCATCCGCCAATCGAGGCCCCGGATTTAGCTATGTCACCAGCGGTCACGTAGCCGTGGACTTTCTTTTCACTCGAAAGATTCTGTGCTAAGATAGAAACATTGGCGATTGGAAAATGGGCTTGCTCAAGTCGTTTTACTGCATCTTCAGCCTCCTCTAGGGAGATGTATACAGCCGTCAAAGAAATTTCCGCCATGGAAAGATATTAAAACTTTAATAAATAAAAAAAATCTTTTTTTTATATTTTTGTCTTTTGCTTGGGCCGGAGCCCGATCGCTTGCCGTCCTTTTAGGAATCGCAACAGCAGGTATCCTTTTCCAGGTCTTTGCCTGGTTTAGTTGGTCAAATAGCCCTTCTGTCTAAGCTTATTGAGCCTAATCAAGGCTTACGGCAAGTCTTCTTTTTTCTCTTTTTGGTGAAGTTTCTGTACAACCCAGATCATCCCCCTAGGTATGATTAAATAGGCCAGGATAGAAACCGCTAAAAGAAGCTTCCAAAATAGGGTAAAAGTGGGACAAGCGACTAAAACAAAACCACTGAGCACCATTAAAAAGGCAAACAGAAAAGAAAGGAGTTCCAAGAAAAAAGACTTCCAAAATTTTCCTAGGGCATAAAAAAAAGCATATAAGCCCGCAGCAAGGGTAAACAAAAGTCCAGCCATAAGCATCGTAACTACAGCTTGGGGATTGATCATAAACAATGGGTATTCTCTTTATCTACGGGCTGTTTGCCAATGGTACAAAGATCGATGACAAGCATTAAATAACAAATAAAAAACATAATTCCAAAGCCAAAGCGCCAAGCCATGGCTTCTTTGACCCAGGGATGAAGCTGACCGTTAATATAGGCCTGCCAAGTCGACCCTCCAACGGCTCTTTCTATAAAGGTTTGAGCAAACCCGGCTACGGTTAAAGGGGCTGTGATCCCAAATATGGATAGAATGAATCCCACAAAGGTCCATCTCCAGAGCCGTCCATCAAGATTACCTCCTTTAGACAAGCGGATTTTCTGAAGGGCCGTATAAATCATAGCTATGTTTGTCGCCACATAGGCTCCAAAAAAGGCTAGGTGGCCGTGAGCCGCCGTAATTTGGGTTCCATGACTATAAAGGTTAATTTGGGGCAGGGTATGCATAAAGCCCCATACCCCGGCGCCCAGGAAATTCCCAAAGGACTGAAAGACTATCCAAAAGAAAGCAGGCTTATTGGTGGTTGTTAGCCTATGCATGCCTGCATCATAAACGGCATGGACAACCATTGCTACCAGGGGTAGGGGTTCCAAGGCGGAAAAAAATCCCCCGATACCCAGCCAATACTCGGGGGCTCCAATCCAAAAATAATGATGCCCAAGGCCCAAGATCCCCGTTCCGAAAACGAGGAATACCTCTAAGTAAAGCCATCCTTCCAGGATTTTCCTCGGCGTATCTAAAACCGCCATAAGCACCCAGGCCACAAGAACACCGACAAGAACCTCCCATGTTGCTTCCACCCATAGGTGAACTACCCACCACCACCAGAATTGATCCACCGAGATGTTGGGCGTAAAAAACATCCCTGCAATGTAAAATCCAATGATGGCCAACAAATCCAGGGTTAAAACCCAAAGAATCCCCTTGAGTTTTTGAGCCTTCCAAATCGTGGCTAAAACATTGAAAAAGATTATCGAAAAAACGGCCACAATCCCTATATCAGCCCATCTCGGCGCTTCAATGTATTCTCTTCCCTCGGTAATAAACCAAAGCGTAACCCAATCCGCTTTTCCTATTTGTACCAAGAGGAAAACGCCGACCACAATCCCCACGGCGACGGCAATCAAAACAAACGCCATTTTTCCTAAAAATAGGCCCACTATCTCCCTTTGCGTTTCCAAGGGCAAAAACCAGTAGATTCCACCGATAAACCCGAAAAGGAGCCAAAGGATCATGGCATTGAGATGCAAGAGCCGGCCAACAGAAAAATTGAAAATCTTGTGCAGGAATTCAGGCTGAAGGTATTGATAGGAGATGATGAGCCCAAAGATTAGCTGAAAGCCAAAAAGAACGACAGCCAAAGCCCAGTACCAAAGGGCTAATTTTTGAGATTCATAAAGAATGCCTGGATTTTTCATCGATAGCAAAAGATCAATAAGCTAAAGCGGATTGACCAAAATGATCGGGGAAGCCGTTTGTATCTATAGCCGACATGAACTTGAGGTATCCGACAATCGCTCTTGCTTCTTGATCATCGATTTTCAAATTGGGCATCCTCCTTTGCCAGGTCGCATAATACTCCGGATTTTGAAGCCATTTGGATATCGCTTCTTCTTTTGTTTCTGCACCAACCATTGGTTTGATCATCGTATCCCACTTGGGATCGAGCCAGGATTTTGTTAGATCAGGAGCAAAATAAGCCCCGTTGCCCAAAAGAGTATGGCAATCCATGCAATTTCGACTCTGGATCGCCAATTTCCCCTTGGTAATCAGTTGAAAAGCTTCCTTTTCGGACCATTTCTTACCAAAAAACAGCTCCTCTTCACCTATGGTAGGAACAAACATTTTCCTATCGGGATCATAGCTATAGCCAACCCGGTGGTTAATCACCGTTGGCGAAGGCACTCTTTTCGATCCAAACGACATTTTTTTCAAGCTGTCAAAAGTCAATAACCAAAGGACGCTGAACATGACCAGGGAGCCGACAAGAGCAAAAACAGCCCAAAAGCCGGGATCAAGCCAATTTTTCCCTCGGACAAATAGAGCCGAAACAACAATGGTCAGGACAATGGAAAAAAGGGTGATTTCTAGCCATCCCAATTGCATCTAAAAGGAGTTTAACAAGAAAAAGGTTAAAAAAAAAATCCGGGATATTCCCGTAGTTTGGGTAAGGGGAAAAAAAACACCGAAAGCGGTTGGAGAAAAGAAAATCGATCCCCTGTAATGGGTGGCAGACTTTACCTTATTTTTTAATTCTCAAGAACAGCCCACCGGGCTTATCGATCCGGAAAAAGGTTGAGAAGAAAAAAATATCGATCTTTAATATTCTCTTTCTACAGGGATTATACCTTGGGGTTTGTCCTTAAAACAATTAAACTATTCTTGGTATGGCAACCTTGGATGCTTCCATTCCGGAGGACAATGAAAAACATAACTACTGGTTGAGACTTGCTTTAAAACTAGCCCAATACGGCTCGGAACAAGGAGAAGGAGGACCTTTCGGAGCCGTAGTGGTTTTGCAGGAGGAAGCCATAGGACTTGCTCATAATGAAGTGTTATCCCGTCTCGACCCGACAGCCCATGCAGAAATTCTTGCCATTCAAAGAGCAGCCAAAAAAATTTCCCACTTTGATCTGGAGGGATCGATTATTTATACAAGCTGCGAACCTTGCCCGATGTGTCTTTCTGCAATATACTGGGCGGGGATAAGCAAAGTTTATTACGCTTGCGGCAAGGAAGATGTTCAAGGCATCGGTTTTCGAGACGCTTTCCTTTACGAAGAACTGGGCAAGCCCGTTTGCCAAAGAAAAATCCAGGCTATCCAGCTTTTGAGAGAGGAAGGAATCGCTATCCTCCAAAACTGGGAAAAATCCCCTTTGAAAATTCTTTACTAAATGAACCCGGTTGGCTTCCCCATATTAAAGCAAGGGAATCTATCGTCAGTCTTCCAATCTAAAACCAATTCTTACTTCAACTTGGAATACGGGCTTGCCCTCTTTAATTGATCCCCTGATTTCATTCACCTCAAACCAATCCAGGTTGCGGAGGGTTTTCCCCGCCCTTTCAATAGCATTACGCACCGCTTGCTGAATACTCTCATCGGAAATGCCGACCACATGGACGATCTTGTATATCTTATCTGTTGTCATATCTGTTTTAATGATCCCATAAAATTAAGGATTAAAAAAGAAGATTTCTCTTTGTCCTTTATCCTTTTTTCCAAAGATTTCTTTGTATGCCTTTCTTTCTTTTGTTTATTTTAAATGGCCTTTATCATGGAACAGGGATTTTTTTTTCCTCCTCCCTCCTCGCCCGATCTCCACGTGGCTCGAGTTTTATTGGACAACAAAAGGGACTTTTTGCTCGATTATTGTATCCCCGAAGAACTGGAAAAAGAGATTGTCCTTGGATCTTATGTTCGCGTCCCCTTAAAAAAGGGATTTAGTCGAGGAATAGTCGTTGATATCCTTGAAAAACAAAAATCCGAACGCCTTAAACCCATTCTGCGGCTTGAAAATCAGCAATTAACGGTTCCTCCAAACATACTTAAACTCTGCCGGTGGATAGCTAATTATTATTGCGCGCCACTTCTCTCCGCTCTACAAGCCGCACTTCCCCAGTCGGTAAGATCGGCTGTCAAACCCAAGCAAGATCTTTTGCTATCCCTGGCCCCCGACCTTGATCTCCTCCTTTTTCAAAACAAGCATAAAAGGGCAAAGAAAGAAAAGGAAGCCTTAGCTTATCTTCAAAAATTCCATCCTGTTCGACTCTCGGAGCTCCCTCAAAAGACAGGAATCCCCAGGAGAACCTGGAATAAACTTTTAGAAAAAGGACTGCTCAGGGCGGTTTTAACGGAGAAAAAAAAGGCCTCCTCCCCTCCCATTTTCCCATGTTATACTCCACCTCAAAACCTGACCGAAGAACAAAGAAAAGCCCTTGATTTCATTGGGCAACAACTAGAGGATCCCAAGCCAAAGCCCATTCTTCTTTTCGGAGTTACCGGCAGCGGCAAGACTGAAGTTTACCTGCATGCGATGGCAAGATGCTTGACTCAAAAAAAACAGGTCCTTTTCCTCGTTCCCGAAATCGCCCTGACTCCCCAGCTTCTAGAACGAATCCATGCCCGATTTGCCTCTAGCTATACTCTTGGCTGTTGGCACAGTCGAATTTCTCGTGGAGAAAAGGCCCACCTTTGGAATCAAGTTCTTGCTAATCAAATCGATATTCTCATTGGAACAAGATCGGCCATTTTCGCTCCCTTCCGCTCCCTTGGCTTAATTATCGTTGATGAAGAACACGAAAGTTCTTTCAAACAAGAAGAGAGTCCCAGGTATCACGGAAGAGACGTAGCCGTCATGCGTGGTCGGCTAGAGGGAAGTCTTGTTCTTTTAGGTTCAGCAACCCCTTCGCTGGAATCTTATTACAATGCCCTCAATGCCAAGTATAACTTGGTCGAGCTTAAAAAGAGGGTAGAAGAAAGAAAACTGCCCCTGGTGAGTATCATCGACCTAAGAAAACAAAAACAGCGGGCTTCTAAAACCGAAACCCAAAAACCTTTATCGAATACAGAAGAATTAATCTCCAGGGAACTTAAGGAAGCGATTGAAAAAAGGTTGGACAAAAAAGAGCAAGTTATTCTCTACATTAATCATCGGGGATATTCTTCCTCCCTTCAATGTTCTAGCTGTGGATATGTATTGCCTTGTCCAAACTGTTCGATTTCCTTGAGTTATCATAAAATTCCCGGGGTTTTAAACTGCCATCTCTGCAATTACAGCTCTTCTTTTCCTTCGTTTTGTCCCGTTTGCAAGGCCGGAAAATTTAAGTTTCTTGGAAGTGGTACTGAAAAAGTCGAGGAATCCATACGAAAATTGTTCCCTGCGGCAAGAATTCTCAGGATGGATTCGGATACAATAAGGAAAAAGGGAGATTTAGAGCAGGCCCTGAGAGCATTCAGCCAGCATGATTATGATATCCTTGTAGGCACCCAGATGGTCGCCAAGGGCCTGGATTTTCCCCATGTCAGCTTAGTCGGCATTGTTTCTATCGACAGCCTCCTTCACCTTCCTGATTTCCGAGCCTCGGAAAAAAGCTTTCAACAACTCCTTCAAGTTTCAGGTCGATCCGGAAGAGGAAGCATCGAGGGAGAGGTTTATATACAGACACGAACTCCCTATCATCCCGCTATTCAATTTGCAAGACATCATGATTATCTCGGCTTTGCCGAGCAAGAATTGGAATTTAGGAAAAGCCTTTCCTATCCTCCTTTCTATAGGGCGATCATGATCCGCTTTGTCGGTAATCCAGAAGAAAAAGTAAAATACTTAGCCCAGGTTTTAACCAGGGAAATCAAGGAAAAGATTGAAGATGATACAACCCTTGTTGGAACCCCCTCTCCAGCACCGATCGTCAAGGTCAAAAGCCAATATCATTACCAGTTGTTCATTCGCTCCTTGAAGGTCTTGGAAGCCAGTCAAAAACTAAGGGAAATTCTTTTAGACAGAAAGGAAACATTAGGTATTACCCTTAGAATAGACATCGATCCCCAAGACCTTCTCAAATGACTTTCATTTTTATACAATTTTTATATCTTCTCCAAATCTTTTAACTCCTCAACAAGACAAAAATAACTACTATTAGCTTATGAGCGATTTCCTTATGCTATGTTTCTTTGTTATGCTTTTTTTAATTAGCCTATTCTATTGTATGGGATGCGAAAAAATATAAAGAATGTTGTAAGGTTCGCTCTTCACCTATGCTTGTTTTTCTGCTTTGCCTTTCGATCTGTCTTCTCATTTACTTGTTGGCCGTAATCCTATGGCCTGAGAAATTTTAGAGCCCATTACAACATGAATACTTCTCCAGGGATAGAACTTGGATTGTTCATCGCCTTGCTTGCGGTATTAAACATACCTCTTGGAACTCACCTTTATAAAGTTCTCGATAAAGAGGGCAAAACGGTTTTCGATCCAATCTTAAAACCCTTGGAAAACTTGACTTACAAGCTCTGTTCCATCGACAGATCAAAAGAGCAAAGTTGGATTGAATATGCCGTTGGCCTTCTCTGCTTTAATTTTGTCGGCATTCTGGTGAGCTATCTTATTCTTAGATTACAGTCTATACTTCCCCTAAACCCCGAAAAAATCGGACCGATGGCTCCCCATATAGCCTTCAATACCGCTATCAGTTTTGCAACTAACACCAACTGGCAATCTTACGTCCCGGAAAAGCAAGTTTCTTACTTTGCCCAAATGTTTGGCCTTGCCGTGCCCAACTTCACTTCGGCTGCAACCGGGATTGCCGCCGCAGCCGCATTGGTAAGAGGCATTGTACGAACCGAGATGAAAACTGTAGGGAACTGCTGGGTGGATCTTATCCGGATCCACTATTATCTGCTCCTGCCCCTATCTCTTTTTATAGCGATCATTCTCCTTTCTCAAGGAGTTCCTCAAAATTTCAATGCCTATGTTTCCTATATTCCCCTTGAGCTAAAAAGTTCTTTGGCAAACTTACCCGTTAAACTTCCACAAGGACCTATCGCTTCCCAAGAAGCCATTAAGCTCCTTGGAACCAACGGGGGAGGATTCTTAAACGCCAATTCCGCTCACCCTTACGAAAATCCTACCCCGCTTTCTAATTTTGTAGAAATGCTTTCCATTTTCCTCATTCCCAGTGCGCTCACTTACTACTTTGGCCTGAGCTGCAAAAAACTGGGTCATGGGTGGTCTATCTGGCTGACAATGACCTTCTGTTTTCTCATCCTGACCCTAAGTTGCTTTATCTTTGAACAGGCGGGGAACCCCCTTTTTAGCAGCCTCGGTATTAAAAACCAGCTCAACATGGAAGGCAAAGAAATGCGTTTTGGAATATTCGATTCGAGCTTTTTTGCCTCCGTGACCACACTGGCTTCCTGCGGGGCCGTAAATTCCCTGCATGATTCCTTTCAACCCCTTGCAGGGATGATCCCTTTATTCAACATGGGGCTTGGAGAACTGATCTTCGGAGGAGTCGGTTCCGGTTTATACGGCATTCTTCTTTTTGTCATTCTCTCGGTATTTCTCTTTGGCCTTATGATCGGCCGCACACCGGGGTACTTGGGGAAAAGGATCGGAAGCTACGAGATCAAGATGGCGGTTTTGGCTCTTATGATCCAGTATGTCCTCATCCTTGGGTTATCCGCCTTGGCTTTGAATTCTTCGTGGGGGACTGCGGCACTGGGCAATAAAGGGCCTCATGGCCTGACCGAGGTCCTTTACGCCTTTACCTCAACCACGGAAAACAACGGAAGTGCTTTCGGAGGTTTGAATGCGACTTCAAAGCCCTTTGCCCTTCTCCTTGGTGTAGCCATGTTTTTGGGAAGATACTTTGTTCTTATTCCCATTCTTGCTATAGCCGGTTCCCTTGCCAACCAGAAACGCTACGCCAGTCAAACGGTTTTCCCTACAGGAGGGTGGCTGTTTATTTTCGTTCTTGGCGCAACGATTTTTCTTCTGGCTGCCCTCAACTTCTTTCCCGCCCTTACCGTTGGTCCTATTCTGGAACATTTTATGATCGGGATGGGGAAATCCTTTTAAAAGATGAAAACTTTAAAGTCTCCTTCTTTCTGGAATTATTCCCTTATTCTTGAGGCTATCAAAGATGCTTTTTTTAAACTCAATCCTCTTAGCCTTTGGAAAAACCCGGTCATTTTCGTAACCGAAATCGGGGCCTTGGTGACCACGATTGAAATTCCCCGTTCCTCCGAACCTCTCCTTTTTACTTCCCAGATCTGTCTCTGGTTATGGTTTACCGTTTTGTTTGCCAATTTTGCCGAGGCGATAGCCGAAAGTCGAGGGAAAGCCCAAGCAGAGAGTTTAAAAAAGAGTAGGACGATCACGGTCGCCAAAAAGCTCGTTAATGGAAAAGAAGAAATGGTCAATGCCCAAGAGCTAAAAAAAGGTGACATCGTCGTTTGCGTGGCCGGAGATACGATCCCTTCGGATGGCGAAGTGATAGAAGGGGCTGCAACGGTAGATGAATCAGCCATAACCGGGGAGTCTGCACCTGTAATCCGAGAAAGCGGTGGAGATAGAAGTGCGGTTACAGGGGGCACAAGGGTAATCAGCGATCGGATTGTCATAAGAATTACTTCTGAGCCGGGAAACACTTTCCTGGACCGGATGATCGATATGGTTGAAGGGGCAAAAAGACAAAAAACCCCTAACGAAATTGCTTTGACCATACTCTTGGCTTCTCTAACCTTTATCTTCTTATTGGTTGTCCTTACTCTTGTTCCCTTTTTAAAATATTCCCATCTTCCCGTATCGATTCCCATCTTATCGAGCCTGATGGTTTGCCTGATCCCTACAACTATCGGGGGATTGCTCAGTGCTATCGGTATTGCAGGGATCGATAGGCTGGTCCAGCATAACGTCATAGCTACCAGCGGCCGAGCGGTGGAAGCCGCCGGCGATATCGATGTGCTTCTGCTTGATAAAACGGGCACGATTACCCTTGGCAACCGCATGGCTACCCAATTTATACCTGCGCCGGGCATAGATCATTTTAGGCTTGTCGATGCTGCACAACTGGCCAGCCTTGCCGATGAAACTCCCGAAGGAAGATCGATTGTTATCTTGGCGAAAGAAAAACATGGATTAAGAGGCAGGGAAGTGCTCGACAACCGCGCCAAGTTCATTCCTTTCTCCGCCAAAACCCGTATGAGTGGTGTCGATTTTTATTCTGCCGACGGCTCCTGTTGCGAAAGAAAAATACGCAAAGGGGCAATGGATGCCATTGAAGAATATTTGCAGGAGACAGGGGGCACATTCCCCCAGCCGGTAAAAGAAATTGTCGCAACAGTAGCCAAAACCGGGGGAACTCCTCTAGTCGTCGTTGAAGGCAAAGAGGTACTTGGGGTCATTGAGCTTAAGGACATCGTCAAAGGAGGAATCCGGGAGCGTTTTGCAAGGCTCAGGAAAATGGGCATTAAAACCATCATGATCACGGGTGATAACCCCCTGACGGCAGCGGCTATAGCAGCAGAAGCGGGGGTAGACGATTTCATGGCCCAAGTCACTCCTGAACAAAAGCTTAAAAGGATCAGGCAAGAACAAGCCCAAGGCCATCTTGTTGCCATGGCCGGGGATGGGACAAATGATGCTCCCGCTTTAGCCCAAGCCGATGTGGGAGTGGCCATGAACACAGGAACTCAAGCGGCAAGAGAGGCGGGAAACATGGTTGATCTCGATAGCAATCCGACGAAACTCATAGAAATTGTTGAAATCGGCAAACAACTTCTCATCACCCGGGGAGCATTAACCACTTTTAGCATCGCCAATGACGTGGCTAAATATTTTGCCATCATTCCTGCCATGCTCATCTCCACCTTTCCTGAAATCTCTCCCCTTAACATTATGCACCTGCGTACTCCCGAAAGCGCCATTCTCAGTGCCGTTATATTTAATGCTCTTATCATTGTTTCACTCATCCCCATTGCCCTGAAAGGCGTCAAACTAAAAACGATTTCATCCGAGGCACTCTTGATCAAAAATATTTTAATTTATGGACTTGGGGGGATCATCGCCCCCTTTATCGGGATAAAAATCATCGACGAGTTGTTATTTTTTCTCCATCTTGCCTAGCTTCTTGCCATGAAAATATTTTCTTTGTTGATCCTTTCTTTAAAAATCACCTTCTTGTTAACCCTTCTCCTTGGCGGGCTCTATCCTCTTGCTGTTTTTATCGTTGGGAAAATTTTTTTCCCTTACCAATCTGAAGGAAGCTTGATTAAAGATGCAACGGGAAATGTAATCGGTTCGGCCTTGATAGGCCAGAAATTCGACTCCCCCTGGTATTTTCATTCCAGGCCTTCAGCTTCAGACTATGATGGCTTGAGTTCTGGAGGCTCAAATCTCGCTCCCTCTTCCTTAGCCTTGATCGATACCCTAAGAGAAAGGACGCTAAGATATAGAAAGGAAAACGCCCTTTCTCCCACAACCCCTGTTCCTTCCGATGCGGTCTGTGCATCGGCAAGTGGTTTAGACCCTCATATCAGCTTTGAAAACGGCCTTCTTCAAGTTCCCCGAGTCGCCCACGAAAGGAAAGCAGATCCAAAGTCCATCGAAGAGCTGCTGCGCAAACATACGGAGGCTCCCACTTGGGGGATACTGGGTGAACGGGTGGTGAATGTGCTCCTGCTCAATCTTGAACTCGACAAACGCTATCCAAAAAAGATAGGTTATTAAACCATGGGAAAAAGCTACAAGGAAATTACTCCTGAACTGAAAGATTTTATACTCGGTCAAAAAATTTTTTTTGTGGCCACGGCTACCTCTTCCAGTCGAATTAATATTTCTCCAAAAGGTCTGGATACCCTGCGCATTTTGAGCCCTCAAAAGCTCCTCTGGCTCAACCTGACCGGAAGTGGGAATGAGACCGCTGCCCATCTTCAAGTCGATGGGCGCATAACTCTGATGTTTTGTTCTTTCGAAGGGGCTCCCCTGATTTTGAGGCTTTATGGAAAAGGCAAAGCGATCCATCCATGGGAAAAAAGGTGGGAAGAATTGATCGGCCGTTTCCCTTCGCTTCCCGGTTCAAGGCAGATTATCGAAATGTCCGTCGATTTGGTGAGCACTTCCTGTGGATTTGGCGTTCCTTTATTTCAATTCATGGGAAACAGAGAAGAGCTTATCCGCTGGTCAAATAAGAAAGGAGAAAAGGGCATACGAAAATACTGGCTGGAAAAAAACGCCAAGAGTATTGACGGCCTTCCCACGGAATTTTCACAACCTCCAGAATCTCTCACATGCCATTTCCCCAACCATAGTCAACCTTGAGCGATGGGAATGCCTTTAAGGTAAAAGCGATGTAATACATTTGCATCGATGGACTACCCGGAAACATGATGTTTTGGAAATTAAAAGAAAATACCCAGTCTTGGAGATCTCTATAAATGGTAAAATTTTCAAAGGGTATGTAACTTCCTGTTCCTTGATAAGTAATCATCCCCATGACCTGCCAATCCTTGTTTATCCTCCAAAAATCAGAAACGAAAACGGTGTTCTGCAATCCAATAAAGGCCTGTGAATAAGCGGTGAGTATCGATCCATTCAAGTTGGGTACCCCATTAACAAGGGCAGGAAATGTACCCGTCAACGGAATGGGGAGAAAGCTAACCGGTACCTGCACGTTATCCAAATAGGAATAACCAAAAGTAAGGTCGTTGGCTCGATGAAACTGGTAAGTGATGGCGGTAGTCCAGTTGGTGTATCCTAGATCACATGTCGGCAACGCAATATCAGAATGCAAGTTTATCCAAGGAACCGGGTTAAAATCGACCACCCCATAGACCTCGTCTACGGTGTCGCTCATGGGAATTAAAAGCTGGTTGTATTTTCTATCCCAGTTGGCATCCACAAACACCGTAAAATCCGCAAGGTTATATGTGCTCCCATCCCTCTTGGTTTGAATCCTCTGCCGGATTCCCGTCCTTAAGTAAGTCATTCCAAAAAGGGAGTCGATCGAAGGATAATTCATAAGGTTGATCACGGGAGGAGTAATCGTGGGCATGAAGTTATCGAAACCTAAAACTTGATACGGATTATCATAGGGATTGGGGATATACTGAAAATTCATAAAGGGTTGAATGACATGCCTTATTCCATGGATCCCCAAGGCAGACAGCTCGACGTCTTCCCAAACTTTAGAAAGTTTGAATGAACTTTCAAGACCGGCTACAAAAAGAGCCCTGCTAAAATCTAACCGACTGGCGGTTGGAACCATGCTTAAGACATTCTGGTCACTCCAATATGTCCCTTCAAATCCAATACGGGGCGTAACCGAAAGCCAATGAAAATATTCTTTAGGATAGCTCAGTTCTTGGTAGGTATCCCACCGATATCCCCCATAATTGCTCAGGTAGTAGGGTGCAGGCAAGGAAAGAAGCTGCTGAGGGCTCAGGGTTTGGGTCCTGGCCAAAGGAAAAACAAAACGGTTGAGAGGTTGCCATGGATAAAAAAGGCCGAAGATATTGCCCGGGGTAAAGTTAAGATTCGAAAATTGCTCTTCGAAATTCACCACGCTATACCGGGATTGGTAGGCAATAGGGGTATTGAAAATCCGGGTGCGGTTGGTCATGATGGAAAGCTCGGGGAGGCGGTTTATAGAATTGAAAAAGGGCATCAAGTTATCTCTTACTAAAAGATCGGCACTAAAATTAGGATTGTAATAATTCAGCCAAGCCATGTTGTCAGGCTGCCGGTTATACATGTAAGTATTCCAAAGAAAGTCCTCCATGATATAGGGATCCGTCCAGTAATTGATATCCGTAGAAAGAGTAAATTCCTGGGTCAAAGGCATTTTCATGGCCAAATTAAACATTCCTCGGTTAGGACCCACGTCAAATCGAGGAAGGGAGGTGGGATTAAGCTGGTAGTCAAGATCGTTGGCATAATAAGTCCTTAGGAAACCTGTCCCTCCCTCACTGGGAATAAACTTAAGGATCGCCCCTACTCCAGGGCCTCTCAAGGATCTATAATCCAGTTGAAAGGTAGCTGCTGCTTTTTCACTAAACTTGTAGTTGTAAGTAAAAGTCACAAACCATCCCCAATAAGACCTTTCTCCGGGAATGATGTTATAAGTACTTTCCTCGCTGTTTAAAGGCTGGCTGATAATGGGAAGCCAAAGAACGGGAATTTTGCCCATGTATACCGTCACATTTTTCATGACGATCTTATCGTTGGCATAAATATCAATGGTTTTAGCTTTAGTTTGAAGATAAGGATGCTCCCTGTTCTCCACGGTAAACATACCGTTTTCAACATGGTAATGATCTTCTTCCGGAGTGGTTAATGTCTGCCCGGAGGATAAAAGAGGAGTATCGAAAAGCGACCAGTTTTGAGCCGTGATCGCTTTAGTATCCAGGTTATAGACGATGTGGGAAGCTCGAAAGACTCTCTTTTCGGTGTATACTCTTGCATTACCATCGGCTATGACTTCTCTTTTTAGCGAATCGTAGCTTATCTGGTCGGCATAAATATCCGTCTCTCCATAATGGGCAACCGCATTACCTCTTGCTACTGCGATATTTCCGACAAAATGCGTTTCTTCTGCGGTAATTTCCACGGGAATCTGTCCCGGGGGAACTTTTTGTTCCTCTTCGGTTGTCTCTTCTTGGGCGAACAGTTGCAAGGAAAAGGTAATAAAAGCATAGAGCAGGACTAGAACAATCCCTGCTTTCTTTGCGCAACCGGCTGCAAAAGGAGTGTTTTGGAAAAGCATGCGATCAAGAGGGGTATCCGACACGAAATAAAGGATAACGATAAAAGAAAGTTGTTGACAAGATCAAATATTTTAAAAGGACAATAAGGCTATTTTTTCGGTACCGAGATTAGCAAGACCGGCCAAAAAATTGACAAACCCCCTTCACTACTCTTTCTAATTCTTCTTCTAGAATCCCCGGGAAAATGGGCAGGGCTAAAACTTCCTGGGAAAGTTTTTCGGCAATAGGGAAATCTCCCTTTTGATAACCAAGGGAAGAAAAACAAGGCTGAAGGTGCAGGGGCAATGGATAATAGATTTCGGTCTGTATACCCTGATCTTTAAGATAATCTCTCAGCTTATCCCTGTCTTTCTTTACCCTGATCACGTACTGATTGAAGCTGTGTCTGCCCCGGACGGTTTGGGGCAGATAGAGAGGATAACAGCCGTCTTTTTCCAGGTTGTTCATTTCCCAGCGTTGATCAGCCTGGCAAAGGCAAGGATCAGGACACGGAATAGCAAGGCCCGACGAAAGGAAAGCCTGTTCATAATATTGGGCATTTTTAGTTCTTTCTTCGATCAGCTTATCCACGGCATTCAACCGAACATCGAGAAAAGCCGCTTGTAATTCGTCCATGCGAAAGTTACCCCCAATTAATTCGTGGGAATATTTCACTTTAAAGGAACCATGAACTCTCAAGGCCCTGATCGTCCGAGCTATTTCATCTGAGGCTGTAACTACAAGCCCCGCTTCCCCAAGGGCAGCCAAATTTTTCGTAGGGAAAAATGAAAAACAGCCCACATCCCCTACTGCTCCCGCTTTTTTATTTCCCAGAGATGCCCCAAAAGCTTGAGCGCTGTCTTCGATAATAAAAATATTATTTTTTTCTTTAATTGTTTTAAAACCGGCCATCTCCGCACATTGTCCAAAAAGATGAACGGGGATGATTCCCCTGGTATTCGAATCGATTCTTGACTGGGCTTCAAAAGGAGAAAGTTGAAAGCACCGAGGACAGACATCGGCAAAGGCCGGTTGAGCTCCAATGCGTGCAATGGAACCTGCCGTAGCAAAAAAGGTAAATGTCGGACATAGGACTTTGTCCCCGGGTCCTATTCCCAATGCCAACAAAGCAAGAAGGATAGCATCGCTTCCGGAGGAAACCCCGATACAATGTTTAATATCGAGATAACGGCTGACCGAATCTTCAAAGTTTTTTACCTCCCCGCTAAGGATATACCTGCCGCTTTCAAGCACTCGGCAAAATGCTTCCTCCAAGCTTTTTTTTTCAAAAGCCGAAATCCTTTTCAGATCCATGAAAGGAACTGCTAAGTTCTTTTTCTTTTCCACTTGTATCCTCCAACAGGCAAATCAAACAAAAGCAAACTTGGCTTTTTTGGACGTCTTTTGATCTTATTGCCACTTGCCGAGATCTTCTTCCAAGGCTTCTTCGACATGCCGGATAAAAATGCCCATGTTCAAGATCTTCGAGTTGTCGAGAACACAGTTTGATCTTGGGGCTTTAACCTGTTTTAAAAATTCTTTTTCGTTTTCAAAAAAAAGAAACTTCTTCCCCTTTTCTTTAAGCTTGGTTCCAAGAGGAGAACGGAGTATTTTTTCCACGATCTGCCTTGTCGTGACCGACCCCGTGTTGGTGATGTGATAAATACCAAAAGGCAGCTTTTTTTCCCAACACTCGAAAGCGGCTCTTGCAAATTCCTCGACTTCTGACAGGGAGTTGCGCATGTCAATGAGCCGTTGATAATAGAGGAGCTTCGAGATATAGTTTTTAGGGTGATCTTGCCAGTGGAAAGGCATGCGCAGTCTCCATATATAACAGCGGCTGTCCGCTAAGAGTTCTTCGCCGAGCGCCTTACAGCCGCTGTAGAAACTACATCTTGAGGTCCTGAAGGAAAAATTGGGAGGATCATCCTCCTGAAATCCAATCCTTGAACCATCCGGGTTCATCCCCTTGTCCCCTTGGTATAAACAACCCGATGACACGTGACCAAACACGATGCCTTTTTTTGCACAAACTTTCGCAAGGATCCCAGGAATGATGACATTTCCTAAAAGGCAATCGACTTTATTTTCTTCACAAGCATCTACGTTGGGTTTTCCTGTATAACCGGCGGCATTAATGACAAATTCAACGGCTATCCGATCAAAAAAATCGCTTAGCTGTTTTTCATTAAGCAGGTCTATTTCCTTGTGGGAAGGGGCAATGAAATCCCTGTTTTTTGATTGGAGAAGTTTTTTAAAGAAACCTCCGACATATCCCGTTGATCCGAACAATACGATCATTTTTTATAACATTCCCTGTTCCGTTCTTCCAGGCTTATTCATTGCTACTCGGGCAGGAAAAAAGCTCACTTCCTGTTTGGCCGGCGACGATGTGGCAGCCATGGTCTTAAGACCCTGGGCCCGGGCCTCCCTTTCCACAAGCTATCCCCTGACCCCCAAGGCCTATATTGGCCAAGTATGCACAGAAGAGCATAAAGGCGCAAGCAGTTTTTCAACAGCTCTACCCCTTTCCCATGGATAGTACACTTTCCCAGGATAGAGAGAAAAGGATCATGAGATTCTAAAGAGAAACGATTCAGCGGTCCGTCATTTCCATGTCCTTCTTAAACAGGGTTAAACCATTTGCCGCTATTTCCTTGAGGTTAACCTCGATTTGGACGGCTCTTCCTAACCATTCGAGAAGTACTCTAACTCGCTCTTTTGCCGGAATAAAACCGAGCACAATGCATGAATAACCTTGAAAAGGCCCTTCAGCAATATTGATCGTTGAACCGACGTCAATCCTTTCTCGAATTGTTTTAATCCCCTCTTCCCCAAATTGTATCCTCAACTCTTCTATAAAACTATCCGGGATGACGGGATAGCTGGAACCAAAATGAACCACTTTTCTCACCCCTTTTGTGGAACGAACAAAGGTAAGTTTAGAGTAGAGGTTGAATTTGGCAAAAAGATAGCCAGGAAAAAGAGGCTCCAAAACCAAGGAAGTTTTTCTGCTCCTGATTTTTTGGTATTGAAACTGGGGAAAAAAGACTTCTATATTTTCTTTTTTTAAATTTTCCACTGCAAGCTTTTCTTTTTTAGGCTGAATGGAAAGACAATACCAAAAGGATTGCTCAGACCATCTCTTCTCCATGACTTTTTTTAAGTTAAATTATAATAGGAAATGAGTTCATTTTATTCGATAAAAGAATTCAAAAAGTCCCATTGAGCTTTTCAACTTCAAAAGATTTCATTCATTAATAACAAATCTATGAGCATGTTACAAGCCGGTCTTGTAGGGCTACCCAACGTAGGTAAAAGCACACTCTTTAATGCCCTTACTAAAAGCAAAAAGGCTGAAGTGGCCAATTACCCTTTTTGCACGATCGATCCTAACGTGGGGATCGTTACTGTCAGCGATAAAAGACTTGAAGAACTATCTCGACTATCCAAGTCAGCAAAAACAATTCCAGCCGCCTTTGAGCTTGTTGATATTGCAGGCCTTGTAAAAGGAGCCAGCCAAGGAGAAGGTTTAGGCAATCAATTTCTAAGCCACATTCGGGAAGTCGATGCAATCCTTTTAATGCTTCGCTGTTTTGGAGGAGATGAAGTCCATCATGTTTCCGGAAGGGTAGACCCCGTATCAGACCTGGATATTCTCCTCACGGAGCTTTCATTGGCCGATTATGCAACCGTAGAAAAACATCTTGGAAAAGCCAGAAAAGGGAACTTGCTCAAAGGAAAAGCCGGATGCGACCCTTCACTGCTGGAAAAATTACTCCATTTTTTGGGGAAAGGTACCCCTATTTTTTCTCTAGGTTTAAAGGCTGAAGAGTTGAGACAAATAAAAAGCCTTTCCTTGTTGACGCTCAAACCCATCCTGCTTGTCTGCAATGTGCATGAAACCGAACTTCTTCTAGGAGAGAAAAACCCTTGGGTTGAGAAGCTCATCGCCTATGTGAAACAACATCCTTTCTATGAATATGTTATCCTTTCTGCTCAACTCGAAGCCGATCTCAATGTTCTTGATCCTGAAGAAAGAAAGGAATACTTGCGTTCTCTTGGCCTTGCGGATTCCGGTTGTGATAAGCTTGTGCAGAGCGTATTTAAGCTCCTTGGACTAAGAAGCTTTTTTACTACTGGACCCAAGGAGACTCGTGCATGGACAATACGGGCGGGTGACACGGCCTCAAAGGCCGCCGGAGTCATTCATTCTGATTTTGAAAGGGGATTCATTGCTGCCGAATGCCTGTATTACGAAGACTTTATCCAATATGGCTCCTTCGGAAAGGCTAGGGAGGCGGGGAAGATCAGGATAGAAGGCAAAGACTACATCGTGAGCGATGGTGAAATTATCGAGTTTCGTTTTAATGTTTGATTCATTCCTAGAATAGTTTCCCCTTCATCGTGCAACCCAAGGGGCCGGATCTTCCAAAGCGTTTTTCAATTTCCTGGAAACTTATCCTTATCCAGGTAGGTCTTCCATGGGGACAGGTGTTGGGCAATTTGCAGGCAAAAAGATTTTTAACCAGTTCTTCCTGTTCTTCTTTTGTCAATGGATCTCCGGATTTTATAGCTTGACGACAAACGGCCAAGGCGATATCCCTTTGCCAGTAAAAACGAGCGGTCTTTTTTTGCCGATCTGTTTCAACTAGCTCCGCAAGGACTTCTCGAAAAAACTGCTCGTAGTCCATTCTTTTGACTCCGCTGGGTATGGATTCTAAAAGAAAAGAGGAAAGACCGAAAGGACGAACTTCAAAACCCAGTTGTTCAAAAAAGGGAAGAGAATGGGAAAGAATGGCCGATTCAGTGGAAGACAGGCTGATTAGTAGCGGTGTAATGAGCTTTTGCGAATGTTTTTGCATGGATTCAAACTGCAAAAGCAATTTTTCGAACAACACTCTCTCATGTGCCGCATGCTGGTCAATGAGCATAATCCCTTCAGCCGTTTCAATAGCGATGTAAAGAGAAGAGAAAAGACCGACAATTTTATAGGGATTGATCTTTTCTTTTTGTTCGTTGTCCTCGAGAGCCTTAGCATGGAAAACAGGTTGCTTATCAAAGAGTTCTTCCATTTGAGCTTCGACTGAAATACAAGAGGATTTCTGGGCTACGGCCTTTGAACTATCCGGCAGCATCCGGTCATACCCTTTTTCTTCCATCAGAGCACTCGAGAAGGGCTTATAGGAGGAAAGCTCTCCTAAAATAGCCTTGTGTACGAAATCTCTAAAGGCATATTCCCTTTTAAAACGGACCTCTTTTTTCGTCGGATGCACATTAACATCGATTTCCCCGGGATGGACTTCTACAAAAAGAACACAAAGAGGGTAGAGCCCTTTCATGAGAGAATTTCTATAGGCATCGATGACACCCAGGTAAAAACTTTTTGATTCTACGGGTCTTTTGTTAACAAAAAAGAACATGTCCTCTTTAGAAGGCCTTCCTACCCCGGGCTTACTCACCGCCCCATAAATCCTGAATCCTTCATCTTCTCTTTCAATCCAGCAAAGTTCTTTTTCCCATTCCTCGCCCAACACGGAAATGATTCTTTGCCGAAGGTCCTCTCCTTTTTCCCACCCTCCCTTACCGCCCGGACTATGGTTGTATCTAAAACCTATCTCAGGATGGGAGAGTGCGGCAAAAATAAGTTGCCTTTGGAGGTGTAAAAGCTCGGTTCTGGGAGATTTTAAAAACTTGAGCCGGGGAGGTAAGTTATAAAAAAGAGAACTGGTTGAAACCGATGTTCCCACGAGTCCCGCTGTTTCCTCCACGCGAATTATGGTTCCTCCGTGGACTTCAATGATCACCCCTTCCGGACAATCTCTTTCTTGCGTGGCTAAGATTAGCTTTGTAACCGAGGCGATGGCTGGGATGGCTTCTCCTCGAAATCCATAGGTCGAAAGCCTAGAAAAGTCATCCATGCTAAAGAGTTTGCTGGTGGCATGCCTTTCTAAACAAAGCAATGCATCCTCTTTACTCATACCGCAGCCGTCGTCTTTAACTTTAATCCATGATATGCCTCCAGAACGGGTTTCAACATCGATCTGGGTTGCCCCAGCATCTATGGCATTTTCCAAGAGCTCTTTTAAGATGGAAGCGGGTCTTTCAACCACTTCACCCGCGGCGATCTGATTGACAACCTCTTCAGTTAAGATGTGGATTTTTCTTCCCATATTTTACCGGGTTTTTTCTCCTTTTCCTGCCACTTCCGGTCTTGTCATGATTTTGATTTTCTATCAAGATGCTTTTCTTTTCCATGAAACATAAGAAAATACCAAACTCGTCATCAAGCTATAGAATATTTTTGTATTTTTTTATCTTTCATCTCGTTTTTTCCTTCGATCTTTCTGAAATAGCGATTGCCGACAGCGGCCATGTTTCTTCCTTTTCTTTGGCAAAATTCAGACAGCTAACCCTTGCCTTGATTAACCAATTTCGTGAGGATAACAACCTCCCTCCCCTTGTTGCTAACCCCAGGCTGGATCAGATCAGCCAACAGTGGGCAGAACATATTGCCTTGGAAAAAAAACTTGTCCACCGCTCTCTAAGCTCTTTAAAAGAAATAACGCAAGACGAAGGATGGGCTGTGATAAATGAAAACCTCCATTATTCGACAGAAGGGATCGATCCACAAGAAACAGTCTTAGCCTGGGAAAAAAGCCCTGGTCATAGGAAAAATCTCCTGGAGGCAGCTATTCAAATAGCGGGAATAGGTGCTGCACAAAACGGAAGGAGCGGCTATGTCGTTTTCAACGGGGCATCGATAAGGAGTAGCCATGCGCCTCTCCACCAGCTCCCTTTCTTTTTTAAAAAGATATTCCCAGGAAGGAAAGAACACGCTGAAGATCCTGGAACGAATTGAAGGCAATTTCGATTTTCCCTGAATTTTTATTGCCCTTTATTTTTACCTTGGATCCAAGTTTCGAGCAGAGTTCAGTTTCGATATTCTTCAAGCAATCGGGCTCCTTTTGCTTGCCTTGATCCTGCTTCCTTCTTGAAGAGGCAAAACCACTTACAAATTCTTCGGTTTTTCTGACTGACCAACCTTCTTGAATAATTTTTAAAGCTACTTTTTCCTGTTTCTTTCGATCGGAAATACCGACCAAAACTTTTCCATGGCCTTGGCTCAAATTTCCCTTTTCGATCAGCTCTTGAACACGCTCTGAAAGACTCAACAGCCTTAAGGAGTTGGCTACCGTCGCCCTGTTTTTCCCAAGCCGGAGGGCTACAAGTTCCTGGGTAAATCCAAATTTTTCGATCATGAGGGCATAGCCCCTTGCTTCCTCTATAGGATTAAGATCGCTGCGCTGGAGATTTTCTATTAAGGCGAGTTCGAGAAGATCGCTGTCAGAAACGTTGCGAACAATGGCAGGGATCACTTCAAGTCCCGCTTTAGTTGCCGATCTCCATCTTCTTTCTCCGGCGATGAGCTCGAAATGGTCCTCTTTGAGTTGCCTTACAATGATAGGTTGGAGTATGCCTTTTTCCTTTATGGATTGAACCATGTCCTCTAGATCTTCTTCATGAATCTCTTTCCTGGGTTGATAAGGATTAGGAGTGATATGGCTGAGTTTAATCATGCTGATTTTTTCTCCTCGTTCTTCGCTAGGCGAGGATGAAAAAAGGGACTTGGTGTTAATTAAATCACTTAGCCCTTTCCCAAGGCTTCTTTTGGACATACTCTCTTTCGTTCCTTTATTTTCTACTATGTTGAACACCAACAAAAGAGAAATCAAAAAGAATTTTCTTTAAATAAAAGAGAAAAAAAGACAATTCTTTTGAAAGACAAAGGCTAATCTGCTACAATTCGCAAAGAAGGTGGGGGTGTAGCTAGCGCGGTTAGCTTAGTGGTAGAGCGCTCGCTTCACACGCGAGAGGTCACAGGTTCAATCCCTGTACCGCGCACGAGGTTCTTTTATCCAGGGTTCCTTAACGGTCAAGATGCTTCTCTCAAGTCTAGCTCTGCAATGTATTCGTGGGCAGATTCCTCAAAATACAAATTAAAGCCTTCTTTACTGGCGATCTTTTTCATCGATTCATTTAAAGGCAACATCCTCTCTATAATCCAGGACAACTTTTCTTTTTTCCCGATCTCCTTAAGTTTACGGACAAAAAGAGTTCCAAGACCCTTGTTTTGCCAGCGGTCTTGGATAATGAGAGCAAATTCAGCTCCATCAAAACCATGATATTTTCCAAGTCTAGCTACCCCAATAATTTCAGCCGGCTGATCCTCGGAAAGAACCTGGGCTACAAGAACGATTTCAATGTTATAATCCGAAAAACAGATCCGGGAAAGCCTCAAGTGATCGATCCGCTCTTCCAGGGAGAGATTTTGAAAATAGCGGTAATAAACGGATTCCTGGGAAAGCCCCTTATGGAATTCTCTCATCAGCGGCTCATCTTCGGGTTTTATGGGTCGAATCAAGACCCTTGTTCCATCTAAAAGAACATCTTTCCAGATATATTCCAGGGGATAAGGCCTGATCGAAGCAGCAGGTATAGAACTTTCATCAATGGAAAAGGGATGGAGAATGACCCTGGCATCCAAGGCCATAACCCTATTCCCATAAACAAAAAGAGGATTGACATCGATTTCTTTTATCCTCGGTTCGTTAACTAAAAGTTCACTAAAACGAACCAAGGTTTCGTTGAGCCTTTTTTTCTCTACCGGAGGTATTCCTCGAAAACCATCAAAGGCCTTGGCTATTTTAGTTCTTTCGACGAGAATCGAAGAAAGAACTGTCGTAAGAGGAGGAAGAGCAAGGGCTCTATCTTGATAAATTTCTACAAATACCCCTCCAGATCCAAATAGAAGAACCGGACCAAATTGAGGATCTACACTCCCGCCTAAAATCAATTCAAGGCCTTTTTCAGATATCATTTTTTGTACCGTTATCCCCTCAAAAGCGTTTTCGGTAGACTGTTTAAGGGTATTCTCCCTAATCTTTTCAAATGCCCTTTTTAGGGATTCCCTGTCTGAAATCCCAAGGATCACTCCCCCAATGTCGCTTTTGTGGGTGACCCGGGAAGAATTTAACTTGGCAACCACCGGATAGCCTATTTCTTCGGCTATCAAGAGAGCTTCTTCTGCGCTTTGAGCAAGATAAGTTTCATTAACCTCAATACCATAACAATTAAGAATCTTCTTGGATTGATACTCCGTCAAAAGGGTTAGATTTTTTTCTTTTGCCTGGGAAATGACAAATGCTGTGTTTTCCTTGGCCTTGATGAGTTCCTCGGTTGCCCCAACCGGCATTGGAGTTTCATATATGGCCGAAAGGCTTTTCCTGTGCATCCAACCATAAGAGAAAGCCTGGGCTGCTTCCTCTGGAAACTCAAAGGTGGGTATTCCTTCTTGTTCAAGGAACAATCTTGCCTTATGAACGGATTCTCCCCCCATCCAACAACTCAAAATCGGCTTATGATAACCCCTGGCAAAAAGGACAACTTGCTTAGCTACCTCTTCAGGATCGGTCATCGCCTGCTTCGTAAGGATAACAAGAATTCCATCTACATGCTCTTCTTCCGATAAAATATCCAACGCTTTACGGTACCGCTGAGCATCAGCATCCCCGAGAATGTCCACCGGATTTCCATGGCTCCAGGCCAGGGGAAGGAATGCATTTAACCTTTGAAGGGCGGCATCGGTCAGAGTGGCTAGTTCACCACCAGAAATGACAAGCCTATCCGTTGCCAGCACACCCGCACCTCCGGCATTGGTTAAGATGACAAGCCGAGGCCCTGTGGGAAGCGGTCTTTGACTAAAGAAAGAAGCCAGGGAAAAAAACTCGGAAAAGGAAGCCACTCGCAGCACCCCCGTCCTCAAAAATGCCGCATCCAAGACTTCGTCGCTTCCTGTCAATGAACCTGTATGCGATAAGGCCGCCCGGGAACCTTCTTTTGACCTACCGGCTTTTAAAACCAAAATGGGCTTTTGAAAATTGACTTGTCTTGCTGCAGAAAGAAAAGAAGAAGGATCGCCAATGGATTCCATGTAAATAAGGATGACTCGGGTTAGAGGATCCTCGGCCAGAAAAAAAAGGATATCTCCCCAATCCACGTCGGCCATGGATCCAAGAGAAACGAAGGCGCTAAAGCCGATGTTTTGGCTAAAACTCCAGTCTAAAACGGCGGCTCCCAAGGCACCACTTTGGCTTAAAAAGGCAATGTGCCCCGATTTGGGTAGGCCGGCTAAAAATGTCCCGTTGAAACGGGCATGGGGCAAAATAACCCCTACGCAATTTGGCCCAATTACCCTTACCCCACCTCGCTTGGCTATGGCAATCACTTTTTCTTCCAATAGCTTTCCGGATTTCCCAATTTCCTTGAACCCTGCGGATATAATGATTGCCCCCTTAACCGAGGCGCGGACGCATCCTTCCATGATCTCTGGAACCGTTGGAGCAGGAGTGGCAATAATGGCTAGATCAATGGGTTCAGGCAAACTCTCGATGTTGGGATAAGATTTTCTGCCGAAAATTTCGTCATGATAGGGGTTTACCGGATAAAAAATCCCGCCCCACCGAATCAAATTCTCCATTATTGCCCTTCCTACGGTTGCCGGTTTTTCCGATGCGCCAACAAGGGCAACGCGTTGGGGAGGGAGAAAATTCCTTAATCCATAAGTTCCCAGGATGAGCTTAGAGCTAAATCTCATCGGCAAATCTATTTTCCATTTTTATTAGCGATTAGGAACCTGCTCTCCGAAAAGAGTTTTTTCTAACTGCAAAATATTTAAAGTAGTCTTAATGATGACATCCGCACTTAAGGATAAACTATCGATACCTTCCCTCACGAGGAATTCGGCAAATTCTGGATAATTACTCGGGGCCTCCCCACAGATCCCTATTTTTCTTTTTTTTCTTTTAGCCGTCTTAATTACAGAAGAAATCATGCGTTTTACCGCCTCGTTACGTTCGTCATATAGATAAGCCACTATTTCGGAATCTCTATCCAATCCAAGGACTAATTGGGTCAAGTCGTTAGAACCGATGGAAAAACCATCAAAGACTTCACAAAACTCTTCAGCCAGAATAACATTGCTGGGGATCTCGCACATCATGTAAATTTCAAGGCCATTTTCTCCTTTTTTAAGCCCGTTTTTTTCCATTTCCTCGATAACCCTTTTTCCTTCTTCCACCGTCCTCACCACGGGAACCATTACCTTGAGGTTTACAAGCCCAAATGTCTCTCTGACCTTTTTAATGGCCTGGCACTCTAAGGCAAAGCCTGCCTGGTATCTCGGGTTATAATACCGCGATGCCCCTCGAAAACCGATCATCGGGTTGCGTTCCTGGGGTTCAAAATCCACTCCCCCAATCAAGTTGGCGTATTCGTTGGTCTTAAAATCGCTTAACCGAACTATCACTTCTTTGGGATAAAAAGCCGCAGCAATCATACCAATGCCTTCGGCCAGCTTTTCTACAAAGAAATCGGTTTTACGGGGATAATTTTCCGTCAGCACCCTAATTTTTTCCTTGTCTGGACCTTCCCTCAGTTTTTCGAAATGAACCAAGGCCATGGGATGGATTCGAACATAATTGGTCAAAATAAATTCTTCTCGGGCCAATCCTACCCCATCATTGGGAAGAAAGGAGAGATCGAAGGCCTCTTCAGGATTTCCCACGTTCATCATGATCTTGGTCCGAGGCCGGGGAATTTCTTCCAGGTTTACCTTTTCTATCTCAAAAGGAATCTCCCCTTCGTAGACCTTACCTACATCTCCCTCCGCACAGCTTACCGTTACGGTCATGCCATCCTTGAGAACTTCTGTTGCCCGTTCCGTCCCTACAATAGCCGGCACACCTAATTCTCGGCTGACAATAGCCGCATGACATGTTCTTCCCCCCCGGTTTGTCACTATCGCTCTTGCCTTCTTCATGATCGGTTCCCAGTCGGGGTCGGTCTTTTCGGTAACGAGAATTTTCCCCTCCTTGAACTGGTCAATCTGTCCGATGTTTCTTATGACCTTAATTTTCCCATGAACAATCTTTTCTCCTACGCTTCTGCCTTCGATCAGCACAGGGCCGGTGCTTTTCAATCGATAAAATTCTATATAATTACGCGTTTTACCCCTGTGGACCGTTTCCGGCCTTGCTTGAAGCATAAAAAGCTCCCCCGTTATACCATCTTTTGCCCATTCCATGTCCATCGGGGTAAATCTTCCATTGAGTTCTGAATAGTGTTCTTCAACGATGCAAGCCCACCGGGCAAGGGTAAGGATTTCCTCGTCGGTTAACGAAAATTTCTTCCTCTCCTCTGGAGGAACGGGGACGTTTTTGACGATTTTTTCTCCACCGATATCGTAAACGAGTTTTAGTTCCTTGCCACCCAATCTCTTTTGTAAAATAGGCTTGTAGCCTTTCATCAAGGTGGGTTTAAAAACATAGTATTCATCAGGATTGACAATTCCTTGAACGATATTTTCTCCCAATCCATAAGAGGAATTGATCAAAACGACGTTATTAAATCCCGACTCGGTGTCTATGGAAAACATCACCCCAGAACAAGCGAGATCCGACCGAACCATGCGCTGTACACCCACAGACAGGGCTACTTTTGTATGTTCAAAACCCATATCCGTCCTATAAGAAATCGCTCTATCCGTAAACAAAGAGGCAAAGCATTTTTTGATCGAAGACAAAAGATTATCCCTGCCTCTTATGTTTAAATAAGTCTCTTGTTGACCGGCGAAACTGGCACCGGGAAGGTCCTCTGCGGTTGCGCTAGAACGAACGGCAACATCCACCGCTTCAAGCTTGGCTTCCTCGCTGAGCTTTGAATAAGCCATGAGTATTTCCTTTTCCAGCTCCTTGGGTAAAGGACAATCGATAATGAGAGAGCGGATCTTTCTTCCTCTTTCCCTCAAGTTCTCAAGGTCACGCGGATTGAGATCGGAGAGGATTCGGGAAAGCTCCTCTTCAAGTTTGTTCTCGGACAAGAACAACCGGTAAGCTTTAGCCGTCGTGGCAAAACCATGGGGAACTTTTATCCCTTTAGAACAAAGATGAGAATACATCTCACCAAGGGAAGCATTTTTACCCCCTACCAGCGGGACATCCTTGATATTGATCTCGTCAAACCATAAAAGTAAGGCCTGGTTTTTATCAGTGGATTGAGAAGGAAGATTCATAAGGCAGCTCCTTGATATTTTTTTTAAGTTCCAAGGACAACGGGTATCTTTTTTAAAATTAAGTCCTTATCCATTCAAAAACAATCCATTTATTTTCTTTACAGCTTTGTACAGGGATCGGGTTAGGGTTATTTTAAAGCTCATCCTCGGGGGGAATCTTAAAATACTTGATCTAGGGGATTTCTCCTCACCCCTTATCATCAAAGGCTAGGTTTAATCCATTTTCTGGGCTAGAACCCCTTTAAGATACTCTGTTTCAGGAATATTGAACAAGATGGGATGATCAGGGCTTTGTGGCAAACAGCCCAAGTAACGGAGCCTTGAGCTTGTTTCCCAGCAAGCTCTGGAAATTAATTCCTTCCATTCTTCCATCGTAATATGATGTGAACAACAGAAGCTGGCCAAGAAACCTCCTGAATCAAGCAATCTTAAGGCGCGCAAATGAATTTCATGATAGCCGCGGAAAGCCGATTCTTTTTGAACTTTTGTTTTAGTAAAAGAGGGAGGATCGAGAATGATCAAATCGAATTTTTCTTTCTCCCTTTCTTTTTTCCTTAGCCAATCAAAAGCATTTTCACAAACCCACTCAATTTGCAGTCCAAGTTGTGAAGCATTTTCTTTTCCTATATCAATAGCGGCTGCGGACTGATCAACGGCAACACAGCATTGTGCTCCTCCTCGAGCACAAAAGATAGAAAATAATCCCTGATAGGAAAAACAATCAAGGACCCTTTTCCCCTTCGCTATTTGTGAAATGAACTTGTAGTTTGCGGCTTGGTCTAAATAAAGACCGGTTTTTTGCCCATTATAAAGATCGACCAAAATAGGGATCCCCTCCATGCAAACGAGATGACGACAGGGAAAATCTTCTTTCAAACTTTCTTTTGTCAAGGATAACCCTTCCAAGAGTCTTACTGGAGCATCGTTGCGCAGGATGATGTTTGTGCTCTGGGTGATTCCTTTTAAGACCTCTAGAATTTCATTCCTTTTCCGGTCGGCTCCCGAAGTCAAGAATTGCACAACATACCAATCCGCATACTTGTCTATGATTAAACCCGGCAATCCATCCGATTCAGACCAAAAGAGTCGATAAGCATTGCTGTCTTTGCCCGAGAATAGCTTTTCTCTGTATTTAAAGGCCTTGGAGAGAAAGCAGTGGATAATTTCTTTATTGAGAGGAACCTTTTCCCTGGAGTAAATCCTGACGGAAATCTGGGATTGACTATTCCATAATCCAACACCCAAGCTTTGCCCACCCGCAGCAACGACCTCGACGACATCCCCATCTTTTATATTCGGATCATAATGAGAAACTTCCGTTCGATATATCCAGACATGACCTTCTAAAATTCTATGCCTACCCTCTTTCAATAAATGCACTTTGCCCGCAAAAGGTGTCGGCACCAAGGACATGATGAAGTTAGTTTCCGCTATTACTTATACTTTCCCATCCCCGCTTCGGATTGCCTGTCGTCGTTTTCCTCTCCCTTGGCCTGTTGCACCATTGGATAGGAATATATTTTGCCTTCATAATTACGCAATAAGACCTTGTCTTCATAATATCCCATGACATAATCGGGATTCAACGGAATTTTCCCACCACCCCCGGGTCCATCTACGACGTATTGAGGAACGGCAAATCCGGTAGTAAAACCCCTGAGCTTTTGCATTATTTCCAAGCCTCTTCTAATGGGAACGCGAAAATGATGAGTTCCTTGGATAAGATCACATTGATAGAGATAGTAGGGTCTTACACGACATCGAACAAGTTTATTGACCAGCTCCAACATGGTTTGCGGATCATCGTTTATGCCCTTCAATAGAACGGATTGATTCCCTAAAGGGATCCCCGTATCGGCTAATTTCTCGAGTGCAGTTTTAGCTTCCAAGGTCAATTCCTTGGGATGGTTAGAATGAATATTGATCCATAGAGGATGATAGGCTTTCAAGACCTTGCACAAACTCTCTGTAATCCTTTGAGGAAGAAAAATAGGGACCCGGGTGCCTATTCGGATAATTTCGATGTGGGCAATTTCTCTTAACTGCCTAAGGATTTTTTCTAATCGCCCATCGGAAAGAAGAAGGGGATCCCCCCCCGAGATGAGGACATCTCTTATCTCCGTATGTTTTTTTAAGTAATCAAAGGTCAACTTGTCATCTATTTCAAGTTTTTGACTCCCCACCCCGCTGACAATTCGACTTCTTGTGCAATAGCGACAGTAGGTAGCACACCTATCGGTAACCAAAAAAAGAACCCTGTCCGGGTAGCGGTGCACAAGCCCGGGAGCCACCATGTCCTTGTCTTCCCCGCAGGGATCCATCATTTCATAAGGCATGCTAACCAGTTCTTCCGCTCTAGGAATAACCTGCCGACGGAGGGGACAGTCGGGATTGAAAGGATCGATGAGATTGAAAAAATAAGGAGTAAGAGAAAAGGCAAGTTTTTCTTTTGCGGCAAACATCAATCCGCGGCGTTCGTCGGGAATTAAAAACAGCCGCTGCTCAATTTGTTCTAGGGAATTTAATCGATTTTTCAGTTGCCAGTGCCAATCATTCCAATCCTTGTCGGGTACTGACATCCAACAACCTTTCCCTGGAGAAGCAAAATCTCGATGGGAAACACTCAAAGCAATTACCTTATTTTTTTGTTATTAGCCTAAGAAAATGTCCGTAGATGTCAATAAAGAGAGAGCAAAAAAAAGAAAAAAATGGGCAGAGCTGGATTCGAACCAGCGAAGGCGTAAGCCAGCAGATTTACAGTCTGCCCCCGTTGGCCACTTGGGTATCTGCCCTTTTTCTTTAAAAAACCTCAATGCTTACTCCACTATTCCTCTATTTTCCTTGGATCAAACAGCAAATATATAAATACAAAAAGAGGGTAAAACCTTATCGGAACTTCTCTTTTTCCGAATCCAATTCAAATGATTTTTTTTCATCTTTCTTTTCTTCATCCTTTTCTTCGTCTTCCTCCGCCTCTTCTTCTATAGCGACTCTTAACGGCTTGGAAATAAAGGGCCTAAAAAAGCCATACAAAAGATAACCTAAAAAATCAACCGCTAACATCCATTTATAATACACTATCGTCAACCCTAAAATGGAAACGACAAAAAGAAACTTGGGAACCGTCCATTTTGTCTTCCAAGTAATGCCTTTAAAACTTGGATAAAGGTTTTTACTGAACATCATGATTGAAAGGAAAAGCAACAAAATGACCAGAATATATTTTCCCCATCCTTTTTCAAGTTCTCTATCTGTCTCATAAAAATAGAGCATGAGCAAAGTAATTGAACAGACAAGACCGGCAGCAGCAGGAATAGGAAATCCCGTAAATTCCAGGTTAGATCCTTTATACTGGGTGGAAAGCACGTTGAACCGGGCCAGTCTCAGGGCACCGCAAACGAGATAAACTGAAGCGACAATCCAACCTATTTTATGAGGAAACTGATAAAGAACGATTTCGAATACCAGCAAGGCTGGAGCAACTCCAAAAGAGATCAGGTCGGCTAAAGAATCAAATTCCCTGCCGAACATGCTTTCTTTCCCTCCAAAACGAGCCAGTCTTCCATCTAATACATCAAAGACGAAAGCCGCTAAAATAAAATCCAGGCTGTTTTCATAAGTATGGATCCATCCGGCCGTATCACTATCTCTTAGAATGCTTCCTTCGAGTATCTTAAGAATAGCAAGAAAACCGCAAATCAAGTTGCCTGCAGTCAAAAGGTTAGGCAAAAGATAAATTTTTTCATTTTTTTGAGCATTTCCATTGTTCATGGCCATTTTGCTACTATAGATTTTCCGGCCTCTACCCTATCCCCGGGTTTTACTTCCACGGTACACACAACCGGTAAATAGAGTTCCGTTCTTGAACCAAACTTAATCATTCCTATTCTTTCTCCAGCATAAATTTTTTGCCCCATTTCTTTCCACCCCACCAATCGTCGAGCAATAAGACCTGCAATTTGTCTTACTCCTACAGTATAACCTCCTGGGGTTTCTATCCACCAATCTTGGCTTTCATTTACTTCCGATGAGCGGGGATTTCGCGCATCCAAAAATGCCCCCCTGTGGTACTTTTTCTTTATAATCTTGCCCTCGACGGGAGATCGATTGACATGAACATCAAAAATAGAGAGAAATATGGAAATTTTTTGTGCCCTGCCTTCAAAAAAGGGAGATTTTTCCTCGATGTCTACTTCTACGATTTTGCCGTCGGCAGGGGCTAAAATAGCTTGAGGGTCCGCAGGGATAGTTCTTTCAGGATCTCTAAAAAAATAAAAAAGAAAAAAAAATCCCAGTAAAAAAAGAAACCCTACAACCTTAGCCAGTTTAAAGGGCAAGGACAAAAACAAAAGGGAAAGCCCACCTAAGATTAAAACGAAATAAAAGGCTTCACGGAAAACAAGGGGAAGTTTCATACTTTTCTCAGCTTTCTTTAAAAGAAGCTACGGCCCTATGTGGTATCGAAAAAAGCAATAAAAATAAAACAAAGGACCGCTCAACAGCAGGCTGTCAATCAGGTCCAATATCCCTCCTATACCCGGTATAATATGCCCTGAATCCTTGACATGAGCGTCCCTTTTAACCGTGCTTTTGGCCAGGTCTCCAATCGCTGCCACTATCCCTATAACCACGCTCAAAAAGAGGGAATCGGAATAGGGGAAGCCTTTAAAAAATTTAGAAAATCCAAAGGGGAGAATTATCCCGGCTAAAAAGGAAAAGAGAATTCCTCCCCCCAATCCTTCCCATGTTTTTTTTGGACTAATTTGGGGAATAAGAAAACGGCGCCCAAAGTTTTTACCTATTAAAAATGCACCCGTATCGCTGAGTTTCGTCACCGCTATAACGTAGAAAAGAGCAGCATCGGCATTAAAAGGAAGTCCCTTGCAAAAAGAAATACGCTCAAGAAAACTAAAGAGAAAAGCAACGTAAAAAAAGCCTAAAAGAGTCAATGCAATAGCCGATACCGGATTGTCCAGAAAGTTCCAACGATAAATGACCAGGGAAAAAAGGCTGGCTATAAAAATAAAATACAATGCCTGTTCAAAAAAATAATAAAAAGAGGACCCGTTGGGTAGAAAATTCCAAAAAAACCAGATTCCAACGTAAAGGCAAAACGCAGCAGAAAGCCCCGCAGAACGAAATACCCTGTTGCCTTTGACTTCTTGCATCCGATAAAACTCTTCCAAGGCCAAGACTCCGAAGAAAATAAAGATGATCATCTCGATGATTTTCAAGCCGTACAAGATCACGAAAAGGAGAACGCCCCAGAGAACGAGGGAAGAAAAAAAGCGGGCGTAAAAATTGGATTCTTTTTCTACCATTTCAACAGTCATCGGCTATAATCGACTAAAACACCAAGAATAAAAATATCGAAAAGAAAATTATCAATTTTTTACGGCTACTTGTCCAAATCTTCTCTGCCTTTTCGCAAACGTTCCTAAGGCCTCCAAAAATTCTTGCCTCCTGAAATCCGGCCAATAGGTGGTGGTAAAGTAAAACTCCGTGTAGGAAGATTCCCAAAGGAGAAAATTGCTTAAGCGCATCTCCCCGCTCGTTCTTATTAATAAATCTGGATCAGGACAAAAAGAGGTTGAAAGATGGGATTTGAAAAGCTCTTCATTTATATCTGAAATCTTGACTTGGCCATGGAGAGCTTTTTTTGCAATCTCTTTAACGGCGTCAAGGATATCCAACCTCGAACCGTAACTTAAAGCCAAGGTTAGAACGAGTTTAAAATTAGATTCTGTTTTTTTACAGGTAGACAGCAGTTGCTTTTGCAGTCCTTTAGGCAAGTCTGTTCTCCTTCCAATAGTGACCAGTTTTATTCCTTTTTCTATCAACTCTTCTTCATTCTTGCTTAGAAAATCTTCAAACATCTCCATAAGAGCTTTTATTTCGAAGTATGGCCTTTTCCAATTATCAACAGAGAAAACATAGAGGGTTAAGTAATGTATTCCTACTTCCAAAGCTGTTTGAACAACCTCTTTTGCAGCATTGAGCCCTTCCCTATGACCTTCGATTCGAGCCAAATTTCTCTTTTCAGCCCAACGTCCATTCCCATCCATTATTATAGCCACATGTTCGGGGATATTTCGGCTGTCAAGCAAAGAGGAATGAGTAGCCCCACCATTATTCCCTTGCTGTTCGTATCCTCTAGCACTATTCATCTAAAAATATCTTAATTTTTCCCTTAACGATCTCTTTTCTGTTTACTATCCCTCTTTTCTGTTTGTATTGAAAATTTTTAAAAATGAAAAATAAGAAAGCGGGGCTATAAGGCAGAAAAGCTTCTTGGTTCATTAAAAAAAAACATAACATAGAGTTAAGATCCCGTCATTTTATTAGGAAATTAATCGACAAAAAAAGTTTGATCTCTAGAAGCTCCCACAGAAACAATGCGCACGGGTGCCCCGGCAAGCATGCCCAGTTTATTCAAGTAATTTTGAGCAGCTTGAGGAAGTTTTTCAAAAGAACGTACCTTTGCTGTAGACTCCAACCATCCCGGTAGTTCTTCATATATGGGAACACACTCTTCTAGCTGGCGCACGGAGTTGGGAGGATATTTGAGGATCTTGCCTTTGAACTCGTAAGAAACACAGACGGGAATTTTCTCCATGGAATCAAGTCCATCCAGGTTGGTTACAGCCACCTCGTCAAAACCGTTGATCAGGGAAGCATACCGGGCTAAAACACCGTCAAACCATCCACATCTTCTCGCCCTACCCGTTGTCGATCCAAATTCCCTGCCAGAGGCATGGAGCATTTCCGAAAGCTCCCTGTTTTCCACAGGAAACGGACCTTCTCCCACCCGCGTTGTATAGGCTTTCATGCACCCGATAACACGGCTAATTTTATGGGGAGGTAATCCGCTCCCTGTAATAGCTCCACCTGCCGTGGTATTGGAGGAGGTTACAAAAGGATATGTTCCAAAGTCAATATCGAGAAAAGTCCCTTGCGCGCTTTCAAAGAGGATGTTTTTTTGTAAAGCCGAAGCCTCGTAAAGCCAGATGGCGGTGTTGACGACCATCGTAGAAATCTCATCAGCGGCTTTTAAATAAGGTTCTGCAATTTCCTTCCAATCCAAGGGTTCTCCCCCTAAAAACTGGATATAACGATTTTTTTCCTCAACCAGCCTTTGAAATTTTTCCAAGAAACTTTTTTTATCAAGAAGATCAAGAATACGAAGACCAGTCCGACTTATTTTATCGGCATAAGCCGGACCTATTCCTTTTCTCGTTGTTCCAATTCGGCTTTTGCCCCGGTTTTTTTCAAGCAGTTCATCAATGATCCTATGGTAAGGGAATACCATGTGGGCAGTTTCAGAAATAAAAAGCCGGTTTCGAATTTCTATCCCCCTGCCTTCTATGTTTTTGATTTCTTCAACAAGAGAAACGGGATCTATAACCATGCCGCTGCCTAGCAAACAGATCTTTTCAGGCCATAAAATGCCCGAGGGAATCAGATGGAGAACGAACTTTTCATTGTTGACTTCAACCGTATGACCTGCGTTATCACCGCCCTGGCAGCGAACAACTACATCTGCATCTTGAGTTAGAAAATCAACAATTTTTCCCTTTCCTTCATCTCCCCATTGAGCACCGACAAGAACGGAATTCATAATCCTCTGCTTTAATTTCCAATTCCAATATAATGAAACCCCATGCGGGTCATCTCTTTTTTATCGAGGAGATTTCTTCCATCAAAAATAATAGGACTGATCATCGTCGATTTCATCGATTTCCAATCCAGCTTCCTAAACTCTTCCCATTCCGTAGCGATCACGATACAGTCAGAATCCACAGCTACCTCTTGAGCCGATGAGCAATAATGAATCGAAGGAAGTTTTTCTTTTGCTTTTTCCATGGCTTTAGGATCAAAAGCCTGGACAATTGCTCCCTCTTTCACAAAAGTCATCGCCAGGTCCATCGCCACGCTGCTTCTAATATCATCGGTATTATCTTTAAAAGCTAATCCCAATAACCCTATTCTCTTGTCTTTCAAAACCCATAAAACGTCCCTTATTTTTCGCAAAAAATGCTCTTTTTGGTCGTGGTTTATTTGAGAAACTTCTTTTAGGAGCTTAAAATCGTAGCCGAGTTCCTGGGAGATCTTGATGAAAGCAGCAACATCTTTAGGAAAACAGGATCCTCCCCATCCTATTCCTGCCTTTAGGAAATGTTTTCCAATCCTGTGATCCAATCCCATTCCTTCAGCAACCATTTGCACGTTAGCCCCCGCCGCTTCACATATTCTCGATAAGGCATTAATGTAAGAGATCTTCAAAGCCAAGAAACTATTTGAAGCATGCTTGATGAGCTCGGCAGAGTTGAGATCAGTAATTAAGATGGGGGCGTTAAAAGGGGAATAGATCTCCTTCATTATCTTTATGGCCCGTTCGCTCATTGCCCCTATCACCACTCGATCGGGATGAAGTAAATCCTTTACGGCAACCCCTTCTCTTAAAAATTCCGGATTGCTGACGACATCAAAGTCGATATTATGACTATTGTAGCGTTTAATGGTTTGATAGACCCTTTCTCCGGTTTTAACAGGAACAGTACTCTTGTCGACAATCACCCTGTAATCTTTTAATACGGCAGCGATTTGCCTGGCCACTTTCTCGATGTAGGTCATGTCCACGCTGCCATCCTCCAAAGGGGGAGTGGGTACGGCAATAAAAATGACCAGGCTTCTTTCGACTCCTTCTTCTATACTCTCGGTAAAGTGAAGAAGACCTTTGGATAAATTTTTTTTGACTATCTCTTCAAGTCCCGGTTCATAAATCGGTACCTTTCCTTGCTTTAACATCTTTATTTTTTTTTCATCATTATCCACGCAAATGACTTCGTGCCCAACATCTGCAAAACAAGCTCCTGTAGTTAATCCCACGTACCCTGAACCGATAATGGCTATTTTCATTTTTTTAAATCAACAATGGCATTTTTAGGCAATTTGCTTAAAATATATAAATTATTAGGGTTCCCCTTGAGGATACTTTTTTGTTGGTCTTTGATAAACTTTCTGATCTTTTTAAAGGGCAAAATCACAAAACGATATAGTAATTTTTAAAAATCTTGCAATTTTAATCTTTCAATTTTTTTAATGCTCTTTGTTTTTTTTTACAATTAAAACTTGCTTTTCCTCCAAGTTCCCTTTTAGAAAACGGGCTCTCTATGAGATTCAGGCAGCTGTAAGCCGGCGAAGAAATGATTTTGTATGTATGAACAGCTAATCGAAGAAATTCTTCAGTCCAAAAAGGGTCAGTTGGGAAGATTCTGGGAATATTCTTATGTCAGGCTGACTCATGCTTACAAGGGTTGGCCTGAAGGAACGGTTTTTCTTAAAGACTTAGCCATAGCCGGATTCCCCAAGATCGGTAGGATAAACAGTCTTGAGCCTGGTCTCAGAGAACAGTTCCCCTCTTCGTTCTGGATGGAAGAAAAAGTGGATGGCTACAACGTCCGAATTTTCCAGTATAAAGGAAAGATACTTTGTGCTACCCGCGGAGGTTTTCTTTGTCCTTTTAGTACCGATAGAATCGGGGAGCTGATGCCCTTGGGTATTTTTAATGATCATCCCTCGCTTGTTTTATGTGGAGAAATCGCCGGTCCAGACAACCCTTATATTGAAGGCCCTTCTCCCCTGGTTCAAGAGGATATAAAACTTTTTATTTTTGATATAGCCCAGCTTCCTACCTTGGAGTTTTTACCTCAACGACAAAAACAAGAGCTTATTTGCCGCTATGGTCTCCCTTCGGTTAAAAATTTTGGTCTTTTTAAAAATAACGGCAATGACCTCGTTGAAATAAAAAAAATCCTTCTTTGCCTCCATAACGAATACAGGGAAGGAGCGGTATTTAAAGAAGAACCTTTTGGCCGTTATGCAAAGTACGTTACGGCCCATTCCGATTTAAATGATATTGCCGTTTTGTCTCACAAGATAATGGATATTAGCCCTAACTATTTTATCGATAGGATATTGCGGTACGTTTTATTTTTAATCGATATGGGAATTATTGAAGAAAACGGATGGGATGAGAAATTGGGAAAGGCTTTTATATCCTCCATTAAAGAGGTGCTAAAGCGTGTTAAAGAAGGAGGAAAATCGAGCCGACTCTTTCGGTGTCGATTTAGAAATCCTCAAAATGCCCAATACCTTATCGATCATCTTAAGCATATTCCCGGACATCAAGAACATGTTATAGTAAAAAAATTTTATAAAGATAAAGACTACTGGTATTTGGAATTTGAAAAAATATTTCCTGCAACCGGGGATTCCTTAAGAAACTGGCTCTCCGGTGCCCTCAGGTTTGATTAGGTTTTTTAAGCAGTCTTTCAAATAACTTGCATTTAAAATTTCTATTCCCATTTTATCAGCCCATTTTTTCATACCCTCATCGGCGGTAACGAGAACTGCCTCTAGTTCATAGGCAAGGAGGATAACGTCAACGTCTTCCCTGCTATCCAGAATACCCTGCCTTAAGGCTTCGCGGTATCGATTTCTTAATCGATTAACCAGTTGATCAAAGGGAATGGGAGTTCCACCGTCTGGACCGGCAAGTTTTAAGTGCTCTTCTGCAATTCTCAGCCCATGGTCAATTCTTTTCCTTATTTCATCGATAAAATCATAAAGAACGGAACCGGGTATAAGAAGATTGAACTTTCTTGGAGAACGAATATGGACGATGAATTCAAAGTCAGAAGAAAAAAAAGCCGTACCCTTGATGAGCTTGAGCTCCTTGTAGGCGGACAAGGGCATGTAAAAAAGGGCTTCAGCCTTGGAGGCTAAAGATAGAAAGCCGGAAAACACGGAACTGTCATCATCTCCGAATTGCTGGGATACATCCGGATTGGTAAATATGCTGGTGTCTAAAACAAACTTTCTCACCTTTCTAAACTTAAAGAAATCCTACAGCTGCCTACTTACACGCTCCACTCCAACATTTGTTGAATGGGAAGGAAAGCTTTTTTACGGATTTCAATCGGGACATCGATTTCGAAACGATCAGATTCAAGGGCAGTGATAAGCTTATCCAGCGTAATTTTTTTCATGAATTTACAATGGGCGCAAGCACAACGGGAAGTAGAAGCAGCTATGAATTCCTTTTCTGGGATTTCTTTTTTGAGCCTGGTTATCATTCCCGATTCTGTGGCGATAATAAAGGACCGAGCCGGATGATTCTTGCAATAACCGATCATCTGCTCTGTGGAACAGACGAAATCCGAAAGCATTCTTACCGCTCTTTCACATTCCGGATGGGAAACAATGGGAGCGGCTGGAAATCTCTTTTTTAATTCCAACAAGGATTGGTGGGTAATTTCAACATGGACATAGCATTCACCAGGCCATAAATCCATTTTTCTTCCGGTCTGGTTCTGTACCCACTCCCCCAAATTTTGATCAGGTACAAAAAGGATGTTCCTGTCCGGAGGAACTTTTTGCACGATTTTTAAGGCGTTGGCAGAGGTACAGATACAATCACTCAGTGACTTAACGGCAGCCGATGTGTTAACGTAAGCGACAATAAAAGTAGTCGGATTTTCTTTTTTATACTCTAAAAGATCTTCATAACTACAGGAATCAGAAAGGGAACATCCCGCCTCGATATCGGGAAGAATGACTTTTCTATTCGGGTTTAGAATTTTTGCGGTTTCGGCCATAAAATGAACGCCGCAAAAAATAATCCTTTGTTGTGTAGCTTCTCGAGCTTTAAAAGATAACCCCAAAGAATCGCCAACAAAATCAGCCACGTCTTGGATCTCGGCGAGCTGGTAGTTATGAGCTAAAATAAGAGCATTTTTCTCCTTTTTAAGCTTCAGCACCCTTTCTTTTTTTTCTTCTATGCCCATCTTTTTTAAACTCATTTTTAAATATTCTTTTGATTAGAAGTATGCTTAAGTTTTAAAAAATATAAAAAAATACAACTAAACCCTAGGGTTAAGTAGGTGTCAGCAAGATTAAAAGCGGGCCAGTGATAATTGAAGAAATGCACATCAATAAAATCGGTGACATGCCCATGGATAATACGATCTATCCCGTTTCCCAGGGCTCCGGCAAAAATCATTGCTCCAATAACCATATAAGGAATAGTTTTGAAGATTTTTTTTCTAAAATAAAAAAAACCTATTAAAATTAATAATAAGGTAAAAACCTCCCAAAATCTATTGTTTCCTGCAAAAAGCCCGAAAGCTATGCCCGTGTTTTCGACGTAAACCAAATCTAAAAATCCGGGAATGATTGTTCTATCGTAGGATACCTCCAGGAATGAAGAAATCCAGTACTTGGTTGTCAAGTCAAGCAGCAAGAGAAAGCCGAAGACTATTACAAAAAAAAAAATGTGAAACCCCTGCATGGCGACCTTTGGGCAATGAAATTTTAGAGATAAGGATCGAAGAAAAAGACATAAAAGGAAAACCCAGGCTTATGTAGAAAAAAATTAGAAGAACCCTGCATCCTCGAGTTCTTTTAACCTTTTTTCGTTCGTCTCTTCAACAATTTCCACAAGATTGGGCAATTCGAGGAGTACCTCTAAGCTTAAAGGAATCTGGTCGGAATAAAATCCCGAAGTTTCAAGAACTTGACGATTATAAGAGAGGTAAACCCAGGCAAAATCGTCTCCTTGAACAATGCGAAATTGAGGATGTTCTTCGTAAAGGAGATCCTCGATTTTTTCTATAACCAGGGTAGAAGTATAATTGTATTGTCCAGGAATAACCTGTTCAACTCTTTCAAAGCGCTCGAGCCAATGGGAAACCAATTTTTCTACTTCCTCTTTTGTAAAAGGCTCCACAAAAACGCCAATATATCCAGATCGTTGTATCATATCTCTAGAAGGTTATTGATTTTTAATCGGCATTAAAACGTAAACAAAGTTAGTTCCTTCGGTGATTAAGCAAGGATTGCCTTTTGTTGAAGGATTTACGAATTCCAGGATAACATCTTCCTTTTCCATTTCTCTTAACGGTTCGATTAAGTAAAGGGGATTAAAAGGGATAGAAAAAGCTTCCCCTTGAAATGCCTTAAGGCTGATCGTCTCTCGAGCTTGGCCAATCTCTGGAGCCTGGCAACTTAGAACCAATTCATTCGTTCCTAAAAAATCTAGAACTACGGGTAGTGAGTTGGAACCGCTTATGGCAATGGAAGAAACCCTACGTATCGCATGCAAGAAACTGTTTCGGTCGATAACAGCCTTTTGAGTTGTTGTTTTGGGAATGACTTGTTTGAAATTTGGATATTTGCCCTCGGTGAGTTTAGAAAAGAAAAGAATGTTGTCTAGTTCCAGGAATATTTTGTTTGAATCTAAAAATAGCTTCAGGGTTTTATCTGAATCTTCAATTATTCTTGAAATTTCCAAGACGGCTTTAGCCGGAACTATCCCTTCAGCTTCAAATGATTCGTTTTCAACTTCTTCAAAGGTGTAAGCCAATCTTTTTCCATCGGTCACCGCCACTTCAAAACGGCCTGATTTTATAGAGAACCAAGCTCCGTTTAGGGCAGGTCTACTTTCATCGGCCATGGCATACTCCACCATCCTTAACATTTTTCGAATTTTACCTTGAGAAATACTCAGTCCTTCTTCCCTTCTTTCAGGAAAAAACTTTGGATAATCATCGTCAGGTAAACCGTTAAGCTGGAAAAAAGACCTGTCCGAAGAAAGAGTGGTCTGATGATTGCTGTTTGTTTTCCAGGACAATTGATCGGAATCGAGTTCTCTAACTATTGTTAAAAGCCTTCGGGCCGGTAAAGTGGTGGTTCCTTCTTCTTCTACGTTAGCAGTAAGCTCGATCTTCAACGCCGTTTGTAGATCGGTGGCAAAAAATAGGAGCCGGTCGGGAGCCTTTGCCGAAAGGAGCACATGGCTGAGAATGGGCAACGTAGATCGAGGATTGATGATACTTTGAATAAGGGTTAAGGAGTCGATGAAGCTCTTTTTTTCCACAGAAAATTTCATAACTTTTGTTTTATAATAAAACCTTTTTTTTCTTAAAAATAAAATTCATAGGGAATAAAAGGGTGAAAAACCGGTTAACTTTTTAATAGGTAAAAAGATAATTTTTCCCTCCCCGTTTTGAATAAATTATTGATGACTGTTAATAATTTTATTCCTTTAGCCTAATTTAAAAGATTTTTTTCTTTTTATTCACTGTTATTTACAACTTATTGAGAAGAAGTTAATTGCTCAGTTATTTTTTTTATCAACTGGGCTAAATCCGGGTCCTTGGACATTTTTTCGGATATTGTCCGTTGGGCGTGAAGAACCGTTCCATGATCTCTTCCTCCAAAATTTTCACCGATTTGGGAAAGAGAAAGGTTCGTTAACCTTCTTGCTAAATACATGGCTACCATGCGAGGCAAAGCTATAGCCGATATTCTCCTTTTGGAAACCATATCTGAAAACCGGATATCGTAGGCTTCGCATACCCTTTTTTGGATCATTTCTATGGTAATCGTCTTTGAAGGTTGCAAGGAAATAAGGTCTTTTAAGAGTGATTGTGTTTCTTCAAGTGTAATCTTACCTTCTTTATGGATGGAGGCATAAGCACACAGTCTATTGAGAGCTCCTTCTAATTGCCTGACATTGGTTTTTATTCTTTCGGCTATGAACTCCAAAATTTTTTCATCGATTGAGAGGGAATAATTTTTTAGTTTATGCTTTAAAATAGCCAGCCTTACCTCAATTCCTGGGGGAAGTATTTCAGCCGTCAATCCCCATTCAAATCTTGATATCAGCCTCTTTTCCAAGTTCTGAAGCGAGCTTGGGGCCTCGTCTCCACTTAAAACGATCTGCTTGCTTCCATCAAAAAGACAGTTAAAGGTATGAAAGAATTCTTCTTGAGAACGTTCTTTACCCGCCAAGAACTGAATATCATCTATGAGAAGAACGTCTATTTGACGGTATTTTTTCCTGAATTGACCAATGCTGCCCTTTTGAATGGCTTCGATAAACTCATTGGTAAACTGTTCGGAGGTAACATACTGGACAAGAATCCATTTATTTTTTTCCACGATATGATTGCCGATCGCCTGCATAAGATGGGTTTTCCCCAAACCCACTTTCCCGTACAGGAAAAGCGGGTTATAGGCTTTTGCGGGAGATTCTGCGACGGCTTTTGCAGCTGCGGCCGCAAATTCTGAATTCGGTCCTACGACGAAATTTTCAAAAGAAAATTTCGTGTTTAAACCTTTGGATTCAAAAATTGAGCTTTTGTCTTCCCTGGGCAAGGACTTGATCTTTTTTCCTGTAGCCTTTTCTCCATTTCCAGGCGATTCTTGAGCAAAAATGATTTTAGGGTTTTTAGCCAAAATTCGAAAAGATGCCCCGATGAGCTGGGATAAATAGTTTTCTTCTATCCAGTACTGATAAATAGGATCGGGAGCCTTAAGCAGAAGTTGATCATTTTCAATGCTCAGGAGTTCAATGGGCACAAACCACTTTTCTATCGCTTCTTTAGAGATTACCTTTTGAAGTTCTAAACAGATATCGTTCCAGATTAAATTCAGATCAGTTTTCAACTTATTCACAAGTTATTAACATCATTGTGATTTTATTTTTATATCTGTTTCTATAAGAGCTCTCTTGTAAGTTGTTAATTATGAACAACTAAAAATGTATCCTCATGATAAGGACTGATTTTATGAAGAAAGTCGAATTTTATTGCCAAAGTTATTCACAACCTCGGCGATTTTTTGCCTTTTGAAAGGCCATTCTTTATTCTTTTAAAAATCTATTTTTCCTAACAAGCAAAATGAAGATCTTAAAAAATAAATATTT